>NZ_JBKBXG010000111.1:0-14638 GCF_046314175.1 Acidovorax sp. | reverse complement strand
GATAGTCGGCCGCCAAAGGGTCGGCCGCGCGGCCAGCGGCACGCGCGCGGATGTCGGCCGCCACACCCAGGTAGATGTTGGCAAAGGCTTCGATGAACGCCTCGGGGTGCCCCGCAGGGATGCGCCCTGCCCGCCGCGCCGCTTCGCACAGCCACTGCGAGCCGCGCGTGAGGATACGGCGCGGGCCGTCCACAGGGGAGTGGACGAGCTGGTTGGGCTCTTCCTGCCGCCAGGTGATGGTGCCCAGCGTGCCCGAGACCTGCAGGCGCAGGTCGTTCTCCAGCCCCGCTGCCACTTGCGATGCCACGATGAAGCCGCGTGCACCGCTGTCGTAGCGCAGCAGCAGCTGGGCGTCGTCGTCCAGCTGCCGCCCGGCGCCAAAGGTGGTGAGGTCGGCGCACACCCAGGCGGGGTGCTGTCCGGTGACGGTGGCGGCCAGGTTTTCGGCGTGTGATCCGATGTCGCCCAGCGTGCCTGCGCTGCCGCTGCGCGCAGGGTCCAGCCGCCAGTCGGCCTGCTTGTTACCGCCGCCCTGCTCTACCGCCGTGGCCAGCCAGCCCTGGTTGTATTCGACGGTGATCTTGCGGAGCTGGCCCAGCGCGCCGCTGTGCACCAGGTGGCGCGCCTCGCGCACCATGGGGTAGCCGGTGTAGTTGTAGGTCACGCCGAACACGGTGCCCGCCTTCTTCACGGCGGCCACCAGTTCGTCGGCCTGCGCGCTGGTGTGCACCAGCGGCTTGTCGCACACCACGTGGAAGCCCGCCTGCACAAACGCCAACGCCACCGGGTGGTGCACATGGTTGGGGGTGACGATGCTCACCAGATCGATGCGCTCGTGCGCCGGGCGGCGCAGTTCGTCGGCCAGCAGGTCCTGCCAGCTGCCGTGGTTGCGGTCGTCCGCCAGGCCCAGTTCGGCGCCGGATGCGCGCGCCCGCTCGGGCGATGACGAGAGCGCGCCCGCCACCAGTTCAAACTGGCCGTCGAGCGCCATCGCCTTGCGGTGCACCGCGCCGATGAAGGCGCCGTGGCCGCCGCCGACCATGGCGTAGCGGAGCTTTTGGGGACTGGACATACGAAACGCCTTTGCTCGCTGTGTGTTGTTGTTATCGGTTTTTTGCACGGGTGCGGCTAGGCCTGCTTGTCGCGCGCAAACACGGCGTCGAATGCGCCAGCTGCCGGCTTGAAATCCAGCCGTTTGCAGAACGCCGCGCTCTCTGTGGCGCCGTGCACGCGGTCCATGCGGCTGTCTTCCCACTCCACCGAGAGCGGGCCCTGGTAGCCGATGTCGTTGAGCGCCACGATGATGGATTCGAAATCGATCATCCCGCGTCCCACGCTGCGAAAGTCCCAGTTCCGCCGCGCGTCGCCAAAGCTGGTGTGCCCGCCGAAGGTGCCCACCGTGCCGTCGCCCTTGCCCCACCACACGTCCTTCATGTGGGCGTTGTAGATGCGGTCGGCAAAGTGGCGGATGAACTTCACGTAGTCCACGCCCTGGTAGGCCAGATGGCTCGGGTCGTAGTTGAAGCCAAAGCGCTTGTTGCCGCCCACGGCTGCAATCGCGCGCTCGGCCGAGGCAATGTCGAACGCGATTTCGGTGGGGTGCACCTCCAGCGCGAAATTGATGTCGTGTTGCTCGAACACATCGAGGATGGGGCCAAAGCGCTTCGCAAAATCGGCAAAGCCCTTGTCCCAGTATTCCTGCGTGGTGGGCGGAAAGGCATAGATCGAATGCCACACCGATGAGCCAGTGAAGCCCGTGACCGTCTTCACGCCAAACTTGGCGGCAGCGCGCGCCGTGTCGGCCAGCTCGGCCGCTGCGCGCTGGCGCACACCCTCGGGCTCGCCATCGCCCCACACATGGGGTGGCAGGATGGACTGGTGGCGCTCGTCGATCAGATCGCACACGGCCTGGCCCACCAGATGGTTGCCGATGGCAAAACATTGCAGGCCGTGCTGGGCCAGCAGTGCGTGCTTGTCCTTGACGTACTGGGGCGACGACAGCGCCTCCTGCACGTTGAAATGGTCGCCCCAGCAGGCCAGCTCCAGGCCGTCATAGCCCATGCTTTTGGCCAGGGGCGCAAGTTCTGCCAAAGGCAGGTCGGCCCACTGGCCGGTGAAAAGGGTGACGGGTCTTGGCATGGTGGCTCCAAGGGGCGTGGGGTTGCAGGTTTGAAGCGGCTATAAGCTATATTTTCAATAGCTGCTAGCGCTTACTGGATAAGCGCTAGAGGCCAATTTGGCTTGATTTTTCACACATCTCAGATCACCCCTCACACCCTCTCCCCTGGTGGGAGAGGGCCGGGGAGAGGGGGGAGTGAAACGGGCGCGGCGCGGGTGCAGCCCCTCTCCCCCACCCTCTCCCGCGAGGGGAGAGGGGGTCAACCCCCAGCGCCGCTGCGGGTGCACGGGCTGATGTCCTCATCTGAGGAATGTTCCTGATCAGGCAACTTGACTCACATTGACGCCATCAAAAAGGCGAATCAGGAAAGTAAAAGTCCTTCGCCGTTTCCTTGGTGATCAGCACGGACGGAATGATGGTGTTGGCGGGCAGCTTCTCGCCTTTGATCCGCGCCTCGGCCGTGAGCTTGATCGAGTCGTAGATGAACTTGGGGCTGTACGACACGTTGGCCTGGATGAGCGGGTTGCTGCCATCCATCAGCGTCTTGATCATGCCCTTGGCACCTGCGCCGCCAAACACCAGCTTGATGTCCTTGCGCTTGGCCTGCTCGATGGCCTTGAGCACGCCCACGGCCATATCGTCATCGGCGGCCCACACGGCGTCGATCTGCGGGAAGCGGGTCAGGTAGTCCTGCATTACCTTGAAGGCGTCGTCGCGGTTCCAGTTGGCGTACTTGGCGTCCAGCAGCTTGATGCCGGGGTTCTGTTTCAGCACCGCGTTGAACGCATCCATGCGCTCGTTGTCCAGCGTGGTGGCAATGCCGCGCATGGCCACCACATTGCCCTTGCCGCCTAGCGCCTTGACGATGTACTCCGCAGGGATGCGGCCAAACGCGGTGTTGTCACCGGCCACGTACGCATCCTGCGCGCTCGTGTCGGACAAGCCCCGGTCCACCACCGTCACGTACACGCCCTTGGCCTTCACCTGCGCCACCGGCTTGGTCAGCGCCGCCGATTCGAACGGGAAGATGACCAGCGCGTTGATCTTGTTCACCGTGACCAGGTCTTGCAACTGGTTGGCCTGCTCGGGCGCGCCGCCTGCCGTCTTCACGATCACCTGCAGGCCGGGGTGGGCCTTTTCCAGGTCCTTCTTGGCCTGGTTGGCCCAGTACACGATGCCGCCGGTGAAGCCGTGCGTGGCCGATGGGATGGCCACGCCCACCACCGTCTTGTTGGCCTGCGCCATGGCAGGCGCGGCCAATGTGAAGGCGGCGGCGCCCACGGCCGAGAGGGCCAGGCGGCGGGTGAAAGAAAGTTGGCTGTTCATGCGTTGTCTCCTGTTGCTTTGGAATATGGCCATGGAAGCTGGCCGGCTGGGGAACACCTCGAAAAACAAATGCACGCAAAGAGTGGCTGGAAAACTCAGCGAAGCGGTCCTGGCTAGGCGCTGTGTCGCAGACAGTGCGAGTAGCACGGCAAGACACAGCAACAACGCCAGGAGAGTTGTTCCATCCACTCCATCACCGCTTGCCCCTTTGCATGAAGGCGACCGCGATGATCACGAAGCCCTGCACCGCCGCATTCAGGTACACGCTGATGATGCTGGTGAGGTTGAGGATGTTGCTGATGACCGAGAGCAGGATGGCCCCCACCACCGTGCCGGTGATGCTGCCCGCCCCGCCCTTCAACACCGTGCCGCCCACGATGACGGCGGCAATCGCCTCCAGCTCCCACAGCAGGCCCGTGGTGGGCGATGCAGAGCCCAGGCGCGGCACATACAGCAGCGTGGCAATGCCCACGCACACGCCGAGCAGCATGTACGTCAGGATCTTGATCTTGTGCACATCCACCGCCGCGTACTGCGCCACCTGCTCGTTGGAGCCGATGGCCTGCACATAGCGTCCATAGGCCGTGCGGTTCAGGATGACGCCGCCGATGACAGCCACCAGCAAAAAGATCCACACCGGGATGGGCACACCCAGCAAGTTGGCGTAGTACACCGGGCTGTAGATGTCCGACAGATCGTTCTCCAGCGTGATCGCCCCGCCGTTGGAGAAGTACGTGAGGTACGCGCGGAAGATGCCCAGCGTGCCCAGCGTGACGATGAAGGGCTCGATGCGGCCCTTCGTGATGAGCAAACCATGCACCAGCCCGAACACCGCACCCAGCACCACCGCCAGCAGCATGCCCACCACCACGGCCGCTATGGGCGAGCCGAGCACGGGTGCCATCGCGTTCATGAACAGGATGACTGAGCCCGCAATCAGCGCCGCCATGGAGCCCACCGACAGATCGATGCCGCCCGAGATGATCACAAAACACATGCCCACCGCGATGATGCCGATGAAGGCCGTGCGCGTGAGCACGTTCATCACGTTGTCGTAGGTGGCGAAGTTGCTGTTGAGCAGCGTGCCGGCAATGCACAGCAGCACCAGGCCGATGACCGGGCCCAGCCCGTGCAGCTTGCCCCACCAGGCCGTGGCGCCGCCGTGGCGGCCTGCACCGGGTACCACAGATGGTGCGGGTGCTGCGGCAACCGCTGCGGTGGTAGCGTTTTCAGCGGGTACCTGTGGCATGGGCGATCAACTCCTCTTCGGTCAGATTGGGTTCTTGCAGCGTGGTCAGCAGCCGCCCGGCGCGCATCACCGCCACGCGGTGGCACAGGCCGATCAGCTCCATCAGTTCGGACGAAATCACCACAACAGCAAGCCCCTGCTCTGCCAAGCGCTGCACCAGGTGATAAATCTCGCGCTTGGCGCCCACGTCCACGCCGCGCGTGGGCTCGTCCAGCACCACCACGCCGGGGCCGGGGTGCAGCACCTTGGCCAGCGCCAGCTTCTGCTGGTTGCCGCCCGACAGCGACGACGCGCGCACCTCCAGCGACCCAGTGCGGATGCCGAACTCCTGCACCGCATCGCGCAGCGCAGCCTGCTCGGCCGCCGGGTCGAGCCAGGGCTTGGCATAGCGCTCCAGCGCCATCAGCGTCAGGTTGGGCCGCAGGCTGAAATGCACATGCAGGCCCTTGCCCTTGCGGTCTTCGCTCAGGTACGTCAGGCCATGGCGCGCCGCATCGCGCGGGCTTTTCAAATTCACCGGCTTGCCAGCTATGTCCACCGTGCCGGCAGAGCGCGGGCGCAGGCCCAGCAGGCCCTCGAACAGCTCCGTGCGGCCAGCGCCCACCAGCCCGGCAAAGCCCAGGATCTCGCCACGCCGCACGTCAAAGCTCACGTCCTCGGCCCACCCCGGCACCGTGAGGCCGCGCACCTTGATGGCCGGTGCGCCGTGCTGCGGTGCAGGCAGCTTGGGCGGGAACAAATCCGCCAGCTCGCGGCCCACCATCAGGTTGGCCATCTGCCGCCGCGTCACGCTGGCCGTGGGCTCGCGCGCCACCAGCAGGCCGTCGCGCATCACCACCACCTCGTCGGTGGTGCGTTCCACCTCGTCGAGCTTGTGCGATATGTAGATGATGGTCACGCCCGCGGCCTTCAGCCCGGCCATCAGCGCAAACAGGCGCTCCGTCTCGCCCGGGGTCAGCGTGGCGGTGGGCTCGTCCATGATGAGCAGGCGCGCATTGCGGGCCAGCGCGCGGGCAATCTCCACCAGCTGCTTCTCGGCCACGATGAGCTTGCGCACGCGTGTGTCCGGGTCCAGCGGCAGGCCCACTTTGGCAAGCGCCTCGCGCGTCTTCTCGCGCATCGCCTTGTCATCGAGGAAGGGGCCGCGCTTGATCTCATGGCCCAGGAAGATGTTCTGCGCAATCGTCAGGTCGTCCGCCAGGTTGAACTCCTGGTGGATCAGCACAATGCCCTGCGCCTCGGCCGCGCGCGAGCCGCCGCCCGGGACGCGCACCGCGCCGTCCACCACCACCTCGCCGGTGGTCGGGCTCTCGTACCCGGCCAGAATCTTCATCAGCGTGGACTTGCCCGCGCCGTTCTCGCCCAGCAGGCCGTACACACGACCTGGCTGCAACGCAAAGCCCACGCCGTGCAGCACGCGCACGGGGCCAAACTCCTTGGTCACATTGCGGAACTCGACGGCTACGCTCATCGCGCTGCCCCCACACCAACGCCCGCACCCGCTACCGAGCCCGCGCGCGACAGGCTCTCCTGCATCGCCAGCACACCCGCACCCACCACACCGGCATCGTCGGCCAGCGGCGCGTATTGAATCTCCAGATGACGCGTAGACAGCGCCAGCGACCGGTGGTACACGCTCTGCCGCACCGACGCGAGGAACAGCGGCCCCATGTCCGTCACCCGCCCCGCAATGAACACATGCGACGGGTTGAAGAAGTTGACGATGGACGCTAGCATCTGCCCCACCAGACTGCCCGCGCGCTGAATGATGGCGTTGGCCGCCACATCGCCCGCGCGGCTGGCCTGGGCCACGTCTTCAATGGTCAGCGTGCCCGTGCTTTGCAGCCGCTCGGCCAGCAGGGCGCTCTCGCCGCGCTGCGCGGCCTCGACGGCCATGCGCGCCATAGCGGGCGTTGCGGCCATCGCCTCCACACAGCCCTGGTTGCCGCAGTGGCAGCGCGGGCCGTGCTGGTCCACACAGATGTGGCCCACATCGCCCGCCGAGCCGTTGGCCCCCCGGTACACCTGCCCGTGGCACACAATGCCGCAGCCAATGCCCGTGCCCACCTTGATGACCAAAAAGTTGGGCAGATTGCGCTGCAGCCGGTACATCTCGCCCAGCGCCATCAGGTTCACATCGTTGTCCACAAACACCGGCGCGGCAAACGCCTCGCGCAGGTAGTCGCGGATGGAAAAGCCGTCCCAGTCGGGCATCAGCGGCGGGTTGACGAGCTGCCCGCTTTCAAAATCCACCGGCCCCGGCACGCCCATGCCAATGGCAATCACCTGGTTAGGCGCCAGCCCACAGCGCGCCAACAGCTCGCGCATCAGCCCCCGCACCCGCGCCAGGATCACGCCCGGCCCCTGGCGCACATCGATGGGCTCACGGTGCCGCGCCAGCACCGTCATGTCGGGCCGCATGACGGCCACCTGCATGCTGGTCGCGCCCAGGTCGGCGCCAATCACCACGCCCAGGGTTTCGCTCAATCGAAGGGTTTCGGCACGCCGGCCGCCAGAGGATTCCTGCAGGCCCACCTCGTCGAGCAGGCCTTCATCGAGCAGCGCCGCGACCATGGCGTTGGCCTTGCTCTTGGAATAGGCCAGGCGTTGCGCGAGCGCATTGCGCGACGCGCCTGCGGACCAGAAGATGGTCTGCAAGACGCTCAGGTCTTCGGTGCCGCAGTGACTCCAGCGGGTGGATGGCAAGGCTTGTCTCCTGTCATGTTTGTATGCAGCACCTCATGGGGGTGGGTGCTTGACAGGGATGCTATGCGGTCTACTTTGGCCAGGCAAGACTGAACTTTGACCTAGAAATGCTCAAAGAATCAATCAATGCTGAGTGACTCAAGCTGCTGGGAGGGGTCGCACTACGACTCAATGCAGATCGGAGGGAGTGGTTGGGGCCCAAAGCAGCCCTTCAGATGAACGCCCAAAAGCCGTCATTCAGCCGGCTGCAAGTTCCAGGGCAACATGCCCAGAAAACGCTCGATTTCCACTTGCACTCTGTCTCGCAGATGCCGCAAACCATGCCATTTCACGAACATGCGCACCCATTTCACATAGGCCCGCTCGGTGCGTGGGCTATAGTGTTTGTAACAAATTTGCTTGCGGCTTGATCCAGCAACCGTGTGGCGCGCAATGTAGGAGAGGCGGCGGGTTTCATGGCTGAATTTAGTACTGCATATTTGTACAGCACGCATACCGGAAAGCAAGGCTGTAAGCCCTTTTCCGCGTTTTTTCTATACCAATCTAGACCGCAAGCGCCAGTTATGGCCTGCGGCTTGGTGCGGTCTACATTACGTTAGATCCAAAAAGAAGGTCCTATGCCAATACCTTTAGTCCCGATAATCGCCGCACTTGCTGCAGGCGGTACTCTTGTTCCCCACGCTGCCGGCGGCCTAATCGTCACTGCAGCTGCTGGGGGGGGATATGTTGCTGGTACATATTTAAGTACAGCAGCCGTTGCCAGTGTGCTAGTTGGCGGGGTTGCTGCCTTGGGAACCGGCGTCGCGGTAGCTACCGGAGCGGCATCCGCAGTGATTGGTGGCGCGGGAGTTTTTGGCACAACTATTGGAGCAACCGGGCTTACTGGTGCACTGATGTCTGCCGGTATTATTTCTGCAACTCCAATTTGGGTTCCTATCGCCATTGGCGGTGGAATAATTGGAATTATTGCGGGTGCATACAAGCTGTACAAGCTAAAGAAGAAGCTCCGAGAAACACCGCATGGCGAAGAGGCGCACTTTACTGAAAGTGAGGCGCGAGCCGTAGAGAGGGTTATCAGGTTGGCCGTTAAGTATAACGGCTTTAAGCCTGAGGCCTAGCTTATCATTCCACCGGACCACCTTCGGCCGCCGGCGAATTCAAAAGTTAGGCTTCATCTTTCAACACACCACTGATCAAAACAGGCATGCCGCAAAAAACAAGACTTCAGATTCTCGGAGAGATAGTCACCGACTACACGCCTGCTAGGCATGAAGCGCAAATGCTCCCGAAGAATCATCAAAGATTTTTGTGGTACGCCAACTTCAAGCGCCTCCATCCGGCGTCATGGGCAAATCCAGAAAATATTCCATACGTAGCGGTAACAGGCCTTATTGATGCGTACTCGCAATTGCCACGCAGACCAGATTTAGCCTTCAATTCCCTGTGGTCTGCGACCAATAGCTCGTACAACGACCTATATTTGGCCAGCCATCTGAGTCACGGCGCAGCATTAACCGACAGCAAATCTATCGAATATTCCCTTGAACGAATTTCTCACCAACTACACAAAAGCATCCCCATCTCAGGAGTGGTGAGTGGGGGCCTCTCTAGCATCTCAATATTTGACCTACTCAAAGAATATATAAAAATCGCGCCTGATAAGAATTTTAACTTCGTCGCGCAGTACGTCCTTCGAGGGATAGCCGTGGAGTCGCACAACATGCGACAAGCCGCAACAACAACCAAAATACGCGAAATCCTCATTCCTTCTACATACCTAACATTCAAGAAAAGGTTTCCAAAAATTCACAACAAAATCAGCAACTCAACCGGTCTGAAGTTCTCGAATCTATGCACAATTTCGGAAACGCCATGCAGAACGGATGTTGATTTTGGAATCCAGCAGGCCAATAGTGAACAGGCCAGAAGGCTTGTCCACGCCACGGGCAAGATCCTCCGCCAAGAAGCCATCGCAGCCAACGTAACGAAAAGCTCGACACAAATAGGTTTCGATGACCATAAACACTGGCTTTCATTTTTGATTCTGCCTTTACTTTATGCCACCCGCAATACTGCAGCACATGGGAATGCCGCATCAAGACTCAACAGCATTTTTACAAATGGAAATTCCATTTCATCATCAACATGGACTTTTTTGTTCTGCTATATTTATTTCTCCTTGATACTGCTTTGCCAATCAAAAATAACCATAAATGATCTCGAGCCACTATATGAAAACACAAGGATAAACATATAGAGCGGCGATCATTCAAGGTGCACGCAGCAGGCAAAGAAATAGCTCAGAAATTCCAATGCGAGGGTCTGGATGTTTTTTCATGTTTCGTAAACATTCCGCTTCTATGGGCATCCCGTCAATTTGTATCACTTCGCACAGACCCACAAGCCTAGCTGGTTGGTCAAGCGGACGCCAACAAGGGCTATGGCTTCACCATTTTCCTGGTCCTTGACGGTGCCCTGCAGTCGCTACGCTCCCTCCGGCGCCGCTTACCTCGGGCGTTAGGCGTCAGAATCACGCTCCATGACGTTCCCTAGTGACATCAAGTTGTGCATGCGCGAATGCATCCTGAAGCTGCTATGGCCAAAGGACGATATCGTCTCGTTCTTCGAGAACAACAGCTGCACAAAGTCGGACATTCGAGCGATTGGTGACTATAAGACAATGCATCGCTACGCAATCGTGGATGCGATGTTCGATCATTTGTCGGCAAAGCCAGACGAAGGTCTCGGCCAGTTCCGATCAATGCTTCAGTCGCTTCTCAACTGGAAACAGTTCGATTCTTACTACTTCGAAAAATTAAAGAAGTTGGACAAATCGGAAGCAGAACGCTCAATCGCGCAACTAAAGATCCTGCAAGAGATTCGCGATCACAAGATCCAGATGCAGCGCAGGGAGCGTGAGCGGAAAGAAGCAACAGCAAAATCTTCGGCGGTTACTCTGCCTGATTTGAAAGCCCGCTTTATCTCGCTACTCCAAGGAGAGACTGCAGGCGCTAAACGCGGCTATGCATTGGAAGAGATCCTTCAAGAGCTATCCAAACTCAATTCGTTAGACGTCACCGAACCGTTCCGTGTAAATGGAGAACAGATTGACGGGTCGGTTAAGTACGACGGCGAGCACTACATCATCGAGGCGAAGTGGCAGGATAAAAGTGCGGCGAACGAGGCCGTCTATCAGTTCGCAGGAAAGATCGAGGGGAAAATGTATGGGCGTGGGCTCTTCTTCTCGATTCACGGCTATAGCGAGCATGTTGTTGGGTCGCTGGTCACCGGAAAAGCAATCAAGACGGTGTTCATAGATGGGGCAGACTTGATCGTGGTTCTGGAAGGACTACTGACCTTCTCTCAAATGCTGGATCGCAAGATCAAAGCGGCCCAAACAAAGGGCCTGATTTACATCGATGCCATCACGGCTAAGCCCAAGCTGTGACGCCAAACCCTTCCACCGAGAGGACCGGTCCCGTCAACCCGGGCCTGGCATCTCATGTCAAACGTTGAATGTCTGCTTCTTGATTCCATCAGCGACGGCTCATAGCCGAGTACGGTCTTTCGTGCCGATCACGCCCGCGCCAGCCATCCTCTAAACGCAAACCCCATGTAAAACATCTGCACATCGGTGAACCCAGCCTCGCGCAGAATCGCCTCGTCTTCCTGCGGCGTCAGCACCGCCAGCTCCGCCGCAATCTTGTCCCGCGCCCTGGCCGCATGCTCGGGCGGCACACCGGACGCCGCCTGAAACGCGGCGTAGCGTGACAGCCACAGGCCGCGCTCCCCTGCCCCGCCCTCGCCGCCAGCACCTGCGTCATCCGCCACGCTCAGATGCGCCACCACTAGCGGTGCCCCGGGCTTGAGCCGCCGCCGGATCTCCGCCGCCATGGGCACGCGCTCCTCGCGCGGCACAAAGTGAAAAGTCAGGAGGCAAGTAGCGCCATCGAATGGCCCGGCCGGTGCGCTCTGCACATAGCCGTGGTGCAGCGTGACGCGGTCGCCAGGCACGCCCGCGCTTTGCAGCCGCTGCGCGGCCAGGTCCAGCATGGGCTGGCTCGGGTCAACGCCGTCAAACCGCCAGCCGGGTTGCGCCCGCGCCATGTCTTCCAGTTCCAGCCCGCCGCCCGCGCCCACCACCAGCACGCGGCCGTGGGCGGGCACGCGCTCGGCCAGCAGGATGCGGGACATGCGCAGCAGGCTGTCGTAGCCGGGCACGTTGCGTCGTGGGCCTTCGGCGTAGCGGGCGACGGCGGCGGGGTCGGTGAAGGGGGACGTGGTGGGTTGGGTCATGGTGTGTTGCGTGTGGTGGATACGCGCTTTTGCGTTGAGCTTGTCCAACGGCATTGCCAGGTCAGCGCAGGGTTTCGGCAGGCTCAACCCGAACGGTCAGGGGTGGGCAACGTCTGAAAAAATCAAGCCAAATTGACCTCTAGCGCTTATCTATCAAGCGCCAGCAGCTATCAATTCAGTAGCTTTCTGTTCGTGCGCCAGCACTGTTTCTGGTTGCATGCTAGCATCACGCAACTTTTAATGTTGCATGAAACGAGATAGCCGACTTTCCAATGTTCTCCACGCGCTGCTGCACATGGCAGAGATGGAGGGGCCCGCCACCTCTGAGGCGATGGCGCAGGCCATGCAGACCAACCCGGTGGTGGTGCGCCGCCTGATGGCGGGGCTGCGGTATGCGGGTTTTGTCAGCTCAGCCAAGGGCCATGGCGGAGGGTGGGTGCTGTCGTGCCCGCTCACCGACATCACGCTGCGCGACATCTACGAGGCGCTGGGCGCGCCTACGCTATTGGCGGTGGGCAACCGCGTGGAGAGCCCCGGCTGCATCGTCGAACAAGCGGTGAACCGCGCGCTGACCGACGCCTACCAGGCGGCCGAAGAGGCGCTGCTGGCGCGGCTGGGCGAGGTAACGCTGGCGCAGCTGTCGGCCGAGTTTCATGAACGCATGGTGGTCGGGTGCCACGGGCACAAGGAGATGGAGCATGGCGACAGCAGCAATGACAACCACCCAGGCGTATGAGGTGATCGTGATAGGCGGCAGCTTTGCCGGCCTGTCGGCCGCAATGCAGCTGGCGCGCGCCCGGCGGCGGGTGTGTGTGGTGGATGCAGGCCAGCCGCGCAACCGGTTTGCGGCAGCGTCGCACGGCTTCTTCGGGCAAGACGGCGAGCCGCCGCTGGCGATGATCGAACAGGCGCGGCGCAAGCTGGCGGCCTACCCCACGGTGGGTTTTGTGCAGGGCACGGTGGTGTCGGCCACGGCGCAGCAACGGGCGGGGTCACCCGAGAACGGGTTTGAAGTGGTGCTGGACGATGGCGCAACCCTGGAGGCCCACAAGCTGGTGCTGGCGTTTGGCGTGTTGGATGGCCTGCCCGAGATTGCCGGCCTGCGCGAGCGCTGGGGCGCATCGGTTTTGCACTGCCCGTATTGCCACGGCTATGAATTTGCAGGCCAGCGGCTGGGCGTGCTCTACCACTCGGCAGGCTCGGCCATGCACGCGCAGCTGATTGCCGACTGGGGGTCGACCACCCTCTTCCTGAACGGCGACACCACGCTGGAGAGCGCCGAGCGCGAGCGACTGCTGGCGCTGGGCATTGCCATCGAGCCCGCACCCATCGCCGCGCTGGAAGGCCCGGGCCAGGCGATGCAGGGTGCGCGGCTGCAAGCCACTAGCGATGCGCGCGTGGTGCCGCTGAATGCGCTGTATGTGGCCGCCACCACCCGCCCTGCCAGCCCGCTGGCCGAGCAACTGGGCTGCGCGTTCGACGATGGGCCCATGGGCCCGTACCTCCGCACCGATGCGAACACCAAGATGACCACCGTGCCCGGCGTGTATGCCGCAGGCGACCTGACGCTGATGCGGCACAACGCCACGCTGGCCTCGGCCGAAGGGGTGCTGGCGGGTGTGGGGGCGCACCAGGCACTGGTGTTTGGGCAATAAGAGCAGCTAACAAAACTCTTCTGGCGTTGTTGCCGCGTCTTGTCGTACTGCTCGTACTGCCTGCGACGCAGCGCCTAGGAGGCTGTCGGACTTGGAAATCGTCGGCTGCAAATCGGCCGCAGCGGTCCATTTTTTACCGTCTTTTTGCCCCATAGCTGGGCTATGGGGCTGCAAATCCGGCAAAAACTGTCCTCGCTGGGGCCAATTTTCGCTATCGACGCTCCAAGTCCGACAGCCTCCTAGCCAGAACCGCTTCGCTGATTTTTTTTAGCCGCTCTAAGTAGCGCAGCGCTGCCGCGGCACCAGGCCACAAAGTAGCAAGATCGGCTAAGTACCGGCGCGCAAGCTGCGGCACACTCTGCAGCCATGAGCCTGGACCAGAGCGCCGATCAGCACTACCGCGACCGCGTGGCCCGCGTGGTCGCCCACATCGTGGCGCACCCGCTGGCAGCGCATCGGCTGGAGGACCTGGCCGCCATTGCCCACTTTTCCCCTTTCCACTTCCACCGCGTCTACAGCAGCATTGCGGGCGAAACCGTGGCCGCCACGGTGCGCCGCGTGCGCCTGGCCTTGGCCACGCGGCTGCTGGAGCAAGGCGGGCAGAGCATCACCCAGGTGGCGATGGAGGTGGGCTACGACAGCCCGCAGGCCTTCACCCGTGCGTTCAGCCAGTTCACCGGGCAGTCGCCACGGGCGTTCCAGCGGGACATGCACCGCCTCATCCTGGATTCAGGCGCCGCAAACGCGCACGCAAACGCGCACGCAAACGCGCATGCAAAGGCCGAGCAAACGCTGGCCGTGCATATCGTCGAGCGCCCGGCACAGCGCCTGCATGCGCTGCGCCACCAGGGGCCGCCATCCACCATCCCCCACACGCAGCGGCGGCTGTACCTGCAGTGCGGCCAGCGCGCGGTCCACCGGCTGGGCGCATCGTGCGGAGACCCGCAGGACGTGGAGGGCGGCAGCTTTCGCTACTACGCGGCCGTGGTGCTCCCCGACGCGCCCTCAGCGGCAGACAACGGGCTGGAACGGCTGGACATCCCCGAAGGGCTGTATGCACGCCACACACTCACTGGCCCCTATACGCGCATCAACGCCGCACTGGCGGCCATCCACACACGCTGGCTCCCGGCCAGCGGCTATGAGCCGGACGACCGCCCCACGCTGGAGCACTACCTCAACTCCCCCCGCAACGCCGCGCAGGCAGACCTGCGCACCGACCTGCTGATTCCCATCCGACCCACCACATCCCTATGACCCGTTTTCGCTGGCTCTTTCGTTCCCTTT
>NZ_JBKBXG010000110.1:0-14923 GCF_046314175.1 Acidovorax sp. | reverse complement strand
CATTGCCACGCACGACATCCTCTGCCGTGAACTGGCGCGCCTGGCGGGCTGCATGGTGGTGTCACTGGACTACCGGCTGGCGCCCGAGCACCGCTTTCCTACCGCCACTAACGACGCTTGGGATGCGCTGCAGTGGCTTGCAACCCATGCGGCCACTTTCGGCGCAGACCCCACCCGCCTGGCTGTGGGTGGCGACAGTGCAGGCGGCACGCTCGCTGCAGTCAATGCCATCCTGGCGCGGGACGCCGGCTTGCCGCTGGCGCTGCAACTGTTGATCTACCCCGGCTGCGCAGCCCACCAGGACACGCCGTCGCACGCCACGTTTGCGCGCGGCCTGGTGTTGGAGGAGCCCGCCATCAGCTGGTTCTTCGGCAATTACGTGCACAGCCGCGAAGAGCGCGAGGACTGGCGTTTTGCCCCGCTGCACGCGCCCGATGTCGATGGCGTTGCTCCCGCCTGGGTGGGGCTGGCCGAATGCGATCCACTGGTCGATGAAGGCATCGACTATGCCGACAAGCTGCGCTTGGCCGGTGTGCCGGTGGACCTGGAAATCTACCGGGGTGTGACCCACGAATTCATCAAGATGGGCCGCGCTATTCCTGAAGCGCGCAAGGCCCATGCCGACGCCGCTGGTGCGCTGCGCCGGGCTTTTTCCATGGAGTGACTTAAAAAATGCAACGCAGTGACTTCCGATGTTTCCACCGCCTGCGCGTGCGCTGGGCCGAGGTGGACATGCAAAAAATCGTGTTCAACGGGCACTACCTCATGTACATCGACACGGCCATGTCTGACTACTGGCGCGGGCTGGCCTTGCCCTACGAGGCCAGCATGCAGACCCTGGGCGGCGAGATGTACGTGAAGAAGGCCACGCTCGAATACCACGCATCGGCGCGCCTCGATGACACGCTGGACGTGGGGCTGCGCTGCGCCCGCGTGGGCAATTCGTCCAGCTTGTTCGAGGCAGGCATTTTCAGCGGCGACCAGTTGCTGGTGTCGGGTGAGTTGGTCTATGTGTTTGCGGACCCGGCCACCCAAACCTCGCGGCCGGTGCCGCCTGCGCTGCGCGCGATCTTCGAAACCTTCGAGGCGGGCGCCGAGATGGCCGAGGTCAAGACCGGCGACTGGAACGCGTTGGGGCGGGATGCGGCGCGTTTGCGCACCGCGGTGTTTGTCCATGAGCAACGCATTCCGGCCGAGATCGAAGCCGATGCGCTGGACGCCACCGCGCGCCATGCGGTGGTCTACAACCGCCTGGGTATGCCTGTGGCCACTGGGCGCCTGCTGCAGGCCGCGCCCCGCGTGGGGCGCATCGGGCGCATGGCGGTAGACCGGTCGGTGCGCGGGGCGCAGTGGGGGCGCCATGTGCTGGACGCATTGGTGCAAGCCGCCCGCGACCGGAGAGACGGCGAGGTGCAACTGCACGCGCAACGCAGCGCCGAAGGGTTTTATCGCCGAGCCGGGTTTGCCGTGGTGGGCGAGCCGTGGCAAGAGGCAGGTCTTACGCACATTGCGATGGTGCGGCAGTTGCAGTGATATGCTATAAAAATGTGAGCTACTAGCGCTTTACCATTAAGCGCTAGAGCCATTTTTTGCTAAAAATTCATTTTGACTTCAGTCAGATGTCTTCGAGCAGGCTGTAGGGCAGGGGCAACAGGGACAACGCCACGCCGTCTGGAGCACCCACCTGCAGGCCCTGCGCCTGCGCAGCGGCCACTTGCAGCGACACGATGACGTCAAAGCCACCTTCGGGAGCCGCTGCCACTTGCACCACGGTGCCACACGGCTGTTCCAGGTCGGTGGTTGCAAACACTTCTGATCCCACAGCCACATCCGCTGGCGCATGCGCAATATAGGCTCGGCGCTTGAGCGTTCCACGAAACTGGCTGCGCGCCACGACCTCCTGGCCTGGATAGCAGCCCTTCTTGAAGTTCACCCCACCCACCGATTCGTAGTTGAGCATCTGCGGCACAAATGCCTCGAACACCGGCGTGGTCAACGTGGCCACACCGCTGCGCACCTCGCTCCATTGCCACAGTGCTGGGTCCAGCGCGGAGCCTTGGGGGGAGGGCGTGCCCACCGGCGCCACCCACAGGGCGCGGGGTTGTCCGACGGCGGGGTACAAATGAACGACCGTTGCGGCGCCGACGTCCGTCTTTGCCCAGGTCGCCTGGTTGCTGCCTGCTGCTGTGGCCGCTGTATCGCCGACCAGGCCATACAAGGCAAACTCGCCCGTGGCGTCCGTCAGTTTCGCTTTCGCCCGCATCACGAACATTGACAGGCGCTTGAGCGTGGGGGCCAGCAGGTCATAGCTGCAGACGAGCAGCACCTCGGTGGCGCTCCGCTTGAAGCCGAGGAAAGTCGCCTGCATGCGGCCTTTTGCCGACAAAAATGCGGCGAGGCGGGCCTGATCGAAGCCCAGCAGGGCGAAATCCTGGGTGAGCTGGCCGTTTAGAAACTTGGCGGCGTCTTCGCCTTCCACGCGAATCACGCCGAGATGGGACAGGGGGGCAATGCCGTTCAAGGGGTAAGTCATCGCTGAATTATGATGCCCGCTCCCATCTATGAAGGCAGCAAGGTTGTGCGACGTTTACTGGTTCTGATCGTGTTGGCGGTGATCGCGTCGGGTGGTGCGGCTTTCTGGTGGCTGCACCAGCCCATGGTGGCTGGCAGTGAGGCGCTGGAGCTGGCCATTGAGCCTGGCACCACACCCCGTGGCGTGGCCCGCGACGTGGTGACTGCGGGCGCGCAGACCGACGCGCGCCTGCTCTATGCATGGTTTAGATTCTCTGGCCAGGACCGTGCCATCAAGGCGGGCAACTACGAAATTCCCCCTGGCACCACGCCCCACAGCCTGCTGCAGAAACTGGTGCGCGGCGAAGAAAGCCTGCGCGCCATCACCTTGG
Source organism: Acidovorax sp. (assembly GCF_046314175.1). Lineage (GTDB taxonomy): Bacteria > Pseudomonadota > Gammaproteobacteria > Burkholderiales > Burkholderiaceae_C > Acidovorax. The sequence goes on along the minus strand of NZ_JBKBXG010000110.1, from coordinate 12,020 downwards.
TCGAAGGCTGGAACTGGCGCCAGGTGCGCCAGGCGCTGGCGCGGGAAGACCAGCTCAAGCCCGACTCTGCCAGCCTGACCGATGAAGCGCTGATGGCCCAACTGGGGCGGCCTGGCGTGCACCCGGAGGGGCGATTCTTCCCGGATACCTACACCTATGCCAAAGGCTCCAGCGACATCGCGCTGTTGCGCCGCGCCATGCACGCAATGGACCGGCGTCTGGAAGCCGCCTGGGCCCAGCGCGCAGCGGACACGCCGCTTAAGTCGCCCGACGATGCTTTGATATTGGCCAGCATCGTCGAAAAGGAAACCGGCCGCGCCAGCGATCGCGCACAGATCGCCGGTGTTTTTGCCAACCGCCTGCGTATTGGAATGTTGCTGCAGACCGACCCGACGGTCATCTATGGCCTCGGCGAAAAGTTTGACGGCAACCTGCGTCGGCGCGACCTGCAGACCGACACGCCGTGGAACACCTACACCCGAGGTGGTCTGCCACCCACGCCGATTTCCATGCCGGGCAAGGCGTCACTGCTGGCGGCCGTGCAGCCCGAAGCCACGCGCGCCCTGTACTTTGTGGCCAAGGGCGACGGCACCAGTCACTTCAGCGCGTCGCTCGACGAACACAACCGCGCCGTCAACCGCTACCAGCGTGGCCAGTGATCGGCGCAAGCCTGCGGCCCCGCTTGATCAACCCAAGGTTTTCATGTCACGACCCGGTCTTTTCATCACCTTTGAAGGCATCGACGGGGCAGGCAAGTCCTCGCATATCGACGGCCTGGCGGCGGCTTTTCGGGCCCAGGGCCGTTCGGTCACCGTGAGCCGCGAGCCCGGTGGCACACCGCTGGCCGAAAAGCTGCGCGACATGGTGTTGAACGACGCCATGGATGCGCTGACCGAGTCGCTGCTGATCTTTGCTGCACGCCGCGACCACCTTCGCAACGTCATCGAGCCCGCCCTGGCGCGGGGCGACGTAGTGCTGTGTGACCGGTTTACTGACGCCACGTTTGCGTACCAGGGGGCAGGGCGCGGCTTCGATCTTGGAGTGCTATCAACATTAGAGCGTCTTGCGCAGACGGGACTAGCGCTAGACCCTGATTTGATGCGTGAGCCCGACCTGACGGTGTGGTTTGACCTGGCCCCCGAGGTCGCCGCCGAGCGCCTAGCCGGTGCGCGCGTTCCCGACCGCTTTGAGGCCCAGCCCATAGAGTTTTTCCGCCGTGTGGCCCAAGGTTATGCGGACCGCGCAGCCGCTGCACCCCATCGCTTTGCCCGCCTTGATGCAGCGCAGGACCGGCACCGCGTGTGGCAGCAGCTGACCAGCGTCTTTGTGCGCAAAGGCTGGCTGGCCATCATGGTTGCCAACCAGGGGGTGACACGATGAGCGATGCAGCGCTTACTGCGGCTACGGCTGCCCTTGCGCCATGGATTGCCGCGCAGCGCACCAGCCTGTTGGCCCAGCGCGGCCACGCCTGGTTATTGCAAGGGCCATCGGGACTGGGGCAATACCGCCTGGGGATGGAGTTGGTGCGCGCGTGGTTGTGTGATGCGCCGACGGACCAAGGTGCCTGTGGCCAGTGCAGCAGTTGCCACGCCATCGACGTGCGCACGCATGCCGACCTGTGCGTGCTGATGCCCGAGGTGCAGATGATGGCGCTGGGCTGGCCCCTGTCGGAAAAGGCCCAGGCGGACATTGACGACAAAAAGCGCAAGCCCAGCCGCGAGATCCGGGTAGAGGCCATGCGCGACGCGGTCGAGTTCTCTCAGCGCACGTCAGCGCGGGGGCGAGGCAAGGCCGTTCTGGTGTACCCGGCCGAGCAGATGAACCACATCACGGCCAATGCGCTGCTCAAAACACTGGAAGAACCGCCCGGGGACGTGCGGTTTGTGCTGGCCAGCGAAGCCGCCCACCAGTTGCTGCCCACCATCCGCAGCCGCTGCCTGGGCCACACCATGGTCTGGCCGGTGGACGGCGAGATGCTCGCCTGGATGCAGGCACAAGGCATCGCGCGTGACGCAGCAACGTCTTTTTTACGTGCCGCCGGCGGTCGGCCCGATGACGCGCTGGCGCTGGCGCATTCCGGCCGCAGTCCACAGGCATGGTCGGCCTTGCCGCAGGCCGTGGCGCGCGGTGATGTGACCGCGCTGGGCGACTGGGCGCCAGCGCAGGTCATAGATGCGTTGCAAAAGCTATGCCACGACCTGCTGGCCGCCCATGTCGGCGCTGCCCCGCGCTACTTTGCGCCCGCAGACCTGCCTAAAGCACCTTCGCTGGGAGCGCTCACGCGTTGGTCGCGCGCCTTGACCAAGGCGGCGCGCACGGCGGATCACCCGTTCAACGCCGGACTCATGCTGGAGGCGCTTGTCGCTCAGGCGCGAAACACCCTACACTCCAAGCACTAAGCCATAGACACCCCACCCATGAGCAGTCCATCCACCGCGCCCCGCCCCAGCGTCATGCAGCTGGCCATCAAGGAAAAGGGGGCCCTGTACGCGGCCTACATTCCCTTTTTTGCTGAAGGGGGCATTTTTGTCCCGACCCAGCGGGACTACAAGCTGGGGGATGATGTGTATGTGCTGCTGACTTTGCCGGACGACACGCAACGTTATCCCGTAGCTGGCCGCGTGGCTTGGGTGACGCCTGCCCGGGCCGCTGGCAACCGCACGCAAGGTGTTGGCATCCAATTCCCTAAGGACGAAAAGTCCCGTCAGCTGAAGCTCAAGATCGAAGAGTTGCTGGGCACTGCCCTCGGCTCTGATCGCCCGACCCAAACGATCTGACTTTCTGGCTGGTGTCCATGCCGACCCGCGCAGGCTGGTCGGCATTTTATTTTTTGAAACTGCATGTTTACTGATTCGCACTGTCATCTCAACTTTCCGGAGCTGGTAAGCCAGTTACCTGCCATCCGCCAGGCCATGGAAGCGGCGCAAGTGACGCGGGCCTTGTGCATATGCACCACGCTGGAAGAGTTCGAGTCCGTCCACGGCCTGGCCATGGCCCATGACAACTTCTGGAGCACGGTGGGGGTTCACCCGGATAACGAAGGCGTGACCGAGCCCACCGTCCAGGACTTGCTGACCCGTGCAGCCCTGCCCCGGGTGGTGGCCATCGGCGAAACGGGGTTGGACTATTACGGCATGGAGGACCGCAAGGGCGGGCGCAGCATTGCCGACCTGGAGTGGCAGCGCGACCGCTTTCGCAACCACATCCGCGCGGCCCGCGCGTGTGAGAAGCCGTTGGTCATTCACACCCGCAGCGCGTCTGAAGACACGCTGTCGATCTTGCGGGAGGAGGGTGAAGATGGCGTCGCCAACCGGGCCGGGGGGGTGTTTCACTGCTTCACCGAGTCCATGCAGGTCGCGCGGGCGGCGCTGGATCTGGGGTACTACATTTCGTTCTCCGGCATTGTGACCTTCAAGAGTGCGCAGGAGCTGCGCGACGTGGTGGCCTTCGTCCCGCTGGACAGAATGCTTATCGAGACCGACAGCCCCTATCTCGCTCCGGTACCGTACCGGGGCAAAACCAACAACCCTTCGTACGTGCCCTACGTGGCCCGGCAGGTGGCAGAAACCAAAGGCATCGCACTGGAATCAGTCGCAGAGGCCACCAGCCACAATTTCAACATTCTGTTCAAGGGGGTGGCGGTATGACGGCCTTGCATCGGCGCGCCACGTTGGCGGCCCTCGCGCTCGCAGCTTGCGGGGTTTTTTCGGTGCCTGCGCAAGCGGGCGCTTTCGAGGACTTTTTTATCGCAATACAGCGTGACGACGGTGATGCCATCACGGTGTTGCTGCGCCGTGGGTTTGATCCGAACACACGGGATCCCAAGGGACAAGTGGGGCTGACGCTGGCGTTGCAAGGCGGCTCAATCAAGGCATTCAACGCACTGATGGCCGCGCGGCAAACCAATGTGGAGGCGCGCAATGGGCAGGATGAAAGCCCGTTGATGATGGCCGCCCTCAAGGGGAACGTCGATGCCGTCAAGGCGCTGATTGCGCGCGATGCGGATGTGAACAAAACCGGGTGGGCACCGCTGCACTACGCGGCATCGGCGGGGTCACCCCAGCACGCGCAAATCATCTCGCTGCTGCTGGAGCGCCACGCCTACATCGATGCCGCGTCTCCCAATGGAACCACACCACTCATGATGGCCGCACACTACGGCTCGACCGAGGCTGTGCAATTGCTGCTGGAAGAGGGTGCCGACCCCACGCTCAAGAACCAGTTGGGGCTCACGGCCACCGACTTCGCCATGCGCGCGAGCCGCACGGATTCTGCCGAGAAGATCGCAGCCGCTATCCGAAAGCGGCAACCGAACCGGGGCAAGTGGTAAGCAAGTGTTTTGCTCTCTTTGCTCGGGTTACCGTGCTTGTTAGGCAAGCCCGCGTGGCACAACCGCTTGGTTCGTAGGCAAGCGTTCATCAACCGCTGCAGGACGTGTTTGAAGGCGCGCATAAAGCCCGCCGCGTGCCATCAACTCATCGTGTGTGCCTTGTTCGGCAATACGACCCCGTTCCATCACCACCACACGGTTTGCGTGTTCAATGGTAGACAGGCGGTGGGCAATCACCAGCGTGGTACGCCCCTGCATCAGCCGCTGTAGCGCTTCCTGCACCAGGCGCTCCGATTCGGTGTCCAGGGCCGAGGTGGCCTCGTCCAGAATCAGGATGGGAGCGTCCTTGTACAGCGCACGCGCAATCGCCAGGCGCTGGCGCTGCCCGCCAGACAACTGTGTGGCGTTGTGGCCCACCACCGTGTGAATGCCCTGTGGAAGTGCTGCCACATGCTCTGCCAGATTTGCCGCTGCCAAGCATTCATGTACGCGTTTTTCATCCACTGCATGACCGAGTACAACGTTGGCTGCAATGGTGTCATTGAACATCACCACGTCCTGGCTGACCATGGCGAACTGTGATCGGAGCGACCCCAGGTCCCATTCGGGAAGGGCGTGCCCGTCTACCAAAATCTGGCCAGACGCAGGCAGTGCAAAGCGCGGCAAAAGGTTGACTAGCGTGGTCTTGCCTGCACCCGATGGGCCCACCAACGCAACGATCTCGCCAGGCTCGACCCGCAGGCTCACTCGGTCCAGCGCGGGCGTGTGATCGGGTCCAAACGACACCGTCACGTTGTCAAGTGTGAGTGCGCCTTGTGCGCGGTCTACGCGGTGCTGGCCACCGGTTTCGGCCCCCGTGTCTCCAAGCAGTCCCAGGCCCCGCTCCAGTGCCGCCACGCCGCGCGTGATCGGGCTGGCCACGTCCGCCAGACGCCGTATGGGGGCGATGAGCATCAACATGGCCGTAATGAATGACACGAAGCCACCGACCGTGACATCTTTGGTGTCCACAACGCCACGGCTTTGCCACAGAGCGATGCAAATTACGACCGACAACGCCGCCGCGGCGAGCAGTTGGGTCAGCGGGGTCATGGCAGCGGATGCAATGGTGGATTTGATCGCAAGCCGCCGCAAACTTTGGCTGAGGCCCGCAAAGCGGCTGGCTTGGTCGGCCTGCGCACCATGCAGTCGCACCATGCGATGCGCGAGCACGTTTTCTTCCACCACGTAGGCCAGCTCATCCGTGGCCTGCTGGCTGCTTTTGGTCAGGTGATAGAGGCGGCGCGACAGCGTTTTCATGATCCAGGCGACCCCGGGCACCACCACCGCAACAATCAGGGTGAGCTGCCAGTTCAGGTAAAGCAGGTAGACCAGCAGAGCCACCAGTGTGAAACCATCGCGCGAGAGCCCCAGCAGCGCTTGCACAAGCAGTGTGGCGCCCGTTTGAACCTCGTACACCACGGTGTTCGACAAGGTACTGGCAGACTGGCGTGTAAACAACCCCATTTCTGCTGCCAGTACGCGCGCAAAAAGTGCCTGCCGCAGTGCCAGCATGCCCTCGTTGGCTATGCGTGCAAGCGCGTATTGGCCGACAAACTGAGCAACACCCCGCACAAGAAAAACCCCGAGGATGGCCACCGGCACCATCCAAAGCTGCAGGGTGCCCTGGGTGAAACCTTTGTCCAGCAGCGGCTGTAGCAGTGCGGGGATAAGTGGCTCTGTGATCGCCCCGACAAGAGTGGCCACTACGGCCACAGTCCATGCCATGCGCTGATTGCCAAAGTACACGGACAGGCGCCTAAGGCGCGCGGTCAGGCTGGGCGCGGTGGGAGATTCTTGGGAAGGCGTTGCGCCAGTGTCTGTAGATTGCATGCGTTCGCGATTTTACGGTTGCGAACTTTTGCCCGCACAGTTTGTCACAGGGGCTTCTCTGCTGTGTGTAACATCCAGGTTTGCCCTTCGGCCCCTGTTCAGCGAATGCTGGCTGCCAATGACCACTGATCGCAACTCCCAAAACCCAATTTCCGCGGCCCCGCCGCATCCGTTGCGCCGCCACATGCTGGCCGCGCTGATTGCCACCCCCTCCCTGCCAGCGCTGGCCCAGTTCCGCGTAGAGGTGGTGGGCGTGGGCTTGACCCAGCGGCCCATTGCGGTTGCTTCGTTCCGTTCAGAAGCGCAGTCGCCGCAAAAAATCTCTGCGATTGTGCTGGCCGACCTGGAACGCAGCGGCCAATTTGCTGCCGTTGACGCGACCGGCGCATCGCTGGATGAGACCTCGCGGCCCGACGTGGCTCTGTGGAAGCAAAGGAATGCGGAGTCGTTGGCTACCGGCAGCGTCACGCGCTTGGCAGATGGTCGGTTCGATGTCCGGTTCAGGCTTTGGGACGTGGTCAAGGGGCAGGACCTGGGTGGACAAAGTTTTGTCGTTACTCAGGGCGACCTTCGACTTGTGTCCCACCGCATCGCCGATTTCATCTATGAAAAGCTGACGGGCGAGCGAGGCGTATTTTCTACGCGTATTTCGTATGTGACCAAAACGGGGTCGCGGTACAGCCTCTGGGTGGCTGATTCCGATGGTGAAAATGCCCAGTCCGCATTGTCGAGCCCCGAGCCCATCATTTCGCCAGCCTGGTCACCCAATGGCGGACAACTGGCGTATGTGTCCTTTGAGTCGCGCAAACCCGTGGTATACGTTCACGATGTCGCCTCAGGACGCAGGCGCCTGATTGCAAACTTCCGTGGCTCCAACAGTGCTCCGGCCTGGGCTCCAGATGGACGCTCATTGGCGGTGACGTTGAGTCGCGACGGGGGTTCCCAGCTGTACACGATTGATGCAAACGGCGGAGAGCCGCGGCGACTCATGCAGAGCGCTGGCATCGACACTGAGCCTTCTTTTTCTGGTGATGGTCGTTTCATTTATTTCGTCAGTGACCGGGGCGGTGCGCCCCAGATCTACAAGGTCGGTGCTTCCGGGGGTAACGCCGAGCGTGTCACTTTCACTGGCAGCTACAACATTTCGCCCAGCGTCAGTCCGGACGGGCGCTGGCTTGCATACATTTCGCGCGTGGGTGGAGCGTTCAAGTTGCACGTCATGGACCTTTCGACAGGAACAGTCAATGCAGTGACTGACAGCGCTGCCGATGAGAACCCCAGTTTTGCTCCCAATAGCAAGCTCATCGTTTACGCCACCCAACAGCAAGGTCGGGAGTCTTTGATGACGACTACCCTTGACGGAAAAATAAAAGCCCGCCTTGCGGGGCAGGCGGGGGACATTCGCGAACCGGACTGGGGTCCGTTTCAAAAGCAGTGAACTTTCACACTAATTCAGTTATCAAGTTTTCAGGAGATTTTTGGATGATCAAACGTATAACCTTTGCCCTTACTATCGTAGCGCTCGTTGCAGGATGCAGCTCTGGCGTCAAGTTGGACGATGTGCCGGTAGAAGACAAAACAGCCACATCGACCATGGGTGGCGCAAACAGCGGTGCAAACTCTGGCACCACAGGTGAAAGCGGAGTCCGGGGTGTCGATTTGAACCAGTCTGGCCGCGACGGTGCGGGCCCCGTAGGCGTCAGCCGCATCGTCTATTTTGACTATGACAGCTATGTGATCAAGTCCGAGTTCCAGTCATTGATCGAAGCCCATTCACGCTTCATCAAGGCAGGCCAAGGCCGCAAGGTGATGATCGAAGGCCACACCGATGAGCGTGGCGGCCGTGAGTACAACCTCGCGTTGGGTCAAAAACGTGCAGAGGCCGTGCGCCGCTCGTTCGCCCTGCTGGGCGTTCCAGAAAGCCAGATGGAAGCCGTGAGTTTTGGTAAAGAAAAGCCGGCGGCCCAGGGTGGCACTGAAGACGTGCATTCGCAAAATCGTCGCGCTGAACTCTCGTACCGCTAATGCAAAAGCAAATCTCGCCCAATCTTCATAGAACCTTCGCTGTGCTGGCTCTGACGGTGCTGTTAGCGCCGTCCGGCCACGCGGCGTTGTTCGAGGATGGTGAAGCCCGGCGTGCCATCATTGAAATGCGCCAGCGGGTTGATGGCCTTCAGCAGTCTGGACAAAGATCTGCCGAAGAGTTGCGTAAGCTGAATGAGGAAAACAGCCAGCTTCGCAGAAGCTTGCTGGATTTGCAGAATCAGATTGAAACTCTTCGCGCTGATCAGGCAAAACTGCGAGGCCAGAACGAGCAGTTGCTCAAAGATGCTGCCGACTTGCAACGCCGCCAAAAAGACATTGCCCAAGGGGTAGATGAGCGTTTGCGCCAGTTTGAGCCCGTCAATGTAAAGCTCGACGGCCAAGAATTTCAGGCAGACCCTGCTGAAAAGCGCGACTTTGAAGCGGCTTTGACAGTGTTCCGTTCGGGCAAGTTTCTCGAGGCGGGGGCTGCGTTTGCAGCCTTTGTAAGGCAATACCCGCGCAGCGGATACGCGCCAACGGCACGTTTTTGGCTCGGTAATGCGCAGTACGCTACCCGCGACTACAAAGAGGCCATCAACAACTTCAAATTGATGTTGTCTGAAGCGCCTACCCATGCGCGCGCACCTGAAGCAGCTTTATCCATCGCCAACTGCCAGATCGAGCTCAAGGACACCCGTACTGCACGTAAAACGCTGGAAGACCTCGTGCGAGCCTATCCACAGTCCGAAGCAGCCATGGCTGCCAAGGAGCGCCTGTCACGGTTGAAATAACGTGGCAGCCGTGCAGGAACTGCCTCTGGGCGCTATCAACGAATCTGATGAAGACACGGCGCTTCAGCGCCGATTTGGCGGCTTGGAGCGTCTGTATGGAGTTGCTGGTGCTTCGCGTATCCGTAGTGCGCATGTGGTGGTCGTTGGTATTGGCGGCGTGGGTTCTTGGGCCGCAGAGGCATTAGCGCGAAGCGGGGTGGGGTGGATCACTTTGATCGATCTTGATCATGTCGCCGAGTCCAATATCAATCGGCAGATTCATGCGCTGTCGTCCACTGTGGGTCAAGCTAAAGTTCTGGCTATGCGCGACCGAATTGCCCAGATCCATCCGGGGTGTGTCGTGCAGTGCATCGACGAGTTTGTCGAGCCGGAAAATTGGCCTGGACTGCTCCCGGTGGGGCATGTGGATGCGCTCATTGATGCATGTGACCAGGTGAAGGCCAAAACTGCTTTGGCGGTCTGGGCGATGAAGGCAGGCGTTGCCCATATCGCCGTGGGTGCGGCAGGGGGCAAGCGGCATGCACACAAAGTCGATATTGATGACTTGTCTAAGACCACACATGACCCGTTGTTGGCGCAAGTGCGCTACCGCTTGCGCAAATTTCATCGTGCACCGCGCGAAGGCAAGAGCATCGGTGTGGCGTGTGTCTTTAGCCGAGAGGCCGTTGCGCCACCCGATGCCTCATGCAGCGTTGATGGCGATGGCTCGCTCAACTGTCACGGCTATGGTTCTGTCGTGGCGGTCACTGCAACGTTCGGACAATGTGCTGCAGGGTGGGTGTTGGACAAACTTGCTACAAGTATCCAAAAGCCTCCAAAAACGACGCTATAATTCAAGGCTTTGCAGCTACCGCCTAGATAGTTGCAACAGGTTGGGACGTTAGCTCAGTTGGTAGAGCAGCGGACTTTTAATCCGTTGGTCACAAGTTCGAATCTTGTACGTCCTACCACCCTATTTAAAGCGCAAGTCGCTAAAGTTCAAAGGCCTCCTACTGGAGGCCTTTGTTTTTTTGGTTCCGTTTCGCCGTGGGCCGCGAGCAGCGGTTGTTTGCCACTTTAACAGCCCTATATTTCACTCAGCTGGTGGTGACGTCAATGTGGCTGGGTGCGAAAAGATCCCAACAGGCCATGAATAGTGCAGCGATCACTGGTCCAATGACGAAACCTGTAAGCCCGAACATGGACATTCCCCCGAGGGTGGATATCAGCACAACATAGTCCGGCATCTTGGTGTCTTTGCCCACTAGGATGGGGCGCAGCACGTTGTCGACCAGGCCGATTACGAAGATGCCGTAGGCGGTCAGAACCACCCCTTGCCACACGGCGCCGGTTGCTAGGAAATAGATGGCAACAGGCACCCAGATCAGCCCCGCCCCAACGGCTGGAAGCAATGACAGGAAAGCCATCAATACCCCCCAGAGCACGGGCCCTTGAATCCCCAGAATCCAGAAAATTATCCCGCCAAGGGCCCCCTGTGATGCTGCGACAACGATGTTGCCCTTGACGGTGGCGCGAATCACTGTGGTGAACTTGCTGACCAGTTGTCGCTTGTGCGGTTCATCCAAGGGTGTCGCCTGGCCGATGCGCAGAGCGAGACTCGAACCGTCGCGCAGCAGAAAAAACAGCAGGTAAAGCATGATGCCGAAGCTCACGACGAACTGAAGTGTGTTTTGGCCGATGTTCAAGGCTTGTGTTGCCACAAATTGGCTGGCTTGCACCGCCACAGATGAAAACTTCTGTTGCAGCTCGCCCATCGTGGTCAGGTTCAGCCGATCCAGCAGGCTTGCTGCCCACTCTGGCAGTGCAGCGATCACCTGTTGCAGATAAAGGCCGAAGTTCAGCTGTCCTGAGCGGATCCGGTCGTAAATCACTGTTGCCTCTTGAATCAGCGACACAGTGATGGCTGACATGGGCAGGATGACAACCACGAGGCAGAGTCCCAATGTGCACAGTGCTGCCATGTTCCTGCGCTTTGGCATCCGTCGGAGCAATTTGCGGTGCAAAGGTGCAAAGAGAATTGCAAGGATGATTCCCCAGAACACCGCGCCGTGGAATTGCCACAGGATGGCTCCGAAAGCGATGGTCACGAGGATCAGCAGGAGCAGGAAAGCTTTGTTCTGAAGGGTCGAAGATGTCATGTTTTCGCCTGGCAATGGAATACCCGGAAATGTACGCGAGCACTTGTTATTGCCTTCAGTTTGGGCCGGATTTGTTGGGCGTGCGAAACCACTCTGTTTGGGTGCAGTCCCGTTCGGTGGCACAATGGCGCCCGTACCAAGGCCCTTCCCTAGCCACAGTCGCATCCGCCAACCGGTTCAGCCGTGTCGCGGAAGGTTTCTCAACCAGCTAATGCTTTCCCAAGGAAAGCGGAGGTCAGCGGAATATGAGCGATACGACGTCCGTCTATCAAGCCTACCAAGGCAACACTTACCTCTTCGGCGGCAATGCGCCCTATGTCGAAGAGATGTACGAGAACTACCTCGAAAACCCCGGCAGCGTGCCAGACAACTGGCGCGAGTACTTCGACGCACTGCAGCATGTGCCTGCAGTCGATGGCTCCAATGCCAAAGACGTTCCCCACCTTCCTGTCATCAATGCGTTTGCTGAACGCGCAAAACAGGGCGGCACCAAGGTGGTTGTGGCAACGGGCGCTGACTCGGAGTTGGGCCGCAAGCGCACTGCGGTGCAGCAACTGATTGCCGCCTATCGCAATGTGGGCCAGCGCTGGGCGGATTTGGACCCCCTGAAGCGCACCGAGCGCCCTGCAATTCCTGAGCTGGAACCATCGTTTTACGGCTTCAGCGACGCTGACCAGGAAACTGTGTTCAACACCAGCAACACGTTCTTTGGCAAAGAGTCGATGCCCCTGCGCGAGTTGATTAACGCGCTGCGCGAAACATACTGCGGCTCCATCGGCGCCGAGTACATGTATGCCACTGACCAGAACCAGAAGCGCTGGTGGCAGGAAAAGCTGGAAAAGATCCGCAGCAAGCCCAGCTTTG
>NZ_JBKBXG010000109.1:0-15067 GCF_046314175.1 Acidovorax sp. | reverse complement strand
GGCGGCCGATGGGGTGACGATTCCGGGCGATGTGCAGGCGGCCGTGCGCGGCATCGCCAGCACCATGCCCGGGCAGTATTCGTCCACCGCGCAGGACCTGGCGCGTGGCAAACCCACCGAGATCGACCATCTGAATGGCTATGTGGTCAAGCGCGGCGCCGCTTTGGGCGTGCCGACGCCGCTGAACCACGCGCTGCAGGTGCTGGTGAAGCTGGCCGAGATGAAGCGCGCTGCGGGCTGAACCGGGGGGCCGTCAGGCCAGCGCCGCTTCTTCCAGCAACCGCTCGCGCACTTCCTGCGCTGCCTGCACCATGTGGCGCAGCGCGGCTTCGGTCTCGGGCCAGCCCCGCGTCTTGAGGCCGCAGTCGGGGTTTACCCACAGGTGCTCCACGGGCACGACCTCGGCGGCTTTTTCGAGCAGCACGGCCATCTCCTGCACGCCGGGCACGCGAGGGGAGTGGATGTCGTACACGCCGGGGCCGATCTCGTTCGGGTACTTGAACTCGCCAAAGCCTTGCAACAGCTCCATGTCCGAGCGGCTCGTCTCAATCGTGATCACATCCGCATCCATGGCCGCGATGGCGGGCAGGATGTCGTTGAACTCGCTGTAGCACATGTGGGTGTGGATCTGCGTGTCGTTGCGCACGCCACTGGCACTGATGCGGAAGGCGCGCGTGGCGCGGTCCAGGTAGTTCTTCCACCCGACGCGGCGCAGCGGCAGTCCTTCGCGGATGGCGGGCTCGTCGATCTGGATGATGGCGATGCCCGCTGCCTCCAGGTCGCACACCTCGTCGCGGATCGCCCAGGCGATCTGGTCGGCGGTGGTGGCGCGGGGCTGGTCGTCGCGCACAAAGCTCCATTGCAAGATGGTGATGGGGCCGGTGAGCATGCCCTTCATGGGCTTGGTGGTCAGGCTCTGGGCGAACTGCGTCCACGCCACGGTCATGGGGGCGGGGCGGGCCACATCGCCGTAGATGATGGGCGGCTTCACGCAGCGTGAGCCATAGCTTTGTACCCAGCCGTTGCCGGTGAAGGCAAAACCGTCGAGCTGCTCGCCAAAGTATTCGACCATGTCGTTGCGCTCGGCCTCGCCGTGCACCAGCACGTCAATGCCCAGGGCTTCTTGCTTGCGCACGGCCAAGGCAATTTCGGCCTGCATTTTCTGTTGGTAGTGCGCTGCATCGAGCGCGCCGCGCTTGAAGGCGGCGCGTGCGGCGCGGATCTCCGCCGTCTGCGGGAACGAGCCAATCGTGGTGGTGGGCAGCAGCGGCAGCTTCAAACGCGCACGCTGAGCCTTTTGACGGGCGGGGAAGGCGCTGGCACGCTGGTCTGCCCCCGGCGCGGCGGCGGCCAAACGCGCGGCCACGGTGGCGCGGTGGACACGCGGGCTGGCGCGGCGGGCGGCCAGGGCGGTGCGGGCGGCGTGCAGTTCGTCGTCTGCCGCTGTCTCGCCCTGCGACAACGCGGTGGAAAGTACACGCAGTTCGTCCAGTTTTTCCACCGCAAACGCCAGCCACGACTTCACCTCGGCATCCAGCTGTGTCTCGGCCAACAGGCTGAACGGCACATGCAGCAGCGAGCACGACGGCGCCAGCCACAGCTCGCCCTGGTGCTTGTCGGCCACCGGGCGCAGCTTGGCCAAGGCGGCATCCAGGTCGGTGCGCCAGATGTTGCGGCCGTCCACAACGCCTACCGACAGCACCTTGTGCGATGGCAGCCAGTCGGCCACGCCCACCAGTTCCTCGGGCGCGCGCACGGCATCCACATGCAAACCGGCCACGGGCAGTTGGCAGGCAATGCGCAGGTTTTCGGCCAGGGGCGAGAAGTAGGTGGCCAGCAGCAGCTTGGGCGCGCTGCGCGCCAGTTGCCAATAGCTGGGCTCAAACGCATGGCGCCACACATCGGGCAAGTCCAGCCCCAGGATGGGCTCGTCGATCTGCACCCATTCCACACCCTGGGCCTTCAGGCGCGCCAGCACGGCCTCGTACACCGGCAGCAGTTGCGCGAGCAGGCTGAAGCGGTCAAAGCTTGCGACCTTGGATTTGCCCAGCCACAAAAAGCTCAGCGGCCCCAGCAGCACGGCCTTGGCGCGGTGGCCCAGGGCCTGGGCCTCGGCCACCTCGGCAAACAGGCGCTCGCTGGCGAGGTGGAACTGCGTGTGGGCGCTGAACTCGGGCACGAGGTAGTGGTAGTTGGTGTCAAACCACTTGGTCATCTCCAGCGCGGGTTGGCCGACGCTGGTGTGCTTGGCGCTGCAACCGGCGTTGCAGCCTTCATGCGCTTCGGCAGCCTGGGCCGACACACCCCGTGCCATCGCAAAGTAGCGCGCCACCTCGGGCGTGTGCGTGTCAAACCCAAAGCGCGCGGGCTCGCAGTCCAGCAGCTGGATGTGGTTGGCCACATGGTCGTACAGCGCAAAGTCGCCCACCGTCACAAAACCCAGGCCCGCATCGGCCTGCGCCTGCCAGTGCAGCTGACGAAGCTGGGCGGCGGCGGTGTGCAACTCGGCCTCGGTACTGTCACCGCGCCAAAAGGATTCGAGCGCGAACTTCAGCTCCCGCTGCGCCCCCATGCGCGGAAAGCCCAGGGTGTGCGTGAGCACGGGGCGGCGGGTGGTGAGAGCGGCGAGCGACATGGCGATTTCCTTCTTCTGAAACAGAGCAATACGTTGAAGGCACCGATGGTCGCGCGGGCTCGTTTATTATTCAAACGAAAGTTTTAGTCGTTCAACTTGAAAATTAATAATGAACCACTCCATCGTGGAAGTCCGCCACCTGCGCACCCTGGTCGCCCTGCGCGACAGCGGTAGCCTGGTGCGGGCCGCGCAGTTGCTCAACCTCACGCAGTCGGCGCTGTCGCACCAGATCAAGCTGCTGGAAGACCGCTATGGCCAGCCGCTGTTCGAGCGCAAATCGGTACCGCCGCAGTTCACCGCCGTGGGCGAGCGCCTGCTGGCATTGGCGGACGTGGTGTTGCCGCAAGTCGAAGGTGCAGAGCGCGACATTGCCCGCCTGGTGCTGGGGCAGGGCGGGCAGATGCGCATTGCGGTGGAATGCCACACCTGTTTTGACTGGCTCATGCCCGCCATGGACGCGTTTCGCACCCGCTGGCCCGAGGTGGAGCTGGACATCGTGAGCGGATTTCATGCCGACCCCGTGGGCCTGCTGCACCAGGGCCGGGCCGATGTGGCCATCGTTTCCGAAGTGGATGCCGACGAGGCGGGCGTGGACTACCACGCGCTGTTTGGCTTTGAGATCCGCGCACTGCTGGCCAACACGCACCCGCTGGTGGCCAAGCCGCACCTGGTGGCAGAGGACTTTGCCGACCAGACCATCATCACCTACCCCGTGCCCGATGAAATGCTGGACCTGATCCGCCAAGTATTGGAGCCCGCCGGTGTGCGCCCCCCGCGCCGCACCACCGAGCTGACGGTGGCCATGCTGCAACTGGTGGCCAGCGGGCGGGGTGTGGCGGCGCTGCCGCTGTGGGCGGTGCAGAGTTACCTGGACCGGGGCTATGTGACGGCGCGGCCGATTGGCGTCAAGGGTTTGCGCGGCGAACTGCACGCGGTCAGCCTGCCCAGCCTGTCGGCCAAACCCTACCTGCAGGACTTTGTGCAGGTAACGCGCGAGACGAGTTTCGTAACGCTCAAGGGCGTGGAGCTGTTGTGACCGGATCGGGCGCGTACTTGTCGCCCACCTCTTCGCGCAGCGGGTGGGTGTCGTAGACGATGTTCATGTCGCGGATGCGGGTGCTGCCCGCATCAAAGGTGAATACATCCACGCAGGTAAAGGTCACCTCGCGGCCATCGTTCAAGGTCCAGTCGTAGCGGAAGTAGGCGGCAACTCGCACCGAGCCGCCGCTTTCAGGTTGGGCCGAGGCAAACAGATCCAGCACGGTGATCACGCTGCCGCTGGAGGCTTGGGCCAGTTTCTTGAAGAAGTCGTCGGCCCGCATGGTGCCCAGGAAAGGCGAGTGCACCACGCCATCGTCTTCGAAGCAGGCGATCAGGCCGTCGGTGTTGCTGGCATGCAGGTGGGTGAGGTAGGTGCGGACAGTGTCGAGTTGCACAGTGGTCATGAAAGCAGTCGGTGTTGGTTCGAGCTCGTAGCTTCGTTCGGGCAGCGCTGGCGCACAAGCCACAATGGCGCTCAAACCATAAATACGGCTTATGTATCTGCGCAACCTGCAATACCTCCAGTCGGTCATCGAACACGGCTCCTTCGCTTTGGCGGCCAAAGCCTGCGGCGTTTCGCAGCCAGCGATCAGCTATGGCCTGAAGGCTCTGCAAAACCAGTTCGACGCGCCCTTGCTGGTGCGAGAAGGGCGCCGCCATGTGCCTACCGAGCTGGCGCGCAGCGTGGCCTCAGAAGCGTTGGCTCTGTCGCAGCGTATGGACGCCTTGCCTTTGGCGTTGCCCAAACCTGCGGACCGGCGGATACTGCGCGTTGGGCTCACCACTTCTGCCGCCCTGGTGTGCGGCCCCATCCTGTATGAAAGCTGGTGTCTGCCTGACGCGAGGCGATCACTGCACATGAGCACGGCTGATGAGGGCAGCCTGCTCACGGGGCTGTTGCAGCGGCAGTTCGACGCCGTCATAGCGCCCAGGCCGCGCAAGTTCGCGCACCCCGACGTGGCGCAGTGGCAGTTGTATGAACTGCACCCGCTCATCTACGCGCGCCGCCACCAGCCGCTGGCCCAGGCGCAGTCTCTGGCGCAATTGCAGGGCGCGGCGTGGGCGTGTGTGGGTCCCAGCGTCAGCGGGCCTGTGGATGTGTTGACCGAAGCGCATCGCGTGCGGCGCATGCCCGCGCCCCATATGTCCGTGCGCTGCGCCGACTTTGCAAGCATGCTGAACCTGGTCATCCAAACCGACCTGCTTGCGGTGTTCCCCCATCCCGCACTGCTGGGCGCCGCCGCCGAGTTAGTGGTTCCCTTGCGGCTGACCGAGTCATTGCCGTTGTACGCAATGTGGCTGTTTCAGTTGAAAGGCGCCAAGCCGCGGGTGGACCCGGAGGTGTTTGCAAAAAGGTTTGTGAACCCTGGGGAGTCTTGACGCCTTGCAAAACGGCGCGGATGCAGGTGTGCAGTCAGTGCAGCAAATACTTCGATTTTGATAGCTGCTTGCGCTTTATGAATAAGCGCTAGCGGCCAAAAAGACCTAATTTTTAGCCCTTGGACTCAGCAGCGCGGTCTTCAGCTCTCTCGCCCTTTGCGGGAGAGAGTGGGGGAGAGGGAGCGCGGTGATTGTTCCGTCACCCCCTCTCCCCGTCCCTCTCCCACGAGGGGAGAGGGGGAAACAACTGGGTAGAGCTGGGCGCGTGCCCAGGCCCAGCCGTCGTGGCAAGGCTCAGGGCCGACCAGTACCCGGCACCGGCACCCGCACCGCCCCGGTGGCATAAAACGCCCGCAAATTCTCCAGCACCAAATCCGCCATCGCCCGGCGAGTTTCGTGCGTGGCGCTGGCGGTGTGCGGGGTGAGCACCACGTTGTCCAGCGCCATCAGGGCGTCGGGCACATTGGGTTCATCCTCGAACACATCCAGCCCGGCACCGGCAATGCGGCGTTCGGACAGGGCTGCGATCAGCGCGGACTCATCCACCACGCTGCCGCGCGCCACGTTGATGAGATAGCCGCTCTGGCCCAGGGCGTTGAGCACGTCACTGTTGACCAGATGGCGCGTGCCTGCGCCCCCGGCCACGGTCAGCACCAGGTAGTCGGCCCATTGCGCGAGGGCAGTCAACGACTCGAAATAGGACAACGCGCAACCCTCGGCCGGGCGGCGGTTGTGGTAGCCCACCTCCATGCGAAAGCCCGCGGCGCGCTCGGCCACGGCCTGGCCGATGCGGCCCATGCCGACAATGCCCAGGCGCTTGCCAGACACGCGGCTACCCAATGCAAACCGGGCCTTGGGCCATTCGCCCCGGCGCACAAAACGGTCGCTGGCCGCAATGCCGCGCGACACGTCCAGCATCAGCGCAAACGCCATGTCGGCCACACAGTCGTTGAGCACGCCGGGCGTGTAGCCCACCTGCACGCCGCGGGCAGTGGCGGCGCCGATGTCGAGCGCGTCAAAGCCCACGCCAAAGCTGCTGATGACCTGCAGATGGGGCAGTGCGGCGATCACCTCGCCCGTGAGCCCGATGGACGCCGTGGTGACCACGCCCGAAAACTCAGCGCCATGCGCCGCCAGAAAGCCCTGCGGGTCGGCCTGGTCGGCCAGGCAGGCTACGCTGTAGCGCGCGGCCAGTTCGGTTTCGAGGGCGGGCAAGGGCAGGCGGCCGATTTGCAGGATGCGGGGCGGGGCGTTGGTGGTCATTGGATGGAGTGCAACCTGGAATGTTGAGAAGGCGGACTTGAGTCGCAGTGTCGCGTATCGCCGGGCTACGGAGACGGGCGCGGCCCCGCCAGCGCCGCCGTGCAAGGGCCGCCCCGCCGCAGGGGCGGCGTCCCCCTGAGGGGGATGGCGCGAAGCGACTCAGGGGGCATCAAGTGTTTACGCGAACGGCCTGGCGGGCCAGCAGCTTCCACTGGCCGCCTTGCTGCTGCCACACGCCCAGTATCTTGATCTGCACCTTGCCGGGCTTGCCCGAGTCGTTGGTGTCGGCCGTGAGGGTGTGGCGCACCAGGGCGGTGTGCCCCACCACCTTGATGGTCTGGTCGGTGATGGCGATGGTTACGAAGTCGGACTTGCCTGCCACCAGGTCGCCGATGAAGCTGTCCTTGGTGTCCACGCGGCCGCCGGAGTGGCCGTAGCTCAGGTCGTCGGCCACCAGCGGGGCCAGGGCGGCCGGAGTGGGGTCGATCATGGCCAGGCGCAGGCGCTCGGCGGCGGCGGCCACGGCCTGTTCGGCCGATGCAGAGTGCGAAGCCGTTGGTGCGCTGGCGGCGCAGCCCGCCAGGGTGGCCACGGCGATCGCAGCGGCGGTGGCGAGAAGGAATTTCCTGAACATCTTGTCTGTCTCCGTTGTGGTGGTTTTGTGGACGAGAAGGGCGTGCCATAGCAACACCACACGCCCGTGCACGGCCAGGCGCGTGGTGGTTTCTTGCAAAGGTGTTGGCCGGGCGGGCTTACTGCGGGCCGAGCTTCTTGATCAGTGCAGCCAGCTCTTCCACCTCATGGGGCTTGAGGTCCGTCAGCGGCGCGCGCACCGGCCCGCCGTCGTGGCCCACGATGCGGGCACCTGCCTTGATGATGGACACGCCATAGCCTTCCACCCGGTTGCGGATGGCCAGATACGGCATGAAGAACTCCTTGAGCAGCTTGTGCTGCGTGGCCATGTCGTCGGCCGCCACCGCCTTGTAGAACTCCATCGCCGTCTTGGGGATGAAGTTGAACACCGCCGACGAATACACCGGCGTGCCCAGCGCCTTGTAGGCGGCTGCATACACCTCGGCCGTGGGCAGGCCGCCCAGGTACGAGAAGCGGTCGCCCATCTTCATGAAGATCGAGGACATGGTCTCGATGTTGCCCACCCCGTCCTTGAAGCCGATCAGGTTGGGGCAGCGCTCGGCCAGGATGGCCAGGGAGTCGGCCGTGAGCTTGGTGCGGTCGCGGTTGTAGACGATCACGCCGAACTTCACGCTGTTGCAGACCTGGGCCACATGCTCGATCAGGCCCTCCTGGCCGGCTTCGGTCAGGTAGTGGGGCAGCAGCAGGATGCCGTGGGCTCCCAGGCGCTCGGCCTCCTGGGCATGGGCAATGGCCGTGCGGGTGGGGCCACCGGCACCGGCAATGATGGGCACCTTGCCCCGGCAGGTGTCCACGGCCGTCTTGATGACCTGGCTGTACTCGGGGCCCGACAGGGAGAAGTATTCCCCTGTGCCGCCGGCGGCAAACAGGGCGCTGGCGCCATAGGGGGCGAGCCACTCCAGGCGCTCGATGTAGGTCTTGGGGCGGAAGTTGCCTTGCTCGTCGAAGTCCGTGATGGGGAAGGACAGCAGGCCGGAGCCCATGATGGTTTTGAGGTCTTGAGGGGTCATGTCAGTGCGGGGCGGTAAGAGGAAATGGGGATGCAGGAGCAGGGGCTCAGTCCAGCTTGATGTTGGCGGCCGTCACCACGCTGGCCCAGCGTGCGCGTTCCTTGGCAAAGAACTGGTCCTGCTCGGCGGGGGTCATGGTCACGACCTCGGCGCCCTGGCCTGCGAGGCGCGAGCGGATCTCGGGCGAGCGGATGGCGGTGATGAGGGCCTTGTTGAGCTTTTGCACCACGGCCTCGGGCGTGCCGCGTGGCAGCAGCACCCCTTGCCAGGTGCCGGACTCGTAGCCCGTCACGCCCTGTTCGGCGATGGTGGGCACGTTGCCGATGAGCGGCATGCGGGTGGACTTGGACACGCCCAGTACCTTGAGCTTGCCGTTTTGCACCTGGGGCAAGGTGGCCAGCATGCCGTTCATCAGCACCTGGGTCTGGCCTGCCACGGTGTCCTGGATGGCGGTGACGCCGCCCTTGTAGGGGATGTACTGCCAGCGCGCACCGCTGGCGCGCTCCAGCGCCACACCGGCCAGGTGGGGGGCGCTGCCGGTGGCTGTCACGGCAAAGTTCAGGTCGTTCTTCTTCGAATAGGCGACCAGCTCCTTGAGGTTGCTCACCGGCACCGAAGGATGCACCACCAGCAGGTGGGGTGAGTAGGCCAGCATGGTCACGCCGCGCAGGTCCTTGGAAGGATCGAACGACAGCTTGGTGTAGACCGAGGGGCTGATGGCCAGCGCGCCCACATCGCACAGCAGCATGGTGTAGCCATCGGGTTCGGCCTTGGCCACAAAGTCGGCCCCCAGGTTGCCATTGGCGCCGGGCTTGTTTTCGACGATGACGGTTTGTTTGAGCGACTCGGACAGCACCTGGCTGATGGAGCGCGCAATGATGTCCGAGCTGCCGCCGGGCGGGTAGGGCACCACGATGCGCAGGGTCTTGGCGGGCCAGTCGGCCGTCTGGGCGGTGGCAGAGGCGGCTGCGAGTGCGGCGGTGCAGGCCAGAAGGACGGCGCGGCGGTTCAGGGTCATGGAATGTCTCCGGGTTGTCAGGTTGTTGTTAGTCATCGTACAACTAGGTCGAAAAAAACACAAGCCACTCCATCACAAAGCAGGCATCTGTGCGGAAAAATCAGGGTAAACACTGATCGTTTTGGCCGATTTTGACCGTGAAACGCCTCTGAAACAGGGCGTCATGCGCTCACAAAAACTGCGGGTAATCCCTTTGGTGAGATGGATTGGGTTGGGTTCACAATGCGACCTATGTTGTATGACGACATATAACAAAACCGTGCCAACCCCGGGATGAGCACCTTGCTTTCCATGGGCTGCGGGGCCACCGGACCCGCCCCGAAGAAGGCACCCCAGCACCGAGACATCGCATGTCTGTGGCCCCCGGCCCGCAGGCTGCGCACCACCAGAAGAAGGAAAACCGCATGACCGCTGCACTTCACACCCGCCGCCCAGCCGGGCCTTTTACGTCTCTTGCACCTCTTGGGCGCCTGGCGCCTTTGGCCGCCCTTGCGCTGGCCCTGGCTGCGCCCGGGGTTGGGGCGGCCACCTGGGTCTATGTATCCAACGCCGACAGCCAGGATGTGTCGGTGTTCGAGCTGGACCGCAGCGCGGGCGCCTTGAAGCCGGTGGACACCACCGCGCTCGGGGGCATGGCCATGCCCATGGTCGTGAGCCCGGACAAGAAGGTGTTGTATGTGGCCCTGCGCTCGCAGCCGTTTCGGGTGGTGAGCCTGGCCATCGACCCGGCCAGCGGCAAGCTGCGCAAACTGGGCGAGGCCCCGCTGGCCGACAGCATGGCCAACATCGCCACCGATGCCACGGGCCGCTGGCTGTTTGCGGCCTCGTACCCCGGCCACAAGATCACGGTCAACAGCATTGGCAAGGACGGGGCGGTGGGTGCAGTGCAGCAGCTCATCCCCACGGCGCCCCACGCGCACGCCATCCACGCCGATGCGGCCAACCGCCATGTGCTGGCCACCAGCCTGGGGGGTGACAACCTCTCGGCCTGGCGCTTTGACGCCGAGACCGGCAAGCTCACGGCACACGAGCCCGCGCTGACCACGGTGACCCCTGAAAAGTCGGGCCCGCGCCACTTTGTATGGGACAAGGCACAGCGCAGCCTGTATTTGCTGAACGAGCTGGACGCCTCGGTGCATGTGATGGCCTACGACAAGGAGCGTGGCGCGTTGCGTGCCGTGCAGCGCACCACCACGCTGCCCGCAGGCTTTACCGGCAAGCCCTGGGCGGCCGACATTCACCTGTCGCCCGACGGGCGCACGCTGTATGCGTCCGAGCGCACCTCCAGCACGCTCAGCAGCTTCCGCGTGGATGCCGCCACCGGCCAGCTGCAGCCGCTGGGCCAGGTGCTTACCGAAAAAACCCCGCGCGGCTTTGCGGTGGACCCGTCAGGCCGCTTTTTGATCGCGGCGGGGCAGGAGTCGCACCACATTGCGCTGCACCCCATCGACCCCGCCACCGGCATCCCTGGCACCGCCACGCGCGTGCCTGCAGGCAAGAACCCCAACTGGGTCGAGATTGTTGATTTGCCTTGACCCTTGCTGGACGCCAGCCGCCGCGCCAGAGCGGCCCCGTCCATCAGCCCTCATTCACCTTTGACACACCAGGAGACTTTTGACCATGCAACGCAGACACCTCATCCACACGGCGGCCCTCGCCGCTGCCGTGGGCTTCATCGGCCTGCCCGCCGCCGCCCAGGGCACCTGGCCCACGGGCAAGACCATCAGCTACGTGGTGCCCTTTGCCGCAGGCGGCACCACCGACACACTGGGCCGCCTCATCGGCCAGCAACTGGGGCCCGTGCTGGGCACCACGGTGGTGGTGGAGAACAAGGGCGGTGCGGCAGGCAGCGTGGGCTCGGAGGCCGCAGCGCGCGCGGCGCCCGATGGCTACACCCTGCTGGGCGGCACCGTCAGCTCGCACGCCATCAACATCAGCCTGTATCCCAAGCTGGGCTATGACCCCATCAAGTCCTTCAGCCCCGTGACGCTGATCGGCACCAACCCCGTGGTGCTGGTGGTGGCCGCCAACAGCCCGCACAAAACCCTCAAGGACGTGCTGGCTGCGGCCAAGGGCAAGGACGGCGGTTTGTCGTCGGCGTCGGCAGGCACCGGCAGCTCGCAGCACCTGGCGGTGGAGCTGCTGGCCTACAAGTCGGGCGTGAAGTTCACGCACATCCCCTACAAGGGCAGCGGCCCGGCCATCCAGGACGTGATCAGCGGCCAGGTGGACATGATGTTCGACACCACCGTGGTGGCTGCCCCGCACATCCAGAGCGGCAAGCTGCGCGCCATTGCCGTCACCTCGCCCAAGCGCCTGGCCTCGATGCCCGACGTGCCCACCGTGGCCGAGTCTGGGGTGAACGGCCTGGCCGACTTCCAGGTGCAGTCGTGGCAGGCCATCTTTGTGCCTGCCGCCACGCCCGCACCCATCGTCTCGCGCCTGCACGACGAGATCCGCAAGATCCTGGCCCAGCCCGACATGCAGACCCGCCTGAAGGGCTTTGGCATGGAGCCCGCCGACCTCAACACCACGCAGATCGCCGCTTTCCAGAAGGCCGAGGTGGAGAAGTGGGCCCAGGTGATCAAGGCGGCGAACATCAAGGTAGATTGAACGCCTGCCTAACTCTTATCTCCCTGTGAAGACTTTGCGGAGCCGCCTGCGGGCTGTTCCGCTTTTTTTATGGTGTCAGCGCATGCGAACTGGTCAGCCGGTGGCGCTGCCGCTGTCGTCCGCCGGGCGCGCGGTCAGCAGAAAGTCGGGGTGCTGGCCCGTCAGCAGCAGAAACATCGCAAACACCGGCCCCTGCATGTTGCGCTCGTCGCTCATGCTCTCCAGCGCCTGCCAGGTGCGCGACTGCACGCCGCCCCGGCTGCCGGTCTGCAGCGGGTAGCCCATGAGTTCGGCCGCCTGGGCCTGGCTCAGCCCGGCGGCAGTGCGGGCGGCCTTGAGCTGATCGCCGGTGGGCACAGGCATGGCGAGAGCGAGGGCAGAGCGTGGCGGTTGGGACATAGGTTTGCTATAAAAATAGGAGCTATTTGGGCTTGATGGACGAGCGCAGAGGCCCATTTTTACCCAAAACTGCGTGCCAACATCCGGGTGTGGTGCGGGTGCGTCACTGGACAAACTGGTGGGGTGCGCCTCTGGGGCATGGCGGGGGGCCGCTCCTAGAATTCGCTCGCGCTTGACGAAAGACAACACCACAACACGCCGCACAACCGGCGGCATCCGAGGAGGGACCTGTGAGCTACACCATCCAGATCTGGGAAAAGCCCGCCGATTGGCCCTGGCCCACCACCAAGGCCGAGGCGGACGCGCAGTACGAGCGTGCGGAGGCGGGCCCCCAGGTGCCGATGAACCCCAAGTTCGCGGCCTGGGCCCAGGCAATCGAGCAGCGCTCTCCCGGGTTCTGGGACATCTACCTTGGTGGCCCTGAAATGACCGACCCGACCTGGGGCGTGGGCATCAATACCCGCGCTTCGGATTGGGGCGCTCCGTTTGACGATGGCTGGGAGCAGGCAGTGCGCCTGGGCCTGAACCTGTACGACCCACAAAGCGGCGTGCACTACCTGGCCAACGGCGATGCGCCCGAAGAGCCCGATCTGCCCGTGCAGCGTGCGGCGCGCGCCCGCAAGGCGGGCGACGACGCCACCGCCTGGGCTGAATACCGCCACTGGGCTGCGCGCGGCAACCCCCACGCCCTCTATGCCCTGGGCCGTGCCTTGCGTTTTGGCACCATGGGCCAGCGCAGGCACTTCGACCTGGCGGCCGCTCTGCAGTTGATGGGCGCCCACGACGCAGAGACCCGCAAGGATGCCGAGGCGTTCTTCCAGCGTTTTCCCGACGAGGCCAAGGCACGCATCCAGGTGCTGATGGCGCGCCTGAAGTCAGCGCCGGGCGAACCACTGCTGCAGATCATCGACAACGACCGCAAGGCGGTGGACGACGCCGTGGCCCGCAGCCAGCAACTGGCGCTGTACTCGCGCAAGCGCATCGAAGCCACCGACGTCCTGGAGCCCGCCGCAGCGCAGGGGCATGAGGTCGCGGCTTTCCTGCACGCACTGGATGTCGTGATCGGCTGGGAGCAGCCCAACTTCGAAAACGCCCGCTATTGGTGCCAGCGTGCCGCCGAATGGGACCACGAGCCCGCCAAGCGCCTGCTGGCCCTGATGTTCGAGCGGGGCTGGGGCGGGCCGGTGGACATGCAGGAGGCCGCGAAGTGGAATGCAGCCGCGCAGGAGCAACGGCTGCGGGCGCAGAAAAAGCAGCAGGCGCAGGAAGAGGCGGAATCGCCCGGCGGCCTGAGCCTCGCGCCCCTGGCGCCAGCCTCCCGCGCGTCGGCTGCGGCAGCGTCGGTGGTGTGGACGGGCAACCCCCTGCGCGACCTGCCTGGCTGGTACGCGCACGAGGGCGACCCACACGCCGCCTTCCACCTGGGCACCAGCGACGAGCATGGCCGCTATGGTGGGCCTGTCAATTTGGCCCAGGCGCGCGCCTGGTACGCCCAGGCCGCCGAAGAAGGCCATGCTGACGCCACGTACAACCTGGGCACGTTCGTGGAGAGCGGCAAGGGCGGCCCCAAGGATGTGCAGGTGGCCAAGGCGCTGTTCATGCTGGCCAACACACGCGGCACCACCATGCAGGTGGCGGACCTGCGCATTGCACCCAACGAGCAGAGCCCCGTGCGCGCCCTGGTGGCTGCCTTGCACGAACCTGGGCGCCTGCGGGCGGTGTTGCAGCAGCGCGGGCTGGGGGCCGCCGTGGCGGCGCCAGGGGGCGCTGCGCCCACTGCGGTGGCAGCGGTTGCAGCCTCGGTTGCCGCTGCCGGGTTGTCGGCATCGGACTGGGGCCGCGCCGGTGGTGCGGCGCCGCAGGCCCCCCGGCCCGCGCCACCCGTGCCGGGGCCGGCGCCCAGCCGTGCGCGCAGTACACGCGAGGAAGACGAGGACGACGAGGCAGAACACGCAGGCCGCCAGGGCGCTGGCAGCCGCTCGGGCTTTTCGCTGCACCTGGGCCACCTGGCCCTGGTGGTGGGCGTGGCCAACGTTGTGCTGCTCATCGCCTTCTTCAAGCCCGGTGCGAGCTTCCGCATGGGCATGTTTGGCCTGGGACTGGTCGCAGCCTTTGGTGCCTGGCGCACAGCGCGCGACTTTGACTGGTCGCCCCTGACGCGCGCTGTGGTGGCCGTATTGGCCGCAGTGCCGATGGTGGGCATGGCCGTATGCCTGGGCCTGCTGTTCAAGGCGGTGCGCGAGCGCGGCTAAGCGCGTTCTTGACCGGTCGTGACCTCGTGCGCCAGCATCTGCGCAAAGTACGACTCGGGCTGGATGTTGGTGTAGTTAGGAATGTCTGCCGACAGCTCGGCCATCGTCGCCTTGGCGGCCGTTTGCGCCTGCTTCAGGTCGCTGAAGAACGCGTTGGTCAGCGCCACCACCTGGCCCGGGCGAGGATCGCCAGGGTAGAGCACGCGGTCGCTCTCCAGCCGCAGCAGGCCCAGTGGCTGCAGTGCCGCGCGGGCAATTCGCATGTGTTCGCCGTGGTAGTAGTCGTGATTGAAGGTGGCGCCTTCGCGCCAGCGGTACAGGGCGGTGACTTTGATCATTGGTGCGATTCCATCCAGTGGTTGAAACCCGCCACCGTAGGGACAACACACCCGCCGCACAGCCGCGTGCGCGACAGCGTGTCGCCCATGTGGCTCGTATCCGTCCTCGCCAACTCAGTCTTCTTCCGATTCGCCCAGGAACCCGCCGCTCTGGTGCCCCCACAGCCGGGCGTACACGCCGCCCTGGCCCAGCAGCTGGGCGTGTGTGCCTTCTTCGACGATGCGGCCTGCGTCCATCACGATGAGGCGGTCCATGGCGGCAATGGTGGACAGGCGGTGGGCAATGGCGATCACCGTCTTGCCTTGCATCAGCCCGTCCAGGCTTTGCTGGATGGCGGCTTCGACCTCGGAGTCGAGCGCGCTGGTGGCTTCGTCCAGCAGCAGGATGGGCGCGTCCTTGAGCATCACGCGTGCAATGGCCACGCGCTGGCGCTGGCCGCCCGAGAGCTTGACGCCGCGCTCGC
>NZ_JBKBXG010000108.1:0-15082 GCF_046314175.1 Acidovorax sp. | reverse complement strand
GGTGGGTGTGCTGGCTGATGCCATGGGTGTCAAACCCGCCCAGGGCGCGGGGTGCTGGTGCGGGCACGGTGCCCAGCAAGGCATGGCCCTGGCCCACGGCGGTGCGGTGCAGGTCGGCCAGGGAGACGCGGCGTTTGGGCATGGGGTTCTCCGGTGGTTGATCAGAAATTGATCAAAAAGTGATCATTTGATCAATTATTGATGTGCCATTTGTTTATGAATGGTAACTATTTGGCGGCAAAAAGTCGCCCGTGCCAGCTGTGTTTGGGCCTAGGGAAAGTCCGTAGCGCTCCCTCTCAAAAAGCCCGTGTTTCAGGCGTTTTGGGGTGCTGTGGCTCCGGCGGCTGGTATGCCCGTTGCAATTTCAGACCACGCCGCTGCAGCCATGCGGTGGGTTTTGATTTCAACCAAGGAGCAATGCAATGGGTGTTTCAGAAAAACCAGGCCTGCTGGACAACCGCCTGTGGGCGGGCAAGGCCTTTGATGGTGCGTGGTCTACCGTGCTGAACACGGCGCGTGATGCGGTCGAGCCCGCCACGGGCCAGGTTTTCAGCCGCGTGGGCATTGCCAGTGCGGCAGACATGCAGGCCGCCATTGGCCGGGCGCAGCAAGCGCAGGCCGCGTGGGCGGCCACGGGGCCACGCGAGCGTGCGGCAGTGTTCCACCGCGCGGCCAGCATTTTTCAGCAGCACTTTGACGAGCTGGCCATGACGGTGGCCCGCGAAACCGGCGGCATCGTGCCCAAGGGCCAGCACGAGGTGCGCGAGGCCATCACGCTGTGCCATCTGGCCGCGGCCTTGCCCATGCAGGCCCAGGGCCAGGTGCTGCCCAGCACGCCGGGGCGCTTGTCGATTGCCCGGCGCGTGCCACACGGGGTGGTGGGCGTGATCTCGCCGTTCAACTTCCCGCTCATCCTGGGCTTGCGCTCGGTGGCCCCGGCGCTGGCACTGGGCAATGCGGTGGTGCTCAAGCCCGACACGCGCACGCCAGTGAGCGGCGGTTTCATGATGGCCCGGGTGTTTGAAGAGGCGGGCCTGCCCAAGGGCCTGCTGCAGGTGGTGCCTGGCGACGCCGAGGCGGGCGAGGCGCTGGTGGTGGACGAGCGCGTGCCCATGATCGCCTTCACCGGATCGCCCACGGTGGGCCGCCGCATTGGCGCGCTGGCCGGGCAGCACCTGAAAAAGGTGTCGCTGGAGCTGGGCGGGGCCAACAACCTCATCATTCTGGAAGACGCTGACCTGGATGCCGCCGCCAGCGCCGCCGCGTTTGGCGCGTGGTTCCACCAGGGGCAGATCTGCATGGCCTCCAACCGCATCCTGGTGCACGAGTCGATTGCCGAAGGCTTCCTGCAGCGCATGGTGGGCAAGGCCACGCACCTGCCTGTGGGCGATGGCGCCAGCGGCCAGGTGGCCCTGGGGCCGATGATCGACGCCAAGCAACTGCAGCGCTTTGACCAGGTCATCAAAGACAGCGTGGCGCAAGGCGCCAAGCTCGAAGCAGGCGGCACCTACGAGGGGCTTTGCTACAAGCCCACGGTGCTCTCGGGCGTCAAGCCTGGCATCCGTTCGTTTGACGAAGAGCCGTTTGGCCCGGTGGTCAACCTGGTCACCTTCCGCACCGACGACGAGGCCGTGCAACTGGCCAACACCAGCCAGGGCGGCCTGGCCGCTGCCGTCATCAGCCCCAGCGTGGGCCGCGCCATGGCCATCGGCCAGCGGCTGCGCGCGGGCATGGTCCACATCAACGACCAGACGGTGAACGACGAGTGCACCAACCCCTTTGGCGGCCCCGGCGTGGGCGGCAACGGGGGCAGCGTGGGCGGGCCTGCCGATATTGATGAATACACGCAGTGGCAGTGGATCACGGTGAAGGACGCGGTACCCGCATTCCCGTTCTAACCTCACAAGCCCCCGGTGCGGTTGGGCCGCTCCGAGGGCTTGTACGCCCCAATACAAAAAATCAGGAGACAACTTTCATGACCCTACAAAATAAAACCATCGTCGTCACCGGCTGCTGCTCTGGCATTGGCGCAGACTTTGCCAAGCTTGCCCGCCAGCAGGGTGCCCGCGTGATTGGCGTGGACCGCAATGCGCCCACGCTCACGCTCGACGGCTTTGTGCAGGTGGACCTGGGCGACCCGGCCGCCATCGACGCTGCCGTGGCGCAACTGCCTGTCAAGGTGGATGCGCTGGCCAACATTGCCGGCGTGCCCGGCACATCGCCCGCCGAACTGGTCGGCCGCGTCAATTACCTGGGCCTGCGCCACTTCACGCACCGGGTGCTGGAGCGCATGGGCGAGGGCGGCTCCATCGTCAACATTGCCTCCATCCTGGGCGCAGAGTGGCCGCAGCGGCTGGAGCTGCACCGCGCCCTGGGCGCCACCACCAGCTTTGAAGAAGGCGCAAAGTGGCTGGCTGCAAACCCCGTGCCGCAGGAGACCTGCTACCAGTACTTCAAAGAGGCGCTGATCGTGTGGACCTACACCCAGTCGCAAAAGATCTTCATGGAGCGCGGCGTGCGCATGAACTGCGTGGCCCCGGGCCCGGTGTTCACGCCCATCCTGGGCGACTTTGTGCAGATGCTGGGCCAGGAGCGGGTGGAGAAGGACGCCCACCGCATGAAGCGCCCGGCGTTCAGCGATGAGGTGGGCCCGGTGATCGCGTTCTTGTGCAGCGATGCGGCGCGCTGGGTGAGCGGCATTAACCTGCCCGTGGATGGCGGGCTTGCCTCCACCTACCTGTGATCGAAGGGCCTGCACATGTCCGCACAACAGCTTGAGGCCATCTTGCAGATGGCCGCGCAAAACCCGCCGCCACCGCAAGCCGCCCCCGCGCAGTTGCGCGCGTGGTTTGATGCCAGCAATTCGCAGATGCCCATGGCCCAGGGGCTGCCCATCCGCACGCTGCACATCCCCAACGGGGCGGGTGGCGCCATGGCGGCAGAGTTGCTGAGCACAGCACAGGCCGACGCGCGCAGGCTCGTCATCTACTACCACGCCGGTGGGTTTGTGTTTGGCTCGCTGGCGTCGCACCGGGCGCTGTGCTCGTACCTGACACAGTTCAGCGGGGCGCCGGTGCTCAATGTGGACTACCGGCTGGCGCCGGAGCACCCCGCGCCCGCCGCGCACGACGATGCGCTGGCTGCGTACGAGTGGGCACTGGCCAACGGCTACGCCGCGTCGGCCATCGTGCTGGCGGGCGACTCGGCGGGGGGCAACCTAGCCTTGTCCACGGCAGTGCGTGCCCGTGACCTGGGCCTGCCGTTGCCTGCCGCCATCGCGGCCTTGTCGCCCGCGCTGGACCTGGCGTCCGAAGGCGAGTCCCACCACACGGTGGACGACCCGTTCATCACGCGCGAGCTGATGGGCTTTTTCAACGCTATGTATGTGCCCGGTGGCGACGTGCGTTCGCCCACGGTCACGCCGTTCTACAGCGCCAACCTGCAAGGGTTGCCACCTGTGCAACTGCAAGTGGGCAGCCAGGAGCGCCTGCGCGACGACGCCGTAACCATGGCTGCGCGCCTGAAAGCAGCGGGTGTGGAAGCGGACTGCACCGTGTGGGACGGCATGGTGCATTGCTGGCAGCTGTTTGCGCCCGCGCTGGATGAAGCACTGGCTTCGCTGGAGCAGGCGGGCCGGTTCATCGCAGCGCACCAGCGCATAACGGTTGCTGTCGCTGCTGCCTAGCGCAGCGGTACCCACAAACCCAAGTACCCAGAAGCGGACGCAAAGGCGCTGCCCTCCGGCACAGGCCGGGGCGCCAGCCTGCGCGCTATCCCGCCCGACGATTGATCTCACCTAATTGAAGGATTCCCTATGAAAAACGCACTTCCAGCCACCGTTGCCGCTACGCAGATCGAATCGACCGAGCAGGCCGTACAGACCGACCAGGCCGTACAGGCAGTACAGGCAGTACAGGCAGTACAGGCAGTACAGGCCACATCTCTCACCATCTCACGCCGTGGGTTGATCACCGCCGCAGGCGCCGGCGGTCTGGCGCTGGGTGCCGGCCCGCTGTGGGCCCAGGCTGCAGGCGCTGCGCCCGTGCTCAAGGTGGGCTTCATCAGCCCCCGTACCGGCCCGCTGGGCGCGCTGGGCGAAACCGACACCTTCATCCTGGCCCAGGTGCGCAAGACGTTGGCCGCTGGCCTGATCATTGGCGGCGTGAAGTACGCGGTGGAAATCCTCGACCGCGACACGCAATCCGATCCGGCCCGCGCCAGCCAGCTGGCCAAGAGCCTGATCAACAGCGACAAGATCGACCTCATGCTCACCACCACCACGCCCGAAACGGTGAACCCCGTGTCGGATGCGTGCGAGGCAGCAGGCGTCCCTTGCCTGTCTACCGTGATGCCGTGGGAGGCCTGGTACTTTGGACGGGGTGCCAAGCCTGGTGCGCCGTCGCCCTTCAAGTGGACCTACCACTTCTCGTTTGGCGGTGGTAGCTTCACCACCTCGTACACCTCGCAGTTTTCTGCGCTGCCCACCAACAAGAAGATTGGCGTGCTGTATCCCAACGATGCCGACGGCAACGCCATTCGCGGCACGCTGGCGCCCGAGCTGGCCAAGGCGGGCTTCACCATCGTGGATGCCGGCCCGTACGAGAACGGCACCACCGACTTCTCTGCACAGATCGCCAGGTTCAAGGCCGAGCGCTGCGAGATCTTCAACACCTTCCCCATCCCTCCGGATTTCGCCACCTTCTGGCGGCAGGCGGCCCAGCAGGGCTACACGCGCATGGTGAAAATTGCGCAGATCGCCAAGACGGGCCTGGTGCCATCGCAGGTGGAGGCCCTGGGGCCCCTGGCAGTCAACCTGGGTGCAGGGTGCTTCTGGCACAAGAGTTTTCCTTATGCATCACCGCTCACGGGGCTCAGCGGCGTGCAGCTGGTCGATGCGTACGAGGCCGGTACGGGCAAGCAGTGGACGCAGATGCTGGGCTCCACCATGTCGCTGTTCGACGCGGGCACCGAAGCGCTGAAGGCCAGCACCAACCCGCGCGACAAGGCTGCACTGGCCAAGGCCATCAGCACCCTCAAGGCCACCACCATGCAAGGCCCGGTGGACTTTGCCAAGGGGCCAGTGCCCAACGTGTCAGTGACGCCTGTGGTGGGTGCGCAGTGGGTCAAGCCTGCAGCGGGCAGCAAGTTCAAGCTCGACATCGTCATTACCGAGAACGCCAACGACCGCAGCATCCCCGTGGCGGCGGCGCTCAAGTCCTACAGCTGATCGTCCATGGCACATCCACATTCACAACCCCCAGCAAGCCCGCCGCCGGGTGGGCCGCTGCTGCTGCAGGCCCAGGGTATCCAGATGCGCTTTGGCGTCGTCAATGTGCTGGATCAACTGGATTTCTCGGTGGGCGCTGGCGAGGCCGTGGGCATTGTCGGCCCCAATGGCGCGGGCAAGACCACGCTGCTGAACGTGCTGGCCGGGGCGCATGCGCCCAGCCAGGGGAACGTCTGGTTCCAGGGGGTGGATGTGGGTGCCCTGAATGCAGCCGACCGCTGCCGCCTGGGCATTGCGCGCACCCACCAGGTGCCCCGGCCGTTTTTGGGCATGACGGTGTTTGAAAACGTGCTCACCGGCGCGACGCACGGTGCGGGCCTGCACGCCCGCGATGCGGGCGACCGGGCCATGGAATGCCTGCGCCTGTGTGGCATGGAGGCCCTGGCCAACCGCCGGGCAGAAACACTGGGCCTGCTCGGCCGCAAGCGGCTGGAGCTGGTGCGCGCGCTGGCCACCGGGCCCACGGTACTGCTGCTTGACGAGATCGGCGGCGGCCTGACCGACGCAGAAGCCAGCGAGTTGGTGGACCTGGTGCGCGCCATCTGCAGCCGCGGCATCGCCATCGTGTGGATCGAGCACTTGGTGCATGTGCTGTTGCAAGTGGCAACGCGCCTGGTATGCATGGACGGCGGGCGGGTGATTGCCAACGGCGATCCTCAGGCGGTGCTGAGCGATGCCACCGTGGTCGAGGCCTATCTGGGCGGGGTGGCCGCATGAGCGCTTTGTTGAGTATCGAATCCTTGAACGCCCACCACGGGCAGCTACCTGCCGTGCGCAATGTGTCGCTGCAGGTGCGCCAGGGCGACATCCTGGCCCTGGCGGGGGCCAATGGCGCAGGCAAGACCACGCTCTTGCGCACGCTGG
Source organism: Acidovorax sp. (assembly GCF_046314175.1). GTDB lineage: Bacteria > Pseudomonadota > Gammaproteobacteria > Burkholderiales > Burkholderiaceae_C > Acidovorax. The sequence goes on along the minus strand of NZ_JBKBXG010000108.1, from coordinate 8,931 downwards.
CTGGCGCGCACCGCGCCAGCAGCGGCACGGTGCGGTGGGAGGGCGTGGACATTACCCGCATGCCCGCCCACCAGCGTGTGTCCGAAGGTCTGGCGCTGGTGCCCGAGGGGCGGCGCTTGTTTGCGGGCATGACGGTGCGCGAAAACCTGCTGGTGGCGCGCGCGGCAGGGCGGCGCGGCCAATGGAGTTTTGACACCGTGCTGGACGCGTTCCCGCAGCTGGCCCCCAAGCTGAACGCGAAAGCGGGCGAGCTGTCGGGCGGGCAACAACAGGCCGTGGCCATTGGCCGCGCGCTCATGACCAACCCGCGCGTGCTACTGCTCGACGAGGTATCGCTGGGCCTCTCGCCCCTGGCGGTGCAGGGCGTATACGACGCGCTGCAGGGCGTGATGGGGCAGGGCGCCACGCTGGTGTTGGTAGAGCAAGACCTGCAGCGCGTGCAGGCCGTGGCCAGCCGCATTGTCTGCATGCTCGAAGGCCGCGTGGTGGCCGATGCGCCTGCCGACCAGCTCACCCGTGCGCAGATCACCGCGCATTACTTTGGCGCGCAGCGGCCCGACAGTGGCACAAGCCCGCACGGTGCAGACAGTGCCCTGCCAGTCGCTTCCCGCCACTCCAACCACTCCACTCATTCCAACCATGCCCACAAGGAGGCCGCATGAACCTTCTCAACCAGATCATCCAGGGCATCTTGCTGGGCGGCTACTACGCCTTGCTGGCCTGCGGGCTGTCGTTCATGTTCGGGGTGATGCGCATCATCAACCTGGCCCACGGCAGCCTGACCGTGGTGGCCGCCTACCTTCTGTGGGTGCTGGCCGAGCCCATGGGCTGGCACCCGCTGCTGGCGCTGCTGGCGGTGGTGCCTGCCATGGCACTGCTGGGCTGGCTGCTGCACAAGCTGGTGCTGGAGCGCAGCGCACGCCTGGGCGCGCTGGTGCCCCTGCTCGCCACGTTCGGCCTGGCCAGCGTGATCGACAACGTGCTGTTCCAGCACTTTGGCGCCGACACGCGTTCGCTGGCCACCGCCATCGGCACGCTGGCCTATGACAGCTGGGAGCTGCCCGGCGGCCTGTACGTGGGGAAACTGCCCACCCTGGTGCTGGTGCTGGCCGTGCTGCTGCTGGGCGGGCTGCACGCCATGCTGGCGCACACAGCGCTGGGGCGGCAGATCCGTGCAGCGTCGGAAGACGCCGACACCGCGCGCTTGGTGGGCGTGCGCACGGGCACGGTGTTTGCGGCTGCGTCGGCCATCACCATGGTCACCGTCACACTGGCCGGGGCATCGCTGGCCATGCGTGCCACGTTCGATCCGTTCTCGGGCCCCCAGCAGCTGATCTTTGCGTTTGAGGCCGTCATCATCGGCGGCGCCGGATCGCTGTGGGGCACCTTGCTGGGCGGCGTGGTGCTGGGCGTGGCGCAGAACCTGGGGGCGCAGGTGCACCCGCAGGGTTTTCTGATCGCCGGGCACGCCACGTTTTTGGTCATCCTGCTGGCCCGGCTCTATGCGAGCGGCGCGCTGCGCAGGTTCTTCTCTTCCCACCGCAGGGCCACGCCATGACTGCTCCCGTCACTTCGTTATCTCCCGCACCCACGGGTGCATCCCCCTGGGTCATCGAGCGCTGGACGCGCTCGTCCATTGCCTTCGCCAGCGCCACCGTGCTGCTGCTGGCCGTGCTCAGCCTCGGCCCGCTGTGGCTGCAGGGGGGCACGGTAGACCGGCTCACCACACTGTTCATCTACGTCATCCTGGCCGTGATGTGGAACGCCCTGGCGGGCTACGCCGGGCTGGTGTCGATCGGCCACCAGGCGTTCTTTGGCCTGGGGGCTTACGCCATGGTGCGGCTGGCCGATGCGGGCCTGGGCCCATACCCCGCGCTGCTGGTGGGCGCCATGCTGGTAGCGTTGGTGGCGGTACCTCTGGCCGTGTTCATGCTGCGGCTGCAGGGCGGCGAATTCGCCATCGGCATGTGGGTGGTGGCCGCGCTGGCACACCTGTGTGTCAACCTCGACAGCCTGGTGCAGGGCGAGACAGGCACCTCAATGATTGCGCTGCAGCAGTACGCCGCCGACGACCGCCGCGCCTACACCTACTGGGCGGCCCTGGCTGCCTTGGCCGGGCTGTGCTGGGTGGTGTTCTGGCTCTTGCGCAGCAAGGTGGGCACGGCCGCGCAGGCCATCCGCGACAACGAAACAGCCGCCATCTCGCTCGGCGTGCGTGTGGTGGCCATCAAGCGGCTGGTGTTTGTGCTGTCGGCATTTGGCTGCGCGCTGGCCGGCGGGCTGTGGTTGGCCACGTCCATCAGCTTTCAGCCCAAAACCTATTTCAGCGTGCAGTGGACGGCGTACATGATCTTCATGGTGCTGGTGGGTGGCATCGGCACCATGGAGGGCCCCATCCTCGGCGCGCTGCTTTTCTTTGCGGTAGAGACGCTGTGGGGCGGGCAGGGCGTGCTGTACCTCATCGGCCTGGGCGCCATTGCCATGCTGTTCGCGCTGTTTTTGCCCAAAGGCATCTGGGGGGCGGTGCAGCAGCGCTGGGATGTGCACCTGCTGTCGGCGGGCTACCGGGTGCGCGGGCATCCAGCGCCCACGCCGGAAAAGTAGGCTGAATACTATAAAAGTTATAGCTGCTAGCGCTTGATGGATAAGCGCTAGAGGCCATTTTTGCTTAAAAACGGCTATGGGGCTGCTGTACTCCGTCGCGGGCGCAGTGCGGCGGGGCGCTATTTACTACCAGCCTGCTGATGGTGTCGGCATCGGTGGACTTCAATCAACCGTTCGGCCCACATCCAGTGCGTGCGCTTTTTGCCCGCCCGCAGCTCGGCAATCACGCGGGGCCAGACGGGCTCCTGGGTTTTCAGGAAGCGGCCGAGGACAGGAGTAAGGGGCATGCTCGGGTGCGTGAAAGCTGGTCAGTCTGGAGTTCATGGTGACCGTGAAGTCACCGCAAGGCAACGCTTGAATCGTCACGTAAGCGGCGGTTGGGTAACGGTGATGCGCCCGCGACACAGGCACCAAATCACCGTGCCAGAATGAACCGATGAGCACCACCACCACCTCCTTCCAGTCCAACGCAGACGGCACCCAGGTCACCACCTACACCTGGGCCGAAACCCCCGGAAAACCCGTGGGCGTTGTGCAAATCTCTCACGGCCTTGCCGAGCACGGCGAGCGCTACGACCGCTTTGCGAGGGCCCTGAACGCCGCAGGCTTCATCGTCCATGCCGTGGACCATCGCGGCCACGGGCGCACTGCGGGTGGCAAGCTGGGCGACTTTGGCAGCGCGGGCTTTAGCGGCCTCATTGCCGACGTGGCGCAGTTCGGCGCACTGCTGCGTGCGCAGCACGGGCCGCAACTGCCCGTGTTCCTGTTCGGCCACTCCATGGGCTCGTTCGCTGCCCAGGCGGCGATGTTGGATCATTCATCCACCTGGTCCGGCGTGGTGCTGTCAGGCTCCACCGCCCTCGACCTGCTCGCCGCCGCCATGGCCAACGCCCCCGCCGACGCACCCGCCGGGCTCGCGGCATTCAACGCCGGGTTCGAGCACCGCACCGGCTACGAATGGCTGTCGCGCGACGCTGCGGAGGTCGATGCATACGTGGCCGACCCGTGGTGCGGCTGGGACGTGCCGGACGACGTGATCCCCGCACTCTTCGCCCCCGCGCCCCGCCTGGCCGACCCCGCACTGCTCGCGCGCATCCGCAGCGACCTGCCCATCCTCATCGCATCCGGCGACGCAGATCCGCTGGCTGCGGGCGGGGTCTTATTGGAGCAACTGGGGCAGCGGTATCGGGATGCCGGTGTGGCCGATGTGACGGTCAATCTGTACCCCGCGGCGCGGCATGAGATCTTGAATGAGACGAATCGGGATGAGGTGACGGGGGATATCGTGGCGTGGCTGCGGGAGAGAAGTGAAGTGGCGTAGTCGATGCTCGACGCCGTGGTGGCGATCTGGTCGATGCCTGTTTTCGGCCGAGGCTGTGTGAAAACGTTAATAGACGAATTTTGCGGGGGTACTTCAACCATTGCTCGCATCGAGATCGTGCGTTGTAGGCCGATCTGAGCGGTCGATTTCTGAGTCAGCTGCCAAGTAAAGGGCGCAACGTGCGTTTTCACACAGCCTCGGCCAGGAGCGGACACTGCCTGAATCATCGACTTGAGCGCAACAGGGCCACCTCATGCCAAACAGCCAAACAGCCAAACAGCCAAACAAGCCTATCCTGCCCTTACTGTCGGCAGCTCACTCTAAAGGTGCTAGGTGGCTTTGAAATCTGTCCTGTTTGCTTTTGGGAAGATGACGGACAGAAAAATGATGATGATGCGACGGTGATTCGTGGTGCCCCGAATGGCAAACACAGAGATAGCCAGTTATGCGGTTTACGCTATTGCTGAATATCTAAATCTGAATTATATTAAGTTATACTTTATTTGACATGCAAGACAGTGCCGGGTTGACTTCATTTGATTTCTCGGAAGCTACCGAGTTCGAAATGTATTGGAATCCAATGATTTTGAGAAATTCAAAATCAAGCGATTACTTTCACATTTACGGCGGCGTCAATGATTACCTTGATTGTATAAATGATGACTTTTTTCTAAAATCCAGTCTTTTTATGAAGAATGGAAGGGGTGCCAACCCCGGCAAAGTCAAGTTTTTTGAATTGCTGCTGAATGGGTCGAAAAATATACTAACATTTGAAAATCATTACGCTGTAAAAATAAAATACACCAGGCACGATAAATTTTACTCAGCAACGCCTGTCAATGCAGAAATATTCCATCTTTCGCACCTCCAAAGACAGGAATTCTCCAAAACCGAGCAGCTCGCCAGGTTGGCGATCTTTTCTTTAGTAGATGACAAGGTTTCCCACATCCTGCAGGTTGCATCTCTGGGAAATAATTTTATAAACCTTTTCAAAATACTGGAAACAATTAAAGCAGATGAAAATTCAAAAGAAAGTGGCTTTGCTTTATCAGCGGAAGAGATGGGTGAGCTCAAGAGATTTGAATACACCGCAAACAGCCCAGCCGTAATTGGAATTTACGCGCGACATGGAGTTGATGAGAAAAAATTCAAACCAGCCAAAACCTTGGTTCCCATGAGTCTTGCAGAGGGGCATAAATACATTAGTTCAATATTCATTCGCTATATAAATTCAAAATATCAAAATTATCCAAAATGGAATTAATACGGCACGACAACCATCATTATAAAGTATGATGTTTGAAGTAATATTCAATTTGCGCACATAGGCCAGCTTTGTGTCCAAGGCGGAATTTTCAACTTCGTATTGTGCATCGTCTGCTTCTGAAAGGCATAATAAAGGTTAGCGCGCGACGCGGTAAGCTAGTCAAGAATGGGGCAAAAAAGCGGTTGAAAATCTCAAATAGCTCGCGAGTGCAAGAATTCCCACCTAAGCTTTGAATGGGGTTCTAATGTCTTTGCTTTCGTCGAATTTGGAAAATTGAGCGTATTTTTCGAAAGGCTGGTCAGTGGCTCGAATAACAATTGAATGCTCAAACTGCACGCCAGATAGAGAATATCTAATTAAAGAGCTTGCGACGGCCGAGGTTTCAATCGAAATACATTTCGATGAAATCGTTAGCATCCAATCGAGAGCCGCACGCAGAAATGAACTTGTTGAGGCAATACGAGACAAAATTTCTCAGTTCAAATGGCTTATCTCTGGAAGCGTGCAGGTTGAGCTTGCTTGGTATCTTCATAGCGTCGAACGACAAGAAACGGACAAAGTTGGCGACATCGATAACATCACAAAGCCCATCTTGGATTCATTGATTGGTCCCAAAGGTTTACTCATCGACGACTCGCAGATTGGATCTATTCACACATTCTGGATGAGTAGAAATGACCAAATAAGTTATAGCGTATTAAGATTGCGCATACAGTTCTCCAATGACGACTGCTTGAAAAAAGAGAAATTGGTATTTATCCGATACTGGAACGCAATGTGCCTTGCAATAAATGTCGATTTTTCAAGTCTTAAATCTGTGTTTGGAGCTTGCGTGGTTGTCTCAGCACGCAGGCGCCATCGACGCGCCGCAAAATCCATGAGGGTTTTTGGTGCGCAGGCTGATCAATATCTCATTCCCTCCAACTGGGATTTTCATCGCACTCGAGTTAATAGCTTCCCAGCGGATATTATAATCACAGTGCCCCAGTTACTACAACGAGCAGGAGCTGTGGGCCTTGCGAGAAGCACGGCACCGCGGCTAAAGAAGCGAGCATAGTCCTCCAGAACTTTTCGAATAGTTTCTGCAGGTAAAAATGCTAATGACACGACACTGGGGTAGGTTCGCTCTCTGCCGTTGCTAGCAACTGAATACGCAGCCAGCGTGGGTACCAATACTGGCCGAAATTAGCTATGCTAGCGGTTCGCTGTTATTGGCCGATGGTGCGTGCTCGATGGCAATCGTCGGATGATGGCAACCACTTCCAAGCAGCCAGAACCCCGAGCATTCAATTTCGTCGGCCACTGAGCTATATCTAACGCCCCCGTACCCCTCGCCCCCGCCGCGCACCCCCCGCCACCTGGCAAGCCCTCCGATACCCCCGCAGCGTCACCTCCGCCCGCTGCATCACCGTATCCTCCACGGTGGCCGCGCCTCCGGCCAGCTCATCGGCCTGTGCCTGCACCAATTCCGCCGGGCTCATGCCCGATGCCTCACCGGTCAGCAGCGCAATGCCTTCGCTCACATGCCCCATGGTGTAGACGTGGAACAGCCCGCGCTCCACCGCGTCCAGCACGCTGCGGTCCAGCATCAGGTGGCGCTGGTTGCGGGCGGGGATCAGCACGCCATGGGTGCCGTCCAGCCCCGCCGTTGCACAGGCGCGGAACCAGCCCTCGATCTTTTCGTTGATGCCGCCCACGGGCAGCACTTCGCCGTGCTGGTTCAGTGCGCCGGTCACCGCAATGCCCTGGCGCAGGGGCAGGCCTGACAGGCTGGACAGCAGCGCGTACAGCTCGGCGCACGAGGCGGAGTCGCCTTCCACGCCGCTGTATTCCTGCTCGAACACGATGGACGCGTTGAGTGCCAGTGGCGCCACGTGGCTGAACAGGGCCGTCAGATAGCTGTGCAGGATGAGCACACCCTTGTCGTGGATGGGGCCGGACATGTCCACCTCGCGCTCGATGTTGAGCAGGCCTTCTTGCCCGGCAAAGGTGCGCGCGGTGATGCGCACCGGAAAGCCAAAGCGGTAGTCGCCCAGGTCGACCTGCGTCATGGCGTTGATCTGGCCGGTGATGGAGCCCATCAGGGTGATCAGGCGCTCGCCTTCGGTGATGGAGTCGTGCAGCTCTTCTTCGGGCTGGTTGTGGCGCAGGGTGCGGGCGGCCAGGGCGGCCACCACGTCGTGCGCCTGCACCAGCGTGCCGCCGCGCGTTTTGCACAGCGCGGCGCTCTCTATGGCCAGTGCTTCGGTGTGGGCAAAGCGGGCGCTCTGGCGGTGCTGGTCGTCGGCCTCGCGGTGGGTTTGCTCTAGCAGCAGGGCCACGGCGTCGGGGGCAAAGTGGGGCAGGCCGCGGCGTTTGCAGCAGTGCGCCACAAAGATGGCGGTGGCGTGGTGGGTGGCGGGGGTGGCGGCAAAGTGGTCTGAAAAATCCACCTTTACTCGAAAGCGCCGCGCGGCATCCGGGTCGGCGTCCTGCAGGGCGTAGTACTCGTCCACCGATCCGATCAGCACGATCTTCACGTCGACGTCTACAGCCCCGGGCTGCAGTGCTGCCGCACCGCCCGGCCCATGGCCGGGGCCGCCGCTGGCTTCCTCGATCTGCAGGCGGCCACAGCGCAGAAAGCGGCGCAGGCGCTGCCACAGCCCTTCTTCGGCCGCCAGGTCGTGCAGGTGCAGCAGTATGAAGCCGCCGTGCGCCTTGAGCAGGCTGCCCGCGTGCACGCATGAATGGTCGGCCTGCACCGTGTCGCTGTCTGAGCCGTGTTCGATGCTGCCAAACAGCGTGCGCACGGTGGGGTTGTCTTCTACCAGCACGGGGGCAGCGGTGCGGCCGTGGTTGTCTACCACCAGGTTCACCTGGCAGCGGGCCAGCAGGTCGTCCAGTGCGTCTTTGCGGTCGTCTTCGGCATCGGTGTTGTTTGGCTCGCTGCCCGGGTCGCCGTTGCCGGGCTCGAACAGGTCGATGTGGTCGAGCACGGTGCGCTCTACCTGGTCCAGCCACTGGGTGAGCTTGATGGCGTCTTTGATTTGCTGGCGCAGGCTTTGGCGCAGGCCGTGCAGGGCGTGCTCCACCAGCGGCTTGACGACTTGGCGGCGCAGGGCGGCCAGGGCATCGTCGCGCGCGCGCTCCAGCGGGCGGGCAGCGTCGAGAAAGCGGGCGATCTCGGTGCGCAGGGCTTGCTCGGCGGCGTCGATCTCGGCGCGGCGCTCGCGGGGCAGGGCGCGGGCCTCGGCTTCGGTCAGCGGTTGGCCCTTGGGGCCGATGAGGGTGAACACCATCTGCCCGCTGTCGCGCGACAGGCGGAACTGGCGGGCCTCGGCAAATGCGTCCAGCACCGCAAAGGCATCGCTCTCTTGGGCGTGCCAGGCTTTTTCGATGCGCTCGGCCTCGGCCTTGAAGTCGGCGGCGGCCAGGCGTTTGGGGATGTCGGCCTGCAGGCTTTTGGCCATGTCGGCCAGCCCCTGGCGCAACTGGCGGCCCTGGCCCGCAGGCAGGCGCAGGGCGCGGGGGTGCTCGGGTGCGTCAAAGTTGTGCAGGTAGCACAGGTCTGGTGGCACGGGGCGCGCGGCGGCTGCGGTCTGCATGGCCTGGCGCAGCAGCGATGTGCGGCCGCTGCCCACCTCGCCCAGCGCAAACAGGTGGTAGTCGGGCTGCTGTAGGCCCAAGCCAAACTGCGCGGCGGCCTGGGCACGGTCCTGGCCGATCCAGGGCAGGGGCAGGTCCTGCAGCTCTGCCGTGC
>NZ_JBKBXG010000107.1:0-15247 GCF_046314175.1 Acidovorax sp. | reverse complement strand
TATGGCGCCGAATGGCGTCAACGAACATCCGTAACACGCCAGGAAAACCTGTCTTATCCAGCGGTCCTGGCGCCCGCCTTCCAAAAAGCCAAATGGCGGCGACAGAAATCTGCCGCCGCCTAGGGTTCGCCAGGGCGCTGCAACGCCCTGGCTGCCTCACCCGCCGCTTGTTAACGCAGCAGGGCCAACACACCCTGCGGCAGCTGGTTGGCCTGCGCCACCATCGCGGTACCAGCCTGTTGCAGGATCTGCGAACGCGAAAGGTTAGCAGTTTCGGCTGCAAAGTCAGCGTCCAGGATACGGCTGCGCGATGCAGCCAAGTTCTCAGAGGTCACTTGCAGGTTGCTGATCGACGTTTCGAAGCGCGACTGCAAAGCACCCAGCTTAGCGCGTTCACCGTTGATGAAGGACAGGGCTGAGTCCACCGTCTTGAGCGCCTCGGTCGCCTTTTTGAACGTGGTCACATCCAGGTTGGCGACTTCCTGCAGGTCGGATGCCGAGTCGGCAGCAGCGGTCGTATTGAACGCATTGGTCGTGGTGGCCACGGTCGAGAAGGCCTTTTCAGAATCCAGAACCACGTACCCGCTCACGGTCGATGCATCAGCGCCGGTAGCAGCAAAAGTGTCCGCGCCACCGATGGCAGTGCCATCAGCCTGGAGCTTCTGCACCGTAACCGCGCCCGAATTGGCACCCGCCGAAGCACTTTTGGCCAGTGTGATGTCTTGACCGGTAGCATTGGTGAGGACAACGCCCGTGTTGGTGTCGTTCACGCGGGCTGTAATACCTGTCTTGGATGACTGCTCATTAATAGCCGCCACTGCGCCAGACAGACCGTCAGCCGTGTTGGCATTGGTGACGTTGAACGATACCGACTGGCCCAGCGCCGTGCCCGTGGGTGTGTTGTCCGAACGCAGCTCGAAAGTGTATGAACCTGCAGCACCAAAAGTAAGTTGCACTTCAGTACGGGCCGATGCTGTCACACCGGTGTTCGCCGTCTGCAGATTAACATTGTCCGCCATGGCCTTTGCTGTGTCGTTGGCAGCGATGGTGATGTTTTTGGAACCAAGCGAGCCATTGACGGCCAGCGTGCCAGCGGTCACGCCGTTGGTACCCCAGCCCGTAGAGTTCGCGGCGGCGCCCGCACCGTTGGCTGACGTGTTCTGGTTGTTGCCGTACACGCTAGTACGCAGGTTGGCGGTGGCAGCCACGATGGTCTGATTGGCGTTGGCGCCCACTTGGAACTGCTGGGTTCCGAAAGAGCCATTGAGCAGCTTGGCGCCGTTGAATTCCGTGGTTTGTGAGATACGGTCGAGTTCAGCGACCAATTGACCCACTTCCTGCTGCAGTGCCTGGCGGTCACCAGCGCTATTGGAGGCGTTGGCGGACTGCACAGCCAGTTCACGCACACGTTGGAGAATGTCGCCCGATGCCTTGAGCGCTCCTTCAGCCGTTTGCGCCAGCGAGATGCCGTCGTTGGCATTGCGCACTGCCTGGTTCAGGCCGCGGATCTGGCTGGTAAAGCGCTCAGAAATCGCCAGGCCAGCAGCGTCGTCCTTGGCGCTGTTGATGCGCAGACCGGATGACAGGCGCTGGATGGAGGTGTTGAGCGACGTCTGGCTTGCACCCAGATTGCGCTGGGCCGTCAGAGACGCGACGTTGGTATTGATGGTGGATGCCATGGCAAATCTCCTGAAAAGAACTGACTAAATATGGCGTTTCCGCCAACCTGATGCCAGGCGAGGCACCCGGCTATACGGTCCACAGCGCCGACAGGCCTTCTGGTGACGGCGGAAGGACATTTACCTTCCGTTGCAAGTCTTTTCGACGCGCCGTCGGGAAACTTTAGGGTCAAACGTGCAAGTTGGCAGGTTTTTCAGCGCTTTATCCCGCCAACACCGTGGGCGACCAATGCCCACAATTCCTCATCGTTCCCATATTGCCTGCCGGACGGTAGTCCCCCATCAGGCACCAATGTCCACCCGAGCCTCAAGGAGCACATCCATGGCAGCCACCATCAACACCAACGTCGCGTCTCTGACGGCTCAGCGCAATTTGGGCATGAGTCAGACATCGCTCAACACCTCCATCCAGCGCCTGTCATCCGGTCTGCGCATCAACAGCGCCAAGGACGACGCTGCTGGCCTGGCGATTTCCGAGCGCTTTACCAGCCAGATCCGCGGCCTGAACCAGGCAGCACGCAATGCTAACGACGGCATCTCGCTGGCACAGGTGACCGAAGGTGCCATGAAGGCGGCCGGTGACATCCTCCAGCGGGTTCGCGAGTTGGCCGTGCAGTCTGCCAACGCCTCCAACAGCCCTGGTGATCGCCAGGCGCTCAACCAGGAAGTCGGCCAACTGGTCGCAGAACTCGACCGGATCGCCCAAACGACAGAATTCAACGGCGCCAAGCTGCTCAACGGTACGTTTGGTACCCAACAGTTCCAAGTGGGCGCCAATGCCAACCAGACCATCGTGGCCGCCACCGCCAACATGCGCACCAGCGTCTATGGCAACAACCAGAACACCTCGGCCAATGGCGCCGGCGCTGCTGCCAACTCCACGGCATGGGGTTCCAACGGTGTCACTGGCGGTACCCTGGCGGTCAATGGTTCGCTGGGCTCCCAGAACATCACCCTGGCAGATAACGACACTGCCAAGGCCATGGCCGACAAAATCAATCTGCAGACAGCGAACACCGGTGTAACAGCATCGGCGCGCACAGAACTGGATATCTCGTTCACATCTGTCGGTTCATACACGTTCGAGCTGCGCTCAGAGAACAACCCTGCGGCTCCGGCGCTCGGTCAATCGATTTCTTTCAATGTGTCGGCACTCAACACGTCTGATGGCCTGTCCAACGCGATTTCGGCTATCAACGAGCAATCGGCCAAGACCGGGGTGACTGCTTCGCTGAATGCGACGAGCACAGGCATCGTGCTGTCCAACGCGACGGGGCAGGACATCGGACTCTACAAAGGCGCGGCCTCGGGTGCCAATGCGGGTGCGGTGACGATCCAGAAGCTGCAGGCCGACGGAACCGCCGCCGGTGCGGCCGACACCCTGGCGGCGGCTGCGGGCGCAGACAGCTCGACCGTGAGCGGCTTCGTCGTGCTCGACTCTGAAAAATCATTCTCCACTACTGCCACAACGACCAATGCCTTCAACACAACGGCCGCAGCCGACTCGGCATCGGACCTGCAGGAAGTCGCCAACCTGGACGTGACCACGTTCAAAAAGGCCACCGAGGCGCTCAAGACGGTGGATTCGGCTCTGGCGTTCATCAACGGTGAGCGTGCCAAGCTCGGCGCCCTCCAAGCCCGCTTTGAAACTGCCATCTCTTCGCTGAACATCACCTCCGAAAATCTGTCCGCGTCGCGCAGCCGTATCTTGGACGCCGACTTCGCAGCCGAAACGGCCAACCTGTCGCGGGCGCAAATCCTGCAGCAGGCCGGCACGGCCATGGTGGCCCAAGCCAACCAGATTCCCCAGGGCGTGCTCAAGCTGCTCCAATAAACTGGCCACCAGAAGGCGCCCTCAAAGGCGCGGACATTCGCAAACTCGCAAGGAGCGATGTGAACGGACCTCCACCACCAGGCCAGCGACCCCACGCCGCCACAGACGCCCGCTTGCAGGCGGCGCTGGAAGCAGGCCAGTGGGAATTGCTGGCGCGCCTGTGCAGGCAGGCGCTGCGCAAGAATTCACGCCAGCTGCTGGCGCACCGCTACCTCGGCCATGCCCTGGATTGCCTGGGCCGCAAAGACGAGGCGGTCGAGGTGTATCGACGCGCTGCCGTCCAGTGGCCCGGCGATGCCGAGCTGCTGATCAACTATGGAAACTTGCTGCTGAGCTTGGCGCGCAACGCCGAGGCACTTCCCATCCTGCAGCAGGTGTGCGAGCTGCGCCCTGACAAATCGGTGTGCTGGCTGATCCTGTCGCAGTGCTGCTATCTCATTACACGCCACGAACAGGGCTTCCAGGCCGCCCTACGCGCGGCCGACCTGGCCAACGACGCTGCCGAAAAATCGGCCGCGCTCACGCAAAAGGCCATCCACCGCCGTGAACTCGGCCAAGTCAAGGAAGCCGTGCAGGACTGTCTGGCGGCGATCGCGCTCACGCCACACGATCACGCCAACCACACCAACCGCCTGCTGTTCATGCTGGCCGACCCCGATGCCGATGCGGCCAGTTTGGCACGCGCCGCGCGGGAGTTTGCGCTAGTTTTCGAACCCGCCCTTCAGTCTCGCTGGCCGGACCATGCGGACCGCGGTGGCCAGCCTTGGCGCCGACTGCGCATCGGTTTTCTGTCGCCCGACTTCCGTGTGCACTCCGTGATGTATTTCGTGGAAGGACTGCTGGCGCAGCTGGACCGGCGTCAGTTCGAGGTCTTTGCCTTCTATCTCTTCCCGCGCGACGACCAAGTAACGGCGCGCGTGCAACATCACGCCGACCACTTCGTGCGTCTGGCAGGCATGAACGGGGCGCAACAAGCGCAGGCCATCCGGGAACACGGGATCGACATCCTCATCGACTTGGCGGGCCACACCGGCCACAACGGCCTGCTCGCAATGGCCCACAAGCCAGCGCCGGTGCAGGTGTCATGGCTGGGCTTTCCCGCCACCACCGGGCTTTCCGCAGTGGACTACAAGTTCACCGACGAGGTGACCGATCCGCAAGGCGCGGAGGACCAATATACCGAACAGCTCTACCGCCTACCCACCCTTTTCGCGTGCTACCGCCCCATGAGCCGCAACCCGCTGTGGCGCTACCAGCCGCGCTACTTGGTGCGCCCCACCCCGGCGCTGTCCAACGGTTTCATCACGTTCGGCTCGTGCAACAACTTGGGGAAGCTCACCGATGACGTGCTGCGCCTGTGGGGCCTCATCCTCCAGGAGGTCCCGGGGGCACGCCTGCTGATAGAGGGCAAGAACCTGGACGATCCGGGTTTTGCGAGCGCCTACCGCGCACGTTGCCAGGCGTTGGGGCTGGACCCCGAGCGGCTGGACCTGCTTGCACTCAGCGGCGACAACCAATACCTCACCTACCACTGCATCGACATCGCGCTGGACCCGTTCCCGCTGACGGGCGGTACCACCACGTGCGACGTGCTCTGGATGGGAGTGCCGGTGGTGTCCATGGTGGGCGAGAGCTTCAAGAGCCGCATCGGCGTAGGCCTGCTCACCTACCTGGGGCACACCGAGTTGCTGGCCTCCTCGTCCGAAGACTACGTGCGCATCGCCTGCACCCTTGCGGGCGATGTGCAGGCGCTGAACCATTTGCGCCTGGGTCTGCGCAACGAGATGGAAAACTCCCCGCTGATGCGCGAGGACGCTTTCAATCACCACTTTGCAGATGGACTGCGCGCGATGTGGCTGCAGTGGCTGGCCACATCGGCCCACCCAGGCGATCCTGCAGCGCAGCAAGCCGCCATGGCCGAATGGCTAAGGGACCGCCCGGCGGAATGGACCACGCCCCCTGCGCCTGGCGTGGGCGTGAAGCCCGGCCAGCGCATCAGCGTGGCCGAAGCGCACCAGCGCCTTCAGAATCTGGTCGAAATGGCAAAGGCCTCCGCCTTCGCCCCTGCCAGCGGCGGCGAAGGCGCTGCGCCAATCACCGACCGGCACTGGATCGCCGTGACCGGCCTGGCCGAGATGGTGTTGAACGCCGTCCCGCATGACCCGGTAGCACTGGCTTGCCTGGCCGAGGTGGAAAATGCCCACGGCCACCCGGATTTTGCGGTCACGTACCTGCAGTACGCAATGCGAACACTGGAACGGCAGGCCCAAGCTGCTCGGGCGGGTTGATATTCGATACTGTATTGACAGCTTTCAGTGTATTCCCCTCAATCCTCCGAGAAGTCACTTCACGTGGAGCCACAGACCGGTGCCAACTTGCATCCCTGCGTCCCGATGATCTACTCGATTACCGCGTAGCTCACATGGGGCTCGTAGGGGAAGCGCTGGATGCGAAGGCGAGGAAGCCCCAGGGTTTCCATCACCGCCAATGTTTCACCGGGCCAGGTCCGGTTATTCAGCTCGTCGAACACTATCACGGCGCCCTTGGGCATGCGAGGCACGAAATGCTCAATGCACACCTTGGTGGGCGCGTACAGATCTAAGTCCAAGTGCAGCAAGGACACCACAGTCTGCGGCTCGCGGGCTAGGTAGGCAGGAACCGTTTGCGCCACGTCGCCGGCCACCAGCTCCACCTTCGGAATGTGGCCAATGAACCGGTTAGCATCGAACAGCGCCACCGTCTCGCGCAGGGCCTCCAAACAGTCTGCCGTGTAGCCGCCAGCGCGCCGCTCCGTGGTCTGGATCACCGCGTGTTCGTCCTCGGGGGAGATTGACTCGAAACCACTAAAGGTGTCGAAACCCACAATGCGGCGCTGCAGGTTCACAGGCTCCCAGATGGCGCTCAGCTGGGCGAAGGTCATGAGCCCCCCGCCCCAATTTACGCCGCACTCCATCACGTCGCCGTGCACGTTGAGCACCAGCTTGAAGATCTCGCTAAGGCACAGGAAACGTGCCAACGATTGGCGTGGCACGTAGCTGGCGAAGTTTTCGAGCTTTTCGACTTGGCTGCCGCGCGCGTTGGTGAACAGCGCATCCAGCGCGCCGCGGTAGCCGACCTCGCCGGAAGTGCTGCGGCCAGCTTGGCGATAGCGCGACGGGTCCTGGTCTTTCGTCGGTGGGGTGGTCATGCGGCGACGGCTCCGGGTTTTGTTTGTTGCAGTGGAGACTGCTGCTCCTGCGCACGGCGGGCAGCGCTGTCGTGGCCGGGATAGTCCACATAAAAGATGTTGGTCTTGTCCCCGGTCGGAAAGCGCTGGCGCCGGTGGTCCGGGTCCGCCAGGTCGGTGATGCGCAGCTGGGCGGTCCAGCGGATCTGGTTGCTCAGGTTCGGGGTGCTGCGGTGCAGCAGCATCTGCTTGAAGACCACCAGATCCCCGCGTTTGGCTTCGATGGTCACGGGCTCCTCGGTCACCTCCTCCGCCAGGCTGAGGTCGCGCTGCAGCATGGGCACATACGGCGCGATCACCTTGTCGCTGATGCGCTTGAACGGTGCCAGCCCGCGCCGGTGGCTGCCGGCAATCACCTGGATGGTTCCGTGGTGCAGGTCCACGTCCTGCAGCGGGATCCACACTGTAACGGCGTTCACCGACCCCAGCAGGTACACCGAGTCCTGGTGCCAGGCAAAGAGGTGCCGGGCGTCGTGTGGTTTGTCAAGCCGCATGTTGCAGCAGCCCATCAGCGATGGGTGCTGCAGGCCGAGCCCGCTGCACATGCTGCGGATGGCCTGGCTACCCGACATGCAGGACAACGCCGGCAGGTACTTGAGGCGGTCGTACAGCATCGACTGCTGCTCGGGCGTCATCTCGTAACGGGCGCGGTCTACGGAACTGAATGCGGGACCCACCACCAGCCGACCCAGCTCGTCGAGCTGGGCCTGCAGGGCGTCGAGTTCGCCGTCGGGCCAGAAGTCCCGCAGCACCACGTAGCCGTTGTCTTCAAAAGATTGCAGGTAGTTCATGATGTGTCTCCTTGGACCCCGATCCGCGCGTCAATACGGGCGTCGGCGCAAGAACCCGTGCGGCGCCACCGTGACCTGCAGGCGCTGCTCCATCTCGGCATCCACTTCGAACTCTTCATGCCCGGCCAGCCACTGGTGCACGGCCGTCTTGGGGTTGTTGCCCACGCCCCAAGGGCGGTCGGTAAAGAACTTGGGCGGCATGTCTTCCACAAAGGTGTCGAACACCACGCAGTAGCTGCCGGGTGTGACCAGCGGCGTGTAGGCGTTGAGTTCACCCAGCACATGGTCGTGGGTGTGCATGGAATCCAGGCACACCAGCACGCGCTGGTAGCCCTGGGCAAACTCGTGCACCTGCTGCACCACCTCGGGCGCCACTGCCGATCCCTGAATCATGGCGATGCGGCTGGCCATGGGATGGGCTTCGATGGCGGCGCGGTTGTGGGCGCGGATGTCGATGTCCACGCCCAGCACCTTGCGGCGCGAGGCGCGCGGGTCCATCGTAGTACCGGCCTCGATGGCGTCGCTCATGTCCAGCAAGGCCAGCAGCGACGCGCTGAGCACCAGCGAGCCGCCGTGCGCGATGCCCGTCTCGATGATCAGGTCGGGCCGCACACGCCACACCAGCTCCTGCATGGCCACCATGTCCTGCGGATACTGGATGATGGGTCGGCCCATCCAGTCGAAGTTGTAGACGTACTGACGCTGCATCGAGGCCTGCAGCCAGTCGCGAGACAGCGCCTTGAAAGCGCCATCGTCAGCGTACGACTGCAAGCGCGCCTGGCGCTCTTGGCGGAATTGTTCTGAAGGGTTCATGAGCTGAACTTTCACTTGATCAACAAGCCTTGACCCGTGGGCATCTCCAGCACACGGTATCCGTACTTGGCAAACCAGGGGTCCTCTGCCAGTTTCTGCGCCCGATAAGCCAACCAGCCATAGTCGTCCAGAATCAGGACAGCGCCAGGAACCATGCGGTCGAAAAGCAGGTCCAGTGCACCGATTTCCGCATCTGCATTGTTCATGTCAAGGTGCATGAAAGCGATCTTTTCAGGCGCGACTTCCGCCAGAACCTCGGGCACCTTGCCTTGGGTCACGGTCACGTTGTCAAACCCTGCAAATCGCTCCTTGACTTGCGAAAAGAGTTGCTTGCTGTGCTCGGGCATGGCGTGGTGGGGCAGCGAGGGGTCGTGATCGAACAAGTCGTACAGGTAGTAATGGCGGTCGGGGTGGCTCGCAAAATCCACGGCATCGCACACCACACGGGCCGTGGTGCCTTTGTAGCAAGCGCACTCCACAAAATCACCCTCCAGTCGCAACCCATTGCGCACGCCCCACAGCACGGTGGAAATCCGCCAGAGCACCGCCTTTTCAATGTCTGTGCTTGCATGCGCATTGAAGGCCCTCATCAGCGGCTCATCCTCCAGAAAACCCAGGTTCCGGTGGTACGTGAAGAGGTTGTCGCCGGCGTAGATACCATCCTGGCCGTTGATTTGATCAACCGCCTGCTGAATGCCTTGCAGGAAGGCAGCAGGCTCCTTGGTTCCGAAAAATACCGGGTTCAAATGGTTCGCCATATCCGTTCCCCTTCTCTGTCGTCAAAAATCACCACGTCTCGCCAGCGCCAAGGATGCGACGGGGCACCCAACCGAATTCGTCGTGCCCACGCGTCACGTCGATGGGAGCAAAGTCCTGCCACGGCGCAGGCTCTGTGATTGCGAAGGTCGCTGAGTAGGTGTTGGCCAGCCACTCCAGCCACTGCCGATGCGTTGTCTGCTCGCCACTGGCTACGTTATAGATGCTCGCGCGGCCCACCAGCGCGATGCGCGGCAACCAGTCCACCACATCGGCCACGTGCACGTAGTCCTTGGCGGACTGCGGATCGGAGCGCAGCACTATGTGGCCCTGCCGCGCCTGGCGCAGCAGGTCGGCCACCAGGTTGCCCGAAGCGGCGTCCATGCCCGGTCCCACCACGTTCGACAGCCGCGCCACGCGCACCCCGGCGCGACCACTGGCGTGGCACAGGCATTCGCCGGTGAGCTTGGTGAGGTTGTACAGGTACGACGGGTCGCCCGGCCTCACTGACAAGACAGCGCCTTCTTGGGTACTCGCCGCCCCCATGTAGACCCGGGTAGACGACAGGTACAGCAGCGAGTCGAACTGCGCGCGCCGCAGCACCTCGGCCAGCAGGCCCACATGGGCGTCCACGGTGTCGAAGGGGCGCGAGCGGAAGTCGGCGGTGAGCCCCACGCAATAGATCACATGGCCCAGCGGGCGGGTTAGCACCTCGGCATCGCCGCGCGTTGCCGCCCACACGGTGTGGCCCTGGGCCCGCAGATGGGCCACCAACCGGCTGCCGATGTAGCCGGAGGCGCCCAGCACCGTAAACGTCGAAGGGGGCAGGCCCGTCACCGGCGCTCCCCCACAGCCGCCAGCGGTTGGCCCGCATACACGGTGTACGCCAGCAGCTCACCGCGCACGATGGAGCCCGCGCCCACCACGCAGCCGCGCCGCAGCACCGCGCCATCGAGCAGCACGCAGTTGGCGCCGATCCACACATCTTCCTCGATCATGATGCCGCCCTTGCTGGGCAGAAAGCCCTGCTCGCGGATCAGGCGGCTGCGGTCGGCATAGGCGTGGTTGACCGGCGCAAAGGTGCAGTTGGCGGCAATCGCCACGTAATTGCCGATGTGGATGCCGTTGCCGGTGTAGAGCACGCAGCCCGCGTTGATGACCACATGCTCGCCCACCACCAGATCGCCGCTGCCGCCCGCAGGCTTGACCTTGACGAAGCTATCGATCACCGAATGCGCTCCCACCACGATGCGCGTGCCGCGCACCGAGTCTTCGATGTCGGCCAGGTGCGAAACCTTGGCGGTGGGGTGCAGCTCGATCACCTAGAACACCTCCAGGCGGGGCACGGCCACCACCATCTGCGCGCCCCAGCTGCGCGTGTAGTCGAGTTGCTCGGCCACCTCGCTGCGCAGGTTCCAGGGCAGGATCAGGATGCGCTGGGGCTTGTGGGCGCGCAGGTGCGCCTCGCTCACCACCGGGATGTGGCTGCCGGGCAGGTACTGGCCCTGCTTGGCCGGGTTCTTGTCCACCGCGTAGGGCAACAGGTCGGGCCGCACGCCCGCAAAGTTGAGCAAGGTGTTGCCCTTGGCGGCAGCACCGTAGGCGCCCACGGAGATAGCGTCGGCCTGGCATTGCAGCAAAAATGTGAGCAGCTCACGCTTGACCCGTATGGCCTGGGCTTGGAAATCGCTGTAAAAACCTGCGCCCAGCATGCCAGCTGCAGCCTCGTTGGTCAGCAGTTGCTGCACGCGGGCAGCGCCTTCAGCACTGGCCTGGGGGTGGCCCACGGCGTCAGCCCGTCCGGCAAATACGCGCAGGCTGCCGCCGTGCGTGGGCAGCTCTTGCACGTCGATCACCGCCAGCCCATTGGCCGCAAAGATGCGTTGCACAACCGTGAGCGACAAATACGAGTAGTGCTCGTGGTACGCCGTGTCGAACTGGCACCCCTCCACCATGCGCAGCAGGTGCGGGAACTCGAAGGTGGCCACGCCGTGCGGCTTGAGCAGGCGGGTGAAGCCGCCCACAAAGTCTTTGATGTCGGGCACATGGGCCAGCACGTTGTTGGCGGCGATCAGGTCGGCCTGGCGGCCTGCCCGGGCCAGTTCGTCGGCCAGGGCCACGCCAAAGAAGCGTTCCACCACCTCGATGCCCTTGGCGCGGGCGGCTGCCGCCGTGCTGGCGGTGGGCTCAACGCCGTAGCAGGGGATGCCAGCAGCCTGCACGTACTGCAGCAGGTAGCCGTCGTTCGACGCGACCTCGACCACGCAACTGGCGGGCGTGAGTGCCAGCCGTTCGCGCATCGCGTGCACATAGGCCTGTGCATGGGCGAGCCACAACGAAGAGAACGAGCTGAAATACGCATAGTCATTTGTGAACAGCGCCTCGCGCCCTGCGTGGTCTTCGGTCTGCACCAGCCAGCAGGTTTCGCACACCAAGAGGCGCAGCGGGAACCAGGTTTCGGGCGCGCGCAAGGCGGCCTCGTTCAGGTAGGCGTTGGACGGGGGCGCGCTGCCCAGGTCCAGAAAGGGCAGTTGCAGCGGGCTGCCGCAGTGTCGGCACTTCACAGGCGCACTCCTTCGAATTCTTCGGTCATCCCGGGCTGGCCTGCATCGCGGGGCGACATTTGCCCCACAGGCAGCGGCCAGGCAATGGCCAGGCGTGGATCGAGCGGGTGCAGTCCCGCTTCGGCGGCGGGTGCATAGGCCGCCGAGTGGTAATACAGCAGATCGGCATGGTCGGTCAGCGCCTGAAAGCCGTGGGCAAACCCGGGCGGGATGAGCAGTGCGCTGCCGTTATCGGCCGACAGGTGCTCGGCGTGCCAGTGCAAAAAGGTGGGTGAGCCCCGGCGCAAGTCCACGGCCACGTCCCAGACTTCGCCGCGCAGGCAACTCACCAGTTTCATCTCGGCGTGCGGCGGGTGTTGGTAGTGCATGCCGCGCACCGTGCCCTTGAGCGCGGTGTAGCTGTGGTTGATCTGGGCGACAGGGCCCGTCCATCCCGCGCCCGCCAGTTCATCGGCGCAGAACAGGCGCGCAAAAAAGCCGCGCTCGTCCACCAGCGGCTGGCGTTGCACGCGAAAGAGCCCCGCCAGCGGCAGCGGCGCCAGGGCGAGGCGGCTCATGGGCGGGTCTCCCAGGCGTCGATGTCGGCCAGGCACAGCGCGCGGGCGTCGGCGCCGCCATCTTGCTGGCGATACCAGTTCATAGTGCGGGCGACGGCGGTGTTCAGCGTCCAGTGCGGGGCCACGCCCAGCACCTGGCGGGCGTGCGCGGTTTCCAGCGCCAGCCAGCCTGCTTCGTGCGGGCCTTCGCTACTATTTTCATAGCTGATAGCGCTTGATGAATAAGCGCTAGATGCCAATTCGATCACATTTTTAACGGTAGCCGCCTCGTGCGGCAGCGGGCCAAAGTTGTAGGCACCGGCCAATGCGGGCGATTCCCACAGGCGCTGGGCCAGACGCAGGTAGGCGGCCAGCGGCTCCAGCACATGCTGCCAGGGGCGCGTGGCCTGGGGGCGACGTATGTGCAAGGTTGAGCCCTTTTCCCAGGCGCGCACAGCGTCGGGTAGCAGGCGGTCTTGTGCCCAGTCGCCGCCGCCAATCACGTTGCCCGCGCGGGCGGTGGCCACGGCCACGCCCTGCGCAGCCAGGAAAGAGTCACGGTAGCTGGCCGTGACCAGTTCGGCAGCGGCCTTGCTGGCGCTGTAGGGGTCGAGCCCGCCCAGGGCATCGTCCTCGCGGTAAGGGTAGGCCCATTCGCGGTTGCGGTAGACCTTGTCGGTGGTCACGACCAGCGCCACACGCGCCTCGGGCAGGCCCCGCAGCGCATCGAGCACATGGGCCGTGCCCATGACATTGGTGGCAAAAGTGTCGAGCGGCGCTGCGTAGCCGGGCCGAACCAGCGCCTGGGCCGCCAAGTGCAGCACTACCTCGGGCCGGGCGGCGCGCACGCGCATTGCCAGGGCCTGGGGGCTGCGGATGTCGCAAAAGTGGCTCTCCAGGCCCGGGCCCGCTTGCCCCAGCTGGGCCAGGGTGAACAGGTTGGGTTCGGTGGCAGGTGGCAGCGCCACTCCGGTCACCTGCGCGCCCAGGCGCTCCAGCCACAGGGCCAGCCACGCGCCCTTGAAGCCGGTGTGGCCGGTGAGCAACACGCGCTTGCCGCGCCAGAATTCTGGATCAGGGCGCATCGCGGGTTACCAGCATTTCCAGGGAGCCTGGCCGGTTTGCCAGAGTTCTTCGAGCAAGTTCTTTTCGCGCAGGGTATCCATCGGCTGCCAAAACCCGGTGTGTTCAAAGGCAACCAGCTCACCGATGCGTGCCAGGCGCTCCATGGGGGAGGCCTCCCACGGGGTGCTATCGGCATCAATATGGTCGATCACCTCGGGCTGCAGCACAAAAAAGCCGCCGTTGATCCAGCCACCGTCGCCACGCGGCTTTTCCTCGAACCCGGCCACCGTGTCGCCCTCACGCACCAGCGCGCCGTAGCGGCCCGGTGGCTGCACAGCCGTCACGGTGGCCTGGCGACCATGGGCACGATGAAAAGCAAACTGGGCCGTCATATCAAGGTCGGCAACCCCGTCGCCATAGGTAAAGCAGAAAGGCTGGCCTGGCTCCAGGTATTCCTGCACCCGTCGCAGGCGCCCGCCGGTCATGGTGCTCTCGCCGGTGTCCACCAGGGTCACGCGCCAGGGCTCGGCGTGGCGGTGGTGCACTTCCATGCGGTTGTTGGCCATGTCGAAGGTGACGTCGGACATGTGCAGGAAATAGTTGGCGAAGTATTCCTTGATCACGTAGCCCCGGTAACCCAGGCAGATGATGAAATCGTTGACGCCATGGGCGGCGTACATCTTCATGATGTGCCAAAGGATGGGCCGCCCACCGATCTCGATCATGGGCTTGGGACGCAGGTGCGACTCTTCCGAGATGCGGGTGCCGAGCCCGCCCGCCAGCAGTACAGCTTTCATGCCCGCAGCATAGTCCAGCACCTGCACCCCCAAAAGTACTTGTCACAGTAGAAATACCGGCCAGATTCAGCCATTGCAGTGCCAGCAGGCGCAGCAGCCTGAGCAGCACTCCCGTGGATATCACTGCGAACATAACCCCACAGCCGCGTTCAGCCAAACTGCAGCACGCCATCACCAAGCCCTAACGTGCGCAACACTTGCTCGGATGGCTGGCATCCGTTTCCCGAAGATGGCGGGTGTTGATGGTGCTCTTGGACGCATTCCGCGCTCTGCAATCCGATACATTTGCAGTAACCTTCGGTAAGCCGCGTTGCCAGCGGTCCTGCCCGCCCCTCTGTCAAGCGCCGCCTACACCTACAAAGCATGCTCGTCATCATCGGTTACATCGTCTGCTTCGGATGCATCTTCGGCGTGTACGTGCTGCACGGCGGGAACATCCAGGTGATCCTGAAGGCGTTGCCCTTCGAAATTGTCACCATCATGGGCGGTGCACTGGGGGCGTTTGTCGTCAACAACCAGCCCAAGGTGCTCAAGGCCACGATGGCCGCGATCCCCATGGCGCTCAAGGGATCCAAGTACACCAAGGCGCGTTACATGGAGCTGATGGCGATGCTCTATGACATCCTGCAAAAGGCCCGTAAAGAGGGGCTGATGGCCATCGAGAAAGATGTGGAGACGCCCGCCGAGTCGGAAATCTTCAAGAAATACCCCACGGTGGGCAGTGATCACCACGTGATCGAGTTCATGACCGACTACCTGCGCATGATGGTGTCGGGCAACCTCAACTCGCACGAAATCGAAGCGCTGATGGACAGCGAAATAGAAACCCACCACCAAGAGGCGCATGCCCCGGTGGCAGCCCTTGCCCGGCTGGCCGGCGCATTGCCGGCATTCGGCATCATTGCGGCCGTGCTGGGGGTGGTGAACACGATGGGCTCGGTCGGCCAGCCGCCCTCGGTGTTGGGCGGCATGATCGGCTCGGCGCTGGTGGGGACTTTTCTGGGCATCTTGCTGGCCTACGGGGTGGTGGAGCCCCTGGGCGGGCTGGTGGAGCAAAAGACCGAGGATGCCGCCAAGGAGCTGCAGTGCATCAAATCGACCCTGCTGGCCAGCATGCAGGGCTACAACCCTGCTACCGCCATCGAATTTGGCCGCAAGGTGCTCTTCTCGACAGACCGGCCCTCGT
>NZ_JBKBXG010000106.1:0-15556 GCF_046314175.1 Acidovorax sp. | reverse complement strand
ACGGTCAGGGTTCAGTCCGCGCGTGAAGGTCTTGCCGCCCTTGGCGACCTGCTCGGTCAGCGTGGCCTGGATGATGCCCAGCCAGTTGCTGTAGCCCAGCACCTTGTCTTCGGCGTCCACGGCGGCCACGGAGTCTTCCAGGTCCAGGATGGTGGAGAGGGCCGCTTCCAGCACCAGGTCGCTCACGCCCGCAGCGTCGCTCTGGCCGATGGGGGTAGACCGGTCGATCTGGATATCCAGGTGCAGGCCGTTGTGCTGCAGTAGCACCGACGAGGGTGCCGCAGCGTTGCCCTGGTAGCCCTTGAACTGCGAGGCGTCCTTGAGGCCTGTCGTGCTGCGATTGGCAAGCGACACGACCAGCTGGCCGCCTTCCACCTTGTAGCCCGTCGAGTCCTTGTGCGAACCAGCAGCCAATGGCGCTGTGTCATCCAGCACCTGGCGTGCAAACGCAATCACCTTGGCGCCGCGCAGGGGGTTGTAGCCCTTGCCCTTTTCAGCGCCGCCTTCTTCGCTGATGGCGTCCGTGCCATACAGCGCGTCATACAGGCTGCCCCAGCGTGCGTTGGCGGCATTCAGTGCGTAGCGGGCGTTCAGGATGGGCACCACCAGCTGCGGGCCGGCTTGCGTCGCCAGCTCGTCGTCAACATTGGCGGTCGTGGCCTTCACATCGGTGGGCTGGGGCACCAGGTAGCCGATCTTTTCCAGGAAGCTGCGGTAGGCCACCATGTCGGTAACCGGCCCGGGGTTGGCCTTGTGCCAGGTATCGAGCTCGGTCTGCAGTCGGTCGCGTTCGGCCAGCA
Organism: Acidovorax sp.; assembly: GCF_046314175.1. GTDB lineage: Bacteria > Pseudomonadota > Gammaproteobacteria > Burkholderiales > Burkholderiaceae_C > Acidovorax. The sequence continues at coordinate 14,756 of NZ_JBKBXG010000106.1, read as the reverse complement.
GGGCGATGTTGCGCGGGGCCAGGTCGGACACGATGGCGTCAAAGCCCTTCCAGAACGCGGCGCTGTCAACGCCGGTGCCGGGCAGCACCATGTCTTCAACAAAGCGGAAGAGGGAAGGGGCCACTTGCAGGCCGTGGACGGTGGTGCGATCGGTCATGGAGGCGCCTTGCTGGAGAAGAAATGAAAAAGAGAAGAAACCATTTGCCCGCAGTAGCAGGCCATGGAACGACTGTATTGCAATTGTTTGGCGATATAAAGAGGTTGAAAATCCATAAACTAATGACTTTTACGCAAAGCTGAGGGTGGTTGATACTTCACCTTTGCAGAAAATACTCACTATTTGATAGCTGCTAGCGCTTGCTGAATAAGCGCTAGAGGCCAATTTCATTCAAATTTTCGTCCATGGACAAGCTCAAGGCCTTTGAATCGTTTGTGTCGGTGGCTACGCGCGGCAGCCTCACGGCAGCGGCCAAAGCCGAGGGCGTGGCGCCTGCCATCATGGGGCGGCGGCTCGATGCGCTCGAAGAGCACTTGGGCGTGAAGCTGCTGGTACGCACCACGCGCCGCATCAGCCTCACACACGAAGGCAGCGCGTTTTTGGAAGACTGCCAGCGCCTGCTGTCCGACGTGGCCAATGCCGAGGCCAGCGTGTCCGAAGGCGGCGTGAAGGCTACCGGCCATCTGCGCATCACCGCGCCCGCAGGTTTTGGCCGCCGCCATGTCGCCCCGCTGGTGCCGCGCTTTCGGGCCGAGCATCCGGACGTGACCATCTCGCTCAACCTCAGCGACCGCGTGGTGGACCTGGCGGGCGAGGGTTTTGACTGCGCCGTGCGCGTGGGCGACCTGCCCGACTCGTCGCTGGTCAGCGTGCGCATTGCCGACAACCGCCGCCTGTGCGTAGCCACGCCCGAGTACTTGGCCCGGCACGGCACCCCGCGCGCGCCGACGGAACTGCTGCAACACGACTGCCTCACGCTGTCCAGCGATGCATCGCAGACCCGCGGCTGGGCGTTTCGCGTACCGCAGGCCGATGGCTCCATGGAGGTGACGCACCTCAAACCCGGCGGTCCGCTCGACTGCTCGGATGGTCAGGTGTTGCACGACTGGTGCCTGGCGGGCTACGGCATCGCCTGGCGGAGCACGTGGGAAGTCGAAGCCGAAATCGGTGCAGGGCGCTTGGTAGAGGTGCTCGGCGGGTTTGCTGCGCCTCCGAATGGAATTTACGTGGTGTTTCCGCAGCGCAAGCACATGCCCCTGCGTGTGCGGCTGTGGATTGATTTCCTCAAGCACAATTACAGCCAACCCGGATTCTGGAAGGCCGCATGAACCGTCAGCGACACACGCCAAGACGCCGGGCGTTACAAGGAACCCCATGACCCTCGAAGCCGTCCTCGCCGCCTTGCACCTGGTGGCCATCTTGACCTTTGTGGTCTTTTTGTCGAGCCAGGCGGCGCTGTGCCGCATCGAATGGATGAACGCCGCCGTGGTCGAACGCCTGGCGCGGCTGGATGTGATTTACGGCGTGGCAGCCATGCTGATGATCGGCAGCGGCCTTGCGCGTCTCATCTGGGGCATCAAGGGGGTGTCTTGGTATCTGTCGCAGCCCATGTTCCACATCAAGATCACCATCGTGGTGGTCATGGCCATCCTGTCCATCTGGCCGTCCATCATGTTCCGCCGCTGGCGCCGCAACCTGCGCGATACGGGCGCGTTGCCAGATGCGGGCGAAGTGAAAAAAGTGCGTCGCGCGGTGATGGTCCAGTCGCACATGCTGCCGGTGGTGGCGGTCATTGCGGTGTTCTGGGCGCGAGGCTGGTAGGTCTTTTTTCCTGATCGGCCCACCAGCACGGCGAACAAAAAAGCCCGCCAGTCCAACGACTGGCGGGCTTTTTTGCCGGGGCCCAGTGCGGTGCGGCGCCGGGCCAAGTTCTTTTGGCTTATTTCTTCAGGCACTCGCTCATGAAGGCCTTGCGCTCATCGCCCTTGAGCGTTTTGGCTTTCTCGTCTGCGTTGCAGGCCTTCATCTTGTTTTGTTGGGTTTCTGGCTTGTTGCTCAGGCAGGTTTTCATGAAGGCTTTGCGTTCGTCGCCTTTCATCCCGTCAGCGTCTTTGTTGCAGGTGGCCATTTTGGATTGCTGCTTGGTCGGCGCCTTGTCTTCGGCGGCCTGGGCAGACAAACCCAGCGCCAGGGCCAGGCCCAGAGTGGTCAGGGAAAGAAGCTTTTTCATGGAATCTCCTGGTGTGAATGCGTTATGGGGGCTCCCGGCGGCATTGCACCATAGAACGTTTGCGGCGACAACGCGGACGACACGCAAACAGGCCTCCGGCCGCTTGGTCTGACGCCCCCGTAAAATCCGGCGATGCTCACAGCCAAAAATGAATTGCTCGCCGCGCTTGCAGGCGAGCTGGAAGTTCTGTCCCCCGGCGCTGGCGCCAAGGCAGCGTTTGAATCCCCCAAGGTGGCCGCCCATGGCGATTTCGCCTGCACCGCTGCCATGCAGCTGGCCAAGCCGCTCAAGCTGAATCCGCGCGCGTTGGGCGAACAGCTCAAGGCCGCACTGGAAGCCACGCCCGCCTTCACCCGCTGGGTGGATGCCATCGAAATCGCCGGACCGGGCTTTCTGAACATCCGCTTGAAGCCCGCCGCCAAGCAGGAAGTGGTGCGCGAAGTGCTGGCAGCGGGCGCGCATTTTGGCTACCAGGCGAATAACGGCCAGCAAGTGCTGGTTGAATTTGTCTCGGCCAACCCCACCGGCCCGTTGCATGTGGGCCACGGCCGCCAGGCTGCGTTGGGCGATGCCATCTGCAACCTGTTCAGCACCCAGGGCTGGAAGGTGCACCGCGAGTTTTATTACAACGATGCCGGTGTACAGATCGACACACTGACCAAGAGCACGCAACTGCGCGCCAAGGGATTCAAGCCCGGCGACGAGTGCTGGCCCACCGACAGCGACAACCCGCTGGCCAAGAACTTCTACAACGGCGACTACATCGCCGACATTGCCGAAGCGTTCAAGACCAAAGCCACTATCAAGGCCGACGACCGCGAGTTCACGGCCAATGGTGATGTAGAGGACTACGACAACATCTGCGGCTTTGCCGTGGCGTACCTGCGCAACGAGCAGGACAAGGACCTGCAGGCCTTCAACCTGAAGTTCGACGAGTACTACCTTGAATCGAGCCTGTACACCAGCGGCCGCGTTGAGGCCACAGTCAACAAACTGGTAGCCAACGGCAAGACCTACGAGCAAGACGGCGCGCTGTGGCTCAAGAGCACCGACTACGGCGACGACAAGGACCGCGTCATGCGCAAGCAGGACGGCACCTTTACCTACTTCGTGCCTGACGTGGCGTACCACATCGCCAAGTGGGAGCGCGGCTTCACCAAGGTCGTCAACATCCAGGGCACCGACCACCACGGCACCATCGCCCGCGTGCGCGCCGGGCTGCAGGCGGCCGATGTGGGCATTCCGCAGGGGTACCCCGACTACGTGCTGCACACCATGGTGCGCGTGGTCAAGGGTGGCGAAGAGGTCAAGATCAGCAAGCGCGCGGGCAGCTACGTCACGTTGCGCGACCTGATCGAGTGGACCAGCAAGGACGCGGTGCGATTCTTCTTGCTCTCCCGCAAGCCTGATACCGAATACACCTTCGACGTGGACTTGGCCGTGGCCCAGAACAACGACAACCCCGTGTACTACGTGCAGTACGCGCATGCCCGCATCCAGTCGGTGCTGCGCGCGTGGCAAGAGGCTGGCGGTGGCAACGTGGCGTCGCTGCACGACGTTGATCTGTCGGCGCTGGAAGGGCCGCAGGCCCAGGCGCTGATGCTGCAACTGGCCAAGTACCCCGAGATGCTCACGGCTGCTGCCGATGGCGAGGCGCCGCACGACGTGACCTTTTACCTGCGCGACCTGGCCGCCAGCTACCACAGCTACTACGATGCCGAGCGCATCCTGGTGGATGACGAGGTGGTGAAGAAGGCACGCCTGGCGCTCGTCGCTGCCACCGCGCAGGTATTACACAATGGCCTGGCCGTGCTGGGCGTGTCGGCTCCGGCCAGAATGTAAGCAGTCACAAACTATGAAGAAACAACAGACGGGCGGGACCATCATCGGTTTTATCGTTGGGGTCATTGTGGGCCTGGGTGCCGCGTTGGCGGTGGCGGTTTACGTCACCAAGGTGCCGGTGCCCTTCCTTAACAAAGGGGGCGGCCGCGGTGCCGATATGGACGCCGCCGAGTCGCAAAAGAACAAGAACTGGGACCCCAATTCGCCGCTGTATGGCCGCAACCCGGCGCGCCCACCGGTGCCCGTGGTGGCGGCTCCAGCGTCTGCAGCCACCCCCGCACCTGCACCTGCTCCGGCTCCTGAAGTGCGTGCTGCGGCTTCTGCGCCCAAGCCCGCCGCGAGCAAGCCAGAGGCCAAGGTCGAGACCAAGCCAGGCGCTGACCCACTGGGCGATCTGGCCGTGGCCAAGGCCGCCGCCACCGGCAACGTGGACCCGTTCGACTATTTTGTGCAGGCTGGCGCCTTCAGAACCCAGCCAGACGCCGATGCGCAGCGCGCCAAGCTGGCCATGCTGGGCTGGGAGGCCCGCGTGAGCGAGCGCGAGCAAAACGGCCGGGCAGTGTTCCGTGTGCGTGTGGGCCCGTTCACCAAGCGTGACGACGCCGAGCGGATCAAGGAAAAGCTCGACGGCGCCGGGGTGGACGCGGCGCTGGTGCGCGTTCAGCGCTGAAGCATCAGGCCCCGTGGGGCTGAACTTTTTACGGGGGCATGGCTCACATCCCCCAGACCTGTAACAGGAGAGTCTTTGTCATGAAACGCCGTCAGTTTTCTTTGTCCACCGCCTCGGTGGTTGCCGCATCTGCCCTGACCTTGCCAGTGGCCAACACCGCCATGGCCCAGGCCCGCCAGTTCAAGGAGGGCAAGGACTTCAAGCGACTGGACAAGCCCGTGACGCCCGACGCTCCGGCTGGCAAGGTCGATGTGATCGAGTTCTTCTGGTACAGCTGCCCCCATTGCAACGCGTTCGAGCCGGTGCTGGATGCCTGGGCCAAGGCGGCGCCCAAGGACCTGAGCGTGCGCCGCATGCCAGTGGCCTTCAATGCCAGCTTCGTGCCCCAGCAAAAGCTGTACTACACCCTCGAAGGCATGGGCAAGCTGGAAGAGCTGCACACCAAGGTGTTCCGGGCCATCCATGTCGAAAAGCAAAAGCTCACCAAGGACGACGAAATCCTGGCATGGGTGACAAAGCAGGGCGTGGACGTGGCCAAGTTCAAAGAGGTGTACGGCTCGTTCTCCGTGTCCAACCAGGTGCGCCGTGCATCGCAATTGCAAGATGCGTATGGCGTGGAAGGTGTGCCATCTATGGGCGTGGCTGGCAAGTACTACACCGACGGCACCATGGCAGGCAGCATGCAGACGGTGCTGCAAGTGGTGGACCACCTCGTTGCCACGGCCCGCAAAGGCTGACGATACGCTGTGTATTCTTATTAATGGCCCCTCGGGGCGCCTGCCAAAGCCCGCGTGTGCGGGCTTTTTTCATGGTGAGCGCGAATGCGTGGCTACAATGACTGCAAGATTCGTGCCCTATGAACCATCGCCTACTCCCGATCCTCCTGCTTACCGCCATGGCCTGCACCTTGGGTGTGGCCCATGCCGAAAAGGCCGACCGCGCCAAGCCCATGAACATCGAGGCCGACGCACTGCGCCACGATGAGCTCAAGCAGACCAGCGTGTTTACCGGCCGGGTGGTCATGACCAAGGGCTCCATCGTGCTGCGCGGTGCGCGGCTGGATGTGCGTCAGGATGCCGACGGCTACCAGTACGGCGTTGTTACGGCCGAGCCCGGCAAACGCGCCTTCTTCCGCCAAAAGCGTGACACCCTGCCCGGCGCACCCGATGAGTTCATCGAGGGTGAAAGCGAAACCATTGAATACGACGGCAAGGCTGACAACGTGCGGTTCATTACCCGCGCCGAGTTGCGCCGCTACCGCGGCTCTGTACTTAACGACGAAATCACGGGCGCTGTGATCGTCTACAACAACCTGACCGACGTGTTCTCGGTAGACGGCCAGCGGCGGCCATCTACCAACGCGGCGGGTGATGCGCCCGCGCCGGGCGGACGCGTGCGCGCCGTGCTGTCGCCCAAAGAACCTCCTGCTTCCGGACCGGGCGCCCCCGCTCCGGCAGCGCCTGCGCCGGCCCCGGTGCTGCGCCCCAGCAACAGCCTTGGCGGCGGCGCCAAGTGAGCGCCCCGCCCGTGAGCGCGAGTCCTGACGTCCAGGCGGGCAGCCGGGTGGGCTCAGATTCCCAGTCAGGCAGTCGGCTTGAAGTCCAGCATCTGGCCAAGTCCTACGGCAGCCGCAAGGTTGTCAAAGACGTGTCGCTGGTCGTGCAAAAAGGTGAGGTCGTGGGGCTGCTGGGCCCCAACGGTGCGGGCAAGACCACCTCCTTCTACATGATCGTGGGCCTGGTACGCAGCGACGAGGGCGACATCCGCATCGACGGCCATTCAGTGGCCCACATGCCCATCCACCGCCGTTCGCGCCTGGGGCTGTCGTACCTGCCGCAAGAAGCCTCCATCTTTCGCAAGCTGAACGTCGAAGAAAACGTGCGCGCCGTGCTGGAGCTGCAGCGCGGCGATGACGGCCAGCCTCTGAGCCGCGCCGCCATCGAAGAGCGCCTCACAGCCCTGCTGCAGGAGCTGCGGGTGGACCACCTGCGCCAATCACCTGCCATGGCCCTGTCCGGTGGCGAGCGCCGCCGCGTCGAGATCGCCCGGGCCCTGGCCACACAGCCGCGCTTCATCCTGCTGGACGAGCCCTTTGCCGGCATTGATCCCATTGCCGTGATCGAGATCCAGCGCATCATCGGCTTCCTCAAGGCGCGCGGCATCGGTGTGCTCATCACCGACCACAACGTGCGCGAAACCCTGGGCATCTGCGACCACGCCTTCATCATCAGCGATGGCCGCGTGCTCGCGCAGGGCACGCCGTCCGAGATCGTCGACAACGCCGAGGTGCGACGCGTGTATCTGGGCGAACACTTCAAAATGTGATGAAGCCCGGTCTGTCGCTGCGCGTCTCGCAGCATCTTGCACTGACCCCCCAGCTGCAGCAGTCCATTCGGCTGCTGCAGTTGTCCACGCTCGAACTCTCGCAGGAAGTCGAGCAGATGCTCGACGAGAACCCGTTTCTAGAACGCAACGCCGACGAAGCTCCGCGCGAAGAGTTTGGCCTGGAAGCTGCCGACACGCCCGCGCAGCCCGACGAGTACAGTTCGGATGATGCTATTTATTCAGGAGCTACCAGCGTAAGCAGCACAAGCGCTGAAGGCCAAAATGATGCAGAAACGCCCAGCGCTGGCGCGGATGAGCCCGACTGGAGCGGCGACGGCACGGTAGAGATGGCGCCCAACGATGCCGAGTGGGGTGGCGACGCGCCCGCCCGCAACCGCAATGACTCCGAAGGCGACGAGGCCGACGCCACCGAGCTGGCCCGCACGCACGAATCGCTGACCGCCTTCTTGCACCGCCAGGCGCTGGCGCTGCGCCTGTCGGAGATCGACCGCGCTGCGCTGCGCTTCCTCATCGAATCGCTGACCGACGACGGCTATCTGGAAGAACCGCTCGAAGAGCTGGCCATCAGCCTGGCCGGGCCGGACGACCTGGAGCAAATCGAAGAGCTGGTGCACCGCTTCACCGTGGCCCAGCGCCTGTTGCAAAGCCTGGAGCCTGTCGGCGTGGGCGCATGCGGCCTGGCCGAGTGCCTGACCCTGCAGCTCAAGGCCCTGGCCGCCGACGAAGACAGCGACATCGACCCCGATGCGGTGCAGACCGCACTGCGCATCTGCCAGCAGCCGCTGGAGATGCTGGCGCGCCGCGATATCCGCCGCCTGACGCAACTCTGCGGTGACGGCGAGGAGCGCACCCGTGCCGCCATGGCCCTCATTGCCCGCCTGGAGCCGCGCCCCGGCCGCCGCTTTGCCGATGTCGAGCGCAACATCATCGTGCCCGACGTCATCGTGCGCAAAGCCGGGCGCGCCAACGGCCGCGATGGCCAGCACAACTTCATCGTCGCGCTCAACCCCGACGTGATGCCCCGCCTGCGCGTGCACGACATCTACGCCGGCGCCCTGCGCGGCCACAAGGGCGGCGAGGGCCACCAGGGCATGCAGCAGCGCCTGCAGGAGGCCCGCTGGTTCATCAAGAACATCCAGCAGCGCTTTGACACCATCCTGCGTGTGTCGCGCGCCATCGTGGAGCGGCAAAAAAGCTTCTTCACCCACGGCGAGTTGGCCATGCGCCCGCTGGTGCTGCGCGACATTGCCGACGAACTGGGCCTGCACGAGTCCACCATCAGCCGCGTGACCACCGCCAAGTACATGTCCACGCCGATTGGCACCTACGAGCTGAAGTACTTCTTTGGCTCTGGCCTGGGGACGGAAACCGGTGGCAACGCATCCAGCACCGCCGTGCGCGCGCTGATCAAGCAATTCGTGGCCGCCGAGAGCCCCGCCAAGCCGCTGTCGGACAGCCAGATCGCCGAAATGCTCAAGGAGCAGGGCATCGAATGCGCGCGCCGCACGGTGGCCAAGTACCGCGAGGCGCTCAAGATTGCGCCTGCCAATCTGCGCAAGGCGCTCTAGGCGGCGCGACGCTGACCCGCCTATTTGCGGGCTACAAACACCGCGTCGTAGGATTGGGGTGAAAAGCCCGATACACGCTTGCCATTGGTCAGCAGCACAGGCACCCCTTTTGCTCCCAGTTGTGCGAACGCAGCTTTGCCTGCCGGGGTGTCGATGTCCAGCTCGCGGTAAGGAATGCCTTTGTTGCCCAGGTACGCCTTGGCCGCTTTGCAGTACCCGCACCAAGTGGCCATGTAGAGCACCACATCTCCAGGCCGCGGTGCAGCGGCGGCGGATTGAGAAGAGGGGTCGCGCCCCGGAGATGGCGCAACAGTAGCGCCGGGCACCACGCTAACGGGCAGGTTGTCCAGCTTCAGTGTCTTTTCTGTCGCGCCCGCTGTCGGCGGTTTGTCGCTGTAGACGACCTTTCCGTTGGCATCCACGGATTTGTAGAGCGCCTGTGCGCTAGCAGTAGTGTTCAAGCCAAAGTTCGCCGCAACAAAGAAGAGCGCCAGGCTCCAACGCACAGGGGTCATGGGGGGGCTCCGGGTAAACTGCCAGCCCCGGAGCATACGAGGTTCGGGCTGCTGGCCCGTCGATCAGCTGCCACCCTACGAGTTGCGCGGCCCTCCTTCCGGGGTGATTGCATACCGCCATCGTGCTCACCCAACCACCCACGGGCGGTCGCTTGGAAGTGGCGGGCTCGCACCCGTTTCCTGCTCCGCTTGTTTTTTGCTTCTCGATTCCCCTTCCATGGCCCGCATCGTCTTCGACCTCCCCCCGTACTTCGGCTTTGCCACCGAGCTGCAGATCTACATCAGCCACGTGAACCAGGGCGGGCACCTGGACAACGCGCAGCTGCTCAGCCTGGTGTCCGAGGCGCGGGTGCGGTTCTTCCAATCGCTGGGCTACCCCGAGGCCGATGTGGGCGGCCTGTCCATCGTGGTCGGCGACATCGTGGCGCAGTACAAGTCTGAAGGGTTTCATGGCGAGACCATGCGGGTGGAGATGGCGTCTGCCGATTTCAACCGCTATGGCTTTGACCTGGTCTTTCGCATGACCGAGAAGGCCGAGGGCCGCGAGGTGGCGCGCGGCAAGATCGGCATTGTTTTTATCGGCAAGGCCGACCGCAAGGTGGCTCCGATTCCTGAATCCATCCGCCAACTGCTGCTGGCCCGTGCGGGAACGCCGGATTCACACGCACTTTCCGAGCGCGTATCCTCACCAACGTCATGAATCAACTTCAACTTTTTCTCCCCTGCGCCGCCGGTGTCGAGGGCTTTCTGGCCGACGAGGTGCATGGCATCACCGGCCTCACGGGGCAAGACCTGCTGGTGGGCCGCGGCGGCGTACTGCTGCGCGCTTCGTGGCGCGAGGCGCTGCTGCTCAACCTGCACAGCCGCCTGGCCCAGCGCGTGCTGGTGCAGCTGGCGCACCGCCCGTACCGCACTGAAAACGACCTGTACGCAGCAGCCAGCGACGTGGCCTGGGAGATCTGGTTCACCACGCGCCAGACCTTCAAGGTCGAAGTGACGGCCCAGCACAGCCCGTTGCAAAGCCTGAATTTCGCTGGCCTCAAGGTCAAAGACGCCGTGGCCGACCGCTTCCGCGCCAAAAGCGGCGTGCGCCCCGATGTGAACACCCAGTGGCCCGATGTGCGCATCCACCTGCACCTGACCACCGACGAAGCCACGATCTACATCGACACCTCCGGCGAGCCGCTGTTCAAGCGCGGCTGGCGCGAGGACAAGGGCGACGCGCCACTGAAGGAAACCTTGGCCGCCGCCATGATTGCCGCCAGCGGCTGGGACCCGCACGGCGACAACCCCCAGCCGTTGTACGACCCCTGCTGCGGCAGCGGCACCATCGCCATCGAGGCTGCGCAGATCGCCTGCCGCATTCCGGCAGGCATGCTGCGCCGCTTTGCGTTCGAAAAATTGCTGCCGTTCCAGGCCCATGTCTGGGGTGCTATAAAAACAGAAGCTGAAGGCGCAATACAGACAAGCGCTGTGCCTATATTTGGCAGTGATGTGGCCTTCCGCATGGTCGACTTTGCCCAGCGCAACGCCGAGCGCGCAGGCGTAGCCGACGCGGTGCAGCTGCGCGGCGGCGACGCCCTGCAGCGCATGCCACCCTGCGACCAGCCCGGCGTGATGCTGCTCAACCCGCCGTATGGCGAGCGCATTGCTGCCGCAGGTAGCGCAGGCCGCAACGCCGGCGAACGCGCCGCCGACCGCGCCCAGGGCATGGCTGTGGGCCGCGAAGAGGCGCAGACCGAAGACGGCGGCGAGTTCTTTAGCCAGCTGGCCACCCACTGGAAGAAGAACTACAGCGGCTGGACGGCCTGGATGCTCACGCCCGACCTCAAGCTGCCCGGCAAGATGCGCCTGAAGGAATCGCGCCGCGTGCCCATGTGGAACGGCCCCATCGAATGCCGCATGTTCCGCTTCGACATGATCAAGGGCGCCGTGCGCGACCGCGCCCCCAAGGCTGCTCCAGACGCTAACGATCCACGCAATGCGGGTTGAATTGCGCCTACCTGCTGAGGCCGCAGCGGGCGAGCCCGCACGCCCGGTGGTGGTGGACACCAACGTCGCGCTGGACCTGCTGATCTTCAGCGACCCGCGCACCGCCCCCCTGCGCACGCTGCTGGCCCAGGGGCGCCTGACCTGGATCGCCACGCAAGTCATGCGCGACGAGCTGGAGCGCGTGCTGGCCTATCCGCACATCGTGGAGCGCATGAACTACTACCGGGTGGATGCAGCGCAGGTGCTGGCCGCGTTTGATGCGCAGGTGCGTCTGGTGGAGATTGCCCCCAAGGTGGCCTATGTGTGCAAGGACGCGGACGACCAGAAGTTCATCGACCTGGCGGCGGCACATCAGGCGATTCTGCTGAGCAAAGACAAGGCGGTGATTTGTATGCGCAAGCGGTTGGTGAACCTGGGGGCGGATGTGGCGACGGAGGTGGAGTTGGCGCTTGCGAACGAGGCGGCTGCTTCTGCAACGGCTTGAATGGTGCACAGCAAACTTGTCACTCTGCGCGATCCGCGTTTGCGGTAGCGATTCTGAATCGGTAATTGAAGGTCCGATATGTACAAGTTGTCTTATGCGGTCGCGGATGGCTGGGCGCCGCATTCACATGCTGCGGTGTACAGCGTCGTGCCTTTAGAACACGGCGAGCGGATCGTGGCAGGTATTCCAAACGGGGAGTCCGCAGCGTTTGTGGGCTTGGTCAGTAGCCTTGAGCCGCCGTACTTTCTGTTGTATGTACTGCATACGCCACGGGGTGAGGGGGAGTCTGGCCGTTATCAAAGCCCTGCGTTGTCTCAAGAGGAGTTTCTCGGATTCGTGTGTCGGTTCAGCTCGTACTTGTCATCTGATGCGAGATTCGATATCTGGGCGCATTCCGCTGCTGATCGGGGTACGGTGGTTTGGGATAGGCACAGCCAGCTTTTTGCCTACGGTCCTATCGCAAAGTACTGTTCGGCGTTGGATGAGCTTGGGTTTGCTCATGGCGATGCAACCATCTCGTTTCCGCATCAGCACCACTACAGAAAGGAGTTTGATGATGACGCCAAAGAGCTTCTGGAAAACTGGCCTTGGACATACTCGCCGCTGAGGCCTGAGGATGAGCAATGAATCCCGCAGGTCGGGTTAGCCCAGAGTAACCCGACGGCTTTTGTTCGGGCACGGCCTGTCGGTTTATGCCAGCGGCTTACCCGACCTACTGGCTGACCGAACCTCAGGCCAGCAAGTCATAAGCCGCCCGCACCCGCTGCAAATCCCGCCCCAGCCTTCTACTCGCGGGCAAGCGCCGCATCCACCCCATCCGACGAACGCTGGTCGCCAACACCTCTCGCATCTCCGCACTGCCTTGCGCCACCCACGCAGCCCAGCGCTCGCGCCCCTCGGCCAACGTGCCGCTGGCATGCAGGTAAATCGCCGTGGAATGCGCGTAACACAGCGCATCGCGTACATGGCACACCGCCAGGGGCAGCGCGGCGGCGGGGTCGTCCTCAAAGTCGATGCAGACCACGGCGCCGCTCGGGTCGCGCACCATGTTGCGTGCAAAGGCCTGGCTCAGGCAGGTGCCCTGGTGGTGCACATGCGTCATCGCATCCAGCCCTTGCTGCCACAGCAGCAGCACGGCGCCGGGGTCGTTGGCGCGCAGGGTCCGGTCGATGGCGTTGCCCAGTGAATGTGCCTCTTCGCCCACACGGCCCAGGTGGCGCATGGCAAAACCATCGGGCTGCACGGCCAGAATTTCCGGCACACGTATGCCGCGTGCTGCCAAGTCAGAAAGGCGCCGCACCTCGGTGGCAATCGCGACCGTGCCGCCGGGGTTTGGCACAGGGCGCAGCACATCAAGCCGCAGCAGCCCTGCCAGGATGGCCATGGCGCGGTAGCGGCCCGTGCCCAGCGGCGCGCCCGCGCGTTTGATCCAGATCTGTTCGTTGCCCAGCAAATGGCTCATCACGCTGTGCGGTTGCGTGGCCAGTTTCTGCCGCAAGAAGGTGCTGTAGTCCGTGGTTTGCGATGGGGGGCGGGGTACCGGTATGTCCATCGTCATGCGGCCCCATCCACCGACTCGGCCACCACAGCCGCAGTGCCGACGGCAGCCGCGTGTGCCATCTCCACATGGTGCGGCACCGAAGGCTCCAGCGCAGGCTCGCTGGCTTGAAAACTGTGGGCGCTGGCCAGGGGCCAGTACAGGCGGAACACGTTGTGCTGCGCGTCCAGCGAGCCGAGCAGCGCGCCCGGCTGCATGCGGGTGATGAGATTCGATAAGAGGCGCACCTCGGTGTCGCTGATGCGGCGCACGATGTGGTGGGCCGTGATGTCTTTGGGGTGGCGCAACCCGGCGGCCTGCACCAGCTCTTGCAGCGCGTGCAGCGTGCTGCGGTGGAACTGCGCCACGCGCGTGGCCTTGTCGGGCACCACCAGGGCTTGCTGGCGCAGCGGGTCTTGCGTGGTCACGCCTGTGGGGCAGTGGCCGGTGTGGCAGCTTTGTGCCTGGATGCAGCCCAGCGCCATCATGAAGCCGCGCCCCGCGTTGCACCAGTCGGCACCCAGCGCCATCATGCGGGCAATGTCGAAAGCGCTGATGACCTTGCCCGCGCAGCCAATGCGCACGCGGTCGCGCAGGTTTACGCCCACCAGGGTGTTGTGCACCAGCAGCAGGCCCTCTTGCAGCGGTGCGCCTACGTGGTCGGTAAATTCGACAGGCGCTGCGCCCGTGCCACCCTCCGCGCCATCGACCACGATGAAATCGGGCGTGATGCCCGTGACCAGCATGGCCTTGACGATGGCAAACCACTCCCACGGGTGGCCCAGGCAGAACTTGAAGCCGGTGGGCTTGCCGCCCGACAGGGTGCGCAGCCTGGCGATGAACTGCATCATCTCCACCGGGTTACTGAAGGCACTGTGGCTGGCGGGCGAGATGCAGGCTTCGCCCTCTTTCACCCCGCGCGCAGCGGCGATCTCGGCCGTCACCTTGGCGCCCGGCAGCACGCCGCCGTGGCCTGGCTTGGCGCCCTGGCTGAGCTTGAGCTCAATCATCTTGACCTGCGGGTCGGTGGCGTTGGCGGTAAAACGCTCTTCGCTGAACGTGCCGTCGGCATTGCGGCAGCCAAAGTAGCCCGAGCCGATCTCCCAGATCAAGTCGCCGCCATGCACCCTGTGGTGCTGGCTGATGCTGCCCTCGCCCGTGTCGTGCGCAAAGCCGCCTTTTTTTGCGCCCTTGTTCAGCGCCAGGATGGCATTGGCCGACAGCGCCCCAAAGCTCATGGCCGAGATGTTGAACACGCTGGCGTGGTAGGGCTGGGTGCAAGGCGCTACAGACTGCGACGGCGCATCGGGATTGCCGCCAATCCACACCCGAAAGTCGTGCGACGGCAGCTGCGTGGGCGCCATCGAATGGTTCACCCATTCATAGCCCTGCGCGCCAACATCCAGGTGCGTGCCAAAGGGGCGGTTGTCCGGGTCGCCCTTGGCGCGCTGGTACACCAGCGAACGCTGGGCGCGCGAGAACGGCGCGGCCTCGCTGTCGCTCTCGATGAAATACTGGCGCACCTCAGGCCTCACGTATTCCAGCATGAAGCGGATGTGGCCGATGACCGGGTA
>NZ_JBKBXG010000105.1:0-15785 GCF_046314175.1 Acidovorax sp. | reverse complement strand
CCCCTGGCGCACGGCCATCGCGGAGTTGGAAGTGCCAAAGTCGATACCGAGGGTGGTGTCCTTCAGGAGGGGCATGGGTGAAGTGTCGAAGCGATGAGGAAGTGTTCAACGCACACCGGCCGCGGCCTCGGTGAACGCAAACATCGGATGCGGTGCTGCGGCGAGAAGAATGCTCTGGGCAGCTTGGTGGCGCGACAGGAGACCCGTCCAAAGCCTCTCCGAAGCACGACCCAGCGCCGTGGACACCGCATGCAGAATGGAAAAAGCCCTTGATTAGCAAAAATCAAGGGCTTTTATTTGGTGGCTGGGGCTCTACCGAAAGAACGCCTAGAACCCGCATGAACCCTGGAAACTATAGCTTTTATAGCAAGCTAGTTGCCCCCAGAGTTGCCCCCAAAAAGCTCCCCCAATGATAACCAACTGTGAGAGCCCTCGCAGCATCGGATGCAATGGACGAAGCGACGACTGCGCACAACGCTGGACGACCTCGCACGGCACTACCGCATGTGTACGGCTCACACACATGCTCATTCGCTTGCCGCTCAACGGTCCAAACTCGACCATAGAGGCATGCAAACGACCGAAGTAATCCAAGCCTCGACGGCGCCCTTTTTGGCCATCGCACCGATGCCCGGCGCTCCCGTAAAACCGTACCGTGACCGCCTGCTGCGTCTGAGTGACGTCCAGTTTTTGACGGGCCTGGGCAGAAGCAGCATTTACGCTGCAATTGCCCAAGGCACTTTTCCCTCGGCCGTGAACGTCACAGACCACGCCGTGGCCTGGCGTGAATCCGAAGTTGACGCCTGGATTGCGGCACGCACCAAGATCACCGCTACCCCCGCAGCCCCAGCACAAGCCACGCGCGTTCACCCTTCCGATTCATCCAAAGACAAGGTTGCGAAAGCCACAGCCCGCCGTGCTGCCAAGCCGACCGCGAAACCTCCAACCAAGCCCCCTAGCAACAACAAACGGAGTCGCCCATGAAAATGCGCTGCCCCCACTGCAAGAGCTGGGCAAGCGTGCGCAGCAGCGAACAGGTAACGCCCCTGCTGCGTGAGAGTTTCCTGATCTGCAAGAACGCCGCTTGCGGCCACACCTTCGCGGCCGCCACCGAGATCAACCGCACGCTGTCCCCATCGGCCACGCCTGATCCGTCCATCCTGCTGCCCCTGAGCCCACACGTCCGGCGCCGTGACGTGATGGAACAGATGGCCCGCCACCCCATGGCCCAGTGCGACCGCCTGCCCCCGGCAGAAGCCGACCGCCCGGGCACCGATACCGACGCAACAGAGACCGAATCGGCCGCCCTGGCGCCGTAGGTCCACCCCACCCAAAAGCACCGCCTTGCGGAGCCGTTTTGCGGCTCTGCAGCCCGAACTCCGCCCAAAGAAACCTGACGGCCCCTTTTGCCCTTGATTCCCATGACCACCACCCCCAGCTCCCGCCATCCTGGCCAGGCCGCTTTCGGTCCGTGCAATACCGCACGCGCCGCGAACTTGCCGCGCCAGTTCACCCCCAAACACCCACCAAAATCAACCAAACCCACCACGGCTCGCTACAATTGCGCCATTACGTCACAAAAAGGCGTAATCGGGTTTGGCGACCCGCTACACCGCTGCGACGCAAGCCGCAGTCTCTTCCGCAGAGCAACTGCGGCTTCGTTGTCTGTGCCTCCATGTTTTGGTGGCTCGATGGGAGGTCCGCAAGGGCCTGCCGGTTCGCGCAAGCGGTGTCCGGTTCGCCAACCCGTCGAGTCACCGCCCCCGTTTGGCGACGGGTGCGGTGGTTTTAGCAAACCACACCGCTTGGAGGCCTCCCATGGCTGACCGTATCCCCTCGGGCGCATCCGCGTCCGGCGCAGCTGCACGCGCGCATTCTTCCCCCTCTTGCTCTTGCACCTCCCCTCTCACTGACCGCGCCCCGCAATCGCTGGCCCTTGATGCCAACGACAACGCGGGCGACCTGCGCACCACGCTGCAGGCCTATGGCGCCATCGAGAAGCTCATGAGCTGCCACGGCGCACAGGACAGCCAGACCGTTGTCGCCCATCGCGACGAGCTGGGCGCCCTGCTGCGACTGGTAAACGACCGCTTTGCCCAGGACCTGGACGCGCTGGATTCCACGCTGCGGACCCTGCACGGCGCCCTCTGCGCACGGGAGACCCTGCAATGAAGACCTACCTCATCAAGTGCATTGACGGGGCGGGAACATTCCACCGCTACACCCAGCAGGCCGCATCGCATGTGGCCATCGGCTCCAACGCTTTCGAGCGCTTTGGAGACCTGCGTTTGCTGAGCGTGCGGAGGGTGTCATGAGCAGCACGCCAAACAACCCGCGCCGCGCAGGCGCACCAGCGTGCAAGAGCTGCCGCGACAACTTTCCGCTACCGCAAGCCCTGGACGTTTTTGACCAGATGGTGGTGGCTGGCTACGTAGAACGCCGCACCGCGTGCACGGCATGCCCTGCAGCGCACAAGCCCTGCCTGGAACCTGCAGCGCAGGGATTGCCAGCGGTGGACCTGCGCGCGTACAGCCCACACGCTGCACGCCCCGCGCAATCCACCGAGTCCGCGCGCCGCTCCAATCCACGGCACGCCTACGAACAGAACCGCCAGCGCATCGCCCAACTTTGGAGCGAGGCGCAGCCCATCACATCGGGCGATGCTGCAGGCCACTATCTGGTGCGCCAAGGCTTGCAGGGGCACGACGCCGCGAACTGGCCCGACGCTTTGCGCCTGCATCCCGCGCTGGAGTATTGGCACACCGACCGCACAAGCCGGGCCGCATGCCTGGGCGCGTTTCCCGCGCTGCTGGCAGCGCTGGAGATTGATGTTCACCCGCACGGGCTGCACCAGCCTGCGGAGCGCCACAAGGTGGCCCTGCAGCGCATTTACCTGACCGAGCACGGCACCCCTGCCACGGTGCCTTCGTTCATCAAGGCCACGGGCACCGATGGACACATCAAGGGCGCGGCCGTGCGGCTGTCTGCGCCCCGTGTGCAGGCCGATGGCGTGGTGCTGGGTGTGGCTGTGGGTGTCGTGTCCGCGCTGCGATTCGCAGCCGCGCTGCGCATGCCGGTGTGGGCTGTTGCAGACGCTGCAGCGCTCGCGCATTTCCGGTGGCCGCGAGGCCTGAGTCACTTGCATGTGTTCACCGACACCAGCGACGCGGCGCACGCCGTGCCCGCCTGCGAGCTGGCCCGCAAGGCTGCGCGCTGCGGTCTCAGCAGCTACGTGCAGACGGTCACGCCGCAGCGCGCCGCGCAATCCATCCACACCGCTCCCAACGTTTGAAGGAATCACCATGGCAAAGAAGAAGGCCAACGCCACAAGCACGGGCGCGGCATTGAACGACACCAGCGCGCAAGCCGCAGTGCCAGCGACCGCAGCAGCTCGCGCTCCCGCGCTGCAGTTCACCGTGTTCACATCCACCGAGCCCGAACGGCTCACCAAGGTGCTGAGCCTGAACCGCGATGGCACGCTGAACAAACAGGCGGCCGCCTCGATGATGGCGGGCACTGCGCAGCGTGTGCGCGTCAGTGGCTTGCACGAACTCGCGCAGGCCCTCGACCACCTCAACCCGGCCCAGGCTGTGGGCTGGGGCATCTGCGCGCAGGAACAGGCCGCCATCGTCGCGGAGCGGGATGCGCAGGTGAACGATGGAGCGCATGGCGCCATCTCGCGCACGCGCCAGCACTTCGCGTTTCCGCGTGGCCCTGGCGTGCTGATGCTCGATCACGATGGATGCCCGAATGGCGAGCTGAACGCGGACGAGCTGCGCCAGCGTTTGATCGATGCGTGCCCTGCCCTTGCCGATGCGCCCATGCTCTGGCGCCCGAGCTGTTCGGCCGGTGTGCAAGCGCCCGATGGGCGTGTGCTGTCGGGCCTGGACCGCCACCGCCTTTACATCCCAGTGCGCGATGCCTCACGCATCCCGGACGCGGGCAAGACGCTGTTCACGCTGCTGTGGGCTTTTGGCCAGGGCTGGTATGAGGTGGGCCGCGCAGGGCAAGCGCTGGAACGTTCCTTGATTGATGCGACCGTGTGGCAACCCGAGCGGCTGGATTTCTGCGCGCCGCCCGTGCTGCTCGATGGTTTGGACCGGCCCGGCGCTGCAGCGCGCATCTATGGCGACCCGGACGGCCTGTTCGACCTTGGGCTGATCGAGTGCGACGGGGAGACCCGCAAGCAGGTGCAAAGCCTCAAGCGTGCCAAGCGTGAAGCCATCGCCGGGCAGTGCGCAGCGCAGCGTGAACGCTGGGCCAATGCCAAGGCGCCATCGCTCGCCATGCGGCGCGGCATACCGCTGGAGAAGGCGCGGGATGTGCTGGTGCGCGCGAGCGAGAAGCGGGTTCTGATGGGGCATTTCATGCTCACATCGGCGGAGGGTGAACCCGTGTCGGTGGGCGAGATATTGGACGCGCCCGACCGCTGGCACAACACGCAGTTCGCGGACCCGCTGGACCCGGACACCGACCGCCGCGTGGCTGTCGTGAACCTCAAGAGCGGACAGCGGCCGTACCTCTACACGCACCGCCATGGGGGCATGCGTTTTGAGCTGATGCGGCAGTCGGCGCGGGTACAGATTGGGCGCGGGATGCGGGTGGCAACAACCGATGCAGTCCTGTCCGTGTTGAAGTCGCGCGGGGAGCTGTTCGACTATGGCGAGGGGGCGATTGCCTACGTGAGCGAGGGCAAGGCCCGGCCGGTGTCGCCGGACTGGCTCACGGACCACATGGGGCGCGTCTGTGACTTCTATTCGGTGCGCAAGCGCAAGGACTCGGCGGGCGATGACCAGACCGAAGAAGGTGCAGAAGATGCGCCTCTCGGGGTGGCCCGCGCCATCCTGGCCAAGCATGGCGAGCGCGGGTTCAAGAAACTCGTCGCGGTCGTGACGGCACCGACGCTGCGGCTCGATGGGAGCATTCTGGACCGGACGGGGCACGACGATGTGTCGGGCCTGCTGTTCTACAGCGAACACCCGAACCCGCCGAAGGTGCCAAGCAGCCCCACGCCTGCAGATGCGCTTTCTGCGCTGCGGTTCTTGTGGCGCCCGCTGGCCTTGTTCCCCCTGGTGGACGATGTGGCGCGCGGTGTGGTGCTGCATGGCCTGCTGTCTGCTGCATTGCGCGCCAGCTTGCCCACGGCACCGGGCATCGGTTTGGACGCCCCGGCCGCAGGCAGTGGCAAAACCTTGTTGGCCCGTTGTATCGGGATTCTGGCGATGGGCACCGACCCGGCCATCCTGCCACCCGCCGACACCGACGAGGAAACCCGCAAACGCCTGTTCGCCGTACTGCGCGAGGGCCAGCGCGTGGTGCTGTGGGACAACGTGCGCGAGCCTTTGGGCTCTGCATCGCTCGATGCGTTCCTGACCGCGCCCACTTTTGCCGACCGCATCCTGGGCAGTAGTGAGACCGTGACGCTACCGAACCGTGCCTTGTTCATCGCCACGGGCAACAACCTGCGCATGACCTCGGACACCTGCCGCCGCGTGCTGACGGCGCGCATCGATGCGCAGAGCGAAAAGCCCTACACGCGGGATTTTTCTTTCGACCCGGCGCAGATGATGACGAACGACCGGCTGCAGTACGTGGTGGCAGCGCTCACCATCGTGCGGGCCTACATCACGGCCGGGCGGCCGAAGGTGGCCAAGGGACGCACCGCGAGCTTCGAGCATTGGGATGATCTGGTGCGGCAGCCGCTGTGCTGGCTGGCGGGTCTGGTGCAGCAATCGGCAGACGCAGAGCTACCCACGCTGGCGGACCCCATGGAGGCGGCTGCGCGGGCGTTCGAGCAGGACCCGGAGACCACCAAGCTGGCCGCCATGCTGGAGGCTTGGCACGAGGCTTTCGGGGGCATGCAGACCACGGTGGCGAGTGTCATCCGCCGGGCTGACACCGACGACCGTCTGGCGGGCGCGGTGGATGACATCGCCGGACAGGCGGGCCGGGTGAATTCCCGGATGCTGGGCCGCTGGATCGAACGGATGACCGGGCGCATCGTGGCTGGAAAGCTGTTTGTGCGTGTGGGCCTTCGCGCCGGGGTGCTGCATTGGGCCGTTTCTCAGCTGCGGCCATCGACACACGCCAACCCTATGGATGCAGGTGCACAAGGCCCGACGCAGGGCGCGCCATCCGCTGGCCAGAACCCACCAATTGGCACCAAACCCACCAACGAGAGCGATGCACAAGGCCCGATGCAGGACGCGCCATCCGCTGGCCAGAACCCACCAATTGGCACCAAACCCACCAACGAGAGCGATGCACAAGGCCCGATGCAGGACACGCCATCCGCTGGCCAGAACCCACCAATTGGCACCAAACCCACCAAACGGGCACCCACAACAGGTGCCAAAGGGGGCGGTTTGGTGGGTTTGGTGCCTTCTGGTGGGAGTTTGACGGCCGATGGACGCGCCAGCGATGGACCTGCAGCGGATGACGTGGAGGTGTTCAAGTGATGGCCGCGCAAACTTCGCCCTTGGTGGGTTTGGTGGCAAATGGTGGGTTTCTGCCAGCGAATCGACCGACCACGATTTGTCCTGACGCCGTTTCGAGCGATCCCGCCATGGTGGGTTTGGTGGGCTTTGGTGGGTTCCAGCCAGCGGATGGCGCGTCCACGTTTTGCGCTGACGCTGGTTTGACCCATGCCGACAAGGCCCTGGCCATGGCCGCGCGGGGCATTCTGCAGACGCTGGAATCAGCGGGTTTGACCCTGGCTGTGACGGATGCCGGAGCGCTGCAGGTCTCGCCCGCAAGTGCCTTGCGCCCCGACCAGCGCGCGGCCATCCGCGATCACCGCGCGGGCCTCGTGGCCCTGCTGCGGCTGCGGGGTGCGCTGTTCATCGATGACGAGCGCCACCGCTGCAGCGACTGCGTGCATCTGCAGCGCAAAGGCTATTGCGCGATGGCGCAAAAGGGCTTGATGCCCGGGGTCAATCCCTGGTTCACGCCAGCGCCCCACGTGCTGCAGCACTGCCACTTTTTCCACCCGAACGCGGTGGAGCTGGGGGCGCCATGAGCACGCGCAGCACATCAACCCAGGCCCCTGCATCGAAGGTGGCCATGTCGAACGCAGAGCGCCAGCGCAAGCACCGCGAGAAGCGCAAGGCGGAGTTGCAAGCGCTGCGTGCAGGTGCTGCGGCCCCGCTGTCGCTGCGGCTGGCTCTGCCCTTGCCATCGGCCGCACCTGTTGTGCCAACTGTTTCGGCCCCTGCCCTGTCTGATGACTCGCCATCCCTGCGCATGCAGCTCGATGCAGCCCGCAAGCGCTGTGAAGCCCAGGCGGCAGAGCTGGCGGCCCTGCGTGCGGAGCATGAGCCCTTGGTGGCCCGTTTGCTGGCCTTGCGCACGGTGTTGAGGGCCGTCATCGGCAAGTTCTCACCGGCGGCCCGGCATGTGGCGCGCAGCCATTTGCAAGAGACCGGGTTTATCGAGTGGCTGGACGCTGATTGATCGTGGCCAGGGCCTCGCCCTGCCCGGCCTGTATGCCCGGCTTTAGTTCTTCTTTTTGTCCGTGTTCCCTTCCATTTTTTGACCTCTGAAAGTTCACCATGTTTGCCAATGAATCCAAGGCCCGCGCGGCCTATGTGTCTGCCAACCGCAAGCTCGAAACCGCCCTGGCGGAATACACGCAAGCGCGCACCGAGCTGCACAAGATCACGGGGGAGTTCTCCGCCGTCGATCAGAAGCTGTCCCTGCAATTCAACACGCGCACGGGCCATGCCCAGTCCGCAGAAATCACGCTCACCGATTGCTGAAAGGAATCACCACCATGACGACCCAAACCACCAAGACCACCCCGATTCAAGACGAGTTGGCCCAGGCCCAGGCCGCCTACGACAGCGCGCTAGCGAAGTTGCTCAAAGCGTGCGCGGATTTCAACGAGGGCTCGGGTAAGCAGTACGCGGAGCTGATGGAGCGCCATGCGGACCTGCGCGGCAAGATTGCCGCCCATGAGACGGCTGCAGAGACCGCCACGCTGGAGTTCAAGCAGCTGCTCGCGGCCGCGAATTTTGAGAAGACGAAGGCGGTGAAAGAGGCGCTGTTCAAGAAGAACGATGCGCTGGCCATTGCCGAAGAACTGCGCGAGGCGCTGGCCGATTCGGAGCGTACGACGTTGTCCCTGCGCGCCAGTGCGTCGCGCGCTGCGCAGACCTACGCCAACGCGCACGACGCGGCCTATGGGGCCTATGCGAGGTTGGAGGCCTACAAGGCCCTTGCGCAGTCCGAAGATGGGCTTTCTCGGGCTTTGGCGCTGCTGTCGCATGTATCGGACGCTATCGAGGTCGAGCGCCATGTGCAGGACGCGCGGGAGCATCGCATGAAGTTCGTGTGGAGCCGGTTGAAGGCCGTTGCGCTGCAGCGGCCGGAGGCCCAGGAACAACCGGAGGTGGAGGCGCTGGGGCCGCTGCAGTTGGGGCCGTTCGCGGGGCGGGCGTATCTCACGCCTGTGCAGGCGATATTGCTGCAGCGGACGGAGGCAGAGACGACAGCCTGAGCATCAACATGAACAAAGCCAGGCATGCGCCCTGGCGCTGAAAAGCAAGAGGCCCCGGCAGTGCTGTCGGGGCCTTTTTTGCATTGGGCAGCTAGGTGCAGCCGGTGGCGGGTACAGAAAGCGGACGCTCAACACTTGACATGAGCAGTGGCCGACCGGCGCAGTCTAGCCATCCACTTTTGCGTACGCGGAGGCGTGCCATTTTGTGCCCGGCACTTGCCAAGGGAGCGCCTCTTGCCCACGCACCTTCGTATAGTTGCTGCCAGTAAAGACATAGGTCTGCAATTCATGAAAATGCCGCCGCTTCTTTGAATACGAGAAAGTCACGAGAAACACTATCAGCGGCTTGTCGATTCCTTCCCACTGCCGCCCAATGGCGTCAATATTGAGCTGATGTGTGTCATTGTCAGTCCGGCTGTAGCCGACAAAGAAGAATGTGTCAGCTTCGCTGGCGGCACTTGCCAGCTTCTTGATTTCATTTACGGTTTCAACCTTTGCCGGTGTCCATTCCCATTCTGCTTTCGCCCAGACCTTCGCGTTTGAGTCTTGGATTACCGCGTCAGTTTTTCCGCCCGTTTCGAAGCATGTGTATAGGCCGAGGTGGTCTGCAGCCATCTTGACCGTAGACGCGATATGCGTAGTCCAAAGCGCGCGACGACTGATGTCAATACGATCGGGCGTTATTGGAAAGTCCCGATACCAGAACGCATTGAACAAAGCGACGAAATCTCTAGTACGACGTTTCATGATTTGATGACAAACGTTTGAATTCAGTGGCCGCCGGGGGCGGTGCTCAGGAATGGATGGCTAGACCACTGCTGGCGGCTCGCTCGGTAGCGCCTTCTTTGCGTGCACTAGTAGCTCGAAGACAGCGATGGTGGCGCTCCACCAAGCAGAGGGTACGCGCCCGATCAGGGCGAATTTGACTCTGGACTCTTGAGCCCTGAGGGCAGAACACTGTCTGGAAGGATTCTGTCCCACTCGTCCTTGAAGAGGTCGCGGTGAACTGTTCTTTGATACGCCTCGTTGAAGTGCTCATTGGCAAAGAACTTGATCATCCAATGTTGTTGATCGCCGGAGTGCTTCAAGCTGAAGAACGCATGAATGCCTACCTCAGCAATCGTGGGACTCACGTCTTCGAAGTCCTCGCAAGAGGCCACTGTGTAGGGCATGGTGTCAAGCCATGTCAGGTCAAGGTTCGCCTCTGCCATTTTCGTGCGCACGCCCTCTGCCAAAAGGTCTGTTGACGTGCCAAGCAAGTACCAATCTTCGAACGTCACGACGAGCGGAAAAATTGGCCGCTCATTTCGCGGCCAATGCGTGTGGCCTGCCAGTGCATCAGCTATGTTTTTGTATAGCTGTATGACGGCTTTCGCCAGATAGTCCACTTGCTGGCCAATGATTGCTGGGTCAACGGCCGACTTAGCACCCACGGTCATCCGCTTGGCCTTGCATTCGACAAACAAGTTCGCCTGGTCGTCGGTCAGTATCCAGTCCACGCCGTCTTTTCGAGCGCGCCCCACCTTGTACTCACGCTCTTCGTAAATCGTGAATTGAGGGCTTGGGAATGTCTTGCTCAGCACCTCACCAAAGTAGGCTTGAAACGAAGCACCAAATGGGTCGTTGAAGCCTTCTGCTTGAGCGATTTCGTAGAAGAGGCCTTGGCTTACCCGGCTCATGACATAGTGGGGAATAGGGCAATGGAGGCGCTCAGGGTGCGTCAAGTCCAAGCCCACGAGCGGTTTGGCTTCGAGTGGGTTCCACGTGTACATCCAGGTGTCGTCGTACCTGGCTGCGTCATTGACTTTTGATTGAAGTTCTTCGAGAGGCTGCGACAGTTTGTCAAACACAGTTTTGGATCGCTCCAGCTCAATGGCAACCGATCGGTAGTCCTGGTGAGCGGAGATCGTGCATCTGTGCTGTAGAAGGCCCACAGTGGCAAAGCCCACGAGAAACCACTCCTTCGTGCTGACCCCAGTCTGGCGAATCAGTAGGCGCTCCACGTCGGGCTCAGAGAACACCTTGAAGTAACGCATGAGCGCATTGAGTTGACGCGTGCGCTGCCATGGAAACTGAAGATGGCCTGTCGGGTTCAAGCTGTTGTAGGCCTGGTCCGGCGTCATTGCCGGCCCCACCATGTCATTGGTCACGGTGCGCAGCATATTGAGCACGCGCGCCATGTTGGGCCAGGGGCGAAGACGAAGCGTTCCCCTTGGCGTCGCGTTCAACGCGATTTCGCGCGCAAGAATGGCGATCTCCCACTTGTGAAGTTCGGCGTTTAGCTTTATGAAGCCTTTGCCGGTCCATACCTTCTCATTCGAGGAGTGATGGTCCACCGCTTGGAAATACCACCATATGTCCTCGATTGAATCCTGTAGGTTGTACTGGCGCAGGAGATTTCGAAGCGGCTTGTATCGAAGGTAGTTGTTCAAGGTCTGAGCCAGGTTGAAGCTACAGCGAGCTGACCGACCGCAATCCGCCTTGACGAGGTTTGATGCTCCCCCTGGATGATCGCCTCTCACCGAATGCTGACGCGCCATCATCATATGTCCGTAACGTAACCAGGCACTCGCCCTCACTTATGAACGGCCAGACAAAAGCCGTCAAATCTCGTCACCCGAAAATGCGCGAAAACCGCCCCCCAAGCCGCACCGTGCCTTGCACAGTCTATGGTCGGCAAGGTCGTCAATTGAGGGCCATTTAGCGGGCAGGTGAGGCGGGGTCTCCACTGCGCGCCTGGGTACTAAGTGGTGGATTTAGCAAAGAGGCTCGCAAGCTTCATATTTACGGATGCGGAATGCAGGGCGGCGCTCTGGGATAGGAGGAAAGTGAAAAACGGGGGGGGGGTAGCTGCGTATGAATTCAAGTACCTTTGGCCTTGAAATAGGGAAAACAGCTCGCTTAACGACTGTTTTACTTTCTCCCTTGACTACCAATCAAAATTCCCTTGTGAAGCAGGGCATCATTCACCTGTTCACGTATCGCAGGATCCTGGTCGTTCCCATATTCTTGAATCAGCATATCAAAAGAAGCCATCGCTGCTTCCGTTCGGCCTAACTGACGCAGAGTTATCCCCTTGTTAAAAAGCGCCATTGCGACCTGTGTCCGCAAAGCGGGATCGCTATCCTCTCCGTACCGGCGCCTAATTTCATCATAGGTCTCAACTTCTTCGTCGTAGCGTTCGAGAATACCGAGCCTCACACCCTTATTCAAAAGGGCTCCTGCGACATGTCCTCGGAGAGTCGTGTTGTGACTGTCTCCGAATAATCTATCCACTTCATCATATGCCGCCACTGCGGCCACAGCGTCGCCCTTATCCCCAAGAGTGATGCCTTTATTAACCAGTGCTCGCGCCACCTGCTCTCGCAGAACGGGGTGCTCGTCCCCTTGGTATCGCCTATAAATCTCATCATAAACGGCCACCTCTTCTGCATTTAGCCCTAGCTTACTAAGCCTTACCCCTTTATTTAACAGCGCCCCAGCAACATGCCTGCGTACCGCTGGATTAACATCACTACCGTAGCGGCGGTCTATCTTTTCATATACAGCAATAGCAGCCTCATTATCATCTCGCTCACTAAGCATAATAGCCTTGTTAACCAATCCAGCCGCAACCCATTCACGCGCAACTAGGCCTTCATCGCTACCATAACGTTGATCCAGTTGATCCATAACAGCAATTGCCGCATCCACGTCGC
Organism: Acidovorax sp.; assembly: GCF_046314175.1. GTDB lineage: Bacteria > Pseudomonadota > Gammaproteobacteria > Burkholderiales > Burkholderiaceae_C > Acidovorax. The sequence continues at coordinate 3,590 of NZ_JBKBXG010000105.1, read as the reverse complement.
CACGGTCCCTAATCAATGCGGCCTTATTTACAAACCCTCTAACAACTCGTCTGCGTATCGCAGATGCATTATCATTTCCATAGCGCTTATCAAGCTCATCATATGCAGCTATTGCGGCGTCGATATCCATATTGCTGGCTAATCTACTTGCCTTGTTGGCCAAAGCTCTAGAAGCCTGCTCTCGCAAGGCGGAGTTCGTATCCTCACCATAACGCTTATCGACCTCTTCATAAATGGCAATTGCAGCCTTATCGCCCACTTCCAACCCCAGTCGCACACCCATGTTTACAAGGGCTCGCGCAACCTGCTCCCGGAGTGCTGGTGCGGCATCACCACCGAAGCGTTTATCAACTTGTTCATAAGCAGCTATTGCGGCTGTATTTTGTCCTTGCAGGCCCAATCGCAAACCCATATTCACAAGTGCTCGTGCTGCCTCCCCTCGAAGAACTGGATCGCTGTCTTCACCGAAGCGGTTAACAACTTGTTCATAAACAGAAATTGCGGAGGTGATGTCTCCAGTTGCGGCAAGCCTATTACCTTCCTTAACTAGCATTCGTGCTTCATTCAGAATTGAAGAATCACTATTAACTGTTGATACTATATTGACATCATCGGAAACGGCTGCAGTGATATTTACACCTTGCGTATCAAAATCTTGTGTACTAGCACTGGGCGCTTCACGCTCTAATAATTCTGCATCGTCCTGTCCAGCGCTTCCGTCTCGCTTCTCAGTGGATTGTGCGGACGGCCGGACTTGGTCACTCACGCTAGGCGATGCTTGCCTTGTCACTTCATTTATTGCTTTCCGCGTTTCTTCTGCATGAGTTACAACATCCGCCTTTTGCTTGTTCATTTCATGCCGAATCTCAATGGCAAGACTCTGGATACTAGTTATCTCAATTTTTAATGCATCAGCTTCATCTTGGGACGATTTTATTTTTTCTCTGTACCCTGCAGTGTTTTCATTGAACCATCTCTCAGCTGCAGCTTGCGCCTCAACGACTGCACGGTTTTTCGTTGTGACGTAGCCAACAAATCCCGCGATTAAAGCGACGAGGGTTATTAATGCTCCAACAAGCGCTGTGACATTCGATATCGCAGCCATAGAATTTGCTTGCTGTGCTGTAGAAATTCCTACATCGCCAATGCGCTTGTCCTGCGCATCCAGTCGGTTGCTATTTACATCTCTAAGGATCGCCACATCCTTTTCAAGCTGGTAAATCCTCTCCTTGAGTTGAATAACTTCATCCGGTTGATTTTCAGTGCGTCCCACAGAAGCCATCAACAAGCCGCAAAACGCTATACAAAATATTACTTTGCGCACATATCCCCCATTTTTTAACACCCCCTCAAACTTTATCAAGTTTGATAGAGATATGTAAAACAATTGTCAAGCAGGCTTTGTTTCAGACAATCCATCGAGGTAGTTTGCCCAAAGCTGCATCATTGATCTTCGTTCACTTATATATTCTGTTCTGTTATACGCACGTCCAAGACTATCTTTGACCGAATGGGCCAATTGCGCCTCTATTACAGATTCCGCAACACCAAGTCGCTCTGCCATCATTGTGCGGGCGGTTGCGCGGAACCCATGACCGGTAACCTCATCAGCTGAAAATCCCATAGCCCGCAACGCCGCATTCACGGCCGCATCACTCATCGGTCGGTCGTGATGCCTCTCCCCACGAAATACGTATGGGCTGCTGCCTGTCAGTGCATGGAGGTCACGTAACACCGCCACGGCCTGGGTGGCCAGCGGCACAACATGTGGCTTCCCAAACAGCTTTCCCGCCTTCTCCCGTTTCATCCGCTCTGCGGGCACGGTCCAAACGGCTTTATCGAGGTCGAACTCTTCCCACCGCGCCTTGCGTAGCTCACCTGGGCGGAGAAGCACCATAGGGAGCAGCGCCAGCGCTGCCCGGACTACATGTGTTCCCTTGTAGGCATCAATGGCGCGCAGCAGTTCACCCAGCCGTGCAGGATCAGTGATAGCAGGGAAGTGCTTCACCATGGGCTTGCGTAGAGCGTCCTTGAGGTCGCGGGCCGGATTGCTTTGAACCCGCCCGGTGGCCACCGCATACCGAAACACCTGGCTACAGTTCTCTAAGGCTCTGTGTGCGGTTTCAACAACACCGCGCGCCTCGATACGGCGCAACACCGTCAACAGCTGGGGGGGCGTGATGGAGCTGATGGGCTCAGAGCCCACCCACGGGAACACATCAACCTCTAGCCGTCGCAGGATCTTTTCCCCATAGCTGGGCGCCCATTCATCCTTCCGGGTGTCAAACCACTCCCTGGCGACGTGCTCAAAGCTTTCTTCTGGGGGCAACCCAGCCTCGGCACGCGCGGCGGCCGCATCTTCGACAACGTTGCGTGCCTTCTCTGCTTTGCGCTGGTCGCTGGGGTCCTGGCCCATGGCCAGCAGTTCGCGGGCGCTGTCGGCTTTCTCGCGGGCATCCCGGAGGCCTGTCTCTGGATAGGTGCCCAGCGAGATCCGCTTCTCTTTCCCGGCAATGCGGTACTTGAGCCGCCACCACTTGCCCCCAGCCGGGGATATCTCAAGGTAGAGGCCTTTTGCGTCGGCCAGCTTACGGGGCTTGGGCCCAGGCTGGGCCTTGCGAATTGCGGTGTCTGTCAGAGGCATTGGGGGCAACTTTTGCAGCAGTTGCCCCCGAGCCTAGCAGTTGCCCCCAAAGTTGCCCCCACTTTGTGCTGGCTTGGGGCGGATAACTATGGACGGGCCTGGAATGAAAAAAGCCCTAAGTCGTTGATTTACTTAGGGCTTTTTAACTTCTGCGGACGTCTATGGACGACTACAAAATGAATAGTGGTGGCCTGGGGCGGAATCGAACCACCGACACAAGGATTTTCAATCCTCTGCTCTACCGACTGAGCTACCGGGCCTGAGCCTCAAATTATAACCAGAAAAAAAGGCTGTTTTGGCGAAACCGCCAATAATTTCTTGCAAGCCTACCCGCGTTTGCCCCGGCCGAGATCGACCCCCAGCTGACGCAGCTTGCGATAAAGGTGCGTGCGCTCCAGGCCCGTCTTTTCGGCCACGCGCGTCATGGAACCGCCTTCGCGGGCCAAGTGGAATTCGAAATAGGCTTTTTCAAAACCATCGCGCGCTTCGCGCAGGGGGCGGTCCAGGTCAAACCCCTGGTGCGCGTGCGGGCCAGCCTCGACGCCAGCCATGATGGCCGACACAGCAGGCAGTTGCGAAAACGTGGGGTCGGCCGGGGTATGGACGGGCGCTGGGGCCGCAGCCACCGGGGCGGACTGGTGGGCAGCGTTGCGTGCCAGGCCCTGCTCCACCGCCTTGAGCAGCTTTTGCAGGGTGATGGGTTTTTCAAGAAACGAGAAGGCGCCGATCCGGGTGGCCTCTACGGCGGTGTCGATGGTGGCGTGGCCACTCATCATGATCACGGGCATCGTCAGCACGCCCGCTGTGGCCCATTCCTTGAGCAACGAAACCCCGTCGGTGTCCGGCATCCAGATGTCGAGCAGCACGAGGTCGTAGGTGTTGCCTGCCCGGGCCGTGCGCGCCTGGGTGGCGTTTTCTGCGAGGTCTACGCTGTGACCTTCGTCGT
>NZ_JBKBXG010000104.1:0-16689 GCF_046314175.1 Acidovorax sp. | reverse complement strand
TGGAGCAGGCTATGCCGCCTTGCGAGCCGATGAGGACTGTCAGCGAGCCCTGGATGATCGGGCCTCCGGATTCCGTCAGGTCGTCTTGTCTGGCAGCGGGTTTGCCCATGGTTTTTCCCTCGGTGATTTTTATGGTGTGCGCGGCCTGAAGTGGCCGTCGAAATCGCCGCGGATGATAGGTCCCGGGATGGGCTTAAACCGAGGGTGCCTAGACGCAATTGCTTTTAAATACAACTCTTACCGAGGCTGGTTGCGTTCCTCAAAAGTAGGCAGTCTTGATAGCAGTAAGTCCACGGCTGGCAGCGTCAATCAGAGTGGCAGGAAAACTCACCAGTCTTCTTTTACCGCCATCACCGCATCCCACCCCGCCGCCGCCCGCCCCGCCAGCCAGGCCGTGACAGTGCCCGACACAACAACCGCCACGCACAGCGCCAGCAGCCGCCCGCCCGGCACATTCAGGTCCATCGTCCAGTGAAAACTCTGCGGGTTGACCACATTCACCAGCACCACCGACACCACCATGCCCAGCAGCACGCCAGCCACTGCGCCCACCGCCGTCCAGGCGGCGCCTTCGCCCGCCACCACGGCCAAAATCTGGCGCCGCGTGAGGCCCACGTGTGCGAGCAGTCCGAACTCTTTGCGGCGGGCCAGCACCTGGGCGCTGAAGCTGGCGGCCACGCCGAACAGGCCGATGCCGATAGCCACGGCCTGCAGCCAGTAGGTGACGGCAAAGCTGCGGTCGAAGATGCGCAGCGAGCGTTCGCGGATGGCGCCGGAGGATGCGAACTCCACCAGGGCGTCGTCATTGCTGCTGCCGCCATCGATGGCACCTTGCTGTGCGCTGCCTGATCGACCCGCCTGCGCAGCGGCCAGTGCGCGTATCGACGTCTGCAGTGCGCCGATGTCTGCGCCCTCGCTGGGCCACAGGGCCAGGTCGCTGGTGCGGGCGTCGCCGGTCAGGCGCAGCCACACGGCGCGGTCCATCACCACGGCGCCGGATTGCCGGGCGTAGTCGCGCCAGATGCCTGCTATGAAAAAGATAGCAGGTTGCGATTTTCCATCAAGCGCTAGAGGGCTAAAAGACTTAGAAAGTGCGGGCCACTCCATGCCGGGGCGCAGGCCGTACAGGTCTACCACCGCCTCGCTGATGTACACGCCGGTGCGGCCTGCGGGCACGGGCAGGGCGTTGCCCACCAGGGGCAGGACCTGCGCGGGGTCGTCGCCCAGTGGGCGGCTCAGCACCATCAGGGCGGGCAGGGTGGGCGACAGTTGCAGGGGGCTGGCGCGCAGGGCCTGCACGCGATCGAGCCCCGGCAACTGGCCCACTGCTTCGGCAAAACCAGCGGGCAGCAACGCGGCATCGGTGCCGCCCGTGCCGCCCGCGCTGATGGCAGAGCGCACATACAGCGGCGATGGCAGCACGGCGTCCAGCCACTGCGTGACGGACCCGCGAAAGCTCGACACCATCACCGTTAGCGCCACCGCCAGACTGAGGCTGGCCACCACGCCGCCCACCGCAATGGCGGCGCTGCCGCGCATGCGCCGCGCGCGCTCCAGCGCCAGCAGCGGCAGTGCATGGCGCGCCGCCAGCGGTTGCAGCCACGCCAGCAGTTGGGCCATGGCCCAGGGCAGCAAGGCGATGCCGCCCACCAGCAGCAGGCCGATGGCGAGATAGGCCGCCAGTGGAATGCCGAACACGGGTGGCATCAGGGTCAGCAGTGCGCCACCGACCACCAGCGCGATGCCCACCGTGCCTTTGTCGGCCTGGCTGGCGGCTGTGCCGAGGCCTTTCAAGGTTTGGGCGGGCGGCAGCAGTTGCGCCGCGCGTGCGGGCCACCAGCCGCCCACCAGCGCCGCCGCTACGCCCAAGGCGCCGTACACCAGTGCGGCTGGTGCGCTCCACTGCAGCGCGGGCTGCACCCCCGAAAAGTATCCGCCGCCCAGGTCGCCGCCCAGCAACTGCAAGGCGGTGGCAGCCAGGGCGGTGCCCAGCGCGATGCCCAGTGCGCTGCCCACCAGCCCCAGCGCGGCTGATTCAGCCAGCACCAGCGCCAACCGTTGGCGCGGCGTGGCCCCCAGCACGGCCAACAGCGCAAACTGCGGCCCGCGCTGCGCCACACTGAGCGCCAGCACCGAGAACACCAAAAACGCCCCGGTGAACAGCGCCACCAACGCCAGCACCGTCAGGTTCACCCGGTAGGCGCGCGACAGGTTGCTGATGCGCTGCGCCGCGTCGCCCGGCTGGGCTAGCACGGCGTTGGCGGGCCAGCCGGGCTGCGCGCGCACGGTCTGCTCCCATGCGTTGCGATCGGTGCCGGGCAGCAGTTGCAGGTCAATGCCGCTGAGCTGGCCCGCGCGGCCGAACAGGTCTTGTGCAGCGCCAATGTCCATCACCGCCAGCGGCGCGCCGCCCGCCGTCACGGTGCCGGCCACCTGCACCGAAAGCGAGGCCTGCAGGCCCACCTGCAGCGTCAACCGGGGGAGCTGCGCAGAGGCTGCGGTGGACAGGCCCAGCGCCTGCAGCGCTGCGGTGTTGAGAAACACCGTGGCAGGTGCGAACAGTGCAAAGCGGTCCGCCGTGTCCCAGGGCTGTGGCATCAGTGCGGGGGCGATGGTGGGCAGCAGCAGTGCATCGGCGCCCAGCACGCGCAGTGTGGTGCGCAGGGGATTGGCAGTGGCGTTTTGCGGTGCGTTGTCTGCGCTGTTCACCGACTGCGCAACAGCCGCCAATTCCAGCAAGGGGCTGGCGTGCTTCACTTGCGGGTCGGTCGCCAGGCGCTCATACAGCGCCTCGGGCAGGTGGCCCTGCATGGCGCGCACCTCCAGGTCGGGCTGCCCGTTGACGGCGCGCACCGCCTGCGAGAACTCGTCCAGCGCCGACGCATTGATCACATGCACTGCAAACGCCAGCGCCACGCCCAGCATCACGGCCGCCACCGCCGCCGCACTGCGCCAGGGGTGGTGACGCAGGTCTTGCCAGGAGAAGGTGCGAAGCAGGGCGAGCATGGCCTGCATTGTGGCCGCTGGCGTGTGCCGCACCGTGTTTGAGGCAGATCAACCTTGCATCACGGCCCCCTTGAACGGGGGCGGGGCAGTTCTTATCTTTGGTCCACGAGCCTGCTTTGGCCCGGTTGTTCAACCCATTTTTCAGGAGCAAGACCATGAACTCTCTCGTTACACGCGGCAGTCTGTTTGATGACTTCTTCAAGGACATTGCGCCGGGCTTTTACGTACGCCCGCTGCATGGCGACAACCTGCCCAGCCCGGGCCAGATCAAGGTGGACGTGAAAGAAACCGAGGGCGGCTACACGGTGCAGGCCGAGGTGCCCGGCGTGGCCAAGGAGGACATTCACGTGTCACTGGAAGGCAATGTCGTCAGCCTGCGCGCCGAAGTGCGCCAGCACGACGAGAAGCGCGAGGGCGAGAAGCTGCTGCGCAGCGAGCGCTACTACGGCGCCGTGGCCCGCAGCTTTCAGCTGCCTGCCGATGTGGACGCCGCGCAGGCCAAGGCCAAGTACGACAACGGCGTGCTGACGCTGAACCTGCCCAAGAAGGCGAACAAGGCGGCGCAGCGGCTCAACATCGAGTAAGTGCGATGAGCGCAGGGCGTCGCTAGCCAGCGATACCCTCGGCGGTCAACCGCAGCACCCGATCCGCCCGCGCCGCCGCTGCGTCCGAATGCGTGACCAGCACCAGCGACGCCCCATGTTCGCGCGTCTGCGCCAGCAGCAGGTCCATCACGCGCGCCGCGGTGGTGGGGTCGAGGTTGCCGGTGGGCTCGTCGGCCAGCAGCAGGGCGGGGCGGTGCACCAATGCGCGGGCAATGGCCACGCGCTGCAGTTGGCCGCCGCTGAGCTGCTGGGGCAGCCGCTCGCCCAGGTCGGCCAGGCCTACAGCGGCCAGCATCTGCTGTACGCGGGCTGGGTCGTTCTGGCCCAGCAGCATCAGCGGCAGCGCCACGTTCTGTGCCACGTCCAGGTGCGGCAACACGTGAAACGCCTGGAACACAAACCCCACACGCGCCCGCCGCCACAGGGCGCGCTGTGTGTCGTCCAGTGCGCCCAGGTCGGTGGTGCCGTGCGTGATGTGGCCCGTGTCCCAGCTGTCCAGCCCCGCCAGGCAGTTGAGCAGCGTGGACTTGCCCACGCCCGAGTCACCCACGATGGCGACGAACTCGCCGGGCGCCACGGTGAAATGCACGTTGGCAAACACCGGTGTGTCGCCGTAGTGTTTGCCCAGGCCGTCGATGCGCAGCAGCTGTGTCATGGCGTGCGTCAGGGTGTGCGTTGAGCAAGGCGTTGCAGCACGGCCTGTACCAGGTTGGCCACGGCGTGGGGCTGGTCGCAGGCGATGGGTTGGCGTTGCGGCATGCTGCGCAGCCAGGTGATCTGGCGCTTGGCCAACTGGCGCGTGGCGGCAACGCCGCGTTCGCGCAGAAACGCCACGTTCAGCGGCGCGTCGGCGCCCCTGGCGGCCTGGAAGTCCAGCTCGTCCCAGGTCTGGCGGTAACCCACGCAGCGCATCGATGGCAGGTCAGGGTGCAGGTCGCCGCGCGCGCGCAGGGCCCGCACTTCGTCGATGAGTCCACCGGCCAGCATCGTGTCGAAACGCTGGGCAATGCGCTCGTGCAGCCAGGCGCGGTTGTCTGGTTCTAAAGAAAAAAGGGCACTAGCGCTTGCTGGTATTGCGCTGTTAGCTCCTCTTTTTGTAGTGTGAAAGCTGGACAGGGGCTGGCCTGAGACATGCCACACCTCCAGTGCCCGCTGAATGCGCTGGCTGTCGCCGGGTGCCAGGCGCGCGGCGGTGACAGGGTCTACGCGCGCCAGTTCGGCATGCAGCGCGGGCCAGCCCAGTTCTGCTGCCTGTGCCTCCAGCCGGGCGCGCACTTCGGGGTCTGCGGCGGGCATGTCGTCAATGCCGTCGAACAGCGCCTTGAAGTACAGCATGGTGCCGCCCACCAGCAGCGGCAGCGCCCCGCGCGCGCGGATCTCGGCCATCAACCGGGTGGCGTCCTGCACAAACTCGGCTGCGCTATAGGCCTGCAGCGGGTCGCGGATGTCGATGAGGTGGTGAGGAACGGCGGCAAGCTCTGCCGGCGTGGGCTTGGCGGTGCCGATGTCCATGCCGCGGTACACCAGGGCCGAGTCCACGCTGATGATCTCCACAGGGATGCCCTGCTTGCCCAGCACGGCCGCCAGGGCCAGGGCGCCAGCAGTTTTGCCAGACGCGGTGGGGCCCGCCAGGGCAATGGTGGGCAAAGTGGTTTTAGGCGTGGTCTCAGTTGCGTTCACGGGGCGCTCCAAATTTTTGTACCAGCGTCCACGAGATCACGGCCAGCACCACCGACCAGAACCAGATGCCATTGATGAGCGGCCACACCGTGCCGTCCAGCCGCATGCCCAGCCAGCCGCCAATCGCAAACGCGGCCAGCATCATCATGAAACCGTTGAGGGCCGACGCCACACCCGCCGCCTTGGGGAAGGGCCCCACCGCGCCACTTTGCCCGCACGGCTGGTGAATGCCATGCCCCACCATGAACAAGTAAAACGGCAGTATCAATGCCCACGGGTTGTGCCAGCCCATCCACGCCACCAGCGCCATCAGCGTGCCGCCGCTCATGCTCAGGGCGCCCGCAATGCCCACCGTACGCTGCAGCCCATGGCGCAGCAGCAGGCTGCGGCACAAAAAGGTACCCGCAAAATAGGCCGCGCAGGCCGACGCCATTACCCAGCCATACATGGTGCGTGTCAGCCCCAGCACGTCAATGAAAACAAACGACGACGCCGCCAGAAACGTAAACAGCCCCCCGTACGTGGCCGTGGTCTGCAGCGAAAACGCCCAGAAGGTGGGGTTGCGCAGCACATGCTTCCAGGTGTTGAACAGCGCCTGCGGTTGCAGGGCCTGCGGATTGCGTTGCGCCAGGGTCTCCGGCATGCGCAGCGCCACCAGCGCCAGCGTGACCACGGCATACACCGTGAGCGCCATCAGCGCCGCGCGCCACCCCAGCCATTCGCTCAGCAGCCCGCCCAGCGGCGCGCAGATGCAGGCCACGATGCCCAAGCCCGTGAGCGCCTTGGACATGGCGCGTGCACCTTCCAGCGGGGTGTACAGGTCGCGCACGATGGCCCGCGCGCACATCACCACGGCGCCCATGGCGGCACCCTGGGCAATGCGCCACACGATTAGCAAACCCATGGTGGGTGCCAACGCACTGCCGATCGAAGCCACGGTGTAAATGCCCAGCCCCGCCAGCAAAACGGGGCGGCGCCCGAAGCGGTCTGACAGCGGGCCCCACACCATCTGCGAACAACCAAACGCCAGCAGCAGCCCGCTGAGCGTGAGCTGCGCCGCTGACATGGGCGCCCCCAGGCTGCGCGTGAGGGCGGGTAGCGCAGGCAGATACAGGTCGGTGGTGACGGGCTGGATGCTGAGCAGCAGGGCCAGCACCAGGATGGCCAGGCCGGGGTTGATCGAGACGGGAGCGGCCGCAGACGCTGCGGTGGCGGAGGGGGCAGACATATCTGTCTGAGCGTACCAGAAGGGCTTCTGATACCTCGCCCGTTGGGCTGCTGCCCGTGGCAGTGAGAATTTGTGCAAATTTGTGTGCGACGCCGGTCGCAGGGGCGACATCTCGCCACCAGGGACGCGCAGCACCATTCGGTGCGGTAGCTGGTGGGCCACCTCGCTCGTTGGGGTGCGTCACCCAGACACCGCACAACACAACAAGGAGACAAGCCATGCACATGATCCACAGCGCATCCGCGGTGTACGCCGTACAGTCAGCGAGGCCCCAAGGCGGAGGGCGCATCGGGGTATTTTCTGCAACGATGCTGCGGGCCGCCTGCGCCGCAGCGGCATTGGGCGCGGCCTTTGCGGCCCAGGCACAGGCACCGGTGCTGCCCGCACCCGAGGCCGTAGCGCTGGACAAGCTGGGCTACATGAGCACCTTCCCGCCCGAGGCGGCGCAGCGTGTGGACCTGGGCAATTCGTACAAGTACCCGCAGTTGCGCTGGACCGTGCAGCACCTGCGCGAGCTGCACCCCACGCGCAACATCCGCCGGGGCAGTACTGCGGCATCGGCGCTGCTGGCCGAGCCTAGGCCGCTGGGCGGCGTTACGTTCGACGACGACAAGGGCCAGCCCATTACCGTGGATCAGTGGCTCACCCGCACCTACACCGATGCCATTGTGGTGATGCACAAGGGCCGCGTGGTGTACGAACGCTACGACAACCAGATGAAGCCGTACACGCCGCACCTGCTGTTCTCGGTGACCAAGTCGTTTACCGGGCTCATGGCGGCGCAACTGGTGCACGAGGGCAAGATCGACCCCGAGGCCCTGGTGACCAGGTACGTGCCCGAGCTTGCCGAATCAGCCTGGGGCGACATGAAGGTGCGCGATGTGATGGACATGACCGGCGCTGTGCGCTTTCGTGAGGTCTACACCGACCCCACTACCGAGATTTTTGGCTACAGCTGGTCCAGCGGCCTGCTGCCGCGCCCACCGGGCTACCAGGGGCCAACCAATGTGTATGACTTTTTGAAGATGCTCAAGAAGGAAGGCGAACACGGCGCGGGCTTTGTGTACCGCACCGTGCATTCAGAGGTGCTGGGCTGGATCGTGTCGCGCGCCACCGGCAAACATTGGGCCGAGCTGATGAGCGACAACATCTGGCAAAAGCTGGGCACCGAGGAAGACGCGCATGTGATGGTGGACAGCGTGGGCACGCCGCTGCAGGGCGCGGGCCTCAATGCCACAGCGCGAGACCTGGCGCGGTTTGGCGAAATGCTGCGCTTGGGCGGCAGCTACAACGGCCAGAAGATTTTTGACAAGGCCGTGATCGACGACACCGCCAAGGGCGGAGATCGCGAGAAGTTCAAGATGGGCGGCATGGCCTTCCGGGCCGGTTACAGCTACCGCAACCAGTGGTGGGTGCTGCACAACGCTGACGGCGCCTACGAGGCTGCAGGCATCCACGGCCAGTTCATTCATGTGAACCCCGCCGCCGAGATGGTCGTGGTCAAGCTGTCGTCGCACCCGGTGGCGGGGGCAGGCTTTACCCACCCGCTCACCCTCAAGGCCTGGGCGGCGCTGGCGCAGGCGGTACGCCGCTGAGGCAGCAAGGCTCCGTTTTCGGCGCGCGGCCTACTTGAGCTTGAAAAGCGAGGCCATCGCCTGCCGATACGCAGGCAACCCCACCGAATTGGTGTTGTGGTGCGACCCGCCCTCCACCAGCACAAACTGCTTGGGTTCCGCGGCCGCGTCGTACAGCTGGCGGCCCAGGGCGGGGCGGATGAGGCTGTCTTCGCTGCCATGCACCACCAGCAGCGGCGAGCCGATCTCGGACACTTTGCGGACAGACTCAAAGCGCTGCGTGATGAGGCCGGACACCGGCAGCCAGCCCCATTTGAAGGTGCTCACCACGTCGGCGATGCTGGTGAATGTGCCTTCAACAATGGTGCCCTGCTCGTCAGGCACCTGGCTGGCCAGGTCAATGGCGATGGCGCCGCCCAGCGAGTGGCCAAAGATGTATCGGGGCTTGCCCGGCTGCTGCTGGGCCAGCCAGTCCCACGCCGCGCGGGCGTCTTCGCCAGCGGTCGCTTCTGACGGGAGCCCGGCGCTGCTCTGGCCAAAGCCCCGGTAGTCGATGGCCAGCACCGAGAAGCCCAGTTCCTGCATGCGCCGGATGCGGCCGGATGAGCCGGATACGTTCCAGCGCGCGCCGTGCAGATAGAGCAGAACGGGAGCATCTGCACGTTCGTTTGCCAGCCACAGACCATGCAGGCACTCAGACTTGCTGGTGGTGCGGGACTGAAAGTCGATCCACACATCCTGCATGTCTGCCGTGGACTGGGCTCCGCCCCAGCTGCGGTCGCTGGGCTGAAAGATCCATTCGCGCTGCTTGGCGTCGAGGGTGGCGCAACCCGCCGTTACGGCGATGGCCAGGGTCAGGGAAACCAGGAGGGTCGTGCGCTTCATGGAGGGGACAGACTCGGCTTTATGTCAGAAAGTTCTGACTCGGCAAGCAGAGTCCGTGCCCATTGTGTGAGCGCTGTGTAAAGACGCGCTGGCCCCCAAGGCGGCTACACCACGCCCTGCGCCAGCATGGCGTCGGCCACCTTCACAAATCCGGCGATGTTGGCGCCGTCCACATAGCTCACCGTGCCATCGCTGCGCTTGCCATAGTGCAGGCAGGCCGCGTGAATGCCTTGCATGATCTCCAACAGGCGCGCATCCACCTCTTCGCGCGGCCACGACAGGCGCGCGGCGTTCTGGCTCATCTCCAGTCCCGATGTGGCCACACCGCCTGCGTTGCTGGCCTTGCCCGGGGCGTACAGCACGCCCGCTGCCTCAAACGCCTTGGCCGCCTCGATGGTGGAGGGCATGTTGGCGCCCTCGGCCACGCAGACCACGCCGTTCTTGATCAACACGGCAGCGTCTTTCTCGTCCAGTTCATTCTGTGTGGCGCAAGGCAGGGCCACATCCACCGGTACATGCCACGGGCGCACGTCCGCTTCAAACTTCGCCCCGGTGCGCTTGGCGTAGTCGCTCACGCGGCCATACAAGTGGTTCTTCACTTCCATCAGCTCGGCCAGCTTGGCGGGGGTAAAGCCGTCTTCGTCCACGATGGTGCCGCTGGAATCCGACACCGTGACCACCTTGGCGCCCAGCTCCATCGCCTTTTCGACGGCATATTGCGCCACATTGCCAGAGCCAGAGACCGACACGCGCAGGCCGTCGAGCGAGCGGCCTTTGGACTTGAGCATTTCCTGTGCAAAGTACACCGTGCCATAGCCGGTGGCCTCAGGCCGCACCAGCGACCCGCCGAACGACAGCCCCTTGCCGGTGAACACGCAGTCGGCCCGGTTGCTGAGTTTTTTCATCATTCCGGCCATGAAGCCCACCTCACGGCCGCCCACGCCGATGTCGCCCGCAGGCACGTCGGTGTCCGCGCCCACATGGCGGAACAGCTCGGACACAAAGGCCTGGCAAAAGCGCATGACTTCGCCCGGGCTCTTGCCCTTGGGGTCAAAGTCGCTGCCGCCCTTGCCGCCGCCCATGGGCAGCGTGGTCAGGGCGTTCTTGAACGTCTGCTCAAACGCCAGAAACTTCAGCACCGACAGGTTGACCGACGGGTGGAACCGGATGCCGCCCTTGTACGGGCCAATCGCCATGCTGTGCTGGATGCGGTAGCCCCGGTTCACCTGCACCGTGCCGTGGTCGTCCACCCACGACACACGGAACATGACGATGCGCTCGGGCTCCACCAGGCGCTCCAGCAGGCCGTGTTCGGCGTAGCGCGGGTGCTCTGCAATAAAGGGCCACAGGCTTTCCATCACTTCTGTAACGGCTTGCAGAAACTCGGGCTGCCCAGGGTTGCGTTGGGCGACGTGTGTAAGGAAGCTGCCTGCGGACGCGTGTTTCATGTTGCTAAAGACTTTCTATTTGAATCAAGGGCGTTGGCAGGCAATGGCGCGCTGCAACATCGAATTATGTTCAAAAGTTATACGTTTATGCGTATGCCTCTGCACAATGGTGGGGAATGTGGCGACTTGGTTGCTGCATATTGGTGCGCTTTAACCGGCGGTTGCCGTTGCCATCTGATGAAAAAACGGTCGTCACGGCGTTGTCACAGGCCGCGCACACAGTTCGGCAGTTCTAAACAACAACGAGGAGAAGAGCATGCACATTTCTGGTGCGAAGTTGGGTGCGCTGGCCGTGGTGGCCACGCTGGCTGCTTGTGGCGGCAACGATGACAACCGCTATCCCACGCTGAGCGGCGATAAACCCCTGGTGATCGGCCACCGTGGGGCCAGCGGTTACTTGCCCGAGCACACGCTGGAGAGCTACAAGCGCGCCATCGAACTGGGTGCCGACTTTGTCGAACCCGACCTGGTCGCCACCAAGGACGGCGTGCTGATTGCCCGCCACGAACCCAACATCACGAGCACCACCGATGTGTCCACCCGCGCCGAATTTGCGGGCCGCAAGACCAAGAAGATGGTGGACGGCGTGCAAGAAGAAGGCTGGTTTGCGTCGGACTTCACCCTGGCCGAAATCAAGACCCTGCGCGCCATCCAGCCTATGGCCGACCGCGACCAGTCGAACAACGGCAAGTTCCAGATCCCCACGCTGGATGAAGTGCTGGACCTGGCCAAGAGCGAAGGCGCCAAGGCCAACCGTACCGTAGGCGTCTACCCCGAAACCAAGCACCCCACCTACCACGTCAACCTGGGCCTGCAACTGGAAGACCGTCTGCTCGCCACGCTGGCCAAGTACGGCTACACCACCAAGGCGTCTCCCGTCATCGTGCAGTCGTTCGAGGTGTCGAACCTCAAATACCTGCGCACCAAGACGCAGATCCGCCTGGTGCAACTGGTGGACGCCAACGATGTCAACCCCAACGGCAGCATGGACCTGACCGCTCCTTATGACAAACCGTATGACTTTGCAGTCGCCGGAGACGCACGCACGTTTGCCAGCCTGCTGACGCCCGCAGGCCTCAAGGAAGTCAAAACCTACGCCGACGGCATCGGCCCCTGGAAGCCGTACCTGATTCCTTCCAAACAGGTGGATGCCAACAACGACGGCAAGGCGGACGACCTCAACGGTGACGGCGTGATCGACGACCGCGACCGCGTGATGATGGCGCCCACCAACGTCGTAAAGGACGCCCACGCCGCGGGCCTGATGGTCCACCCTTACACCTTCCGCAACGAAGCAAAACGCCTGGCGTCGGACTTCAAGGGCGACCCCAAGGCTGAGTACAAGCTGTTCTATCAACTGGGCGTGGACGGCGTGTTCAGCGATTTCCCGGACACGGCCAAGGCAGCGCGCGACAATTGACGCAATGGCGCTCCAGCAAAGTCAAAAGCCCGCAGCTGCGGGCTTTTTCAATGGGCGATGAGCTCGGCGCTAAGCCATTGCCGGTGTACTGGGGACTGCAGCGGTGAGGCCCACCCGCGTCGGCAGATCCATCCACGCCCGCATCAGCGGAGCCTGCTTGCGCAACCAGTGCGTGGGCATGGCCTGCGTGCCCCATACGGGGATGCGGCCCGCGTATTCGCCCATGATCCAGAAATGCCGCAGCGCAAGGCAGGGCGCAATGGCGGCCATGTCGACCTCTTGCACCGCGCGCACGCTGGTGTACCCAGTCAGATGGCGGCGCCAGCGCTCCAGCGCAGCAGCCGAAGCAGGTGTCTCCAGGCTGCGCGGCAACTGCACCCACAGGTACACGCTCAGCTCGTAGGCCAGCAGGCCCGGGCCGGTGTCGTCAAAGTCAAAGAACGCCGCCACGCGGCTTTTTTCACCTCCGACTTCTGGCCCATCGGTCATGAAGTTGTTGCTGCCGTGGCAGTCACCGTGGCAATGCACGCGGGTCAGACCGGGCAAGGTGGCAAAGCGTTCGTGCAGATCACGCGCCAGTGCAGAAAACTCCTGCGCCAGTGCTTCGTCCACCGTGGGCGCAGTCAGCATGCGTTGCAGTGCGGCGTCCAGCAGTTCCGCAAAATCCAGCGCATAGCGGCTCGCTGGGCCCGCGTAGTCTTGCGCTGCGACGTGCAGCTGCGCCAACCCTCGGCCGGTGGCTTCGATGTCCACCAGTGATTCGCCGGGAGGGTCACCCGGCAGGAAGTCGAACAGCATCAGCGCGCGCGGGCCTTCGGGCAGGTCCAGGGCGAAGCTGAATGCGCCATTTGCCGCAGCCAACGGCGCTGATACCGGTATGCCCCGGTCCTTCAGGTGCAGCAGCAAGGCTGTTTCGTAGGCAATGTTCGGCTCGCCACGCGGCCTTTCTGCGCTCAGGCGTGCTTTGGCATGGCGGCCATTGTCAAAACGCAGCTCATACACCTGATTGAGGCCGCGCCGCATCAGCACGCAGTGCTTGACGGCCCCGAGCGCCCAGCCGGACATGACGGCCTGCGCAATGGCCTCGCCCGTAGGCGTTGTCTGTGCGATGGATTGGGCGTTGAGGGCAAACATGGAAGGGCCATCCAGATCGTAGGGCGGCCGATTCTGCCTGTGTCTGCGGTGGGCCACCTTAAGGTCAGCCAAAGGCTCGGCGCTTTTACTGCCGCTTTTTCGGTCGTCTAAACCGTCTAAACGGCACTCCATTTGCGCTGCACTCTCACCTCTTTGCCGGTAATGGTGCCCAGATGCGCTGCAGCGATGGAGGCTTGCGCATCATTCACCGTACGGCCCACACGCAGGCATCCATCCCCGGCAACGCGCAAATTGACCACCCACCACTGGTAACCTTTGCCGTTCTGCCATTGCTGAATCTCGATGAACTCGATAGCGCTAAACCGCGCAATCGGCTGCCTTGACGACGCGATGGTCTGAGAAGGCTTGTCAATCGTGAGACTGCTTCCGTTGACGTTCAGAACGAGGCGGGTGGGTAGGCTTGACTCGATGCGAATCGACGAGAAGGCGACGAACACCCGTCCAAGCGCGTTTCTGATGAAGTGGGCCATGGTGTGAACGGTGCGCAGGCGCAACTGTCAATTAGAGCAGCTAATAAAACTCTTCTGGCGTCGTTGCCGCGTCTTGTCGTACTGCCCGTACTGCCTGCGACGCAGCGCCTAGCCAGAACCGCTTCGCTGAGTTTTGTTAGCCGCTCTTAGGCGATCGATGAGGGGAGGCGGCGCGCTGCAGTCACCACGTTGTTCCACACCCGTGCCAGCCTGGAGGCCACCCACCAGCCGACGATGGCACAGGGAATGGGCCACCCCAACCACCACCAACGCGAGATGACTTCAAGGCCTTGAGCGAACCATCCAAGAGGTGGGAATTGTTCGTAGTAGCCGGCGAAGTTCCACATTGGCATGACAAAGATGCTGAGTGCCCCCAGCGGGACTGCCAGCAGCGTGAAAGCCAATACAAGCAGGCCATAGGACAGCGCACAACACACCAACGCGAAAAGCCAGGGGCGTTGAAGCCTTTGTGGTTTGAACGCGAAAATGAGCGCTATTAATAACGGTGCGTGGGCAAGCGTTAGGTAGACCACCACTACCGCGGCCATCGACGCAGCGAGGTCAGCAGGAAAACCAAGCAGATTCATCGTCGGGGGCTCCGCGAAAAGGAAATGGCGGAGTTTCACCGTCCGCGCAAAAACAGCGCATCCAGTTCTTTCATCGACAACTGCCGCCACGTCGGCCGCCCATGGTTGCACTGGTCCGACCGGTCCGTCGTTTCCATCTGCCGCAGCAGCGCGTTCATCTCGTCGATGGTGAGCTTGCGGTTGGCACGCACGGCGCCGTGGCAGGCCATGGTGCCCAGGATTTCATTGCGGGCGCGCTGGATCACTGTCGTGGCGTCGTGCGCGGCCAGTTCGGCCAGCACGCTGCGGGCCAGTTCCACCGGGTCGCCCTGGGCCAGGGTGGTGGGCACGGCACGCACGGCCAGGGTTTTGGGGGAGAAGGGCACGACCTCCATGCCGAGCGTGGCCAGCACCTCGGTGGACTCTTCGGCAGTGGCGACTTCTTGCGGGGTGGCAGCAAAAGTGGCGGGGATCAGCAGGGGCTGGCTGGCAATGCGGGCGCCGCTGTCCACCTGTGATTTCAGGCGCTCGTAGACGATGCGTTCGTGGGCGGCGTGCATGTCGACGATGACCATGCCCTGGGCGTTTTCGGCCAGGATGTAGACGCCGTGGAGCTGGGCCACGGCCTTGCCCAGCGGCCAGGCGGCGTCGTTGCCGCCACGGCCCTGGGGCCAGGCGGCTTCTTGGCCGGTGCTCGTGTTGGACCAGGTCGCAGCAGGTGGAGTGAAGGACGAGGGGGTGACAGGCTGCGGCACGGCGCCTGCGTCTGCGGTGTTGGCCGCAGCACCCCAGTTCACCAACGGCGCGGAGAGCCCCGCAGGTCCTGTGGCTGCGTCCTCTTTCCTCGGCCCCCACAGCGCCTGCAGGTCGGCCACGTGGTGACCACGTTCTTCAAATTTGATAGCTGCTTGCGCTTGTCTGTTAAGCGTCAGAGGCTGATTTGGCTTGAAATTCTCCATGCTGCCGTGGGTGGCCGAGCCTGTGTCTGCCGAAGCGGCAGCCCCTGCAGCCGCCGCCAGCGCTGCAGCGCGGGGCGCGGCCAGCGCGTTTTCCACGGCATGGCGCACGGCCTGGTGCACCTCGCGGCTGTCTCTGAAGCGCACTTCGATCTTGGTGGGGTGCACGTTCACGTCCACGCGCGCCGGGTCGATCTCGACATACAGCGCATAGATGGGCTGCTTGTGGCCGTGTAACACGTCTTCGTACGCGCTGCGGGCGGCATGGGTGAGCACCTTGTCGCGCACAAAGCGGCCGTTGACGTAGCAGTACTGATGGTCGGGGCGCGAGCGGGCGGCGTCGGGCAGGCCGGCGCGGCCGGTGACGGTGACGGGGCCTACGCGGTGCTGTACGGCCACAGATTGCGTTACGAAGTCTTCGCCCAGCACGTCCGACAGGCGGCGGGCCAGCGCATCTTGTGCATCCCCCTGGCCGGGTACAAAGGTGGCGCGCCATTGCTCCACCAGCTTGCCTTCATGCCAGATGGCAAAGCCCACATCAGGCCGGGCCAGCGCGTGGCGGCGCACCGATTCAATGCAATGCGCCAGCTCGGTGGCGTCGGTCTTCAAGAACTTGCGGCGTGCGGGGGTCGAGAAGAACAGCTCTTTGACCTCCACCGTGGTGCCGGTGCTGCGCGCGGCGGGGCGTAGCTCACCGCTGCGGGCGTCCAGCAAAAAGGCGCTGGCCTGCGCGGTGGGGCGCGAGAGCAGTGACATCTCTGACACCGAGGCAATGGCGGCCAGCGCCTCGCCGCGAAAGCCCATGGTGGCCACGGTTTCCAGGTCGTTGAGGTTGGTGATCTTGCTGGTGGCGTGGCGGCGCAGGGCCACGGGCAGCTCTTCTTGTGGAATGCCGCCGCCGTCGTCTTCCACGGTGATCAGCCGCACGCCCCCGGCCGACAGGCGCACGCTGATCTGCGTGGCGCCCGCGTCCAGCGCGTTGTCCACCAGCTCGCGCACCACCGAGGCGGGGCGCTCCACTACTTCACCCGCGGCGATCTGGCTGATCAGCTCGTCGGGCAGGTCGCGGATGGGGCGGCGCGCGGTGGTGGTGGGGGATGGGACGGGCTGCGCCGCGGCGAGAGAGGAGGGGGTGTCGTTCACGCGGGGGATTTTAGGGCGGGGGCGAGCAAGGGCATTTACAGGGCGCCGCAGTGGGTGTGGGGATAATGCCCGCTGTTTTTTCAATGCCCGGCTTGCCGCCGGCCTCCCCATGGAACTGGTCACTTTTCTGATCGACTTCATCCTGCACATCGACAAGTACCTTGAGATGTTTGTGCAGGCTTACGGCGCCTGGGTGTATGCCCTGCTGTTCCTGATCGTGTTTGTCGAAACGGGTGTGGTGGTGATGCCGTTTCTGCCCGGCGACTCGCTGCTGTTCATCGTAGGTGCGCTGTGCGGTGCGGGGATGCTGAGCTTCCCTTTGGCCTGCACCATCCTGATCGTCGCGGCCATCCTGGGGGACCAGTGCAATTATTCGATCGGGCGGTATTTCGGCCCCAAGGTGTTCCAGTGGGAGGACTCGCGCTGGTTCAACCGCCGCGCTTTTGACCAGGCGCACAACTTTTACGAGAAGTACGGTGGCATCACCATCGTGCTCGCGCGCTTCATGCCATTCATTCGGACTTTCGCCCCGTTTGTGGCGGGCGTGGCCGAG
>NZ_JBKBXG010000103.1:0-17419 GCF_046314175.1 Acidovorax sp. | reverse complement strand
CAACGGCGATTTCGTCAAAGGGGTTCATGCTCATCTTCACGTTGGCGATGTCCACACCCGTGTTGTCCGATTTGACGCGGACCTTCACGTTGTAGTCCACCACGCGCTTGACAGGGACGAGGATTTTCATAGGTCGATCAGCTCACTTTCATTGCTGGTTGGGAGAATCTTTGAGCCAGCTTGCCAATACGCTAGCGACATCAACGGGCGGGACACCGGCGGAGCACTGAATGCGTCCAGGCGTGCGCGAGAAGCGCGGTGCTGGCGCGATGTGCGTTACACCATCGACGCTCGTAAAACTTTTGCGCGACTGGATGTGGGGATGCTGCTGAGCTTCCTCCAGCGTCAGAACGGGGGCAAAGCAACTATCGCTACCCTCTATTCGCAAGCACCACTCTGCCAGGGTACGCTGGCGAAATGCTGCGGCGATGGCGTCACGTAGGAGGTGCCAACGAGCACGGTCCTTTTGGGCGTCCCGTAAGGTATCGGGCAAATCCAATTGTTGACACAGCAGGGCAAAAAACTGGGGCTCAATAGGCCCGACAGCTACATGCCTTTTGTCGGCAGTCTCGTACGTTGTGTAGTAAGGCGCGCCACCATCCAGCATGTTGCTATACCGCTGGTCGCGGTATAGGTCCCGCAATCGGTGAGACAGGTTATTGTTCAGCATAGAGAGCACACCATCGCAGATGGCGGCATCCACCACTTGGCCCTCCCCCGTAGCGCGAGCGTGCAGCAGCGCCGCGAGCAGACCCGTCACCAAGTACAGACTGCCTCCGCCATAGTCACCCACCAGGTTCAACGGCGGCACGGGACCTCTGTCTGCCTCGCCGATGGTAGCTAGTGCACCTGTAACTGCGATGTAGTTGATGTCATGGCCAGCCACCTGTGCGAGCGGCCCATCTTGTCCCCAACCAGTCATCCGGCCGTAGACCAAGCGGGGGTTGCGCTGTGCAACCAATTTTGGGCCGAGTCCAAGCCGCTCCATGACCCCGGGCCTGAAACCCTCCACCAACGCGTCTGCCTTTTCGAGCAACTGCAGTACTTGCTCAACGGCCTCGGGCCGCTTCAGGTCCAGCAGGATGGTCCGGCGTCCCCGTCCGACAATGTCCAAAGGACTCACCGGCGGCGCATCCGGACGATCAATGCGCACCACTTCCGCTCCCATGTCTGACAAGAGCATGCAGGCGAAGGGCCCTGGTCCCAGACCCGCAAACTCGACAATTCGCAATCCGGCCAACGGACCTTCGCGTGTGGGTGAGGAGTTTTTTTCCACGTGCTTCTCCAGTTCAGTTCCCTATGGCGCGAGCTACCAACCCCAAAGCGCTGGCGGAGCTACCAAGTGCTAGCAAGACAAAAACAGCATTCGCCCGCAGGCTTATCACGATTACGGGAATTCCTGACCAGCGACTTGCGAGCGCGCTGACTACCGAGAAGGGCGTAACAATGATCGCAAGACCCCAGCCAATGAGGACTGCACTGATGTGCACCAACACTGGCAAGCCCAACAGGGCAGGCCCCAGGCTGGCGCCAACGATGACGGAACTCAGCATGGGATGCATCGCGCTGGCCGACATCAGCACAATGGTCGAAGACACAGTCAGGCAGGCCAGGGCTGGATAACCCGCGACTGAGGCGCCCACGGCAGCGGTCCATTCAGGGGGGATGGCGTTGCCAATTACAGTCCCTGCGCAGCCCGAGGCCATGAAAATCATGACTTCGCCCGCCATTCCTCTGAAGCTGGACATATCCTGCCCCAGTTGACGAGTCGCCGCGTGGCAGCAGCCAAGGCCACCGCCCAGCAATCGAGCATTCAATAACCACGCCACGGCAGGGGCGAGGGAAATGATCACGGCGGAGATTGGCATTGCCAACCATCGGCTGGTCACGACCATGAGCGACACAAAACCGAGCATGGCCAGCAGCACTGGCCAGCCACTGCGGACAAGCTCGCCCACATTCACAACAGATGGATCGGCGGAAACGACTCTCTTCGAAACGGCGAATCGGTCCAGCACGACGCCAAGCACGATAAACATCGTCGTGATTCCAAGAGCTACCGGTAGCACCCCTGCCCAGCTCGCTCCTTCGTACATGGCCAGCACGATACTCATATTGCTATACATCGGGCTCCAAAGGCTTAGGGCTGCGTAGCCGCGGGTGACGGCAGAGAAGGCGGCAATTTTCTCGGAGTCAGCCAGGTCTTTCTGCTGAGCTGCCGACTCCATCATCATCGAGATGCCTGCGAGCCCTAGTAGGCCGCCAAAGAACTGGCTCGCCATGCTGAGCACGCCGTACCTTTGACTGGGATGCACGTGATACAGGCGCTGAAGAAGGATGCGTACTTGTGTCACCCGGGAGGCGGAGCGCGAAAGCAGGTTGATTGTCACCAAGAGCGAAGCAATCAGCGCACCGATGCGAACTCCACGCTCCAAAGTTGCGATTGGCGAAGAAAGCAGTGGCAGCAGCAAAACCGTCACGGCTAGAAGTACCGCTGAAGTGCGGCGAAGGGGACGTGCGACGTGATTCAAATGACGCGACAAAAAAACCAGCGCCACTAGTGCCACTCCGGCGACCAGCCCAGGCTTGCGAAGCAAGAGATCCGCCAGCGTCAGAACTGGAATAGCACTCATCACAGCGACATCGATTGACGGTACCCACGCGGACATTACGTTCGATACCGCTGGTTTCGTTTGACGCGCAGGAGATGAATCCGGCAGCTTGTCCATCGTAGATCTGTCCCATGCGAGAGGCTGTTTTGGCTTTCGCCTTAGGGTTTTTATGCGGCTTGGAGACTGCATGTACCTAATATACAATGAATGGATCAACCATTGAACATTGCTGCTCGGGCTGAGCGGTACCACCAATACCAGGAGACACAAGAGATGAAGATGAGCAAAAGAGCACTGATCGTGGCTTTGTCCGCTTTGAGCACAAGTCTGGCCGGCGCGCAAACCGACAGCTTCCCGTCGCGCCCCATCACCATTGTTGTGCCTTATCCAGCAGGTGGGACCAGCGATGGGCAAGTGCGCATGGTTCAGGAACGGTTGAGCAAGCTTCTCGGCCAGCCGATCGTGGTGGAGAACAAAGCCGGGGCTTCGGGGGCTATTGCTGCACAGTACGTGGCGCGCTCAAAAGCAGACGGCTACACCTTGCTATACCCCAATTCTGGCGTGCTGCTCTCGCCGTTACTGAGTGAAAAGGCCGGCTACGACGCACTGAAAGATTTCAAGCCCATCAGCATCATGACGTCAGTTCCCATGGTGCTGGTAACAAACAAGTCCATTACCGCCAACAGCGTGGCCCACTTCATCCAGTACGCACGCAGCCAACCTAACGGTATCCAGTATGCGTCGGCAGGCCCTGCGTCGTTTGGTCACATCGCATCCGCGAGATTTGCGCAAATGGCCGGCATGAAGGTCGAGCATGTGCCCTACCGCGGAGAAGCCAACACCACAATGGCTATTCGCTCAGGTGAAGTCCAAATGCTGCTCACAACACCTTCGTCGGCGATGCTGGGCCAGATTCAGCAGGGCAACATCAAGCTGTTGGGTGTAGCGACTCCAAGCCCCTCACCGCTGCTCCCCGGTACGCCGACGCTCAACAAGACTGTCGCCGGCTTTACCTCAGAAATCTGGTTCGGGCTGCTGGCTCCTGCAGGCACTCCGGATGACGTGGTTGCCAAGATCAATGCGGCTGTGAAGACAGTGATGTCCGATGATTCCATTCGCGAAAAACTGCAGCCTACTGGCGCGTTGCCTCAGACGTCCACACCTGCCGAGTTTGCAAAGGTGATGAGGGAAGAGACCGCTCAGTTGCGTGAAGTCGTCAGCAAATACGGCATCAAGGCTGAGTAAGGGAGGCCCTCATGAAAGAAGTGTACGACTTGATCATTGCAGGCTCAGGCGCTGCAGGATTGGCTTGCGCCATCACAGCAAAGAAGCGCGGGCTGGATGTAGTGGTGCTGGAAAAGGAGCCCGTCTTTGGTGGTACGACGGCCTTATCCGGTGGAGTGTTGTGGGTTCCGCTCAACCACCATGGCCGCAAGCAGAACGACAGTGATTCCGTCAGAGCAGTGCAAACCTATATGCAGTCCGAAACTGGAAAGTTTTATGACGAAGAGGCTGTGAAATGCTTCATTGAGAACGGTCCAAAGATGGTGGAGTTCTTCGAGCAGAACACCGCCATGCAGTTCATCCCTACGCTCTACCCGGACTACCACCCTGATGCTCCTGGAGGTGTCGATATCGGACGGTCCATTTTGGCAGCTCCTTACGACATTCGGGAGCTGGGCAAGGATATGGACCGGCTCAAGCCCCCGCTGAAAACGATCACGTTCATGGGGATGATGTTCAACTCATCCAACGCAGATCTGAAGCACTTCTTTCGCGTGACCAAATCCTTGACTTCGTTCTTTTATGTCGCCAAGCGTCTGGCGAATCACATGAAAGAACTCGCGTTGTATCGCCGTGCTGTGCAGGTTACCAGTGGGAACGCACTTGCCGCCCGCCTGGCCAAGTCGGCATTTGATCTTGGAATTCCCATCCTCACCGAGACGCCGGTACGGAATGTTGTGGTCGAGAACGAGCGTTTAGTTGGTGTGCTTGTAAATCGTCTGGGAGTCGACCAACGCATCACTGCAAGGCATGGTGTTGTGCTCGCTACAGGCGGTTTTCCGCACGATGTCCAGCGGATCGCCAAGGCCTATCCTCATGTCAATCGAGGACACCAGCATCTTTCACCAACGCCCAAGAGCAATACAGGGGATGGTCCCAACATGGCTGAGGCTGTAGGCGGTGTAGTGGATATGCGCTTTCAGGAGCCCGCAGCCTGGATGCCCGTGACTCAGGTGGACTTTGGCAAGGGGGAGATTGGCGTTTTCCCACACCTGCTGGATCGCTACAAGCCAGGCGTGATTGGGGTGCTATCGAATGGTCGTCGCTTCACCAACGAATCGAACTCCTACCACGACGTTGGTGCGGCGATGGAAAAGGCTTGCGCCGGCATGAAGGAGACGGCCATGTGGCTCGTCTGCGACAAGTCAACCCTCTCTAAATATGGCTTGGGTTATGTGAAGCCTGCACCCATGCCAATCGGCAGCTTTGTGCGCAGTGGCTATCTGATTAAAGGCCGTACTCTTGCAGATCTCGCACTGCGCACCGGCATCGACGCCGTCAATCTTGAGCAGACCGTGCGCGAGTACAACAAAGACGCAGTCAGAGGAGACGATCCTGCCTTTGGACGGGGAAGTACAAGTTTCAATCGCTATCTTGCAGATCCAGAGCGCAAGCCAAACCCTTGTGTTGCCCCCATTGAGCAAGGACCATTCTTCGCCGTGAAGGTGGTAATGGGTGATCTCGGAACATTCGATGGCATCACAACCAGCGTGGTGGGCGAGGTTCTACGTCGCGACGGTACTCCGATTGCAGGCCTGTATGCAGCAGGTAACGATCGAGCCAGCATCATGGGCGGCAATTATCCTGGAGCAGGCATCACCCACGGCCCCAATATGACGTTTGGATACGTCACTGCAAACCACATCGCTGATGTTGCAGCGCGGGCAGCAGTGCCACAACCGCGGGGCAATAGCGATCGGGAGTACGCATGAATAGCAATCTATTCCTACTTGATCGCCCGTTGGTGGATCACCGCGTATACACCATCGCGCTGAGAAAGATGCCAGAGTTTATTGACGCGTTTCAGCGTCTTGCACTGCCGGTGTTGCTGGAGACGTTGGGGCATCCGCTGGGTTTCTACACCAGCGTAGTGGGCCCTCTAAATCAGTTTGTCCACCTATGGGGCTACACCGACTTGGCTGACTACGAGCTGCGGAGCCGCGCGCGCGACAACCATCCCGCCTTCGGAAAATACCTTGCCGCGTCCGGTCACCTTATCACTTCGCAAGAAACGCGATTGATTCGTGCTGTCCCGATAAATATCGATCCTTCACCCCAGTAAAACCGCGCACCCGGTGCGCCAAATTTCAATACAGGAGACAAATATGAGATTCAATAAGCGCGTCATCTTGCTCGCAACCGCTCTTGCATGCGCAGGTGTACAAGCCGAAGCACAGTATCCAAGTCAAACAGTTAAGTTAATCGTTCCATTCCCTCCTGGTTCCAGTTCGGACGTGACGGCGCGAGCAGTGGCGCAGAAGATTGCCGGTCCGCTAGGCCAGCCGGTTGTAGTGGAAAACCGGCCGGGCGCCATGGGCGGAATCGGCATGCAAGCGGTGGCGCGCAGTAAACCTGACGGCCACACACTGGTGGTAGGAACCGTCTCGACCACGGTGGTGCCTCCCATCATCTCCAGAAACGTCCCGGTCGATTTGTTCAAGGACTTCACGCCGGTCGCCACGATGGCCAACACCCCTCTGTTGCTGACCGTCACCCAGGATTCACCGATCGGCAGCGTCCCAGATTTGGTGGCGGCCGCCAAAAAGTCTCCCAAGACCCTGACGTACGGAAATTCAGCAGGGTTGTATAGGATCGCTATGGAGGCCGTTAACACCAGTGCTGGCATAGACCTCCTTGGTGTCCCCTTTACAAGTCCTCCTCAAGCACTCACCGAATTGCTGGCTGGTCGGCTTACCGTCAATCCCGATGCTTTGGGGGCCGTAGGACCGATGCTGCAGGCCAAGCGAGTTCGCGCGCTGGCCGTACTGGGCTCCAACAGAACGCCCAGCTTGCCAGACGTACCCACCATGCAAGAGTTAGGCTTTAAGGGCTTTGCATTCAATGGCTGGCTTGGTGTATTGGCCCCGGCGGGAACACCTCAGTCAGTGATCGAGCGACTGCATAGCGAAATTGCCAAAGCTGTCGCGACCCCAGATGTCCAAGCCCTCTACACCCGCCTGGGCATGGAGGCAACGGTGCTGTCGCCGCAGGCCTACGGCGAAGAGATGCGCAAGGACGCCGCCAAATACAAGGCCGTTGCACAACAGGCGGGTATAGAAAAAGAATGAACACAGCCATCAACTCCACCTTGTGGCAGATCGCGCAGCAGGCGCGCTCTATGTTTGGCGCCCACATCCCCGAGTCCGTCCGACAGCAAGCGAGACTTTGCATCCTGGATACGATCGGGTGCATATTGGCTGGTAGTCGTACCGAGGAGGCGCAGTTGGTACTCGCGTGCGAGCCAGAGTCGGGCGATCAAACCGCCACTGTATTCGGCACTTCGCACCGTCGCGGGCTGCGCGCAGCAATGCGCATCAACGGCTATCTGGGCGACGTCCTCGAACTGAACGATCTCATAGGTGGTCACGCCAGTATCGGAAATGTATCGGCTGCGCTCGCCCTTGGTGAGTCGCTGGAGACCAGCGGCGCGCGTTTGCTCGAAGCGGTCGTCCGTGGCATCGAAGTGACCACGCGGGTGTATGACTCTGTCTACCCCTCACTGCGCCGCTACACCGAGTCAGGGCTGGTACCCGTGGGCATACCGGCATCTTTCGGTTCGGCTGTCGCAGCCGCTCGCTTGCTCTCCCTAGACGAAGAGAAAACGCTGCATGCCATGGCAATTGCCGGTAGCCTAGCCGGTTGGTGTCCCGCGGAAGTAATCTTTGGTCACGGAGGCTCAGTCAAGCCAATGCTGTTTGGCGCCCAGCCCGCGGACTCGGGCGTGACCGCTGCGCAGTATGCGAAGGCGGGCATGACGGGCCCCGTTAACTTGCTCGACAGCAAGATCGGATACTTCGCTACGGCCTCTACGGAAGGTAGCTTCGATGCAGTGGCCTGGAACAACCGCTGGGCGCTGGAGCAACCGCGGCGCAAGCTGCACGCATGCTGCGGTTACCTGCATTCCGCCGCAGATGCACTGGGCAAGCTGCGCCAGAGCCTAGGGGCGGCCCTCCAGGATGCGCGCGTCGAAGTGCGCGTTCCCACCTACGTGGCCGACGTCGTGAGCAAGGAACGCCTGCCAGACTCCCCAAATGACGCCCGCTTCCACCTGCAGTACTGCCTGGCGTTGGTTGCCTGTGGCGCCGATGTGATCCTGCCGGAGCACAGCATCGCCCTGCCCGACCAGCTGCGACGCCCAGAGGTGCTGGCAGCCATGCAACGGATCTCCGTGGTGCCGGACCCTGCCCTCACGCACTATCACCAATGCAGCATCGCGGTGACCGACGCCAGTGGGCAGACCACGGTGCAGCCCGGGACAGCCCCCCGCGGTTCGCCGCAGGAACCTCTGGGTGACGATGAGGTGGTGGCGAAGTTCCACGCGCTGGCCGATCCGGTACTGGGGCGCCCCCGCGCAGAGCGATTCGCGCAACAGGCTTTGTCACTGGAAGCCGTGGACAACGTGAGCACGTGGATCGCAATGCTTCGCAGCTGAAAGCTGCACCCCCACCGCGAAAAGCGGTGACGCAATACAAAAGGGCCCGCCGGTTTCCCGGCGGGCCCTTTTGTATTGGGCCGTTCGCCCGTATTACAGGTCCATCTGCTTGGCGATGATGTTGCGCTGGATCTCGCTGGTGCCACCGCCGATGGGGCCCACGCGCGAGTCGCGGAAGAACATCTGCATGTCGTACTCGTTGGAGTAGCCAGCACCGCCCATGATCTGCATGCCGATGTCGGCACACTTGAAGTTGTTCTCGGTGGCGACAATCTTCGCCATCGACGCTTCCTGCACCACCGGGAAGCCTCCGTCCAGCAGGTCGGCCACACGGTAGGTTAGCTGCCGCGCCGTCTCGGACATGATCATCATGTCGGCCAGCTTGTGCTGGATCACCTGGAACTGAGAGATCGGCTTACCAAACTGAATGCGGTCGCGGGCATAGTCGCGCGCATATTCGGTGATCTTGAAGCAGTGTCCGGACGAGATCGCGGCCAGGCCGAGGCGCTCCAGACCCAGGGCTTTCATGATGTTCTTCCAGGCCTGTCCTTCGCCCCCGAACAGATACCCAGACGGCACGCGGACGTTGTCGAAGAAAACTTCGTTGGCATGTGTGGTGCGCCGTCCAAGCATTGAAAGCGGGCGGATCGTCACGCCGGGCGCCGTGGTCGGCACCAGGATGGTGCTGATCCCGTTGTGGCGGGCCTGCGTATCCGTCTTCACGATGGCCACGATGTAGTCGGCGACGTGGGCGCAGGTAATCCACACCTTGCTTCCGTTGATGACATAGTCGTCGCCATCGCGGACTGCGGACGTCTTGATCCCTGCAACGTCGGAGCCGGTGCCAGGCTCCGACATACCCAATGCCAGTTTGGCCTGGCCGCTGATGATCTTAGGAATGATCTCCTGCTTCAGCTCTGGCGAGCCAAACTTCGCCACGTGCATGCCAGCATAGATCGCCGAAGTGGTCACAGCCTGGGCGATACCGGTGTAGTAGTAACCCAGCGTTTCCAGGAACACCGCGATGTCCTTGTAGGTGCCGCCCATGCCACCAAGTTCTTCGGGGTAGAACAGGCCCAGATAGCCGGCTTCGGCCAGCGCGTTGTAGGCCTCATGCGGAAACTCGCGCGCCTCGTCCATCTTGCGCACCTTCTCCCAGGGAAGGTGGCGCGACAACAGGTCGAGCACGCCCTCGCGCATCATGCGTTGGTCTTCGGTCAGGCCGGCGGTATTGATCAGTGATTGGGACATGGTTACTCCGTGGAAACAGGTTCAGGGCTTGTTCTTAATGGCCTTGCGGCCCGCAATAGTGAGGACCATGGTGGTCATGAGTCCGGTCTGCACGACGTCGTCATGCTGATTCAGAAGATCCATGCGGCGGACCAACACGCCGCGGTCAGGCTTGGAAGTAGGTCGCACGGCAACCACTGTGGCGCGCAGGCGGATGGTGTCGTTGAATAGGATGGGTTTGATAAATTTCCACTCATCAATGCCCAGTGCTGCAATTGCTGTGCCGTCCAGGTAGCCAAGACTGGCGCTCAACCCAGTGGCTACTGAAAGCCCTAGCGCACCGTGCGCGATGCGCTGTCCCAGCGGAGACTTGGCGCTATGCACTGAATCTGTGTGCATTGGATTGACGTCGCCAGAGATCCAGGAGAACTGGACGACATCGGTTTCAGTAATGGTACGGGCCCGACTTTCATCGACCTGCCCGACCTCGAATTCTTCAATACATTTGCCTCGCATTTTGGTTCCTTGTTTCAGTTTCAGGACGCGACTGCTCGCGCCGCAAACAGCGGCCCGTCTTCGTATTGCATGACGGCCATTTCCACAGCCATCCCCGGGGTCCAGGTAACGCCCGGAGCATCCAGCAGTCGGCATGCAAGCCGGATGTGGCTGTCCAGGTCGACAATGCCAACGGCATAGGGCGCCTCGGCTGCAAAGACGGCAGGTGCCGCATGGATGCGGGTCCAGGAATAGAGCGTGCCGCGGGCGGACAGCGGGCTCCAGACCACCTTGTCTGACCAGCAATGCGGACAGATAGGTCGCGGCGGGAACGTCTGCTTGCCGCAAGTCTCGCAGCAGGTGGTCTGCCAGCGGCCTTGTGCGAGGCCGTCCCAGAACGTTCTGGTAAAAGCGGAGGTACGCGGTGGATAGGCACGGCGGCCCGGCGCTGGAAATGTGTGTATCTGCGTCATGCCATGGCTTCCAGAACGTGTACGAGGGCGGCGTTGTAGTTACCCAGTTCGCCAGTGGAAAGGCCGAAGCGCGCGTTCTTCACCTGGCGCGCGCCAGCCCGGCCGCGCAGTTGGTCGGCGAGCTCAACGTAGTTGTAGAGTGAAGTCACGTAAGCCGGATGGCCCCGAGAGGTCAGGCCGCCGGATGTCGACACCGGGATGCGGCCGCCCAGGCGCGTCTCCCCTTCAAAAGCTGCGCGGGCTCCATGGCCTCTGGGCACCAGGCCAATCGCCTCGCTCACCAGTACCTCGACGATCGTGCAGGGGGCGTAGAGCTCCACCACATCCAGGTCGGCGGCAGTGATACCTGCCTGCGCGTAGGCATCGCGCGATGCGCGGGCAGCAGCCTCGAAGCCGATCATGTCGTTGGGCACGTCGTTGATCTGGTGCGATCCATCGTGGTAGAACCCGCGGCCACGCACCAGTACATAGGGCTTTCCGAGCGACTTGGCGACTTCCTCACTCGCCAGCACCAAGCATGCGGCGCCATCTCCGCGTGGCGGCACGTCATACAATCCCAGTGGCTCGACGATGGGGCGCTGCGCCAGTACCTCCTCCAGCGTGATCGGTTTACGGTACTGCGCTAACGGGTTCAACGAAGCGTGGTGGCGGTTCTTCACCGCCACAGAGGCCAGTTGCTCGCGCGTAGCACCGGTCTCGTGCATGTAGCGCATGGCGTCCATCGCATACCACGCAATCGGCGTAAAGCCAGCGGAGGTGTGAAAGTCCACATCCCCCGTCGTGCGCATACTGCTCATCATGTGCTCTGCGGCAGAGACTGCGCTTTCCATGTTGATGCCGAGCGCCAGCGCCACATCTGAGCGACCCAGAAGGATTTCGTCGCAA
Organism: Acidovorax sp.; assembly: GCF_046314175.1. Taxonomy (GTDB): domain Bacteria; phylum Pseudomonadota; class Gammaproteobacteria; order Burkholderiales; family Burkholderiaceae_C; genus Acidovorax. The sequence continues at coordinate 6,008 of NZ_JBKBXG010000103.1, read as the reverse complement.
GCCTTGTCGAAGGCTAATGCCGCCGTCATGCCGTTGCCCATCACCTCCATCACACTGCCGCGGCAGGCCAGCCGCAGTTGGCCCACCAGAAATGTGTGGAAGTACTTCTGGCGCGTGTATGGACGCGGCAAGGTAAACACCAGGCTCTGGATGTCTTCCTTGGAGATGCCCGCGTCCTGGACCGCTTCGGCGACCAGCCGCGTCATGATCTCGTTTTCAAGGACCTGCAGCTCTTCCTCGTCAGCGGTCTGATGCCTGCCGTTGGGGATGGCGCTGGCGCCGATCAAAGCGACGCGTCGGGTCACGATGTCACCTTCACCGCATCGGCGCTTGCCAATCCAAATGCTCCCTCAGATTGCAGCTGCGCGATGTGGTCTTCGTCGTAGCCAAGCGTTTCTCTCAGAACTGCTTGGGTGTGTTGCCCGACCGACGGCGCGGCGAAGGGTGCTACCGCCGGCGTCCGCGCCAACCGCAATGGACTGGCGATGTTGGGAATCCAGCCCTTGACCGGATGCGGGATGCGCGTGACTAGACCGCGCGATCGCGCTTCATCCGACGCGAGTGCTTCCCCCAGTGTCCGTACCTGCCCATGCGGCACGTTCGCTGCACGCAACAGGGGCGCCCAATGGCTCCACGGTTGCTTGGCGAAGGCCTCGTCCATGATCTGAAAGATGCGCTCGCGCTGCTCAAGCCGCTTGACCCGCTGCGAGAGCACGGGATCGTGCGCAAGATCGGGCCGCTCCAGCACCTGCTCAAACAACCGCTGGAAAATCTTGTCATTGCCACAGTTGATATAGAAAGGTTTGTCTTGCGACTGGAAAACGCCCGAAGGACATGTGTCGGGACTGACGTTGCCGTTACGCTGAGGCTCGTAGCCCGTGGTCAGGTGCTGCATGGCGCCGAACCCGGTCATGAGGATGGCTGTGTCGAACAAGGCCACTTCAACTTTCTGCCCCACACCGTCCCTCGTGCGGGCCATCAACGCCAGCAAGATGGCATTGGTGGCGGACATTGCCGTCGCAACGTCCATCACTGCGGCGCCCGTGCGAACTCCTTGTCGGTCTCTGTACCCGTTCATGGAGATAAAGCCGCTTTCCGCCTGCGCGATAGGGTCAAAGCCCAATCGGTCCGCATAAGGACCTTCACGCCCGTAGGCCGAGATGGAGCAGTAGACCAGGCGTGGATTGAGCTTGGCGCATGCTGCGTAGTCCAGTCCAAATCGATCCATCACGCCGCTAGAGAAGTTCTCCACCAACACGTCGGCTTGGGCAATGAGTTCCTTCGCAATTTCGAGCCCTGCCTCGCTCTTCATGTCTAGCGCGAGGCTTTTCTTGTTGCGGTTGGCCCAGATAAAGGGACCTCCCTGGGCAGGAATGGCGGGGTCTACTGTGGGGTAGTGACGAAAGTCTTCGCCCCGCTCCGGAGCCTCGATCTTGATCACGTCGGCGCCGAAGTCGGCCAGGGTCTGTGTCGACAGCGGGCCTGCCACGAAATGCGTGAAGTCGATCACTCGAAGCCCTTTGAGCGCGGGCGACGCCTGAGACGGCGTACTCTGATGGATCGGAAGAGAGTCGATGCTTTGCTGATTGAACATTGGTTATCCTATCAATGGTTCAACCATTATATTGAAGAAAAGACGTTTGCCCAGCCCTGCCCATGAGCGGGTCAATTACCAGTACCGGTACGTAACGTCAAAAAGCCCCATCGACGGCTGTCGATGGGGCTTCCATAGGCGTTACGTAAAGGGGAGCTGCTATTGTTGCGCCAGCAGCGAGTGGTTCAGCGCTTGCACATGCAAGTGGGTAATCGATTTAGCGCCCACCACGCGCGCTACTTTTTACGTGTCCTGATCGGATTCTCGGCGTAAGATTCTTCAGGCAGTTTTGCAGCTGCCACTGGCGCAGCTTCTTTGGCCAGGGAAAGGTAGCTGCGCTGTAGGCGCTTGAGACTGGCTTCCATTTCGGCAACCGCGCCCTCCGCATCCCGCGCTTCCATCATCTTGATGAAGCGTTTGCGAGAAGGCAAAACAAACGAGTTCTCGTAAGGACCGATTGTCTGTACGAAGTGGCGCAAAACAGAGAGTACGCTGTCCATGACAATCACCATGACAGGGTTCCCGGTCATGCGCGCGAGAATTCGGTGAAACTCCAAATTGGCCTCAGCGCGCTTGCCTAGATCCCCCTGCGCATTCGCCTCTTCAGCTTGGCGCACATTTTCGCGCAGGTTTTCGATGTCATTGGGAACTGCGCGCTGGCAAGCTTCGCGGACCACGATGGATTCCAGCCAGATGCGAGCCTCGGTCAATTGGGCCGGCAAAATTGACCCACTGTGGAACATGTCCAGCAAACCGGTTGCGATTGTCTCGCCACTGGCCTCGGTGATAAAAGCTCCGCCGGTCGCACCCTTCTGAAGTCGTACCAACCCCGAATGCTCAAGCGAGCGAAGCGCCTCACGCAATGTGTTGCGGGAAACACCAAATTGCTCGGAGAGCGCCCGTTCAGAAGGCAATCGATTGCCTACGCGCAATTTACCCTCGGCCAACTGGGCGCGGATTTGCGTTGCGATTTCCTCAAATGCACGCTGCGACTTGATTGGCCTAAAGACAGGTGCTAGTTCGCCAGAGAAACGTTTGGAAGATTGTGAGTCCGTCAAGGTGCTCAGAGCCAATAGTTAGATTGGCACAATGATAGGACCAAAAGCGATCGCTGCAAGACCCAATATGGTTGGATGCGTATGAACGTCCTCAGATGCACGCCCGCGGACGAAACGAGGCCGGAATCTTGCATGTAGATCGGCAGGAGTGATCCACTGCTGACGCCCTTTGTTGGAATAGCACCGACTTTTGCCTGTGCTTGAGCTCAATGTCCGGTTTCTGCGCAACAGGCTATTGGACAGAAAAGCCAGCTCGTCAGTTAAGCCTGAGGCCGGCACAACGGCGGCCCGCTTGGCAGCGGTTGCAGTCGATGACGGTGCGCCGGCGAAGGACGGCTTTTTGTGCTCTTACCGCCATTCACCCCACAGCAGGAGGCTAGTGGCCTTTAATACCTATCCACCAGACGTAAATCAAGCCATGGAGTACGCTTGGTTGTGTCAGTCTATTCTTGATCCTATCGATAAGTTCGAGGCTGTCGATTTTGGTGAGACGTAGCCGCCGAGTAGCTAGCGCCAAGCCAAATTCCAAGGAGGCTTCGCCGTACGGGCGGTTTGCATTGAGGAAAACCTTCTCAAGAAACTCGCGCAACATCTCGCTCAGTTCTGGCGAACCAGAATAATCAAGTTCATGTGCATCGGCTGCTCGAAGTAAGCTCGCCTGCAGAACACCATCGTTAAAGCGAAGAAAGTTCTCAACGTCCAGGACAACGGCCTCGTGCATTGATGAACTCAATCGGCTACCTACCTCCTGATGCTCTCGCGCGTTTTGGAGAGCGGCTGACATGGCCAGGAAGCTCACTGCAGCATTGTTGTTGGCGCCGATTGAATCTTGACAGTGTGTGCCGATCCAACTTTGATAGGGGGCGTGTAGCCAGTATCTGCTAGGCTGGCTGTGGATAACTATAGCCTCCTACTGGGCTTGCACCTCCAGACTGGTTTCTGTTTTTCTATTCATTTCTCTGGATTTGATCTTTCCCTTTGCCTCCTTGGAGCTGTGGCGGAAGCGGTAGGACTCATTGCCGGTTTCAACGATGTGGCAGTGATGGGTGAGCCGGTCCAGCAGTGCCGTGGTCATCTTGGCATCACCGAAGACAGCGGACCACTCGGCAAACGTCAGGTTGGTGGTGATCAGAACGCTGGTGTGCTCATAGAGTTTGGACAGCAGATGGAACAGCAATGCTCCACCGGCCTGGCTGAATGGCAGGTATCCAAGTTCATCCAGAATGACCAGGTCCATGCGCATCAAGCTCATGGCTATGCGCCCCGGATTTCCCTTGGCCTTCTCTTGCTCCAACGCATTGACCAGATCCACCGTCGAGTAGAACCGGACACGTTTGGAATGGTGCGTCAGCCCATTGATTCCCAGCGCCGTTGCCAAGTGGGTTTTGCCGGTGCCAGGACCACCAATCAGGACAACGTTCTGCGCATCGTCGGTGAAGCTCAGGTCCGCCAACCTCTTGATCAGCACCTTGTCCACGGGTGAGACCTCGAAGTCGAAGCCAGCAAGATCCCGGTGAATCGGGAAGCGTGCTGCTTTCATCTGGTGGGCAATCGAGCGCATATGCCGATCCACGTCTTCCGCTTGAAGCAGGTGCTCTATCAGCCAGCGCGAGCTCTGAATCGAGGAGCCGCCATCCTGCTCCATAAGGTCAGCCCAGGCACTGACCATGCCATTCAGGCGCAGTGCCTTGAGCCCGCTTTGCACATCGCGTTTGGATTCAGACATGGATGACCCCTTGGTTATCGTTGTGGGTAGGGCGCAAACGGTCGTAGCGCGCGGTATCGGCCAGCGGGAGGTTGGTCAGTTGCAATGTGGTTTTGGCATGCTCCGGCCTGGGTGGCGCATTCAGCCTAGCCAGCACATTGCGCACATGCTCAGCACTGACACTTCCATTGGGCGTGGCACCTTCAAGGACAAGATCAACCGCCACCAGTACTGCGTCCAAGCCCGCCTGCGGCACGCTGGCCAGCACCTGTGCCATGGTGCGGTCACCGCCAGGGTGCCTCAGAAGGGATTTGCGCAAGCGCTGCAAGGGCTCAGGCAAGTCCAGGAACGGCGCACCGTTGCGCAGTGCGCCGGGCTTGCGCTGCACGAGTTCAATGTAGTGCTGCCAGTCATAGGTGACTTGGCCACTGCCCGGCGTGCGGGCGTGGCTGGCGATGATGGTTTGCGCGCAGGCAATGTCCACCCGATTGGGGTACAGACGCGTGCTGACCAGGTGCCCAGCCCATTCGCAAGGAACGGAGTAGCGATTGCGCGCCACCGCCACCAGACATGTACTACTCACCCGCGCGGGCTTCTCCACATACCCATCAAACAGCACAGGCATGGACATGAGGTGGGGGCGCTCCAACTCCAACATCTCTGCCACCGTGAACTGCTTGTGGATCGGATGCACGGAGTCGGACCACACCGAGCGACACCGCTCGCCCAGCCATGCATTGAGTTCGGCAAACGATCCGAAGCGCCTGCTGGCGGCCTCGATCCAGATCCGCCTGCGACTGTCCTGCACGTTCTTCTCCACCACCCCTTTCTCCCAGCCCGAGGCGACGTTGCAGAAGTCCGGATCAAACAGGTAGTGGCTGCACATGGCCGAGAAGCGTGCGTTGACGATGCGCCCCTTGCCTTTCTTGACCTTGTCCACCGCCGTCTTCATGTTGTCGTAGATGCCACGCCTGGCAACGCCTCCCAATGCATGGAAGGAGCGGGTATGGGCATCGAACAGCATCTCATGGCCCTGCCCAGGGTAGGCAACAAGCCAGAAGGCACGACTGGCGCAGAGCTTCAGATGGGCCACTTGCAGTTTGTAGAACACTCCACCAACCAGCAGTCCTTCCTCACTCCAGTCGAACTGGAAGGCCTCGCCCAACTCGAAGCTCAGCGGCACAAAGGCCTTGGCGGGATCCTTGGCGCTATCCACCCGCCATGCTCGAATGAAGTCAGTCACGGCGCTATAGCCACCCCGGTATCCCTGAGCCTGGATCTGGGCAAACAGCGCCTTGCCACTGCGCCTTGCGTTCTTGGCCCGGTGCGCATCCGTGCGCAGGGCCTGCTCCAGCACCGCCACAAATGGCGTGAGCTTGCCATCAGCCTTCTTGCGCTCGTACTTCGGGGGTATGTCTCCGGGGGCCTTGAGCCACTTCTTGACCGTGTTTCTGGCCAGTCCCGTTCTTCTGCAAATCTCTCCGTCAGAGAGTTGGTCGCGCCACTTCATGCGCCTGACCTTGCCAATCATGTCCATGGTGATCACCTCTTACATCCCTGCTGAAAAATTCAGCAGGGCAGTTGAACACCCCTGTCAATTTTGGATCGGCACCAGACCTTTCAGACTGTCAGTTTTCGGTCGGCGACAACA
>NZ_JBKBXG010000102.1:0-17465 GCF_046314175.1 Acidovorax sp. | reverse complement strand
CTGCGGGCGCGGGCTGTGCCGGGTGCTGGCACAAACCGCCACCGGCTGACGGGGTCTTGCCTTGCGGTTGCGTCCAAAGGAAGCGCAACCCTGGGACAACTCCCCGCGTTCGGCGGGTGGTCTTTCGACCGTTACTTCCAAGTGCTGGCCTTGCGGCCGTGGGCAGGAATCGAACCTGCGACAACCCCTTTCGGGGGGCTCTACCAGACTGAGCTACCAGTGGTGGCAAGCCGGGAGTCGAACCCGGCACGTCCTCTCGCGAGGCGTCACCACGACCTTGCCGTTATCCAGCGTTTGCGGAGTGCGGCATGCGGGGAATCGACAAGGCCTTGGGAGCCCGGATTCCCTGCACCGGCGGGGCGAACGTTGGTCCTAACCCCGGCCTGTGAGCGGTCACCGCTTGCGCTGGATGTCTTATCTATTGCCAGATGCGTGCCAGCTCGTGGTTTGCGGCTAGAAATTTCTCAAGTCATTGATCTGTATAGAAAAATTTTCTGAGGCATTGAATGAGGCACTGCTTGAATACTGAGTTAACTAGAATGAAAGCTAGTTAAATAGATAAACAGAATGCACAAAAACAAAGTCGTGATCGGTTTCCTCGGCACCCAGCTCGACTCCGGCCGGGGCGCGGGGCGGTGGGAGAAGTGGCGCCCCACCGTATCGCTGGTGCAGCATGAGGACGTGGTGATCGAGCGGCTGGAACTGCTCTACACGCCCCCGCACAACGACCTGGCGCAACAGGTTTGCAAAGACATCGAAACTGCATCCCCCGAGACCACGGTGAACCTGGTGCCCCTGCCCATTGCCGACCCGTGGGACTTTGGCGAGGTGTACGCCAAGCTCTTTGACTGGGCGCAGGCCTACCGCTTTGACACCGAGCGCGAGGAATACTGGACCCACATCACCACCGGCACCCACGTTGCACAGATCTGCTTGTTCTTGCTGGTGGAGTCGCGCCGTATACCGGGCGTGTTGGCGCAGACCTCGCCTCCCAAGCGCCAGCAGGCGGGCGACCCGGGAAGCTACGCGCTCATTGATCTGGACCTCTCGCGCTACGACGTGATCGCCCAACGTTTTGGCGCCGAGCAGCGCGATGCGGTGGACTTCCTCAAAAGCGGCATCGCCACGCGCAACGCACGCTTCAATGCGCTGATCGACGAGGTGGAGCGCGTGGCGGTGCGCTCGCGTGCGCCCATCCTGTTCACGGGGCCTACGGGCGCGGGCAAGTCGCACCTCGCGCGGCGCATGTTCGAGCTGAAAAAATCGCGTCACCAGGTCGAAGGCGAGTTCGTGGAAGTGAACTGCGCCACGCTGCATGGCGATGGCGCAGCGTCCACGCTGTTCGGCCACAAAAAGGGCGCCTTCACCGGCGCGGCGGCAGACCGTGCGGGCCTGCTGCGCACGGCGCACAAGGGCGTGCTGTTTCTCGACGAAATCGGCGAGCTGGGCCTGGACGAGCAGGCCATGCTGCTCAAGGCGGTGGAGGAAAAGCGCTTCTACCCCATGGGCAGCGACCGCGAGGTGGCCAGCGACTTCGAGCTGATCGCCGGTACCAACCGCGACCTGCGCACCGAAGTGGCGGCCGGGCGGTTTCGCGAAGACCTTTACGCGCGCATCAACCTCTGGAGCTATGTGCTGCCCGGCCTGGCTCAGCGGCCAGAAGACATCGAGCCCAATGTGGACCACCAACTGGCCCGCGCAGGTGCCGAGCTGGGCCGCAGCGTGCGCTTTTCCAACGAGGCGCGCGCCGCCTACCTGCGCTATGCCCAGTCGCCCGAGGCGCTGTGGACTGGCAACTTCCGCGACCTCTCTGCCAGCGTGACGCGCCTGGCCACGCTAGCCGACAGCGGCCGCATCGGCCTGCCCTTGGTCGAGGCCGAAATGGCCCGCCTGCGCTGGCTGTGGCAACCCGCCAGCGATGCGCGCAATGGGTTGGCGTCCACGCCCGGCGCGGTGAGCCGGGACGATCTCGCGGCCCTGCTGGGCGAAGAAGCGGTGGAGGCGATGGACCTGTTCGACCAACTGCAACTGGCGGCGGTGCTGCAGATGTGCCGCCAGGCCCGCACCTTGTCCGACGCGGGGCGCCTGCTGTTCCAGGCCTCGCGCGCGCAGCGCACCGTGGTCAACGACGCAGACCGGCTACGCAAATACCTTGCGCGTTTTGGCCTGGACTGGGATCGTGCCTCAGGCGCTGGGCGATAATCCACCCCGTGAAGCGCGCCAGACCGCCGCTGGTGCAATCTGGGAAACCAGGCACTGGAGGAACGTCCGGACTGCACAGGACAGCGTAGCAGCTAACGGCTGCCCACCGTGAGGTGAGGATTAGAGCAACAGAGACGAGTCAGGTCGTTTTCAGCCACCAAGGGTGTTCTATGGGGGGCCAGCGCAAGCTGGCACCGGCTGGCGCAAGCCAGACGCTCAGGCGCAAGCCTGAGGCCCCATAGCCACCCAAGGCGCGGAACGCGACTTGGGTGAAACGGGCAATCTCTACGCGCAGCAATACCAAGTAGGCCAACGTTGATGTGGTTCCGCAGAGTTGGCGGGTAGGTAGCACCGAGCCGTGGTGGCGACACCCGGCCCAGATTAATGGCGGTCACACTGCGGGCAACCGTGGTGCACAGAATCCGGCTTATCGGCGCGCTTCACACTATTGATTTTTCCGCTGTTGGGTTCCCCGACACAACCGACCCAGCAAACTCCCGTCAGGGCGTGACCAGGCACTGCAGCGTGGCGACTTGGGCCTTACCGGCTTTCACCGCGAAGGTGATGGACGCAGATGCCACGTCTTCTCCTGCTGCGTGCCGGATCGACACCGTGCATTTATGCTGCTGCTGCTCGCAGCGGCCTTCGACCACGTTGGAGCCCGCGTAGAGGTACGCCATGCGCATGGCCAGCAAGTCTTTCACGGTGGCAGGTCCCGTCTGGCCGTATGCGCCCTGGCCTTCGTGGCAGGACGAGGTGCGTGGAATGGGGTCGTTGGCGGCGGCGAGCAACGCTGTGAGTGCTTTGCGGGTGGCCTCAGGGTCGCCCGGCGTGCGGTCTGTCTGCGCCCAGCTCGCAGTGGCGGCTACAACCTGCAGACTGACTATCAAGACCATTGCCACGCGGCGGCTTCGTGGGGGTGACGGTTTCATTTTTTTGTTGTTCGCACTGCAGCTTCGTGCGAAGCGTAGTGAATGGCTAAGGTGCTGCGGACAGTTGGCAGAAGTGCTCGCAGCACTGTGATCACGGTTTAGCGCAATGCGGCGCATGCCCCTTTTCCAGCTCTGTCGCACGCTGAACAGTTTCTGGGTGACTGCTCAGAAGCGACCACACCGCGTGCTCGGGCCCGTCGTTGGCGCCGGGCTTGCGTTTGCGGTGGGCGGGCGCTGGGGCGCTGGCGCTGGCTTGGCTGTCTGGCGCTGAGGCGGCTGCGTCTTTCTTCGCCGCCTTCTTGTCCTTTTCTTCCTGCTCCTCGCTCTTTTCGCGTTCTTCTTCGTCGCGCGCAATGGCCAGCAGCAGTTTGCCCATGGGCGCGGTAGGCAGGGCAGTGTGGTTCATGAGGGCGATGGCGAAGCAGTCGGCCTCGCGTTCGTGGCTGCGGCTGTAGGCCAGGCCGGTCAGCACCGACGCACTGGTGGACACGATGCCCGACACGTCGCCCAGGGCCAAGCCCATGCCCATGTTCAGCACGCCTTGCTCCACCACCATGCGGGTGGTGTGGCGGTACACCACGTGGCCGATCTCGTGCGCGAGCACGCCCACCAGTGCGTCATCGGACAGCCCTTTTTCGGCGGCGGCTTTGACGATGCCGTCGGTCATCACCACTTTGCCGCCGGGCAACGCAAAGGCGTTGGCGCCCATGCCGGATCGGAACTCCAGCGTGAGCGGTGGCTGGTAGCGGGGGTAGCGGTGCAGGGTGCTGGGGGTTTGTTGCACCAGGGCGTCGAACCGGGCTTTTAACTGTGCTTGCCGCTCCGGCGGGAGCTTGCTGGGTTTCAGGGTGCCTTCGTCCATCTGCTTCAAGACGTTCTCGGCCACGCTGGTCTCCCAGGCCAGGGGCACAAACCGCGTGATCTGCGTCGCGGCCCAGGGAGTGCCATAGCGGTAGAACAGGGTAAGGCCGACGACAGCCGCCACGGCCACGCCCAGCAACACAGTCCAGCGGGTCTGCATGCGCTGGGCAATGCCGGGGCGTTCGCCCGCCTCAGCCAGTGCGGCGCGCCATTCGGCCACCGCGTCGATCTCCAGGCTGCCGTGGTCGCGCAGGTCCACCACCACACGCACCTGAGGGCGGCGCTCGTTCCAGGCCTCGGGCCAGCCCACGTCCTTGTACGCAAAGGTGACCGGCGCGGCCCCCGGCTGCATGAGCGGGTGCAGCACCAGCGACGGGCCCCGCGGCGTGGGCTGCAGGCTCACCATCACGGGCTGGGCCTTGCTGCTCAGCCCATCGAACCAGCGCCCAGGGACGAGGGCAGCGTGCTGCGGTGCGTTCATGCTCAGCCGATAAGGTCGAGGCCGGCGGCGTCGGCCATTGCATCGCCCAGCCCGCCTTGCTGCTGGCGCACCATGGCACCTGCGACCTGCTCCACACCGCCCTTGACATGCAAGGTGACGGATTCGAGCTTCATGCGGTATTCGCTGACCCGCGCAAAAGGCCGGTAGAGACCGAGCGTGATCAGGGTGAGGACCATGTTCTTGATGCGCAGCCACACGTAGCCCCCGGTGGGCAGGTGGCACTTGAAGCGCGCGACATGGCTCACACCAATGTTGTCCCACATGAGCCGGAACATGCGGGCCTCGCGGTACGCGCGGGCGGGTGCAGAGGCCAGGAACAGCAGGAAGAACCCGCCCACGATGGCTCCCACGATCAACACGATGATCCACAGCCCGAGCCGGTTGCCCAGCCCCGCTACCAGTGCTACGGAGCCCCCGGCCAACAATGTGCCGATGAGCGACAGGGCCACCACACACAGGATGAACACCAGCACGGTGGCCAGCCAGATCTTGACGAAGTCCATGTACACCGGCTTCCAGCGGCCACGCTCGGCACCCACCTGGGCCTTCAGCACCAGCAGGCTCTTGAAGTTGTATTCAAGGCGAATGAAACACAGCACGGTCAGCACCAGGCCCAGCACGATCAGACCGCCCATGGCGGGCGTGAACGTGGGCAGCTTGCGTTTGGTTTCTTCTTCCGCCTCTTGCAGCGCGCCAGCCAGTTCAGGCGACAGCATCTGCAAGCCAAAAAACACGCCAAACCACACCAGCGCCAGCGCAAACACAGGCCAGCTGGCGACGTAGACCTCTTTCCAGCTGGCCGTGAACTGCAGCCGCAGACCACGCCACCGCGTGGCCCCCAGGCGAAAGCGCATGGCGCTGCCCCAGATGAACGGCGCCAGCACGGCGCCCGCCAGCAGGAACAGGCCGACGGCCGTGTCTTGCCCGGTATTGGCCGCAATGTTGTAGGCAATGGTGATAAGCATCAGCAGCACAAAGCCCATCACCATCTTGCGCTGCTGCGCGGTGAATTCGAGGGGGCTGCCAGCCACCATTGTGTGGCTATAGAAATACTGCGCCGTGCGGCGCCGTGCCCAGGGTGTGTAGATGCCCAGCGTGATGATGCTGAGCAACACGTTGACGATCCACACCCGAAAGTACTCGCCCCCGCTGCCGGTGAACTCGAGCGGATACGCGTCGATGTTCTGCGGCATGAATGTGGACATCGGCCCCGCCGCGCTGTCTCGGTCTGATGGAACTTGGCTCATGAACTCCCTCCTTGTTTGCCGCGCAGTGTAGCAGCGGAATACGGAGGAATGTTTAAAGACAAATTGGCCTCTAGCGCTTTACCAATAAGCGCTAGCAGCTATGTTTTTAATAGCTTTCGTTTCGGCGTAGCTTCTTCTGATCCCGCCTTCAGCAGTGGGCGCGGCACCGCCAGCGCACCCGTGGAACTGGCTCTGCCAGGCCACCGGGTGCGTCCCCCCACGGGGGGGGAAGGCGCGAAGCGACTCAGGGGGGTTAAAACTTCTCCCATGGCTGCAGATACCGCCACTGCCCCTCAGGCACCTTGGCCAGTGGCACCCGCCCAATGCGGATGCGCTTAATGGCCACCACCGACAGGCCCACCGCATCGCACATGGCCGGGATCTGCCCGGGGCGAATGCCCTTGAGCGCAAAGCGCAGTTTGGTCTCGTTTTGCCAGCTGACCTTGATGGGCGGCAGCGCGCGGCCGTTGAAGGTGAGGCCGTGGCTCAGGCGCTGCAGGCCGTTGGGGGCGATGTCCCCCTCGACCTCGACGATGCATTCCTGCTCCAGCGACTCGATGTCTTCGGCCAGCTTGCGCGCGATGCGCTTGTCTTGCGTATAGACCACTAGGCCGCTGGCCTCGGTGGGCAGTGGCGTGAAGCATTCGAGCTGCTTGAAGTGGCGCTGCAGCACACGGATGCCCGAGGCGTCCTCGGCCAGATGGGACGCGACATCCAGCAGCGAAGTGGCCGGGGTGGCTCCCTGGCTGCGGCTGGCGTGGGCCGCACCACCTTGGGCTGGCTGACCCAGTCCGGCTTCAAAACCGGCAGGCTTGTGCAGCAACAGGGTGACCGGCGTCAGCTCCAGCAGGCTCGCGTCTTTCGCAACCGTCACAGTCTGGTCCGGGCGCACGCGCGCGCCGGGGGCTTCCACCACTTGGCCGTCCACGCTCACAAAACCGCCTTCCACGAATTGCTCGGCCGTGCTGCGTGAGCAGTTCAGTTGTTCGGCCACCCGTTTGGCCAGTCGGATGTGGGTGGGGTCGGGGTTCTTGTCGGTCATAGGGGGAGGAAGGAAGGCATTTGCCGTGTGGGAATCGAAGGGGCAAATGCGTGATTGTCGGCGTTGCCTTCAAAACGGGCGCTGCCGCATGCCAGTGCCACCGTGGAACCGGCTTCGCCGGGCCACTGGTGGCGTCCCCTTGAGGGGGAAGGTGCGTAGCGCCTCAGGGGGCATCAATTGTTCCCGGGCTGCTGCGAACGGATGCGCTCGACATGCGCCAGCAGCGAGCGCTGCGCCACGGGCCACATGCGCGGCGGCACGTCGTCATACGCGCGCTGTACCCACTCCTGAATGGTGCCTTGGGGCAGCGCCTGCATGGCGGCCAGCACCTTGGCCTCGCGGGCCAGGCGGTGGGCCTTGAGCTTGGCGATGGCGCTGCGTGCCGTATGCACTGGCCCACCCAGCACATAGCCGTGCGCGGGCAGGATGAACTCCACGCCATGTTCGGCGCACACGTCATCGAGCTTGTCCAGTGAATCCAGATAGTCGGCCATGTTGCCATCAGGCGGGTCCACCACCGTGGTGCTGCCGTTCAGGATGTGGTCGCCGCTGAACAGCAGGGCGTCTTCCACCAGCAGCAGGCACAGGTGGTTGGCCGCGTGGCCGGGGGTGTGAATCACCTGCAAAGTATGGGTGATTTTGCCTTCTAGCGCTTGTCCAGTAAGCGCTAATAGCTCATTATTTTGTAGCGAAATATCCGGCGCAAACTCGCTGGCTGCGCGTGCCGTGGGCGCAGATGGCAGGCCCAGGATGGGGGGGCTGGCCTTGCCCGCCTGCACGCACAGTGCTTGCAGCGGTGCGGCGCCCGGCGCGTGGTCAGGGTGCGAATGGGTGCATACGATCATGCGGATGTCTCCACCCGCTGCGCGCCACAGCTTGTCCAGGTGTTCGGCATCGGCGGGGCCGGGGTCGATGGCGATGAAGCCGGTGGCCGGGTCGCCCACCAGGTAGCTGTTGGTGCCAGGGCCGGTCATCACGCCGGGGTTGGGGGCGGTCAGGCGCTGCACGTTGCGCAGCAGGGGTACGGGGCGCTCGGTCTGCCAGTCCAGCGTGTGCACGATCTGCCCGTCGGGGCACACCAGGGCCAGTTCGCCAAACGGCATTTCGTCTTCCATGTAACGCGCTTCCTTGCCCGCCAGCGTGCCCGCGCGCGGGCAGCTCTCCCACAGGGGCTGTTCGTGCGCCACGGCGTCCAGCACGGCCTGGGTGCTGGCGAACTTGGCGAGGCGCTGCAGCGTGCGGATGGTGGGGAAGATCATGAAAAACTGCCCCGCCTCGTGCCGCGCCAGCGCGTCGGCCGGACGCACCCACACGGGTTCGAACTGCTCGGCCTCGTCGGCCACGGGCTCCTGGCCTTCAGGCATGCGCGCCACGAGGAAGGGCACCTCGAAGCGGCGCGCCAGGTCGCGGTCGGCCGTCCAGTGGGCCAGCAGGTACACCCCGTCAGCCGCCAGGCGCAGTCCGCGCGCGGCGCACTGCGCGGCAAACGGCTGGTGGCGGTCGATGGCGGCAATGTCCTGCGCGTCGGCCATCAACCCCATCCGGGGGCCGTCGGCATGGCGGGCCAGCAGCACGCCCAGCTCTTCAAAACTCTCGCGGATGGCGGCAATGGCCTGGGTCAGGTGCACATCGCTTTGCGTGGCGCGGCGGTCGGCGGCTGCGTGTGTGACGGGATCAGCGTCCAGTGCGTCGATGCCGCCGCCGGGGAACACATAGGCGCCGGGGGCAAAACTTGCATGGGGCGAGCGCCGGGTCATCAGCACCTCCAGCGTTCCATCGCCCGCAGCATCGCGCAGCAGCAGCACGGTGGCGGCAAGGCGGGTGGCAACGGGTTCGCGGTGGGGGTGGAGTTGTTGGCTGATGCGGGGCATCAGGCCATTATCAAGGTGCGCCCCTACGCGGTCCACTCAGCCCCGCGCGGGGATGTTTAAACCCTTGGCAACCGCCGGACGGGCCACAAAGACATCCAGCACGCGCTGTACCTCGGTGAACTGGCCAAACTCCACCAGGTCACCCGCGCCATAAAAACCAATCAGGTTGCGCACCCACGGCCAGATGGCGATGTCGGCAATGGTGTACTGGTCGCCCATCACCCACTGTCGGCCCGCCAGGCGCTGGTTCAGCACGCCCAGCAGGCGTTTGGACTCGGCCACGTAGCGGTCGCGCGGGCGCTTGTCTTCATAGTCCTTGCCCGCAAACTTGTGAAAGAAGCCGAGCTGGCCAAACATGGGGCCCACGCCGCCCATCTGCCACATCACCCACTGAATGGTTTCGTAGCGCGCGGCGGGGTCTTTCGGAATAAGCTGGCCGGTCTTGTCGGCCAGGTACAGCAGGATGGCGCCGGATTCGAACAGCGCCAGCGGCTGGCCGCCTGGGCCGTTGGGGTCGAGGATGGCCGGGATCTTGTTGTTGGGGTTGAGCGACAGGAACTCGGGCGAGGTCTGGTCGTTGGTGTCAAAGCTCACCAGGTGCGGCTCGTACGGCAGGCCCAGTTCTTCGAGCGCAATCGACACCTTTACGCCATTGGGCGTGGGCAGCGAATACAGCTGGAGGCGGTCGGGGTGCTGGGCGGGCCATTTGCGGGTGATGGCGAAGGCAGAAAGATCGGGCATTCAAGACTCCTGGCCAGTAGCGGCTTTGTGGCGCGAAAGGGTGCAAGCCTAGTGCACCCATGAAACCGGCGCTGCCCGAGGTTATTGGCAGCCCAACGACGATAATCCGGCGGATGCAGATTCGCTTCACCAAAATGCAGGGCGCGGGCAACGATTTCGTGGTGCTCGACGAAACCCAAGGCCGCCTGGGGCTGAGCACGGCCCAATACCGCTTCCTGGCAGATCGCCACTTCGGTGTGGGCGCAGACCAGATCCTGACCGTCCGGCCCCCCAGCACTGATGCAGCGGCCGAAGGCATCGACTTTGAATACGTGATCCACAACGCCGACGGCGGAGAGGTAGAGCAGTGCGGCAACGGCGCCCGCTGCTTTGCGCGCTTTGTGCACGACAAGGGGTTGTCGGGCAAAGACACCATTCGCGTGCAGACCAAAGGCGGCGTGATCGCCCCTCGCCTCACGCCTGATGGACGTGTCACGGTAGACATGGGCCGCCCGCAGTTCACGCCTGCCCAGGTGCCGTTTGATGCCACCGGTTTGAGCGCCGTAGAGCAAGGTTTAGGGCAAAAATGGCCTCTGGCGCTTGATAGTAAAGCGCTGACAGCTACTATTTTAATAGCGGTTGTCTCCATGGGCAACCCCCACGCTGTGCAGCTGGTCGACGATGTAGACACCGCTCCCGTGCTGGAGACCGGCCCGCAGATCGAAAACCACGTGCGGTTCCCGCAGCGCGTGAACGCCGGCTTTTTACAGATCGTGGACCGCACCCATGTGCGGCTGCGCGTGTTTGAGCGCGGCGTGGGCGAAACCCTGGCCTGCGGCACGGGCGCCTGTGCGGCGGTGGCGGCTGGCATCCGCCTGGGCCTGCTCGACAACGAGGCGCACGTAGACACGCGCGGTGGCCGCCTCACCATTGCCTGGAGCGGTGCGGACACTGATTCCGTTTTCATGACCGGCCCCGCCACCACGGTGTTCGAAGGCCAGATCGACATTCCTGACACTCTCGTATGACTAACCACATCCCGCCGATCACCGAAGACGACATCGTCCAGTTTCTAACCAACACGCCGGGCTTTTTCGAGCGCCATGCCGAGGTGCTGGCCACCGTTCAGATCACCAGCCCCCACGGCGCCCGCGCCGTGAGCCTGCAAGAGCGCCAGGCCGAGATGCTGCGCGAAAAGATCAAGGGCCTGGAGCAGCGCATCATGGAAATGGTGCGCAACAGCACCGAAAACGCTGCCATTGCCAACAAGGTGCACCAGTGGACCGGCAGCCTGCTGCAGGTGCGCGACCCGTTCGACCTGCCCCAGGCCGTGGTCGATGGTGTGCGCACCTTGTTCGACGTGCCCCAGGCAGCGGTGCGTGTGTGGGAAGTGGCCGCGCCATACATCGACGCTGACTTCACCCAAGGCGCCAGCGAAGACGCCCGCGCCTTCGCCTCATCGCTGACCATGCCTTTCTGTGGCCCCAACCTGGGCTTTGAGCCCGCCGCTTGGCTGGCCAACGAAGCGGGCGCACCCGCCCAGTCGCTGGCCCTGCTGCCGCTGCGCGCAGGCGCCATCGACAGCGCCACGCCCGCCTTTGGCCTGCTGGTGCTGGGCTCGCACGACCCGCAGCGCTTTGACGCCACGATGGGCACCGAATTTCTGTCGCGCATGGCAGAACTCGCCAGCGCCGCGCTGCTGCGGCTGAAGTAGCCCGCGAGGCAGCACCAACACGGCGGCGGCTTGGCCACGGCAAATGTCTGACACGCCCACCACGGCCACCACGCTCGAAACGCTCGACCCGCACGTCCTGCGCTACCTGGAGCATGTGCGCGTCGAAAAGCGGCTGGCGGCGCGCACGCTCACGCTCTACACGCTAGACCTTGAAAAGCTCGCGCAGTTTGCGGCAGGCGTCGGCGTGCCGCTGCTGCAGCTGCAGACCGCGCACATTCGCCGTTTTGTGGCGCAGATGCACAGCGGCGGGCGCAGTGGGCGGGGCATTGCGCTCATCCTGTCGGGCTGGCGCGGGTTCTTTACCTGGGCGGGGCGGCAGGGGCTGATTCCGCACAACCCCGTGCAGGACGTTCGTGCGCCCAAGGCGCCCAAGCCCCTGCCCAAGGCGCTGGGGGTTGACGATGCCGTGCGCCTGGCCGAATTCGACAACACCGGCGCCGACCCCTGGCTGGAGGCGCGCGACGCCGCCATGGTTGAGCTGCTGTATGGCTGTGGCCTGCGCGTGGGCGAGCTGGCCGGGCTCGATGCGACCCCCAATGCCGACACCCAACGCCTGGGCCGTGGCTGGATCGATCTGCAAGCGGGTGAGGCCCATGTGTTTGGCAAAGGCAGCAAGCGCCGCAGCGTGCCAGTGGGCAGCGCGGCCACCACAGCGCTGCAGGCCTGGCTGGCACTGCGGCCCACGCCGTTTGGAGGGGCCGGTTCTGCGCGGCTGGACACGGCGCTGTTCGTGGGCCAGCGGGGCGCCCGGCTCACGGCGCAGTCCATCTGGCTGCGCCTGCGCCAGCGCAGCCAGCAGGCCGGGCTGACAACGCCCGTGCACCCGCACATGCTGCGCCACTCGTTCGCCAGCCACCTGCTGCAAAGCAGCGGCGACCTGCGTGCGGTGCAGGAGCTGCTGGGCCACGCCAACATCACCACCACGCAGGTCTACACGCGGCTTGACTTTCAGCACCTGGCCAAGGTGTACGACGCGGCCCACCCACGGGCGCGCAAGAAGTCCTGATGCGCTGGTAGAGAGTCAGGCTGCGCTGTGGCCCAGCAGCGCGCGCGGGGCGTTGTGGCCCAGGGCCAGATTCTGTGGGAGCAGGTTGGGCAGCTTGAACGATGCGACAGTGGCCACCAGATCGCGTGCCTGGGAGTTGAGACTGCTGGCCGCTGCAGCCATTTCTTCTACCAGCGCAGCGTTTTGCTGGGTGGTCTGATCCAGCTGCGTCACGGCCTCGTTGATCTGGTCAACGCCTTGGCTTTGTTCGGTGCTCGCGGCGCTGATCTCGCCCATGATGTCTGTTACCCGCTGAATGGACGCGACGACTTCAGTCATCGTGCGGCCCGCACGGTCCACCAGTGTCGTTCCCGCTTCCACGCGCTCCACGCTGGCTCCGATCAGGCTCTTGATTTCGCGGGATGCCTCTGCAGAGCGGCTTGCAAGAACACGGACTTCCGTCGCCACGACGGCAAAGCCGCGCCCTTGTTCTCCAGCGCGAGCTGCTTCCACCGCCGCATTAAGCGCGAGGATGTTGGTTTGGAATGCAATCGAATCGATCACGCCGATGATGTCGGCGATGCGCCTTGAGCTGTCGTTGATGCCTTTCATGGTGTGCACGACTTCTGCCACCACGTCACCGCCCTGGGTAGCCACTTTGCAGGCCGTGCGTGCAAGTTTGTCGGCTTGCCTCGCGTTGTCAGCGTTGTTGCGCACGGCGGTGTTCAGTTGCTCCATCGATGCAGCGGTTTCCTGCAACGCACTGGCTTGCTGCTCGGTGCGCGCAGAAAGGTCATTGTTGCCCTGGGCAATTTCAGCGGATGCGCTGGACACGTTGTCGCTGTTGTTGTGCACCTGGCTCACGAGATGTACGAGCGATTGCTGCATCTCCTGTAGGGCCTTCAGCAGTTGAGCGGTTTCATTGGTGCCGCGGTAGCTGATGGCCAGGCTCAGATCCCCGGCGGCAACGGCACGGGCAGCATTGACAGCTTGGCTCAGGGGAACGGTGGTGGACCGAACGATGCGCAGGCCGATCACGGCGGCCGCTACCAAGGCCAATGCGGTGAGGGACAACACAAACGTGTTCATGGTGGATACCGCCGCCACGGCGTCTGATTGCGATGCCTTTGCCAGTCCTTCCTGGTATTGGATCAGTGCATCGAGCGCTTGAAAATAGGCTTTGCGTGGTGCAACCATTGCCCCGGTCAAAACGGCTTTGGCTTCGCCCATGTTTCCAGCGCTGGCAAGTTGTGAGTAGTTGCGCAGCTGGGCGGCGTATTCGGTGCGGGCGCGCAAGGTCTCTGCCAGCGCGGCAGTGCCCTTGGCGGATGTGATCTGTTTGCCCAGTGTGTCAAACAGCTGGGTGATTTCTTCGCGCTTGGCGTTCACAACGGCTTGCTGCAGCTGTACGTTTTGCTCGCTAGCGTCCACCAGAATCTGCGTCAAAGCCAGTTCTACGGCAATCACGTCTTCCTTCACGACATGCAGGTTCAGCACCTTGGGGAAGCGGTCGTCAATGATGGAGTGAAAGGCGTTGTCAGCGCGATTGGCGAGCGCCATCGACATGGCACCCATGACGCCGATGAGAACGCTCATCAGGCCAAAGCCCAGGGTGAGGCGCGTAGAGATCTTCAGGTCGTTGAAGTTCATGGTCAAAATCCTTGTAGTCACGCAAGCGGTCAGTGGCTGGTTGCGGTGGCGTTGCTTTCCACCGAATTGGCAAGAAATTTTTCGATGTCCAGCAAGATCAGCATGCGTTTGCCCACGGAGCCAATCGCCAGAAGGTGCTCGGGGTCGAAGTTGCCGCGCAGTTCAGGGACGGGGCGCAATTGCTCGCGCTCCAGCGTGAGCACGTCGGACACGCCGTCCACCACCACCCCCACCACGCGCTGGCCGATGTTGAGCACGATCACCACGGTGAGGTGGTCGTACTGCACGGTGGTCAACCCCAGCTTCAGCCGCAGGTCGATGATGGGAACGATCACGCCGCGCAGATTGACCATGCCCTTGAGGTCTGACGGTGCGTTGGCGATGGTGGTGGGCTTTTCGTACGAGCGAATCTCCTGCACCCGCAGGATGTCCACGCCGTATTCTTCGTTGCCGATCTTGAACGTCAGAAACTCACGAATGTCCGTCAGCACTGCGGTGTGGGTGCCGGGGGCGGAGACCATGCGGGAGGTGGTTTTAGCCGGGTGACCGTTGGTGGTTGTCATCGACAGATCCTTTTCGATAAATATGATAATTTCTTCAATTCTACGATTTTGTAATCATATTTGTCAAATGTGCAGTTTTAAAGATGGCGGAGCTGCACGTATCCACCCGGGTTTTTGATCCGCCGTGCACCGGCAGGCGCTGATGAGCCCGCACAATCCGGGGCATGAAAATCCTCCGTCTCCGCCCTGGCAAAGAGCGCTCGCTCTTGCGCCGCCACCCCTGGATCTTTGAATCGGCCATCGCCAAGGGCGGTGGCGACAGCGGCGAGACCGTGCGCGTGGAGTCGCACGAAGGCCAGTTTCTGGCCTGGGCCGCCTACAGCCCCAGCTCGCGCATCCGCGCGCGGGTGTGGAGTTTTGACGAGGCGCAGCGCATTGATGCTCCATTTTTTATAGCTGCTTGCGCACGTTCCATCATCGCCAGGGCCCGTTTTGACGTGCAAAGTGACGGCGTGCGCCTGGTGCACGGCGAATCCGATGGTCTGCCCGGGCTCATCGTGGACCGCTATGGCGACACACTGGTGGCGCAGTTCACCAGCGCGGGCACCGAGCGCTGGAAGGACGTGATAGCCGACGCCCTGCTGCGCGAGACGGGCCTGACCAAGCTGTATGAACGCTCGGACGCCAGCGTGCGCGCGCTGGAAGGCCTGGAGCCCGCCACCGGCTGGCTGCGCGGCGGGGAGCCAGCGCAGGCGGGTGATGCACCGCCGCCGCTGGAGTTGTCCATCCACGAACACCAGTGGCGCCTGACGCTCAACATCGCCGAGGGTCACAAGACGGGCTTCTATTTAGACCAGCGCGACAGCCGCAAGCGTTTTGCCGACTACGCTCAGCGCCTGGGTTTCAAGCACGTGCTCAACTGTTTTTGCTACACCGGCGGCTTCAGCGTGGCGGCACTGGCGGGCATGCGGGCGGCGGGCGCAGCGGCCCATGGGCAGGTGGATGGGCATGTGACGTCCATCGACTCGTCGGGCCCCGCCCTGGAGCGCGCCCGCGCCCACTTGGCGCTCAACGGCTTCGACTTGAACCGCGCAAGCTTCATGGATGCCGATGTGAACGCTTCACTGCGCCAGTTTCTGAAAGAAGGCCAGCGCTTTGACGCCATCGTGCTCGACCCGCCCAAGTTCGCACCCACCGCAGCGCACGCCGACCGCGCCGCGCGGGCCTACAAGGACATCAACCGGCTGGCGCTGCAGCTACTGACGCCGGGCGGGGTGCTGTTCACCTTTTCGTGCTCCGGCGGCATCAGCGCCGACCTGTTCCACAAAATCGTCGCTTCTGCCGGGGCCGATGCGGGCGTGGACGGCTATATCCTGGAGCGCCTGGGCGGCGCGCCCGACCACCCGATGACTTTGGAGTTTCCGGAGGGCGAGTACCTCAAGGGCCTGGTGGTGATGCGCAAGGGGTGAACCGTCTGCTCCCCTGCAGGGGCTTGACAGCCTCGGTACACTGAAAAAACACACCGCTCCCCCCGTGGGGCACTGCGCTTTGCGGACCTTGTCCGCTGCGTATGTATTGATCCGATTGAAAGACAGACTTATGGCATTGATCCCCGTCACCATCCTCACCGGCTTTTTGGGCTCTGGCAAAACGACGCTGCTCAAGCGCCTGCTGAGCGAGGCCCACGGCCAGAAGATCGCCGTGATCGAAAACGAATTCGGCGAAGAGAACATCGACAACGAGATTCTGGTGACCGAGACGAAAGAGCAGATCGTGCAAATGAGCAACGGCTGCATCTGCTGCACCATCCGCGAAGACCTGCGCGAGACGCTGCAGCTGCTGGCGGCCAAAAAGCGCAAGGGCCTGCTGGACTTTGAGCGCATCGTGATCGAAACCACCGGCGTGGCCGACCCTGGCCCGGTGGCGCAGACCTTCTTCATGGACGAAGAGATCGCCGAGACCTACCTGATCGACTCCATCATCACTTTGGTAGATGCCAAACATGCCCCGCAGCAACTGAACGACCGCCAGGAGGCGCGCCGCCAGGTGGGGTTTGCGGACCAGATCTTCCTGTCCAAGACCGACCTGGTGTCTCAGGAAGAGACAGATGCGCTGATCCATCGTTTGAAGCACATGAACCCGCGCGCGCCGATCAAGGCGGTGCATTTCGGCGAAGTACCTCTCAAGGAGGTGCTGGACCTGCGGGGCTTCAACCTCAATGCCAAGCTGGACATCGACCCGGACTTCCTCAAGGAAGAAGACGCACACGACCATGATCATGGCCATGACCACCACGATCACGCGGATGGCGAGCACTGCGACCACCCCTCGCACAAGCACGGCGATGGCGGCCACGGGCACCACCATCACCATGATGACGACGTCAAGAGTTTTGTCTACCGCTCCGACCGGCCGTTCGATCCCGCCAAGCTCGAAGACTTTCTGGGTGCGATTGTCAATATTTATGGCCCGCGCATGCTGCGCTACAAGGGTGTTCTCAATATGAAGGGGACCGAGCGCAAGGTGATCTTCCAGGGTGTGCATCAGCTGATGGGCAGCGATCTGGGGCCGCAGTGGGCCGAGGGCGAGGTCCGCACCAGTAAGATGGTCTTCATTGGTATTGACTTGCCCAAGGACATCTTTCTGCAGGGGTTGGAACAAAGCCTTGTATAAGGTGCACTGGCGCCGACAGGTGGCATGGACTTTTCCACGGGTTTGTGTTGTATCTGCAACGTTTTCGTTTGCGTCAGCCCAGGTCGATACAATCGCGCCCCGGCAAGAACCTGGGAACAGGTTCCAGACCCCGGAAGGCTTGCCACCCGCCCTTGGCCGCGAAAGCAGCTAGGGCCCGCCCGTATTGCGAGGAGACCAGGAAGTGAAAGCCGACACCAGCAAACCCAAGGGAGCCATCAAGGCCACCCCTGCCGCGGCTAAAAACGCCGCCGCCCCAGCGGCACCCAAAGCTGCTGCCAAGGCTACTGCAGCCCCCAAGGCGGCCGCAGCCCCCGCCCCAGCCGTCGCGGCACCCGCTGCGGCGCAGGTCCTGCAAGCTGGCTCGCAGGTACCCGTGCGCACAACCCGGCCTTCTTCCCGATTGGCCCAATTGACCGTACCATCCATGGCCCAGGCAGTGGCCTCGACCGCTGCCAAAGCCAGTTATCTACACACCATGCCCACGACTGCGCAAGCGCACCCGACATTTACGGCTGCGATAA
>NZ_JBKBXG010000101.1:0-17511 GCF_046314175.1 Acidovorax sp. | reverse complement strand
AGCTGCTGCTGCACTTCCAGCGTCAGCGTCGAGCCGTCGAGCTTCAGAGCGTCGTAAATCTTGGGCATCTGGTCGCGCGGGAACTCAACGTCCACCACAGCGCCGATACATTGAACAATCTTGCCCTGAACGCTTGCGTTCACTTGGGTATTCTCTTGAGCCATTTTTCTCGCTCCAATTTAGATGTTGGTTGAGCTGCTTGCTTACACAGCAGCGGCGCCGGATACGATTTCCGAAAGTTCTTTCGTAATCGCTGCTTGGCGCGTCTTGTTGTAGACCAGCTTCAACTCGCCAATGACGCTGCCGGCGTTGTCGGTGGCAGCCTTCATGGCCACCATGCGTGCCGACTGCTCGGACGCCATATTTTCCGCAACCGCCTGGTAGATCAGGGACTCGACATAACGGACCAGCATCTCGTCGATCACGCTTTGCGCGTCGGGCTCGTAGATGTAGTCCCAGCCATGTTCCGTCTTTTCGGCCTGCATCTGCTCGGAGGACAGGGGAAGCAGCTGCTCCACCACCGATTCCTGCTTCATGGTGTTGATGAACTTGGTGTAGCTCAGATACACCGCGCTGACCTTGCCTTCTGCGTACGCATCGAGCAACACCTTGACGGGACCAATCAACTTATCCAGATGGGGCGTGTCGCCCAGGCCTGTCACGTGCGAAACCACCTTGGCACCCACACGGTTCAGGAAACCCAGGCCCTTGTTGCCAATAGCAACCGCCTCGGTAGACACGCCAGCACCCTGCAGCTCACGCAGCTTGGACGTCACGACGCGCAGCACGTTGGTGTTCATGCCACCGCACAGGCCCTTGTCGGTCGTCACCACAATCACGCCAGCCACCTTGGCATCGTTCAATTGCATGAACGGGTGCACGTACTCTGGATTGGCATGGCCAAGGTTGGCTGCAATGTTACGGATTTTCTCGCTGTAAGGGCGGGCGGCACGCATCCGTTCCTGCGCCTTGCGCATTTTGGATGCAGCCACCATCTCCATGGCTTTGGTGATCTTCTTGGTGTTTTCGACCGATTTGATCTTGCCGCGTATTTCCTTGCCTGCTGCCATGATGATTCCTCGTTCGGATTAAGCGAACGACTTCTTGAACGCGGCGATAGCGGCGGACATTTCGGCTTCAGCGTCCTTGTCCATGGCCTTGGCCTGTTCCAGCTTAGCCAACAGAGCAGCGTGGCTGGTCTTCAGGAACTGGTGCAGGCCGTGTTCGAAGTCGAGCACTTTCTTGACGTCGATGTCGTCCATGAAACCCTTGTTCACAGCAAACAGCGTGGAAGCCATCAGCGAGATGGACAGCGGGCTGTACTGCGCCTGCTTGAGCAGTTCGGTCACGCGGGCACCGCGGTCGAGCTGCTTGCGGGTGGCTTCGTCCAGGTCGGAGGCAAACTGCGCGAACGCGGCCAGTTCACGGTACTGGGCCAGGTCGGTACGGATACCGCCGGACAGGTTCTTGATCAGCTTGGTCTGGGCAGCACCACCCACGCGCGACACCGAGATACCGGCGTTGATGGCGGGGCGGATACCGGCGTTGAACAGGCTGGTTTCCAGGAAGATCTGGCCGTCGGTGATCGAGATCACGTTGGTCGGCACGAAAGCGGACACGTCGCCGGCCTGCGTTTCGATGATGGGCAGCGCGGTCAGCGAACCGGTCTTGCCCTTGACTTCACCCTTGGTGAAGGCTTCGACGTAGTCGGCATTCACGCGGGCTGCGCGCTCGAGCAGGCGGCTGTGGAGATAGAACACGTCGCCGGGGTAGGCTTCACGGCCTGGAGGACGGCGCAGCAGCAGCGAAACCTGACGGTAGGCCACGGCCTGCTTGGACAGGTCGTCATACACGATCAGTGCGTCTTCGCCACGGTCGCGGAAGTACTCGCCCATCGTGCAGCCCGAGTAGGCCGACACGTACTGCATGGCAGCCGATTCGGAAGCCGATGCGGCCACCACAATCGTGTAGTCCATGGCACCGGCTTGTTCCAGTGCGCGCACCACGTTCTTGATCGACGAAGCCTTCTGACCGATGGCAACGTAGATACAGGTAACGCCCTGCCCCTTCTGAGCGATGATGGCGTCGATAGCGACAGCCGTCTTGCCGGTCTGGCGGTCACCAATGATCAGCTCGCGCTGGCCGCGGCCCACGGGAACCATGGAGTCGATGGACTTCAGGCCGGTCTGCAGAGGCTGGTCCACCGATTTACGAGCGATAACACCCGGTGCGACCTTTTCGATCACATCGGTGAGCTTGGCGTTGATGGGGCCCTTGCCGTCAATCGGCTGACCCAGGGCGTTCACCACACGGCCAATCAGCTCAGGGCCGACAGGTACTTCCAGAATACGGCCCGTGCACTTCACGGTGTCGCCTTCGGAAATGTGTTCGTACTCACCCAAAATCACGGCGCCGACAGAGTCGCGCTCAAGGTTCAGAGCCAAGCCATAGGACGGCTGTCCGTCCTTGGTGGCGGGGAACTCCAGCATTTCGCCTTGCATCACGTCCGACAGGCCATGAACGCGCACGATACCGTCAGACACGGACACCACGGTGCCCTGGTTGCGGATATCGCTGCTGGCTGCCAGACCTTCGATGCGGCTCTTGATGAGTTCAGAAATTTCTGCGGGATTGAGTTGCATGACTCTTTCCTTCTTTCTTTGGTTCGCTGCCCTCGCCGCGCGTTACGCGGTGAGAGCCGCTTTCATTTGTTCAAGACGGGCCTTGACCGAAGTGTCCAGCACCTCGTCACCCACCACTACGCGAATGCCGCCAATCAACGACTCGTCCTGTTGAACGGCGAGATTGAGCTTGCGGCCGAAACGCTTTTCCAGCGCTGCACTGACCTCGGACAGTGCTGAACTGTCCATGGGAAAGGCGCTGAACACCACGGCATCCGAAGATCCGTTGCGGCGATTCACGAGGGCACGAAATTGCGCAGCCACTTCCGGGAGCGCATTGAGACGCCCGTTGTCGATGACCGTGCGCAGAAAATTCTTGGCCATGTCGGACAGCGCTGAACGCGCCACACCCGTGACAACCGCAAACACTTGGTCTGCGGTTACCTTGGGGTTGTCCGCCAGATCACGCAACTGGGGGTTGACGGCAATAGCCGCCAGCTCATCGACCCAGTCGGCAGTGCTGGCCAGATCCATGCCCGCACCCGCAGTTGCGGCCTTGAACAGAGCGTCCGCATAAGGGCGGGCAATGGTGGCGAGTTCAGCCATATATGTCCCCCCTTACAGCTCGGTTTTCAGGCGGCTGAGCAAATCGGCGTGAACGCCGGCATTGACTTCCTTGCGGAGAATCTGCTCAGCGCCCTTGACGGCGAGTGCAGCAACCTGCTCACGCAGTGCTTCGCGGGCTTGCACCGTTTGCTGCTCGGCTTCAGAACGGGCGGCGGCGACGATCTTGTGACCTTCCTCGGTAGCGCGTGCCTTGGCCTCATCGATGATGGCCTGGGCACGTCGGTCGGCGTCCGCAAGACGCGAGGCCGTCTCGTTGCGCGCCTGTGACAATTCCTTCTCGACACGCTGATTGGCAGCAGTCAATTCGGATTTGGCACGGTCGGCAGCTGCGAGGCCATCGGCGATTTTCTGGGCTCGTTCATCCAGCGCCTTGGTGATGGGTGGCCACACGAATTTCATCGTGAACCACACCAGCACAAAAAAGACGATGATTTGGAAGAACAGGGTCGCGTTGATACTCACGGCAACACCTTTCTAAGATGGCGTTGACGAATGATTACTTTGGAACGCTGGCCAGGAACGTAGCAGCAAAGGGGTTTGCAAAAGCAAACAGCAGAGCGATAGCCACACCAATCAGGAAAGCCGCGTCGATAAGACCAGCCAAAATGAACATTTTGGTTTGAAGTTCGTTAATCAGTTCAGGCTGACGGGCCGACGATTCCAGAAACTTGCCACCCATCAAAGCGATACCGATCGAAGCACCGATAGCACCGAGGCTCACAATCATGCCGCAAGCCAAAGCAACGTAACCGAGAATGTTTTCCATGATAACTCCTGAGTAAAAAAGAAAGGTTTGATAAACAACAAGGGGAAACTTGAAAATCAATGGGCTTCGTGCGCTTGGCCAAGATAGATCAGGGCAAGCATCATAAAGATAAAGGCTTGCAGCGTGATCACCAAGATATGGAAGATGGCCCACAAAGAGCCCGCAATGACGTGACCCAGCGGCATGAGGACACCAGACAAGGACAAGGCAGCAGCACCACCCATAAGGGCAATCAGCATGAACACCAACTCACCCGCGTACATGTTCCCAAATAGTCGCATGCCATGCGAAACCGCCTTGGCAAAGTATTCGATGATCTGCATCACCAGATTAATGATGCCCAAGATGATGGCGAAAATCGGGTTCTTGCTGGTGCCAAACGGAGCGCTCACCAACTCGTGCGTCCAACCGCCCAAGCCTTTGATTTTCACGCTGTAGTACAGGCACAAAAGCAAAATAGCGACAGCCAAGCCCAACGTCGTAGAAAGATCTGCAGTTGGCACTACACGCAAATAAGCGTGATGCGGATCATGACCAGCCAATTCGTAGATTTTCGCCCAGATGGAAGGCAGCAAATCCACAGGCAACATGTCCATGGCGTTCATCATGAAGATCCAGACGAACACCGTGAGCGCCATAGGGCCAATGAATTTCCGGCTGTTGGCGTTCTTGATATTGGCCTTGGTTTGCGTGTCCACCATTTCAACCAGCATTTCAACTGCTGCCTGAAACCGCGTGGGAACGCCAGAGGTCGCTTTGCGGGCACCGAGCCACAAAACAAACAACCCCAAAAAACCCACCAAGAAACCGATTACCAAGGAGTCGATGTTGACCACCGAAAAGTCAACGATCGCCTTTTGAGGGATGTTCTGCAAGTGCTGCAGGTGGTGAACGATGTATTCACTTGCAGTCGGAGCGTGCGCTTCTGCGGCCATCGGACAACTCTTCTCTATATCAATCGGTTTTTCGGACACTGGGCCGCACCAACAGCGCGATCCAGTACGTTTTCATCGTGATCACCATACCCACCACGAGAGCCACCCAGTTCAAACCGGGAACCACCCAAGGCGCCGCCGCAAGCAGCGCTACCGTCAGCAGGATCTTGGCAATCTCCCAACCAAAGAACCCGACCATGGCAGCACGCGGATTGAACGACGCGCTGTGACGCAGTACACCCCGCGCAAACAAAGCCGCCGGAACCACCACCGCCACTGCGCCGTAAGCTGCAGACCAACCCATCGGCACGCTGCCCGTCAGAACCCAAGCCACCAGGGCCACCAGGACTCCAACCAGCGCCTGACCTGCCACCACCTTCCACACCGAAACGGGAGGATTGCGACTGCGCCACACCGCGGCCTCTTCGGCCGTGAGGGGCTTGAAGTCAGATTCTTCAGCCTCAGTTTCAGTCTCAGGCGCGATTGTTTTCATTGTTGAACGACGCCCGCGTTGCAGACTGCAACTTTCACAAAGCCTCTAATTATAAGTAAAAACCCATGCCACCCAACAAAGACCCGCAACCCCGGCACGAAACTGGTGCGCTCGTTCGCTCGGTTGTGGTGATGGGCCAACGGCTTTCAATGGGATTGGCGCACAACCACGCATCGGACTGGGTCACTCCGCACTAGCGCGTGCAGTGGCGTCAACACCCGCTGGCGCACAATGGCCATGCCGTGCCAGCTATTGAATTCGCAGCAAACACTCCACCACCTTTCACCATGACCTCCTCTACCCCGCCGCCCGCAAACGGCCTGGACACACAGGCTACCGATTCACGCAAAGATTCGTTGATTGAATACCCCTCGCAATTTCCGATAAAGGTCATGGGCGCCAAGGTAGACGGCTTTGTGCATGCCGTCACCGAGCTGGCCCGCCAGTTCGATCCGACCTTTGATGCCAGCACCATTGAACTGCGCGACAGCCGCGCTGGCAATTACCTCGGAGTAACCATCACCATCACGGCGACGAGCCGCGAGCAGCTGGACGACCTGTACCGCGCCCTCTCGTCGCATCCCCTCGTCAAAGTGGTGCTGTAGTCGCAAGCGCGCGGGAGATTTTCTGCATGACCATCGACATTCACATGCTGGGCCGCGTGGACTATGCCGCCACCGTGCAGGCCATGCAGGACTACACGGCCAGCCGGAGCCCAGAAACCCCCGATGTGCTTTGGGTGTGCGAACACGCCCCGCTGTACACCCAGGGCCTTGCTGGCAAAAGTGACCACGTACTCAACCCGGGCGACATCCCCGTGGTGGCCACCAACCGCGGCGGCCAGGTCACCTTTCACGGCCCCGGCCAGGTGGTGGCCTACCCGCTGATCGACCTGCAACGTGCTGGCTATTTCGTCAAGGAATACGTCTACCGCGTGGAGGAGGCGGTGATCCGCACGCTGGCGCACTTTGGCATCACGGGCCACCGCGTGGGCGGCGCCCCTGGCATCTATGTGCGGCTGGACGACCCACACAGCCACGCGATGCTGCCGCAGCGTCCGCAAAAACGCATCGGCACGGCGGCCTCGATTCCCGACTTTGAAGGCCTGGGCAAGATCGCCGCGTTGGGCATCAAGGTCAGCCGACACAGCACTTACCACGGTGTGGCGCTCAATGTGGCGATGGACCTGGAGCCCTTCGCGCGCATCAACCCTTGCGGGTACGCAGGTTTGCAAACGGTGGACCTTTCTACAATCGGGGTCAAAACCACCTGGGACGAAGCCGCGCAGGTGCTGGGCCAGCAGCTCAGCATCCGCCTTGCGCGTTGATCTCTCTTACACGCTGCCTACACGCCATGAGCACCCCTGAAGTCGTCCGCGAAGCGCAATCCACCGAAGACTACAACCCGCTGGCCAAGCAAAAGGCTGCGGCCAAGCTGTCGCGCATTCCGATCAAAGTGGAACGCGGCGAGGTGCTGAAAAAGCCGGAGTGGATTCGCGTCAAGGCGGGTAGCCCCACCACGCGCTTTTACGAGATCAAGGAGATCCTGCGCGAGCACAAGCTCCACACCGTGTGTGAAGAAGCCTCGTGCCCCAACATCGGCGAATGTTTTGGCAAGGGCACTGCCACGTTCATGATCATGGGCGACAAATGCACCCGCCGCTGCCCGTTCTGCGACGTGGGCCATGGCCGCCCCGATCCCCTGGACAAAGACGAGCCGCTGAACCTGGCCAAGACGATTGCAGCACTCAAGCTCAAGTACGTGGTGATCACCAGTGTGGACCGCGACGACCTGCGCGACGGCGGCAGCGGGCATTTTGTGGAATGCATCCAGAACATCCGCGAACTGTCACCCACGACCCAGATCGAGATCCTGGTGCCCGACTTCCGTGGTCGTGACGACCGGGCGCTCGAAATCCTGAAAGCCGCGCCGCCCGACGTGATGAACCACAACCTGGAAACCGCGCCGCGTTTGTACAAGGAAGCGCGCCCCGGCTCTGACTACCAGTTCAGCCTGAACCTGCTCAAGAAGTTCAAGGCACTGCATCCCAAAGTGCCCACCAAGAGCGGCATCATGGTGGGCCTGGGCGAAACCGACGAAGAGATCCTGCAGGTGATGCGCGATATGCGCGACCACCACATCGACATGCTGACCATTGGCCAATATCTGGCCCCCAGCAACAGCCACCTGCCCGTGCGCCGCTACGTGCACCCCGACACATTCAAGATGTTCGAGGAAGAGGCCTACAAGATGGGCTTCAGCCACGCCGCAGTGGGCGCCATGGTGCGCAGCAGCTACCACGCCGACCAGCAAGCGCACGCCGCTGGCGTCTAAGGCTGGCGCCGAGCGAAGCCGCAGAGCACGCACATGGTCCCAGCGGAATCGCTCTCTTTGCGGCACTACGGCGCTTCGCCGGGCAGCCACAGCCACGACCACTTCCAGATTCTGCTGGGCCTCTCCGGCGCGCTGGATCTGGAGGTCGATGGGCGTGGTGTGCGCGTGGCACCGGGCGCTGGCTGCGTGATTGCACCGGGAGATCGGCACGACTTTGAATCGTCGCGTGGCAGCGTGTGCCTGGTGCTCGACAGCGCACACCCTGACTGGGCGCAGTGCGCCAACCCGCGCCGCACCACCACACTGTCCGCTGATGCACTGCCGTTGGCTCGCTATCTGGCCAGCGCACTGCAACAAGGCCGCCCCCTGGCTCAGACTCACGGCCCCGCACTGCTGCTGGAGGCATGGCTGGGCGACGCCCATCCACACATCCCACAGCTCAACACTGAACGCCGACGAGCCATCGATTGGCTCGCACTCCAGCAGTGGGCCGCCCAACAGTGGCACCGCGACCTCACCGTGGCCGACCTGGCGGCGCGGGTGCACCTGAGTCCCAGCCAGTTTGCGGCCCGCTGCCGCGAGGACCAAGGCCAAAGCGCCATGGCCTGGCTGCGCAGCCAGCGGCTGGCGCAAGCGCGGATGCTGCGCGGCACCGGCATGCCCGTGGCCGAGGTGGCGCGGCGCACGGGCTACCGCTCACCCTCGGCCCTGACTGCTGCGCTGCGCCGCACCGAACATCACTGACGAGCATTGAGACGATCGCTGGTGCGCGACGACGAACCGCCGTTGCGCGACGATCCGGGGCCGCTGGCACGCGTAAGCTCCCCCTCCATGCAAGCCAACCTGTACGCCCTGGGCGCCATCGCACTGTGGGC
This sequence comes from Acidovorax sp., assembly GCF_046314175.1. Lineage (GTDB taxonomy): Bacteria > Pseudomonadota > Gammaproteobacteria > Burkholderiales > Burkholderiaceae_C > Acidovorax. The sequence goes on along the minus strand of NZ_JBKBXG010000101.1, from coordinate 8,860 downwards.
CTCCCTCGCATCGCTGGGCGTCTCGCTCACGCACATTCCGCCGTTCCTGCTCACGGGCATAGCGCTCATCATCGGCAGCGTACCCGCCTGGCCGTTTGTGCTGCGCGATCCATCGCAGTGGCGCATTCCGCTGCGCACGCTGGCGCTGGGTGTGTATGGCCTGTTTGCGTACCACTTTCTGCTGTTCATCGCGCTGCGCCACGCGCCGCCGGTGGAGGCCAACCTGGTGAACTACCTGTGGCCGCTGTTCATCGTGGTGCTGGCACCCGTGGTGCTGCCGGGCGTGGCGCTGCGCTTGCCGCACGTGCTGGCGGCGCTGCTGGGGTTTGCAGGGGCGGCGATTGCCATAGTCGGCGGGCGCGAGCTGAGCGGCACGCTGGCATGGGGCTATCTGCCCGCGTTAGCGGCTGCTTTCATCTGGGCCACGTACTCACTGCTGACCAAGCGCGTGACGGCTTTCCCGACCACGGCGATTGGCCTCTTCGGCCTGGTGTCGGGCGTGCTGTCGCTGCTGTGCCATGTGCTGCTGGAGCCCTCCGTCGCGCTGCAGCCGCGCGACTGGGCGCTGCTGGCGGTGCTGGGCCTGGGGCCGCTGGGGGCGTCGTTTTTTATGTGGGACAAGGCGCTCAAGCTGGGCGATGCGCGGCACATCGGCATCCTGAGCTACGTTACGCCGCTGGCGTCAACAGCGTTGTTGATTGTGGTGAGTGGCCGCCCGTTCACCTGGAGCATTGCGCTGGCCACGGTGATGATCATCTGCGCCGCAGTCATGGGGATGCGGGCGCGCTGAGCACAAAATATTAGTCAAATTAGCCTCTAGCGCTTATCTATCAAGCGCTAGCAGCTATCAATTTAGGACTAAACGCTCGATGGCCTACGAGGCCAGCAGCGCAGCGGGCTCATCGCCCTCCAGCACCTGCTGCGCCCAGGGCGCCAGCTTGCGGGTGTCGGCGCGCAGCACCTCTTGTTTGATCGCCAGGATCTGCGCCGGGTGCATCGAAAAGCTACGCAGTCCCAAACCCAGCAGCAGGCGCGTCATGGCCACGTCGCCTGCCGTTTCGCCGCACACACACACGCTCTTGCCCTGGCGTTCGCCCTCGGCAATCACATCGGCCACCAGGCGCAGCACGGCCGGGTGCAGCGGGTCATAGAGGTGCGCCACGGCCTCGTCGGCGCGGTCGATGGCCAGCGTGTACTGGATCAAGTCGTTGGTGCCGATGGACAGGAAGTCGAAGTATTTGAGGAAGGTGCGCACCATGAGCGCAGCCGCAGGCACCTCGATCATGGCGCCCAGTTGTACCGGGCCGTGGGGCACGCCGCGCGCGTCGAGCTCGGCACGGGCCAGGTCGACCTGCGCCAGGGTCTGCTGGATCTCGTGCGTGTGCGCCAGCATGGGGAACAGCAGATTGACCTTGCCATGCGCCGCCGCACGCAGCACGGCGCGCAGCTGGGTGCGGAACATGGCCGGGTCGGCCAGGCTCCAGCGGATGGCGCGCAGGCCCAGGGCCGGGTTCAGGTAGCTGTCCTTGTGGGCCTTGTGATCCAGGGGCTTATCGGCGCCCACGTCGATGGTGCGGATGGTGACCGGCAGGCCCTGCATGCCGTCGATGGCCTCGCAGTACGCGCGGTACTGCTCGTCCTCGCCGGGCAGGTTGCCCGTGCGGCCCATGAACAAAAATTCGCTGCGAAACAGCCCCACGCCTACAGCTCCGGCGCGCACGGCGGCAGCGGCGTCGCCGGGCTGCTCGATGTTGGCCAGCAACTCCACCTTGTGGCCGTCGATGGTGATGGCGGGTGTGTGGCGCAGCCGTGCCAGCCGTTCGCGCTCCAGCTCAACCTGGCGCTGGCGGAAGCCGTATTCGGCCAGGATGATGGGAGACGGATCGACGATGACTACGCCCGCATCGCCGTCGATGATGACCCAGTCGTCCTGCCGCACCAGCTGGCTGGCACTGCGCGCGCCGACGACGGCCGGGATGTCCATGCTGCGAGCGACGATGGCAGTGTGGCTGGTCTTGCCGCCCACATCGGTCACAAAACCTGCAAACACGCTTTGCTTGAACTGCAGCATGTCGGCGGGCGACAGGTCGTGTGCGACCAGCACCAGGGGCACATCCACCGTGTCGTCCAGCAGCAGGTCTTGCTGTGTCTTGCGGCGCGGGCTGCTGGCGGGCGGTGCCACGGGGCTGGCCACGCCTTTCATGTAGCGCAGGATGCGCTCAACCACCTGCTCCAGGTCTGCCTTGCGCTCGCGCAGGTACTCGTCCTCCATCTCGTCGAACTGGCGCGCAATGACTTCAAGCTGCGTGGTCAGCGCCCACTCGGCGTTGTACAGGCGCTCGGTGATCCAGTGCTTGACGCCGCCCGTGAGCGCCTCGTCCTGCAACAGCATCAGGTGCACATCCAGCAGCGCGGTCAGCTCATGCGGCGCGTCGGCAGGCATGTCGGTCTGAAGGCGCTGCAGCTCTTCGACCACCGCATTTCGGCCATTGCGCACCCGCTCGATCTCGCCCTCCACCTGATCGGGCTGCACAAAATAGTGCGCCACATCCACGCGGCTGGACGCCACCAGCACCGCTCGGCCAATGGCAATGCCGCGGGCGACTGCGAGACCGTGGACGGAAAAAGTCATGGTGGGGTCACAGGTTCAACAAGCAAGGAAAGGTGTGGGGGCTGCAGGCTCACTCACCCTCACCGAATTTGTCAGCGATGAGCGCAAGCAGTGCATCCATGGCCTCCTGCTCGCGATCTCCGCTGGTTTCTATCTCCACCTCGGTGCCCATGCCGGCCGCCAGCATCATCACGCCCATGATGCTTTTGGCGTTGATGCGGCGGTCGCCACGGCTCATGAAAACGTCACACGGGAAGCTGCCCGCCAGCTTGGTCAGCTTGGCCGAGGCGCGGGCATGCAGGCCCAGTTTATTGTTGATGGTCGTACGAGTCTTGATCATGTCGGCTACGGCGGTTCTGGTTCTGTGGTGCGGAGATGGCCACCTGCATCACCCCTTGTGTGCCACCGACCACAGCGCGGTTGACGACGGAGTCGAGCGGCTCGGCCCGGTAGCTCACAGCGCGCAGCAGCATGGGCAGGTTGACGCCGGTCACCAGACGCGAGCGCACGCCATCGACAACGCGCTGCGCAATATTGCAGGGCGTGGCGCCAAACACATCGGTCAGCACCAGGGTCGAATCGGCTCCCAGCTGGTCGAGCAGGATGCGGGCTTGTGCCAGCGACTCTTCGGGCGGCATATTGGGCGGCACGTCCAGTGCGGTCACGCTGTCGCCACAGTCGGGAAACACATGCAACGCGCATTCGCGCAGCGCGTGGGCCAGCGGGGCGTGCGCAATGATGAGGATGCTGGTGGTGCTCATGGGGTGGAGGTTTGAGGCACATTATGGCGCTGCCCCCGCAGCAGGAACCACGCATACGCCGCAACGTTGCACACCAGGTACACGCCCATGGCCGCCTGAAACGATGGCACGGTCGACAAGCCTGCGGCCGCAAACGCATCCACCGCCAGCCCGATGCCCCACTGCACCACGAACACGCCTGAAAAGATCACAAGGTTGTAGGCCGACAATGCTCGGCCCGCCAGCGCCTGCGGAAACGCCAGCGCCACCGCAGGTTGCGACAGCGACACAAACGTGCACGACACACAAAACAGCGCCCAGGCCCCGCCCCCCGCCTGCGGCCCGGCAACGATGATGCCCAGCAACACGACAAGGCACAGGGGCAGGCCCGCCGCCATCAGCCGGTCAGGACCAAAACCTTTGCGCAGTAGCCACGGGTTGACCATGCCCCACATCCAGAACGTGCAGAGCATGGACACGTTGATCCAGAACAGGCCGGTGGCCGATTCCAGCGGCGTGTAGCCCGCCACCCGCTGCATCCACGGCCCGGCCCACAGCGTCTGCATGGCAACCATGCCGCCGTAGACAAAAAAACCGAGCGGGGCGAGCCGCTGAAAGTACGGGTGGCGCCACACCATCGCATAGCCCTCGGGCGCGTGTTCGCTCCCGGCAGTCGGTGGATCGGCATCGGCCGTCGCTTTTGAGGCGCCGCCCCAGTGGGGCACCCACACCGCGATCACCACCATCGACAGAACGATCAATCCCGCCAGACCCCAGAACAGGGGCCGCCAGCCCACCAGCGGCAGTGCCCATTGCACCGGCAGCGTCGATGCCACCATGCCCAACGAACCCGTCATCAGCATCCATGAGTTGGCCCGCATCTGCGCAGTGGGCGCCAACCAGCGCCGGTACCCGGTGAGCGGCGCCATCAGGCACGCGCTGACCCCCGCCCCGCACAGCACCCGCCCCGCCAGCAAGCCCGAGAAGCCCGTAGCCACCGAGAACACCAGGCTACCCACCACCGCCACCCCCAGGAAGCCCAGCGCGACCTTCTTCGGGCCATGGCGGTCCAGCCAGGTGCCCAGCGGCAGCTGCGTGGCCGAAAAGCCCAGAAAGTACCCACCGGCCAGTAACCCCAGGTCACTGGCCTGCAGCGTGAACTCCTCTGCCAGCGTCGGTGCCAGCGTGGCCGTCACGGCGCGCACCAGGGCTGACAGAAAGTACGCAAAGGCAAAGGCCAGGAAAACAATAACGGCCGTGCGCCGCGGCAGCACCCCGCTCATTGCAATGCCAACCCGGCAAAGAACTGGTCGGCCACTTCGGGACGGGACTTGGGGCTGTAGACCACGGCGTGGTACAGACGCACCTGCGGCCCCACAGCCCGAGCAAACCACACCCCTTGCGCCACCACAGGGCTGCCGTCGGTGCGCTGGCCCTGCACGGTAGTGCGCACCGATTGCGGCACTGGCAGTACACCCGCAGGCGCATAGGGTTTGTCCACCGCAGCGGCGGCGGCGCCAGAGCCCATGTTGGCGAGCACCGCAGAGCGCCAGTGGGTCAACGCCGCGCCCACCTGCGCGGGGTCTGCAAGCGCGGCATGCGACACCGCGAACGTCGCTCCATCCGCATCACAGCCGGTCATGGACAGCTCTACCGGCGCGCCCGCCAACTCGACCTGGCGGGTGGCCTGGTCGGGCTTGCATGGCAGGGTGATGGTGATTGCGGCATCCGGCAGCGGCACGCTGCGCCAGTTCAGTGCGGGGCTGCAGCCCGCGAGCAGCAGCAGGGCAGTGGCCCCGGTCAATGTCCAGTTCATCGGTCGATTATCGGCAGTGGTGCCCACGTTGGGTGCGTGCACACCCAAACGCTGCAGCTGGGCCGAACTTTTGCGCGCTGTACGAGTCCACCTCCGGCTGCGTTGCCGGTCCTCAGCTCTTCTGTTCAACAAGACGAGCGATGCCCCTCGCATCACAGCGTCCGGCACAATGCCGGTTTGGGCGCGACCCCTGTACGTATGGACGAACGATTGATGGTGAAGTCATGGCAATAAAACATTGGGCGGCAGGTGTGGCAGTAGCGGCATTCGCTGCTGTGGGCGCGTATGTGTACCTGGACACTGGCCGTGCGGCCGCACCCGCATCCACGTTTGTGCTGCTGGACGGCTCCAGCAAGACCACGGCGGACATGCAGGGCAAGGTGACCTTGGTGAACTTCTGGGCCACCAGCTGCACCACCTGCGTGGCCGAGATGCCCGAGATTGTGGCCACGTACAACAAGTACCAGAGCCAGGGCTTTGACACCGTGGCCGTGGCCATGAGCTACGACCCGCCCAGCTACGTGGTGAACTTTGCCGAAACCCGCAAGCTGCCCTTCAAGGTCGCCATCGACAACACGGGTGCGGTGGCCCATGCCTGGGGCGACGTGCGGCTCACACCGTCCACCTTCATCGTGAACAAGCGCGGCGAGATTGTGAAGACCTTCGTCGGCGCCCCCAACTTCCCCGAGCTGCATCTGCTCATCGAAAAGCTGCTGGCTGAAACCTGACAGCGTCCCGGAGCAAAACAAAAAGGCCAATTTCACTTGAAATTGGCCTTTTGCGCTTATTGGACAAGCGCTAGCAGCTATCGAATACGTAGCTGCTCAGCACTTGCCTCGGATCATTTGGCGCGGTAGTTGTCATGGCAGGCTTTGCAGGTGCCTGCGGCTGCGCCAAACGCGGTCTTGAGATTATCGAGATTGCCCGTCTTGGCCGCAGCTGCCAGCTTGATGGATTCAGCCTCCAGTTTGTCGGAGTGTTCCTTGTACTTGGCCTGTTCGGTCCAGATCTCTGGCAGCGCCTTGGTGGGCGCCCCCTTGTCCGTACCCGGCCCAAACCCCGCCCACGGCAGTTTGGCCATCTGGGCCACAACATCCGCATTGTCCTGCGCCACCTTGGCATCAAACGGTACGCGGCCGTTCGCCATGGCACCGATGCGGCTGAAATGCTGGCCCATCACAAACAGCGCGCTCTGGCGGTATTTGATGGCGTCCTCGGCTTTGGCGAACTGGGCAGACGCTGGTGCCGAAAGGGTCAGGGCGGCAGCGGCAAGGGTGAACGCGGCAAGTGCTTTCATGGGAGCTTCCTTTTTCGTGGGGGACAAAAAACCGTACGTGCGGTGGGGAGTATGCCGGTTTGTCGCAAATTTGGCACCCGGCCGCAACACCGGGTAAATCCCACGTCCCGCACAATGTCATGATCGTTCGCACCCCCACCTCAGCCGCCACACACCATGACGCAGCACCCACACACCGTACGCATCTGGGACCTTCCCACCCGCATCTTCCACTGGGCGCTGGCCGCCAGTGTGATCGGTCTCGTTATCACTGCCAAGGTCGGCGGCAATGCGATGGAATGGCATTTTCGCCTTGGGCATCTGGTGCTGGCGTTGCTCGTCTTCCGCATCCTCTGGGGCCTGATCGGTGGACGGTGGTCGCGGTTTTCAGCCTTTGCGTACTCCCCGGCCCGGCTCGTGCGCTACGTTCGCGGCATGGCGCACCCTGATGACAGCGTGGGCCACAGCCCGCTGGGAGCTATGTCTGTATTTGGCCTGCTCGCCGTGCTGATCGTGCAGGTGGCCACTGGCTTGCTCAGCGACGATGAGATTGCGTTTGCGGGCCCGCTGACACGCTTTGTCTCCAACGCGGTGGTGGGGCAGGCCACCGGGTACCACAAGGAGATCGGCCAGTATTTGGTGCTGGGACTGGTCGCACTGCATGTTCTGGCCATCCTGTTCTACGTGCTGGTGCGCAAGCAGCGGCTGGTGCGCCCCATGCTGCACGGCGACAAAGTGCTCGCTACGCCGGTGGCCCCATCGCGCGACGATGCGAAGACGCGGTTGCTAGCACTGGTGGTGCTCGCGCTGAGCCTGGGGTTGTCGTGGTGGGTGTCAACCCTCGCTGCTGCAGGGTTCTGAACCGGACTCGCTACACTGCGGCTTTTGTTGTTTTACACACTGGTGTTTTGGACAAGCCTACTGTCACCCTGCGGACCCCCACCTCGCCCGCCGAGCTGGACACGGTCCGCGAAATCTTCCGCGAGTACGCTGACGCTCTGGGCGTGGACCTGTGTTTTCAGGACTTTGAGAGCGAGCTGGCCCAATTGCCTGGCGACTACGCCGAACCGCGCGGCGCGCTGCTGCTGGCCGAGGTGGAAGGCGCCATTGCCGGTTGTTGTGCATTGCGCCCGCTGGATACTGCCGATTACCCGAACGCAGCCGAGATGAAGCGCCTGTTTGTGCGCAAGGCCTTCCGCGGTTTTGGCCTGGGCAGAGAGCTTGCAGAGGCTATTCTAGACCGAGCCCGCTTGGCTGGATATGCCTGCGTGTTGCTCGATACGCTGGACGACATGGAGTCCGCGCGGGCCCTGTACACCGACCTGGGTTTTGAAGAGGTGCCGCCTTACTATCACAACCCGATTGCGGGGGCGCATTACCTCAAGGTCGATATTTTTTAGTGTTTCTTGGCGCTAGCGCTTTATGGATAAGCGCTAGCAGCTATACATTTAATAGCAATTAGCGACGGGGTTCAAGCCTTGGCCTGGGCCAGCAAGGTGTCCGCATCGCTCACTTCAAACTTGCCCGGCGCTTCCACATTCAGCGTGACCACCTTGCCGTCGCGGACCAGCATCGAGTAGCGATTGCTGCGCAGTCCCAGGCCCTTGCCGTTCAGGTCCAGCGTCAGCCCGGTCGCCTTGGCAAACGTTGCGTCACCGTCGCCCAGCATGCGCACCTTGCCGTCCGTCTTCTGATCGCGCGCCCATGCGCCCATCACGAAAGCGTCATTCACACTCACGCACCAGATTTCGTCCACGCCAGCCGCCTTGAACTCGGCCACCTTTTCCACATAGCCGGGCACATGTTTGGCCGAGCAGGTGGGAGTAAAGGCGCCTGGCAGCGCGAACAGGGCAATCGTCTTGCCAGCGGTGGCCTTGTCGACAGGCACGGGGTTGGGGCCAATGCTGCAGCCTTCGCCCTCCACTTCCGAATATTCCATGAGGGTGCTGGCGGGCAGGGTGTCACCGACTTTGATCATTGTCATCTCCTTGAGGTTTGTGGATAAATACGGGTTGTGTAAGCGAACTGCCCGGGGCCGCAACAGGTGTGAAGCCCACAAAGCAAAACGACCCACATTGTGGGTCGTTTTGGAAGGACCTTTCGGCCCAGGGCTTTCGCCCGGGGTTTTGCCCCGGAGCGTTGGCGTGCTGATTACAGCAGACCGGCCTTTTGCACCAAGCGGGTGGCAACCCAGTTCTTGGTCTTGGAGAGCGGACGGCTCTCGGTGATTTCGATGGTGTCGCCCAGCTTGTACTCGCCATTTTCGTCATGGGCGTGGTACTTGCTCGACTTACCGACGATCTTGCCGTAGAGCTCGTGCTTCACACGGCGCTCGACCAGCACGGTCACAGTCTTTTGACGCTTGTCGCTGACCACCTTGCCAACCAAGGTGCGCTTGAGGGATTTTTTAGGTTCCG
>NZ_JBKBXG010000100.1:0-17581 GCF_046314175.1 Acidovorax sp. | reverse complement strand
CACAAGCGCAATCCCCAACTCAACGGCAACGGCGAACTCATCCACCTGCTGTCCATCGAGGGCCTGCCGCGCGACATCGTCACGCACATCCTCGACACGGCCGCCAACTTCGTGAGCGTGAGCGACCGCGAGGTCAAGAAGGTGCCCCTGCTGCGTGGCAAGAGCGTGTTCAACCTGTTCTTCGAGAACAGCACGCGCACGCGCACCACGTTCGAGATCGCGGCCAAGCGCCTTTCGGCCGACGTGATCAACCTCGATATCGCACGCTCTTCGGCAAGCAAGGGCGAATCGCTGCTCGACACCATCGCCAACCTGAGTGCAATGGCGGCTGACATCTTCGTGGTGCGGCACAGCGAATCGGGTGCGCCCTACCTCATTGCCCAGCATGTGGCCCCCCACGTGCACGTGATCAATGCGGGCGACGGCCGGCATGCCCACCCCACGCAGGGGCTGCTGGACATGTACACCATCCGGCACTACAAGAAGGACTTTTCCAACCTCACCGTGGCCATCGTGGGCGACGTGCTGCACTCGCGTGTGGCGCGCTCGGACATTCACGGCCTGACCACGCTCGGCTGCGCCGAAGTGCGGGTGGTGGGCCCGCGCACGCTGGTGCCGTCCGACATGTCGCAGATGGGCGTGCGCGTGTGCCACACGCTCGAAGAAGGCATCAAGGACGCGGATGTGATCATCACCCTGCGCCTGCAGAACGAACGCATGAGCGGCGCGCTGCTGCCGTCGAGTCAGGAGTATTTCAAGAGTTTTGGCCTCACGCAGGACAAGCTGCAACTGGCCAAGCCCGACGCCATCGTGATGCACCCTGGCCCGATCAACCGGGGTGTCGAGATTGATTCCGCCGTGGTCGATGGCAAGCAGAGCGTGATCCTGCCGCAGGTCACTTTCGGCATTGCCGTGCGCATGGCCGTGATGTCCATCGTTGCTGGTAATGAAGCATGACGCTTGGAATGAATACTCCTGTTTTCATAGCTGCCAGCGCTTACCCAATAAGCGCTAGCAGCCAATTTGGCTTGAAATCATGAAGATACTGATCCAGAACGGCCGTGTGATCGACCCCGCTTCGGGCCTTGACCAGATCTGTGACATCGCAATTGCGGCAGGCCGCATCGTCGGCGTCAACCGCGTGCCGCCCGACTTTGCGCCCAAGCGCGTGGTGGATGCCACGGGCTGCATCGTGCTGCCCGGCCTGGTGGACCTGGCCGCGCGCCTGCGCGAGCCCGGCCACGAGCACGAAGGCATGCTCGAATCCGAGATGGCCGCCGCCGTGGCCGGGGGCGTGACCAGCCTCGTGTGCCCGCCCGATACCGACCCCGTGCTCGACGAGCCAGGTCTGGTCGAAATGCTCAAGTTCCGCGCCGAGAAGCTGCACCAGTCGCGCCTGTTCCCGCTGGGCGCGCTCACCCGCAACCTCGCGGGCGAGGTGCTCACCGAGATGGCCGAGCTGACCGAATCGGGCTGCGTGGGTTTTGGCCAGGCCGAGGTGCCGCTGGCCAGCACCCAGGTGCTGCAGCGCGCGCTGCAATACGCCGCCACCTTTGGCTACACCGTGTGGCTGCGCCCGCAAGAGATGCACTTGGGGCGTGGGGTGGCCGCCAGCGGCGCGCTGGCCACGCGCCTGGGCCTGTCGGGCGTGCCCGTGGCGGCCGAGACCATTGCGCTGCACACCATCTTCGAGCTGCTCAAGACCACCGGTGCCCGCGTGCATCTGTGCCGCCTCTCCAGCGCGGCCGGCGTCGACCTGGTGCGCCGGGCCAAAGCCGAGGGCCTCCAGGTGACCTGCGACATCAGCATCAACACGCTGCACCTGACCGAAAACGACATCGGCTTCTTCGACAGCCGCGCGCGCCTCACGCCTCCACTGCGCCAGCAGCGCGACCGCGATGCCTTGAGCGCGGCGTTGCTCGATGGCACCGTCGATGCGCTGGTGTCCGACCACACCCCCGTTGACGAAGACGCCAAGACCCTGCCGTTTGCCGAAGCCGAACCCGGCGCCACGGGGCTGGAGCTGTTGCTGAGCCTGGCGCTCAAGTGGTCGCAAGACAGCGGCGTTCCGCTGCAGCGCGCGCTGGCCACTGTCACGTCCGAACCCGCACGCGTGCTGGGCAACGCCCTGGGCACCTTGCAGGCCAGCGTGGGCCAAATTGTGGAAGGGGGCGTTGGGGACATCTGCATTCTCGACCCGGCGGCTGCCTGGACGGTGCAGGACGATGCGCTGCGCAGCCAGGGCAAACACACACCTTTTTCGGGCTACGAGTTGCCGGGCCGCGTGCGCTTGACGCTGGTCGGCGGCCAGGTGGCATTTGACCGGGGCTGACGCAGTGCAACGCTGCAAGGCCGTGCGGTGAAGGCGCTGCGCGCCAGCTGGCGCCTGCTGCGGCTGTTGGGCCACATCGGCAAGGGATTGGCCATCGTGGCGCTGCGTTTTCCCGCGCTCTCGCCCGACCAGCAGCATGTCCGCGTGCAGGTATGGTCGTTGCAGCTTTTGGCGCGCCTTGGCATCAGCCTGCGCATCCAGGGCCAGCCGCCGATCACTGGGCCGGTCATGCTGGTGGCCAACCATATTTCCTGGCTCGATATCCCCGTCATGCATGCGGCGCGGCACTGTCGTTTTGTCTCCAAGTCGGACGTGCAAGGCTGGCCGCTGATCGGCACGCTGGCCACGGCCGCCGGCACGCTCTACATCGAGCGCAGCTCACGCCGCGACGCGTTGCGCATGGTGCGGTCGATGCAGGAAGCGCTGGAGCGCGGCGAGGTGCTGGCCGTGTTCCCTGAAGGCACCACGGGAGATGGGCGTGAAATGCTGCCTTTCCACGCCAACCTGGTGCAAGCCGCCGTGGCAGCCAACGCGCCGGTCCAGCCTGTGGGATTGCGCTTTGTCGATAAAAAAACGGGTGTGACCAGCTTTGCACCCAGCTACATCGGTGATGAAACCCTGCTGGGCTCTATCTGGCGCACGCTCAGTGCCCCGGCTATTGAGGCGGTGGTGCACTACGGTGACCCGCAGCTGCCCGCGGGCCGCGACCGCCGGGTTTTCACGCAGGATCTGCACGCCACGGTAGACCGGCTGCGCCGCAGTTGAGTGGACTTGCCGATGGCGGTTTTCCCTCTTTGAACAGGCTCTTGCATGGTTCTGACTGCTGGAGTCTTTGCAACCATCGCCAATGTGTGTGCGTGGATGCCACCAAGGCTGCGCATCTCGCCGCCGCTCCGTAGGGACGTTGTCCGACGTGGGTGACCTGCCGATCGCAAGACACTGGCCGGACTTTCGATGGAGGCAGCGATGAAATTCATTCAACAAATGGGTGTGTGGGCAATACTGGTTCTGAGTTCGATGGTCGCTGCCGCGCAGGGCGTGAACAGCCCAGCGGAGACACGTCCAGTGCCCGACTGATTAATCAAAATTGATAGCTTCCAGCGCTTGTGGGATAAGCGCTAGAGGCCAATTTGACCTGTATTTTTTCCTCAACCCCGTGGGAAGGTCACCACATGGTCTACCTGCGCGCGGATGCCGATCCACTCGCCCAGCGCATGGTCGTGGTGGCTGGGCACGTGGGCCAGCACGGTGTGGCCGCTGGCCAGGCGCAGGGTATACAAGAACTCCGAACCCCTGAACGACTTGCGCACGATCTGCGCCTGCACCGGCGCGTGGTCGTCGTGCACGATGTCATCCGCACGCAGCAGCACATCACATTCGCCACCGGGGAAGCTGCTGGGCAGCGGGCATTCTTCCAGGTCGGTCAGGTCGCCCAGCGGCGTCTGCGCCACCACATTGTTGCCGCGCTGCACCAGCGTGGCCGGGGCAAACACGCCATGGCCAATGAAGTCCGCCACAAACCGCGTGGCAGGGCGGTGGTACAGCGTGTAAGCGTCGTCCCATTGGTGCAGGTGGCCTTCGTGCATCACGCCAATCACGTCGCCAATGGCAAAGGCCTCGAACTGGTCGTGCGTCACAAACAGCGCTGTGGCGCCTGCGGCTTTCAGAATGCCGCGCACCTCGTGCGCCAGGCGCTCGCGCAGGTCCACGTCCAGGTTGCTGAACGGCTCGTCCAGAAGCATGAGCTGGGGGCGCGGTGCCAGGGCACGCGCTAGCGCCACGCGCTGCTGCTGCCCGCCAGAAAGCTCGTGTGGAAAGCGGTTTTCACTGCCCTCCAGCCCCACCAGCTGCAGCACTTCGGCCACGCGCGCGGCTTGCTCCGCCTTGGGCAACTGGTGGATACCGAACGCCACGTTGCGGCCCACCGACAGGTGCGGGAACAGCGCGTAGTCCTGGAACACCATGCCAATGCGCCGCTGCTCAGGGGGCACGCTCAGCGTCGCGCTGCTGACCACGCTCTTGGTCAGGCGGATCTCGCCGCCCGTCACAGGCTCCAGCCCCGCCACCGCGCGCAGCAGCGTGGTTTTGCCGCAGCCCGACGGGCCGATCAGCACACCGATATCGCCTGCGTGCAGGCCCAGCGTGACGCCTTCCACCGCCGCGTTGGGGCGGCCTGCGTAGCGCACTTCGAGTTGGGAGACCTCTAGAAACATCGCCTGATTCTAGGCGGGCAGGGGCGAATGCTTAAAATTCGCATTTGCATTCCTGATCGTTGCCCGGCCTTGGCCTGCCAGCGGGTGTGCGCTTTCTTACTTTGCCGAGCCCCTCGCCTTGCGTCGCACGCCTTTTTCTGCCTTTCGCACCATCCCTTTGATCCTGTTCGCGGGGTTTCTGGCGCTCCCCGTGCTGGCCGTGCTCGCATCGTGGTTGCCCTTGGGGCAGGGCGACGCCCAGGCGGGCGCCATCCTGCGCGAGATGGCGGCCACGGTGTTACCAGGCTATGTGTGGACCACTGTGTGGCTGAGCGTGCTGGTGGCCCTGGGCGCGGCCATTGTGGGCACGGGTACCGCAGCGGCGGTGACGCTGTTTGATTTCCCCGGCCGCCGTACGTTTGAGTGGCTGCTGCTGCTGCCTCTGGCCATGCCCGCGTATGTAACGGCCTACGCATACACCGACTTTCTGCAGTTCGGCGGCCCGTTGCAGGCGGGCCTGCGCAACACCTTCGGCCTCGAAGGCCGCCTGCTGCCCGAGGTGCGCAGCCTGGGCGGCGCGGTGTGGGTGTTCATCTTTTCGCTGTACCCGTATGTGTACCTGCTGGCGCGCACGGCGCTGGGCGAGCGCGCCGCGCACCTCATGGAGGCCGCGCGCCTGTTGGGCGCTCCGTTGTCGCGCCGCATCCGCGCTGTGGCGCTGCCTCTGGCGCGCCCTGCAGTGGCGGCCGGTGTGGCGCTGGTGTTGATGGAAACGCTGGCCGACTTTGGGGTGGCCAGCTACTTTGGCATCCAGACCTTCACCACCGGCATCTACAAAGCCTGGCTGTCCATGGACAACCGCCTCGCTGCTGCGCAGTTGGCCACCATGCTGCTGGTGGTGGTGATGGCGCTGCTGCACCTGGAACACCGCGCGCAAAAGCGCATGCGTTTCGCCACTGGCGGCGGGCGCGCAGGCTCGGCCGAGGCCCAGCCACTCGCGCTGCATGGCGCACGCCGCTGTGCGGCCTGGGTGGTGTGCTCGGTACCGGTAGTGATGGGTTTTGTGGCTCCGGTCCTCTTCATGCTTCGGCCCCTGGCCGCCGACTGGTCGGTACTGCCGTGGGAGCGATTTATGGAATGGGCTTGGCACAGCGTACGCTTAGGAGGCGTCACCGCCGCGCTGGCCGTGGTCATTGCACTGGCCCTGGCGTTTGCCGTGCGCCGCCAGCCCGATGTCATTACACGCGGCGTGGTGCAGCTGGTCAGCGTGGGCTACGCGGTGCCGGGCGCCGTCATCGTGGTGGGCCTGCTGCTGCCCGTGGGCTGGTTGCAGTCGGCCATGCCGCAGTGGGGCGTGGGCGCGCTCGTCACGGCCACCGCATTTGGCATTGTGTGGGCGTACCTGGTCCGGTTTTGTGCCGTGGCCCTGCAGTCCATGCAAAGCGGCTATGCGCGCATCCCGCTCAGCCTGGATGACTCTGCGCGCATGCTGGGCATCGGCAGCCCGGGGCTGATGGCGCGGGTGCATTGGCCACTGCTCAAGCGGTCCACCGCCGCAGCGGCGCTGCTTGTGTTTGTGGACGTGATGAAGGAGCTGCCCGCCACCATGGTGCTGCGCCCCTTCAACAGCGACACCCTGGCCGTAGTGGCCTACCAACTGGCGCGCGACGAGCGGCTGGGCGAGGCGGCGCTGCCGTCACTGGCGCTGGTGGCGGTGGGGCTGGTGCCGGTGATTTTGCTGAGCCGGACCTTGCGCAGTCGCTAATTTATAGGCTCGGACTAAGACTGCACTGGCATAGCGGCATGTCTAAACATAGTCACTGCTCTTTTCGGTATCTCTACGTGAGCAGATGACGCCATCCCTCGGCTAACGTGCTCTTGTTGCTTTCGTTGTGAGGCGGTCCAGTTCTTTGCTGTGGAAGAGATCAATACATTTCATCGTGTTGAACTCTGAAGGTACAGAACCGCCATATTCCAGTGCGCCATATTTAGCTACCAACGCTCTGATTTCTTCGTAAACGACAAGGTCTTGACGGCCAAACTCCATATAGGCTCCCGCGGTCGACGCAGCGTCCTTCGCCGTACGCTCATCTCGGGCGGCTTGGGCGAGGCAAATGCTAAGAGCCCAATTTTTAAGAAGCGTCTTTTGGGAATATTGGCTTGTCTGCGGTAGGGGCTGTGCCGTGGCAGATGCCGATGCCGACATGCCAGCGACTAGAACCAGTATGGACATGAATGTCTTGATCATCTCAGCGCCCAGATCGAGCCGATATCAGGCACAAAAGGCCCGTTGTCAGGGTCAGACATCAAATGGCATCTGTCAGAGCATTTTGAACCATCCCACAACGTGATGTGCCCAACGGCGTTGGCCCAACCTTGGCCCTTGACAACAATATTTCCTTGAACTCCAGTGAAGTCAGTGGTCTTGGGAGTTCTTGCATGTCGCATCCCGGACGATCATATGGTCGCTTGTGAAACAGATGGGGGTGCGTCTGATACCAAACTTTCATGGCCTGCATCGGTGTCTTGCTCTTGAACGCTTACTGCTGCGGATACATGGACCCCATGTACTGTCCGCCAGACGCCTGGCTTGGTGGGCGCACGATCAGGGTACGGTATGACTTGTAATTGCCGTCCTTCACTTCATCCCCAGCCCACACGATCCATTCGGTTTGGTGGGTCTTCGTGCTGCCCTTCGCTGCCGAGCGGCGAATCACTCCCACGATGTGCAGGCTGAAGAATTGCTCACTGGTTTCAACTTGCAAGGCCTTGTCGGTCATCGTCACCTTGGCTGAGGCCAAGAGCGTTTTCAACGTGTGCTTTTGATCGTCGGTACCGTTGCGCAGGGACGATGGGAAGGAGCGGAGATCCAACTGCTCGAAAAGCGCTTGGGTGGCATGGGTCGGCAAAGTGCGTTTGACCGCTTGGAAGGGTTCGCTCGAAATCAATCGGACTGCGTCGCACAGCAGATATTCGGCACGGACTTCTGCATTGTGCACGGATTCATCAGGGGCGCTGGTGGGCAACAGATTTGAATACTCCGCGCAGTTCTTCGCCGTGGCGCCGTTGTCGAATGCCAGGGGTGTTCTGGGCGTCGATAGCGTTTTCTTGACGTCTTGCAAGGCCATTGCCAAGTCGGGATGAATCACTTCTACCCGCGTGTCCGCAAGCGAGACAGGGGCGCCCTCCACGCGCAGAGCACCAGAGAAAATCAAGACGGTCACCGCCGCGAGCCAGGGTTTCATTCCTTGATTTTCTCCCCGGTGGCGCACGTTCTGTTCTCTTGCTGGGTGGAGAGACGCAGTTTCTGCGTTTCGCACGCACCCTGGTGTCTTTGTTCAAACGTTCGCACGCAACTTCACCCCCAACCGGCGCCACCCAATCACCACCCCCGTCACACTCATCACAGCCCCGCCCAGGCTCAGCACGATGAGCAACACATCCCACAGCGGCCTGCGCTCCAGCAGGGGCAGCCAGTCCCAGTTGTGCAGCATGGCAAACAGCCAGCGGCCGGTGCGGCGGTGGCTGTCGGTGCGGCCCAGGATGGCGGCTGTATGGGGGTGGCGATGTGGACCCAGGTGGCATGGGGGTCGTCAAACGCCAGGCGCAACGCGGGCAGAGGCTTTTCGCTGCCACCTGACATTGTGTGGGGTCCACGGTGTAGTGGTGCAGGTCGTAGTCGGTCAGTGCGTGTGGCAGCAGGCGCGCGACGCGGCCGCGGCCGCGGCAGCTTACCAGCTCGCGCGCGACGAGCGCCTGAGCGAGGCGGCGCTGCCGTCACTGGCACTGGTGCGGTGGGGCTGGTGCCGGTGATTTTGCTGAGCCGGACGCTGCGCAGTCGGACATAAGAGTTCGCCAAATGAAAAAAGCCGCCCGAAGACGGCTTTGCTCATTTGGCGCATTCGCCACCGGGTGGCGCTTATTCGCTCCAGTTAGAGTGCTTCTCGCACAACTTGTTGGTTTCCTTGCCCTTGCGGGTTTCGGCGAACTTCACCAAGTTGCCCTTGAAGTCTTCCGGCGTTTCGTTCCACATGCACGTACACCATGCCTGCGCCTTGGTCTGGCCCTTGATGGGGCTCGCTTCGTTGCCACCCTCGTAGACCGTAGCGGAATAGGTCAGGCACTGCTTGTACTGGGCATCGCCTGCGGGTGGGCGGTTGTAGTCTTCTGCGGCGTGTGCCGAGCCGCTGGCCGCAAAAATGAAGGCCAGGGTTGTGAGAGCGGAGGAAAATTTCATGGTGCAAAGTCCCTAGGTGGGGGCGTGTGGGAGGCGTTGGGTGGGTCATTGCCGCCTGCAGGGCAAGGCGGCAAGCGAGTGTAACTATTGGACACAACTTCGGCATGCCCCCGCTGCGCTATATCTTTGCCGCACCTGGGGCGTCGCTCAGGCCGTGTCTCTTGTGTTCACGCGCAGCCCTTGGCCTGAACCCGTGCTCCGTGCGGGCATCCGCAATTTGGCGCCCAACCTCCGCCACCCAATCACCACCCCCGTCACGCTCATCACCGCCCCGCCCAGGCTCAGCAGGATGAGCAACACATCCCACAGCGGCCTGCGTTCCAGCAGGGGCAGCCAGTCCCAGCTGTGCAGCATGGCAAACAGCCATCGGCTGGTACGGCGATAGCTGTCGGTGCGGCCCAGAATGGCTCCGGTGTGGGGGTCGATGTGGACCCAGGTGGCATTGGGGTCGTCAAACACCACGCGCAGGGCGGGCAGGGGTTTGTCGACGCCCCCGGTCATGGTGTGGGCGGCGCGGTCGTAGTAGTGCAGGTCGTAGGCGGTCAGGGTGTCGGTGCGTACCACTGCGTAGGGCAGTAGGCGCGCAGCGGCCTCGGCCACAGCGCCTGGGGTCCAGGTGTGCGCGGTGGCCGTGGTGGCGTCCAGGACTGCAGGGGCGCCGATGGGGCCGTGGGCCAGCACCAGCGTGTGTGCTGCGTTACGCACCCAGCGCAGTTCGCGGGTGTTCGGTGATCCGACAGACAGCAAGGCCTGCACCGTAGCGGCCTGCGCTGGCAACACCAGCGGTCCACCGTTCATGGCCTGCTGGCGCAGCGGCGTCGCACCGCTGTCAAAAATCTTCCACGGGTTCATGGACATGAGGCCACTGAAGATCCAGGTAAATGTGATGACCGCGAACACCAGCCCGAACACATGGTGCCAGCGCATCATGAAGCCCCGGTACGGCGTGCGCGAGCCCGTCTTGTACCGGCCTTTGAAGCGCCAGCGCATCACGCCCACCACGGTGCCGGTCACGGTGAGCACGATGCCCGCGATGGACAGCCAGTTGACGATGTCGGTCCAGTAGTCGTTGAAGACATTGCCGCGGAACGGGTACAGCCAGTGGATCCAGGCGCCTGCGTAGTTCCAGGCGCGCTCTTGCAGCGGCGCATCGCGCACCACCTCGCCCGTGGTGCCCGACACATAGACCACGGTGCCTGCGCTGTCGCCCAGGTGCAGGCGATGCAGCGGGCGGTGCACATCCAGCGCGCGCGAGTGGGTGAAGGCGTCTTCGTCGATCGTCCCCTGGTAGTCGATGGACGGGTCGGCTTCCTGCGCAAAGGCACGTGCCGACGCCGTGGCGTGTGCCGCGTCCACTCGCTGCAACCGCTCGCCTGTGAGGGCGTCGATGACCGCAGGCGCTGGTGCCCGGCGCGGGCGTGGTGCGGTGTCTCCAGTCTGGGCTGCGGGAGCCACCAGGTACACCGCACGCCCGCCGCTGGCCATGGCCAGCCGCAGGTCTTGCAGCGGCCCTGCCAGGCCCGCGTGCTGCAGGGCCTCGGCGGGTTCGAGCAGGCGCTCGGGTCCCGCGATGGCGCTGCGCAGTGGCGGCAGATGGGCCAGGCGCTCGGCCTGCGTGAGCTTGGGGTAGCCCACGTACATCATCACCACGCCCGAGAGGAACCACATGGCGAAGAAGGCGCACAGCAGCACGCCCAGCCAGCGGTGGACGAGGTACAGCCAGCGTTTGGCGTGTGGCATGTCCGGTGCTCCGCCTGCGTCAGAACGCGGTGTGCAGCGTCACGTCCAGCGTGCGCGGTGCGCCCAGGTAGACCTGGTCGCGCGTCTCAGCCGCGTAGATGCGGTCGGTGGCGTTGCGCACGCGGCCCGTGAGGGTGGTGGTCTTGTTGACCTTCCACGCCAGGCCCAGGTCCAGCAGCGTGTACGACGGCCAGAACTTGGTGTTGGCTGCATTGCCATACACCTTGCCCACATGGCGCACGCCCACGCTGGCCGTGACGGTGGGCGTGATCGTGTATGAGGCCCACAGGTTGGCCACCTGCTGCGGAACCAGTTGGGGCACATTGCCCGCGCGTGAGACACCGCCCTGCACAAAGTTCTCGTACCGCGCGCGGGTGAGCGCCAGGTTGCCCTGCAACTGCCATTGCGGCGTGGGGCGGATGCCTGCCGACAGCTCGATGCCCTTGGACGACTGCTCGCCCACCAGCACTGTGAGGTTGAGGTTGGATGGGTCTTGCGAGGCGATGTTCTTGCGCCGGATGTCAAAGGCCGCGACCGTGGCGCTGCCCTTGCCGTCCCAGAAGTCGAACTTGCTGCCCACCTCGACCTGGCGGCCCGTGGTCAGCTCGCTGTTGTTGCGCACATCGGCAAACGAGGCCGAGGCCAGCGAGCCCGATGGTGGGTCGGCCGCGTTGGAGGCCTGTGCATACAGGTTGGCGCCGGGCGCAATGCTCCACACCACGCCCAGGCGGCCGGTGGTGGGGCTGTAGCTGCGGCTGAAGGTGGCGGGCGATGTGGCCGTCACGGCGCGGCGGTTCACCAGGTCCAGGTCGATGCGCTCGTGCCGCAGTGCGGTGATGAGGTTCACGCCGGAGGCCACCAGGGTGCGGTTTTCCAGGTACAGCGCGGTGTTGGTGATCTTGTTGTCTTTGTCGGGGCTCAGGACGGGCGACATGCCGGGAATGTCGAAAAAGTTCTCGGTGGAGAAGTGGTAAGGATTGACCGTGCTCACGGTGACCGAGGGGCCGAGCGGGAAGCGCGTTTGCTTGTTCACGCTCACGTCCAGGCCAAAAGCCCAGTCGCTCTTTTGGCCTGCGAGCTGGCCCTGGTAGGTCCCTTCGAGGCGGTTGCCCACGAGCTGCTGGTCGTGGCGTTGCAGCAGCGGGGATGTGCGTGTGACCGCTGTGTTCGCGGCATTGAATGTGTAGGTTTCGACGTTGCGGTAGTCGCGCAGCGCGTCGTAGGCATACAGCGTGTTCTTGAACTGCAGCGCATCGGACACACGCCACTGTGCCACCGAGCGCAGCCATTGCACGCGGTGTTCGTACATGCCATCGGCGCTGTTGTAGTTCTTGAAGCGCGTGGCCGGGTCGATGGTCAGCGCGCCCACGGCGGGGTTGAGCACCGGCGTGCCCCAGTAGGGCCGGTCCACATGGTCTTTCTGGTATTCGTAGGCCAGCGTGTGGCTGAAGCCCCCGCCCAGGTCCGACAGCAGCGAGGTCGCGAGCTGGGTGGACTGCGTCTTGGTGCCTTCGGTCCAGCTGCCTGCGTTGCGGTGGTTGAGGTCGATGCGCGCGTAGTGCGCAGGGCCTGCACTGCCATCGCCCCCCGCAATGCGGCGGTTCAGGCCCACGGACACTTCTTTCAGGTCGTAGGAACCCAGGCGCAGCTGCGCTTCCGCAAAGTCGCTGCGCTCGGCCGTCTTGGTGATGTAGTTGATGGAGCCACCCACGCCGCCCGAGCCGTACAGAAAACTCGACGCGCCGCCGATGGCCTCGACGCGGTCATAGATCCAGCTGTCGACCGCGCGCGTGGCGCTGCCGTATTGCGGGTTGATGCCGTTGTACAGCTGGGCCACCGAGTTGGATGTGAACCCCCGGTAGTGCGCGGACATGGAGCCCGGCGCGTTGTGCGCCACCACGCCCGGCACGGCGCGCAGGATTTCCTGCGTGTCCTGTGCGCCACGTGCGTCGATGGTGGCGCGGTCCACCACGGTGACGGAGGCGGGGTTCTCGCGCACCGTCAGGCCCAGGCGGCTGCCGGTGTCCACGGGCGTGTCCAGGCTGAGCTTGCCATTGGGCGATGCGGCGGAGTCCACCACATCCACGGCCTGCAGTGTGGGCGCGGTGGTGGTCTGTGAGTGCGCTGCCACGGAGGTCAGCGCGAAGGTGGCGAGCACCCCGAGGCACAGAGAAGAAAGAGGCGAAGGCGGAAAGCTTGCGGCGCGGCGCGAAGCAGACGAAGTGAAACGGGACATAAAAACGCTCTTGTCTTGACGCGACAGCGCTGCGGGCCTGCGCGGGTCAACGCGCAGGGCGGCACTGTCGTGAAACCAACCGAAAAGGAAAGCGCAGCACCCGCCCACCAGGTTCCGGGCGCTGCGAAGGGGCTTCAGTTCAAGAGCGGGATGGCGGGCCGCGCGCGGGCAGCGGGGCCGCGGTGGCGACTGCTATGCGGGCAGCCTCGACGGGCTGCAGCGCATGGGCCAGGGGATGGGGCGGCAGCGCAGGCGCCACCAGCGTGGGTGGCGGTGCGCCAGGTGTGGAGCACAACGGGCAGTCCATGCCCATCGCGCCCATTTCCACGGTACCGTCGTCGGTCTGTACGAGCAGCTTGATGGTGCCCGCGCCTGAGCAGATCACCTCAATGGACTGAGGGTGTACCAGCGGTGATGCAATGGCCACACCCATCGACGCCACGAACCATGCGAGCACCCACAGGCGCAGCGCAGAGAAGGTTCGTCGGGTGGCGTTCATGGGGCGGCATCATACCGTGGCCCCCGGCAGCACTGACCGGGAGAGCAAAGTAGGATGAGGATGTCAAAAAAGATAGCTGCTAGCGCTTGATAGATAAGCGCTAGAGCCTGTTTTTACTAAAAAATCGTAACCCGAGAGTGGGGTGGGCACCGCGTGGGGCCGCAGACCTGTCGCTTCACGCTTGCGTGTAGGCCGTCTTCACCGTGGTGTAAAACTCCGCCGCATAGCGCCCCTGCTCACGCGGGCCGTAGCTGCTGCTCTTGCGGCCGCCAAACGGCACGTGGTAGTCCACGCCCGCCGTGGGCAGGTTCACCATCACCATGCCGGCCTGCGCGTGCCGCTTGAAGTGCGTGGCGTGTTTGAGGCTGGTGGTGGCGATGCCACTGGCCAGGCCAAACTGCGTGTCATTGGCCATGGCCAGCGCTTCGTCATAGTTCTTCACGCGCAACACGCTGACCACGGGCCCAAAGATTTCTTCGCGGTTGATGCGCATCTGCGCGGTGGTGTCGGTGAACAGCGCGGGGCGCAGGTAGTAGCCGGGCGCGCCGTCGGCGTTCTTTGCCATGGCCTCGCCGCCGAAGGCCAGCGTGGCGCCTTCCTGCTGGCCGATGGAGATGTATTCCAGGTCTTGCGCCAACTGGCGGTCGTCCACCACGGGGCCGATGTCGGTGCCGGCCTTGCGCGCGTCGTCCACCTTCAGGGTCTTCATCTTCTCGACCATGGCAGCTACGAAGCGGTCGTGAATGCCTTCGGTCACGATGATGCGACTGCTGGCGGTGCAGCGTTGGCCGGTCGAGAAGAAGCCGCTGTTAATAGCGGCACCCACGGCCACGTTCAGGTCGGCATCGTCCAGCACCACAAACGGGTTCTTGCCACCCATCTCCAGTTGCACCTTGGCGCCGCGTGGCACGCAGGCGGCGGCCACGCGCTGGCCCGTGCCGACGGAGCCGGTAAAGCTCACGCCTGCGATGCGTTCGTCCTCCAGCAGCACCTGGCCCACTTCAGAGCCACGGCCCATCACCAGGTTGAACACGCCAGCAGGCAGCCCTGCGCGGTGCAGGATGTCGGCCAGCGCCCAGGCAGAGCCCGGCACCACTTCGGCGGGCTTGAACACCACGCAGTTGCCGTAGGCCAGGGCGGGCGCGATCTTCCACGCCGGGATGGCGATGGGGAAGTTCCACGGCGTGATGATGCCGATGGTGCCCAGTGGCTCGCGCGTGATCTCGATGCCCACGCCGGGGCGCACGGACGGAACCAGCTCGCCACCGGGGCGCAGCGCCTCGCCTGCAAAGAACTTGAAGATGGCAGCAGCGCGGCCCACTTCGCCAATCGCCTCGGGCAGGGTCTTGCCTTCTTCGCGGGCCAGCAGGTCGCCCAGCTCGGCTTTGCGCGTGATGATTTCGTTGCCCACGGCGTCCAGGATGTCAAAGCGCTGCTGGGGCGTGGACACGCTCCAGGCCGGGAAGGCCGCGTGTGCGGCGGCCACGGCGTCCAGCGCCTGCTCGCGGCTTGCTACGGCGTAGTCGCCGATCACATCACGGGTGTCAGAGGGGTTGGTGTTTTGGTAAGTTCGGACGCCGTCGGTCCAGGCGCCGCCAATCAGGTTTGCATGCATGGTGAGTTGCTCGTTCGTTCGTTCAGGTCAGTGGGTGAAAAGTGCCGGAGGCATTGTGGGTAGGGTCCGATGACACGTCCATCAGCGAACCAGCGCAGGCCGCTTGGGGTCAAAGGCCCAGCCGGGTATGAGGTACTGCATGGCGATGCTGTCGTCGCGTGCGCCCAGCCCATGCTGTTGGTACAACTGGTGCGCGGATTCGACGGCGTCCATGTCCAGCGCCACGCCCAGGCCCGGCGCCGTGGGTACGGCCACCTCGCCATCGACGATCTGCAGCGGCTGTTGGGTCAGGCCCTGGCCGTCCTGCCAGATCCAGTGCGTGTCGATGGCGGTGATGCGCCCGGGGGCCGCAGCCGCTGCGTGGGTGAACATCGCCAGCGATACGTCGAAATGGTTGTTGGAGTGCGAGCCCCAGGTCAGGCCAAAGTCGCGGCAGGTTTGCGCCACGCGCACGGCGCCCTGCATGGTCCAAAAATGCGGGTCAGCCAGCGGAATGTCCACCGCCTGCAGCGACAGCGAATGCACCATTTGTCGCCAGTCGGTGGCCACCATGTTGGTCGCAGTGGGCAGGCCCGTGGCGCGGCGGAACTCGGCCATTACCTCGCGGCCCGAGAATCCGCCCTCGGCACCGCAGGGGTCTTCGGCATAGGCCAGGGTGCCGTGCAGATCGCGCAGCAGGCGCACGGCGTCTTTCAGCAGCCAGCCGCCATTGGGGTCGAGCGTGATGCGCGCTTGCGGAAAGCGGCCTTTCAGCGCGCAGATGGCTTCGATCTCGGCCTCGCCTGGCAGCACGCCGCCCTTGAGCTTGAAGTCCTGAAATCCATAGCGTGCGTGGGCTGCCTCGGCCAGCGCCACCACGGCCTCGGGCGTCATCGCTTCTTCATGGCGCAGGCGCAGCCAGGCGTCGTCGGCATGGGGAGCGGTGTCGTAGGGCAGGGCGGTCTTGCGGCGGTCGCCAATGAAGAACAGGTATCCCAGCATGGGCACGCTGCTGCGCTGCCGGCCTTCGCCCAGCAACGCGCACACAGGCACTTCGAGGTGCTGTCCCAGCAGGTCCAGAAAAGCAGTCTCCACGGCGGTTACCACATGGATGGTGGTGCGCAGGTCAAATGTCTGCAGGCCGCGCCCCCCTGCATCGCGTGCGGCGAAGGTGGAACGCACGGTGTTCAGCACGCGCTGCCAGTCGCCCACACGGGCGTTGTCGATGATCGGGCGGGCATCTTCGAGCGTCTGGCGGATGGCCTCGCCACCGGGCACCTCAGCCACACCGGTGCGGCCTGCGCTGTCGGTCAGGATAAGCAGGTTGCGGGTGAAAAACGGCGCGTGGGCACCCGACAGGTTCATCAGCATGCTGTCGCGTCCGGCCACCGGCACCACGCGCACAGCGGTAATGCGGGGTGTGGTCATGGGCGGGGCGCTCCCAAGGGGGCGACCAGGGTGGCGCAGGATTTGGGACGCGTCAGCTGCAGGTCTGGCTGCAGTGCGCTGTGAGATGTGTGACGGGACATTGCGAGGGACTCCAGAGGCTACGGATGAAGAGCGATGAGCCAAGCCTTTTCATCCAGATGTGTTGTATGTCATCGTACAACATTGCGCCTACCAAGCGTCCAAGGGTTACTACTGATCAGACCACTGCGGCACGTAGCAACCGCTGGCAACCACTGGCGGAGGGGGCAGCGCGCAGTCTGGATCGGTGCTGCTTCAGCTTGCCTCTGCCTGCGCGCGGCGGCGGCGCTCGCGGCTGTTGGCCAGGTGGGTGCGCATGGCAGCGCGGGCCGCGTCCGGGTCTTGACCCACGATGGCGTCATAGATGCTTTCATGCTCGCCATTGACCCGCCGCAGGTACTGGCGGCGCTCGTCATTCAACGCATCGGTGGCATCCAGCCGTGCACGCGGAATGATCATGGTGCCCAGCGTGCCCATGAGCTCGGCAAAGTGGCTGTTCTGCGTGGCGCGCGCGATTTCCAGATGGAACTGAAAATCCGCAGCCACCGCATCGCGCCCCGCATCCACAGCGGATGCCACGGCGTTCAGAGCGCCCCGCATGGCGTGGATGTTGGCCTCGGTGCGGCGCTGGGCGGCGAGGGCGGCGGCTTCGGTTTCGACGCCAATGCGCAGTTCCAGCACCGCGATCACGTCGCGCAGCGTGCTGACCTGGTCCGCAGAAATCTTGAACCCCGGTGCCTGCCCAAGGCCCAGCACAAAGGTGCCGATACCGTGCCGAGTCTCCACCAGGCCCGAGGCTTGCAGCTTGGAGATGGCCTCGCGCACCACCGTGCGGCTCACGCTGAACTCACCCATGATGGCGGCCTCGGTGGGCAGCTTGTCACCCAGGGCCAGGCGGCCGTCGCGGATGCGGTCGCCCAGGGATTCGACCAGCTCCAGGGCCAGGGTGCGGGGCTTGCGGCGAAGCACGGTGTCGGTGTTCATTTCTTGGTGTTATCCCTATGTGGCGTCGGGGGCAGAACGGGTACATTGCGTCCTTGTTGTATGACAACTGATGACGTGCAACCCAATGTATCGCCACTGTACCAAGAACCTCTGTAATTGCCATGCCTTGTCACCCGACGCCGATCCGATTTGAACGCCTTTTGCTGACCGGAGCCGCCGGGGGGCTGGGTCGTGAGCTGCGTACACGTCTGAAGGCCTATTGCAACACCCTGCGCCTGTCTGACATTGCGGAACTGGGCGAAGCAGCGGCGGGGGAAGAGGTGTGCCCAGCGCGCCTTG
>NZ_JBKBXG010000099.1:0-17791 GCF_046314175.1 Acidovorax sp. | reverse complement strand
CCCATGGCATCAGCCAGCACACCCACCCCACGGTGGCCGACATCAGCGAATGCCTGTTCTTCTCGCCCGGCGACGGGCGCATCTGGCTGCAAGACCAGCGCATGATCCTGCTGCACTCCGAAGCCCTGGGCTCGCTGCGGCGCGAGCTGATCGACAGCATTGGCCTGGACAAGGCACGCGGCCTGCTCACCCGCGCGGGCTACGTGAGCGGCGCGCGCGACGCCCACCTGGTGCGCCAGCAGTGGCCCGACGCAGAGCCCACCGCCGCAGCCATGGCCGGCACCCGCCTGCACGCGCTGGAGGGCGTGGTGCAGGTGGAGGTGGTGCACGCCCGCTACAACGCCGAGCTGGGCGAATACGACGGCGAATTCATCTGGCACAACTCCAGCGAAGACGACGAGCACATCGCCGCCTACGGCGTGGGCGGCTCGCCCGCGTGCTGGATGCAGGTGGGCTACGCTACGGGCTACGTCAGCACCCTGTTCGGCCGCATGATCGTCTTCCGCGAGGTGGACTGCCGCTCGTCCGGCGCGGCGCACTGCCGCGTGGTGGGCAAATCGGCCCACCTGTGGGACGACCCCGAGCAGGACCTGTTCTACCTGAACGCGCAAGACTTTGTGGGCACCCCGCCCGCGACGCTGCCCGCCTCGATGCCAGAAGGCGCGCGGGCCAAGGCCCGCACCACCTACCTGGGCGTGCCACCGGGCAAAGCGGCATCAGGCAATGCAGGCACCGCCGCCGACCCCACCGCCCACGCCACCATGGTCGGCGCGTCCTCCGCCTTCAACGCCGCCTGCCACATGCTGCAGCGCGTGGCCCCCACCGCTGCCACCGTGCTGTTCACCGGCGAATCGGGCGTGGGCAAGGAGATGTTTGCCAGCATGCTTCACCGCATCAGCCCCCGCAGCAGCCAGCCCTTTGTGGCCATCAACTGCGCGGCCATCCCCGAGACGCTGGTCGAAAGTGAACTCTTTGGCGTGGAACGCGGCGCCTACACCGGCGCAGGCACATCCCGCCCCGGCCGGTTTGAGCGCGCGCACGGCGGGACCCTCTTCCTCGACGAAATCGGCACGCTGAGTTTGGTAGCCCAGGGCAAGCTGCTGCGCGCGCTGCAAGAAGGCGAGGTGGAGCGCGTGGGCGGCACCCGCACCGTGCGCGTAGACGTGCGCCTGGTGGCCGCCACCAATGTGGACCTGCGCCAGGCCGTGCGCGAGGGCAGCTTCCGCGAAGACCTGTTCTACCGCCTCAACGTATTCCCCATCCACCTACCCCCGCTGCGCGACCGGCGCGACGACATCCCCCTGCTGATGAGCCACTTCCTGGCCCACTACCAGCGCAAGCACCAGCGGCAGGTGCCCGGCTTCAGCCAAGCTGCGGTGAAGGCGATGTTTCACTACCCCTTCCCCGGCAACATCCGCGAGCTGCAGAACCTGATCGAGCGCGCGGTGATCCTGGCGACGGATGGCGAGCCGATTGAACCGCACCACCTGTTTGCGGGCGGTGAGCAAAGTGGTGGTGGGGTGATGTCGCTGCACTTGCAGGGCAACAGCGGGGGGACGCTGCATGCGCAGGCGGTGGCGGGTATGGGGGCTGCGGTGCAGGCTCCGCAAGCGGCATTGGCAGCGAGTGCGCGGGCCGGTGCGGCGCTACCGCCAGCCGCTGCGCCGGTGGTGGCACCGCTGCACCAGGCGGAAGAGCAAATGCTGCGGCAGGCGCTGCAAAGTGCGGGGGGGAATGTGGCGCTGGCGGCGCGGTTGTTGGGGATCAGCCGGGCGACGATGGCTTATCGGGTGAGGAAGTTTGGAATCAGCGCGCGATGAGGAGAATGCGTGAGTGAGACGCTAGGTAAAGAACACGGTCCGCGTCAAACACTGGTCAATTGCAACCGCCCCCAGCCAGCCATCACATCGAGCTGCTTCTTGATCCAGTCGGCAGACATCATGTTGGCGCCCCAGTGGTGGACGCGCGCCACGCCCTCCCCCATGTTCCACAGGTGCCGCACCTGCAAAAACAGGGGCAAGGCGGCGAGGTCGGCATCTGTGACATGGCCGCCCCCGGCGCGGTAGCCACCCAGGTACTGCTGCCAGCGCTTGAGCAAGGCGTCGTCGGGCTCCATGGGGGCCTTGCGCGGCAGGTTCGACCACAGCCACACACACAGGTCATAGGTCAGGAACCCTGGCCCGGCGTCGTCAAAGTCGAAGAAAGCGGCGCGCCGCACACCTTCGGCATCGGTGGTCACATGGTTGTTGAAGCCATGCGTGTCGCCGTGGCACATCACACGGGTCAGGCTGCCCTCCACGCTCGCCAACTCGCTCAGAAGGCGCTCAATCAATTGCCGGTAGGCATCCAGCACGGCAGGGTCGATCTCGGGATGGGCGGCAAGGTAGCCTAGCGTACGGCCTGCAAGATGGTGGCCGTCCAGCACATAGCGGCTTGCGGGGCCTGCGTAGGTTTGCGCGGCACTGTGAATCTGGGCCAGCGTGGCGCCGGTCAGGTGCAGCTCTTCGGGCGTATCGGGCACGGCGCCGTCGCAGTGGCGAAACAAGACCAGCGCACGCGGGCCCTCGGGGAACGGCAGGGTAACGCTGGCAGCTCCGTTCGCAGCCACAACCGGCGTGGCAACGCCCACGCCCTGTGCGTGCAGGTGGGTCAGCAGCGCGACCTCGAAATCCACGTTGAACGCGCCGCGTGGCCGAATGGCACAAAGCCGCGCCACATAGCGGCTGCCATCCGTGGCCCGCACGGCGTAGTTGTCGTTGAGGTTGCGGCGGATCAGGTAGCACTGCTGCACTTGCAGGCCATAGTGCCGCACTACCCAATCACTCACGGCAGAGGCTGCGGCTGTGGTGTGGGAGGCGACCAGGTTGAAGTCTTGAGAAGGGGAAGAAAGCATGCGGCATTCTCCACGGAGGCAGCATGAAACACCCGCGCGGCGTGGTTCGATGGGTTACACCAAGACGTTCTGCTGAACCCAGAGACTGGCGCGAGCGGGAGAACAGGCACACCAAAAAAATATGCCTAAATATGGCTGCTAGCGCTTACTGGCATTGCACCATCAGTATCAAAATCATAGCAAACCGTCTCACCATCACCACGGCAGCTTGTCGCCGCTGTAGGCGTAGAAGCTACCCGTTTCCTCCACTGGCAACCCATCCAGCACCCGCAGCATGTCGCCCGTCGCATCGGCAGCCGGGCGGCCGATTTCTGCGCCGTTGAAGGGTGCCGACAGTGCCGAATTGACGGTACCCGGGTGCAAGGCCACCAGCACGGCCTGGGGATGGGTGCGAGCCACTTCGATAGACGCCGTTTTGACCAGCATGTTGAGCGCAGCCTTGGAGGCGCGGTAGCTGTACCAGCCGCCCAGGCGGTTATCGCCAATGCTGCCCACCTTGGCCGAGAGCACGGCCAGCAGGCTGCGCCCCTGCTTGGGCAGCAGCGGTGCAAAGTGGGCCAGTACCAGCGCGGGGCCAAAGGTGTTGGCGCGGAAGGTAGCTTCCATCTGCGCGTAGTTGAGCTGACCCAGGCGCTTTTCGGGCAGGCCGTGGGGGCCGTGCAGCATGCCTGCAGCGTGGATGATGCAGTGCCACGGGCCCTGGGCCTTGAGTTGCCGGGCGGCGGTGGCGATGGTGGCTTCGTCGTCCAAATCGACCGCCGGGCTGGTATGGCGGCCCAGGCCCACGGCCAGGGCGCAGCGCGGGTCGGCCTGCAGGTGGGCTAGGAAGGCGCTGCCGATGGCACCGGTGGAGCCGATGACGAGGGCGCGGTAGCCGTCGGGCAGTGACTGCAAAGAGATGAACGGCATTGTGGTGGGCTGTGCGTTAGACATGGCGCGGTCCTGCGGTGAGCGTGTCGTTGGGTGATTCGGCAAGCGGGCTACAGCGCATCCAGCCGCGTGCGCAGGCTGGCAGCGTGCTCTCGCAGCGTATCCAGCTGCGGGCCCTGCATCTTTTGCAGCTGGCGGTACACCATGCCGAGGCGGAAGTTATTGCCCAGCGTGCCCTCGTTGCGCGCAAAAAAGTCCCAATACAGGGCGTTGTACGGGCAGGCTCGCTCGCCCACCTTGAGCTTCTTGTCGTAGTGGCAGCCTTTGCAATAGTCGCTCATGCGGTCGATGTAGGCGGCGCTGCTCACATAGGGTTTGGTGGCCAGCAGGCCGCCGTCGGCAAACTGGCTCATGCCCACGGTGTTGGGCACTTCCACCCATTCAAAGGCGTCGATGTACACGCCCAGGTACCAGCGGTGCACCGCAGCAGGGTCGAGCCCCGCCAGCAGCGCAAAGTTGCCAATGACCATGAGGCGCTGGATGTGGTGGGCATACGCATGCTCCAGCGACTGGCCCACGGCGTGCTGCATGCATCGCATTTTGGTATTGCCCGTCCAAAACCATTCCGGCAGCGGTGTGTTGTGGCCCAGGGCGTTGCGCTCGTCGTAGCCGGGCATGTGGGCCCAGTAGATGCCGCGCACGTATTCGCGCCAGCCGAGGATCTGGCGGACAAAGCCCTCCACCGCTGGCAGGGGCGCGGCGCCTGCGTGGTAGGCGGCCTGGGCGCGCTGCACCACCTCGTGCGGGCGCAGCATTTTGGTGTTGAGCGCGAAGGACAGCAGGGAGTGAAAGAGCCGCGCGCTCTTCGTGCTCATGGCGTCTTCGTAAGCACCAAAGTCTGGCAGCGTGGCGGTGACGAAGTGGTCGAGCCACGCCAGCGCCTCGGCCCGGTTGAGCGGCCAGCGCAGTGCGTGGGCCTGCGGGTTGCCAAAGCTCTGCACGCCTGCGGCCTGAATGGTGGCCCACAAGGCGCTGTGGTCGTGCGTGGGGCGGGCGTCGGGCGGTAAACCCGGCATGCCAGGCCAGGGCTTGCGGTTGTCGTGGTCGTAGTTCCACTGGCCGCCTTCGGGCTCGCCCGCTACGTCGATCAGCACGCTGTGGCGCTGGCGCATGCGGCGGTAAAAGTGCTCCATGAGCCACTGTTTGCGGCCCTTGAACACCTCGGCCATTTCGGTGCGGGTGGTGTAGAAGTGTTCGCTGCTGACGGCCTGCACGGCAAAGGTTTGCTCTGCGCCCCAGGTGCGCAGCTGCTCGTCCAGCCGCCATTCGTCGGGGTACTGGTATTGCAACGTGTGCGCGCCGTAGTGGGCCATGAGGGCGGCCAGGTTGTCGGGCATGGACTGGCGGTTGCTCGCGTCGTCAATGGCTACGTAGCGCACGCGGTGCCCGGCATCGCGCAGGTGGCGGGCCAAGTCGCGCATGGCGGCAAAGATGGCGAGGATTTTTTGCGCGTGGTGCAGCACGTAGTCGGTCTCTTGCCGCACTTCCATCAGCACGTAGACCACGCCCTCATCCTGTGTGGCAAACCATGAATGCTCTGGGTTGAGCTGGTCGCCCAGCAGCAGGCGCAGGGTATGGGCTCCATGCCCGGTGACGGACTGCGGGGCGCTCACAGCGTGCCCCACATGCGGCGGTAGCTGCCGTCTGCGTCATGGTCTTGCGCTTGCCTTACCGGGTTGAAGCGGCGGCCGCCGCGCGGGTCGGTGCCGCGCCCGGCAATGTAGAGCCAGTTGCCCTGGTTGCTGTACACGTCGTAGTCCACCAGTTGCGACTCAAACCACGCGGCGCCTGCGCGCCAGTCGCCGTGCAGGTCGTAGATGAGAAAGCTGGCAACCACCTGGCGAAGGCGGTTGCTCAAGTAGCCGGTGGCAGCCAACTCGCGCATGGCAGCGTCCACCAGCGGCTCGCCGGTGCGGCCCTGGCACCAGCGGTCAAAGCCCTGTGCGTTGTGGCGGGCTGCGGGCAGTGCTGAGAGACCCCGCGCGCCATACAGTGCTGCGCCGTATTGCAGGTGCAGCAGGCGGAAGTAATCGCGCCACAGCAGTTCGAACCAGAGCCAGTAGGTGCCGTCATTGGCACCGTGGTCACGTTCAAAGGTTTTGAGGTCGGCATATATCTGGCGGGGTGACAACGCGCCGGTGGCCAGCCAGGGCGAGAACTTGCTGGAGTAAGCCAGTCCGGTAAGCCCGTTGCGCGTGGCCTTGTAGCTGTGGGGTAGTTTGCGCGCCAGGTACTGCGCCAGGTGGGCTAGAGCGGCGGCTTCACTGCCGTCGCACGCGGGTGTGCCATAAGGGAAGGACGAGCGCGGGTCGCGCCCTGCAGGGTGGTCGCTGGCGTTGGCGCCCTGCTCTGCCAAGGCGGGCGCTGCGCCCAAGGCACTCCACACATCAGGTGGTACCAATGGGGGCGGCAACAGGGACGCGGGCGCTGGCAATGGCGCACGGGGCTGGATGCCCGCGCGCTCCACGGCGTTGCGAAATGGCGAGAACACGGCGGGCAGATCGGTCACCGGCCAGGGCATGTCAGATGGCTGCAACAAGCTGCTGTGCCACACAGTGCGCACCTGCAACCCGGCAGCGCGCAGGGCGGCTATCTCGGCCTGCTCGTAGGGTGCAGCAATGTCTTCGCACACCACGGTGGTGGCGCCCACCGCATGCGCCAACGCAGGCAATGCGGTGGCGGGCGATGCATTGCACACCTGCAGCGGGTTGCCCAGCGCGGCCATGCGTACGCCCAGGTCACGCAGGGCGCTGGCGACAAAGGCCTGGCGGTGCGCGCCCACGCGCGCGAAGCCCCAGGGCGTGACCTCGTCGGCCGAAGGCAGGCATACCACCGGCAGAAGGTGCGTGGCGCCGCTGGTGAGTGCCGCATGCAACGCGGGCTGGTCGTGCAGGCGCAGGTCGTTGCGAAACCAGAACAGGATGGTGCTCATACCGCGCCCTGCCCTGCTGAGCCGCTGGTCGCTTTGCCCGCGCTTTTGCGGTCACTGCGGCAGCGGTCTGAGCAGAACTTGACTTCGTCCCACACCTTCTCCCACTTCTTGCGCCAGGTGAAGGGCAGGCCGCAGTGCTGGCACTGCTTTTGAGGTAGGTCGGACTTTTTGCGCATGCGCATGATGGACCTTTGGCTTTACGCAGGCTGCAAGGCCTGTTGTGCGAGCGTGTGTCCGCTGAGCCAGGCGCCCTCGACCTTGCCGCCATTCAACCAGTCGCCGCACAACCCCAGGCGCAGGGATGCGTCCCACCAGCTGCCCCGTGTCAGCGCGGGTTCCGTGTCGGCATAGCGCCAGCGGTGCGCCGTGGCGGCCAAGGGGGCAGGCCCACCCAGGGCTTCAAAGGCGGCGATGAGTGCAGT
Organism: Acidovorax sp.; assembly: GCF_046314175.1. Lineage (GTDB taxonomy): Bacteria > Pseudomonadota > Gammaproteobacteria > Burkholderiales > Burkholderiaceae_C > Acidovorax. The sequence goes on along the minus strand of NZ_JBKBXG010000099.1, from coordinate 10,614 downwards.
GGTCACAGACTCTGTGCTGTCTTCAATGTGGGCCTCGCTCCACTCGGCACTGGCGTGCACCAGCCAGGTTTCTGGCCCCGTGCGGCCGGGCTTGCTGCTGTCGCGCGCAACCCAGCGCAGCGGGCCGGTGTTGATGAAGGCGCCGTCCCACGGCATGGCCACGGGGGCGGCGTAGCGCAGCATCACAGCCCAGCTGCCACGCATGTGCGCGCTGGCGGCGATGTCGGCGCCTGCGGGTGCTTCAGGGGCCAGCAGGGGTACGGCCTGCGGTGCGGGCACGGCCAGCAGCACGGTGCCGTAACGCTGGCTGAGTGTGCCGTGCTCTGCGCAGGTGATAGCCCACCCGCTCTCGGTGCGGTCCAGCCGCTGCACGGTGGTTTGCCACTGCGCGAGCGCGCGGTCGCCCAGGTTTTGTACCAGCCGGGCAGCAGGCGATGTCATCCGTGGCGTGCCCACAAATCGATCCAGCGGGGTGTGCGGGGTGGTCCACGTGCTGCCGTCAAAGCTGGACAGCCGGGCATCCCAAACAGCGGCCACACCCGCCTGCTGCCAGCGGGCCACCTCTGCGCGAAAGACAGGGTCGCGGGCAGTGAAATACTGCGCGCCGTGGTCGCACTGCCAGGCGCCCTGCTCGTCTTCTGCGCGGCGGGTGCTCATGCGGCCTGAGGGACCACGGGCCTTGTCGAACACGTGTACGGTATGGCCCGCCTGCAGCAGCGCATGTGCACAAGACAGACCGGCCAGACCTGCGCCGATGATGGCAATCGTTGGGGGCATGGCAAGGCTCATGGTTGTGGGTCGGTGCGTTCGTGGGTCACCCAGATCAACGCCTGGGTGTCGATGCCCAGCTCGTTGGCGCGGGCGATGAGCTGTTCACGCACGCCAGGCGGCATTTGCTTGGTGCGCGACAAAATCCAGCAGTAGCTGTGGTCGGGCCCCACCACCAAAGCCCATTGGTAGTCCGCATCCAGCGCGGCCACGTGGTAACCGCCATAGAACGGACCGAAGAACGACACTTTGAGCGACGCGGTGTTTGCATCACCAATGAACTTGGCTTTGCCTTCGGCCTGGCGCCAGTCGTTCTTGCCGGTATCAAAGCCCCGGTTAAGCACCCGCACGCTGCCGTCACTCTGGCTCTGGTAGGTGGCGCTCACGTCCGTCATGCCGCGTTCAAAAGAATGGTCGAGCCGGGCCACTTCGTACCAGCGGCCTTCGTACCGGGCCAGGTCAAACGGGGTGACGGGTGTGACGCCAGGGGGTGGGCTGGTGGATGAGCAGCCTGCGAGGGCCAACACCATGACTGCCATAAACCGCAGCACAGTCCGGGGAGCCCAGGGGAAGAATCGCGGCATAAATTACCAATCGGTCATAAAACACACCGAATGGTAACTCACCGCGCTTTATCTACGGTGGCGGATGCCGTCTTCGTGCTTCGCCCTGTGCCGTGCCCCGTAAACTAGCCCCATGACCTATCAAATCACCGTGTATTCCAAATCCGCATGCCCCCAATGCGAGTCCGCCAAGATGCTTCTCAAGTCGCGCTCGCTGCCGTTTGAGGAAATCAAGATCGACGACGAAGCCGAGCGCCTGGCGTTTTATGCCAAGTGCGGGCCGTCAGTGCGGCAGATGCCACAGATTTTTATCAACGACCAGCGCGTTGGCGGGCTGGCCGGGCTGCAGGCGGCGTTGGCACAGATCGGCCAGTAACCCCTGCCTGTGCTACTGGTATTTCGCAGCGGTGATGAATTCGCCGAAGGTTTCACACCACACGATCACGGTGTTGAATTTCGCCGGGTCCACGCCCTGCGGTACCGGGACGATGAAGTTGTTGAACGTTTTCACATCCCCCACGCGCAGCATTTGCGGCTTGAGGCGTTTGAAGTCGACCTCGGTCTCCACAAACTCGGGCGACAGGTAGAGCTTGTAGTCCGGCCCCGGGGCCAGCTTGCCCACCAGGCTGATGGCTTGCGCGCTGATGGAGACGGCGCCCTCGCCCCAGTGCAAGGCGTCGCTGTCCTTCAGATCACGGCGGAAGGTGGCGGTCCATTGGGCTGCAGGCACACTCGCCTTGATCTCTTGTTCGGTGGGGGCATCCGGTGCGATCAAGATGGGCAGCGCATACACGCCCAGCGCAAACCCGAGGCCCAAGGTGAGCAGGTGTGAGGCTGTGAGCAGAAAGGGTTTGAGGAGTTTCATGGCAGCGGACTCGAAGGCGTTGCGCCAATGTAACCCCAGTGCTCGCTACCACCACCTCCCGGGATACCCCAATTCGCGTCAACCCGCATTGGCCAGAAACCCGTCCACCAGCGCGAAGTGCTCCGGCACATTGAGCGCGGGCGCATGGCCGCAGCCGGGCACCTCTACCACTTGCGCCAAGCCACGCGCACCGGGGCCTCGGGTCAGCATCTCGGCGGTGGTTTCGCGCAGCACCAAGTCTGATTCAGCGCCGCGCAAACACAGCACGGGGATGTCGAGCGCGTCATAGTGGTCCCATATCAGGTAGTCGTTGGTGTGGTGCGTGAACTGCTGCACCATGGCCGGGTCGTAGTGCGGGGTCACGCGGCCATCGGGCAGGCGCCGGGTCGAGGTGTCAGTCAGGCGGCGCCACTGCGCATCGCTCAGCCAGCCGTAGGGCTGGTACACCTGACGGAAGAAGGCTTCCAGCTCCATCACCGTATCAAACGCGGGCGGTTGGCCTGCATAGGCCTTGATGCGCTCCAGCGCAGCGTCGGCCAGGCGCGGCGCGTTGTCGTTGAGCAGCAGGCTGCTGATGCGCCCTTTGAGCTGCGGCTGGAACAGGCCCGACGCACACACCGTGCCGATGGCCCCGCCCATGGATGTGCCCACCCAATGCGCCTTCTCGATGCCCAGCTGGTCAAACAGGCCTGCCGCAATGCGCGCGTAGAAAGACAAACGGTATTCGTCCTGCGGCGCGCGCGCCCACTGGCTCAGGCCCCGGCCGATGGTGTCGGGGCAGATCACGCGGTAGCGCGGGGCCAGGTGCTGGGCCAGGTCATCCATGTCGCGCCCCGTGCGCGCCAAGCCGTGCCATGCAATCACCACCGGGGCGCCCTGCTGGCCCCATTCGGTGTAGTGGATTTCATGGCCAGCACAGGTGGCGTAGCGCGATATGGGGGTCATGGTTAAAAAGCGGGTAGATCAGTGGATGAAATGGCAAGCCCAAGGGCAAAGCGATCAGCAGACGTGGCGTGGGGTTGCGGGGACAAGCTGCGTACGAGCCTCAGCACATGACAGCTCAGCGCCGCAGTCCTTCAGGCGGTCCGCCGCGCAGCTGCCGCGCGCAGGCGCCCCACCACACCGGTGGGGAAGTAATAAACAGACAGAACAAACAACACGCCCAGCCACAGCAACCAGCGGTCGGGCGAGAGCAGCGCGGACAGCCATGGCAAGGCCGACGCGGCCTCGCTCCCCAGGCGCAACAAGTCCTGCAGATAGCTTTGCGCCACCAGAAAAAGCACGGCGCCGATGGCCGAGCCGTAGATGGTGCCCATGCCGCCAATCACCACGATGAGCAGGCAGTCCATCATGATTTCGAAGCTGAGCGAGGTGTCCGGCCCGTTGTAGCGCAGCCAGACCGCCAGCATGGCCCCGGCCATTGTGGCAAACAGCGCAGACAGCACGCTGGACGTGGTGCGGTAGACCACCACGCGGTAGCCAATGGCCTCGGCGCGAAACTCGTTTTCGCGGATAGCCTGCAGCACACGGCCAAACGGTGAGTTGACGATGCGCAGCAGTGCCAGCACCAGCACCACGGCCACCACGAAGAGCAGGTAGTAGGTGATGATCTTGCCGTCGATGAGCACGCCCAGCACTTCGTTCTCAAACGGCTCAAAGCTGGGCGACAGCCACATTGGCATCTTGAAGGTCAGGCCGTCTTCACCGCCCGTCCACTCCGACAGTTGTGACGCCAGGGTCTGAAAGGCCGTTGCGACTGCCAGCGTGATCATTGCGAAAAAGATGGCCCGCACCCGCAGCGAAAACAGCCCCACTGCCAGCGACAGCAGCAGACTGATGCCGAGCGCGCAAACGATGCCCACCGCCAGCGCACCCCAGGTGCCGCCCATGCGTGTGGTGGCAATGGCCACGCCGTAAGCGCCAATGCCAAAGAACATCGTGTGCGCAAAACTCACGATGCCGGTGTAGCCCAGCAGCAGATCAAAGCTGGCAACCAGCACCACAAAAATCAGCACCTTGGCGGCCACGTTCAGGGCCTTGACGCCGGGGAACAGAAAGGGCGCCAGTGCCAGCCCCACCAGAAGGGCCAGCAAAATGGCCGCAAGGATTTTGCTGCGCGGGTGGTCGTTGGAAATAAGACGGTTCAGCATAGAAATATCACCGGTTCGTCACTGGATACACACCCTGTGGGCGCCACAGCAAGATGGCCACCATGAGCGCAATGTTCGAGAACAGAGCCACCTTGGGCACCAGAAACCCGGTGTAGTTGGCCATCAGCCCCACCAGCAGCGCGCCGATGAGCGCACCGCCTGTGCTGCCCAGGCCACCGATGATGATCACGATGAAGATCAGTACGTTGACCTGCGCGCCCATCTGCGGGATCACGCTTTGCTGGTACAGCCCCCACATCACGCCGCCCAGCCCGGCTAGGGCCGAGCCCACTACAAACACACCCACAAACAGGCGGCGGATGCGGTAGCCCAGGCTTTCGACCATCTCGCGGTCTTGCACCCCGGCGCGGATCAGCAGGCCCACCTTGGTGCGCGACAGCACCCAGGCCAACACAGCAAACACCACAAGCCCAACGACTACGGCGATAAGGCGGTACTTCTCGATGGCGGCGTCGCCAATCAGCAGCGAGCCGCGCATGCCTTCGGGCAGCGGCAGCGGGATCTGCGCCGGGCCCCAGATGACCTTGATGAGTTCTTCACCAATGATCATGCCGCCCATGGTGATGAGGATCTGCTTCAAGTGCTGGCCGTACACAGGCCGCACGATGAAGCGCTCAAACGCCAGGCCCACCGCGCCTGCCACGGCCATGGCCACCAGCATCGCAGGCAACACGGCCAGCAGGTTGCGCCACAGATCAGCGCTTTGGGTGTAGTCGCCCATGGCGCCCAGCACGCTGGTGGCCACAAAGGCACCGAGTGCAATGAACACGCCGTGGCCAAAGTTCAGCACGTCCATCAGGCCGAACACCAGCGTGAGGCCCGAAGCAATGATGAAGATGATCATGCCCATGGCCAGCCCCGCCACGGTGAGCGTGAGCCAGGTACTGGGCGAGCCGATGAAGGGCAGCACCAGCAGCGCCAGCGCGGGCACCAGGGCCAGGGGCTTCCAGTCGAAGTCGCGGAGGGTGGCGCTCATGCAAGTTCTCCTACAGCATCGCAGCCGCGCACCTCAATTGCTACCAATTTAATAGCTATCAGCGCTTTATCAATAAGCGCTAGAGGCCCAAAAGGCTTGATATTCTGCGTGTAACTCATAGTGCCAACCCCAGCAGCGACCGCTGCAGTGCCTCGTCTTCGGCCAGCGCGGCCATGCTGCCTGCATGCACCACCTGGCCGTTGTCCATCACGGCCACGGTGTCACCCAGCCGCTTTGCAAAATTAATGTTCTGCTCCACCAGCAAGATGGTCACGCCGCTCTTTTTGAGCTGGTCGAACGCCTCGATCATGTTGTTGATGATGGCGGGCGCCAGGCCCTTGCTGGGCTCGTCAACGATGAGCAGGTCGCGCGGCTCGACGATGGCGCGGCTCACGGCTACCATCTGCTTTTGTCCGCCACTGAGCTTGCCGGCTGGGTGGTTCCAGAACTTCTCCACCGCGGGAAAGAGCTTGAAGATCCACTGCAGCCGCGCCTCGTCCATCTGCGCGGCGTTGCGCGCGCTGCGTGCAGCCAGCAGCATGTTTTCTTTCACCGTGAGGTCAGAGAAGATGCCCATGTTTTCAGGCACGTAGGCGATGTTCATGCCCGCGATGGCGGGGGTGTTCAGCGCTGTGATGTCTTTGCCGCCAAAGTGGATGCGGCCCTTGGACGCGTGCCACAGGCCCATGATGGTGCGCAGTGTGGTCGTCTTGCCCGCGCCGTTGCGGCCGAGCAGCATGGTGAGCTGGCCCTTGGGCACGGCCAAATCCACACCGTGCAGGATGTGGTATGCCCCGATGTGGGTGTGCACGCCACGAAGCTCCAAAAGATTGCTGCTGCTCATGCGGCCTCCTTCTCTGCGTCCTTGGTGACGCCCAGGTAGGCCTCTTGCACCACGGGCGATGCGATCACCTCGGCCGGTGGTCCGTCGGCCACCAGCGTGCCGTTGGTCAGCACGATGATGCGGTCGGCCAGCTCGCGCACAACGTCCATCTTGTGCTCCACCAGCAGGATGATCTTGGTCTTGTCTTTTTTCAGTTCGCGGATCAGGTTCAGGATCACCGGGGCCTCGTCGTGGCTCATGCCCGCGGTGGGTTCGTCGAACATGTAGACCTGCGGCTCCAGCGCCATCAACAGCGCCACTTCGAGCTTGCGCTGGTCGCCATGGGGCAGGCTGGCCACAGGCGTATCGGCACGGTCATTCATGGCCACGGCCTGCAGGATGACGCGGGCGCGCTGGACCAGGGCGGCGTGGTCGCTCCAGATGCTCCACAGGTTCAGGCCTCGGCGGTGTTTGCCTTCTTGCGTGGCCTGCACGGCCAGGCGCACGTTCTCCAGCACGCTGAGGTTGGGGAACAGATTGGTGAGCTGAAACGCCCGCCCCACGCCCGCGTGCGTGCGCGCCGACACGGACATCCCCGTGATGTCCTGCCCGCCCAGCGTGACGGTGCCGCTGCTGGCGCGCAGCTGGCCCGAGATGAGATTGAAATACGTGGTCTTGCCCGCGCCGTTGGGGCCCACGATGGCGGTCAGCGTGCCGGGCTCAAACGAGCAGGTCACGTTGTTGACTGCCACGTGGCCGCCAAAGCGGATGGTCAAGTCCTTGGTGGACAAGGTGCTCATGGGTGGAGGGTCGCTTTCACAGGTCGTCGTCAGTTTCAGTTTTCACAGGGCCTGGCATCCCAGAAGGGGGCGCCAAGCCATTCACAGCATTTCCATTGTCCATCGCACTACGCCACTGGCGCGGCCCAAGCCAGCGCTCCCGCGCAAGGGCCGCCCCGCCGCGCTGGGAGCGTCCCCCTCCCGCATTGCGCAGCAATGCGAGAGAGGGGTGAAGGCGCGAAGCGACTCAGGGGGTGCTTCATCTCAGCAGGTGCCGATCACGTAGTAGTTGGGGCCGGTCTGCTTCAGCGTCTTGGTCAAGAAGATGTTCCACAGCCCCATCGCCTGGTTGGATCCCAGCGCAAAGGTGTAGCCACCGGCCACGTAGGCACGGCCTGCCATGGTGTGGGCGTAATTGCTGGCGGTGGTGCAGGTGGCTCCGCCGACAGGTGCAGCCAGCGTGGTGCCGCTGGCCGCGGCCGACGTGGCGCCTTCGGCACCATTGGCATCGGCGGCACGCACCGTCCAGCTGTAGGTGGTGGACGCTGCCAGGCCCGTGTCGCTGTAGCTGGTGCCACTCACCGGCAGGGCATTGACCTTATTGGCATTGCGGTACACGTTGTAGCTGGCCGCGCCCGAGACAGGGCCCCAGCCCACCACCATGCTGTTGGCGGTGGCGCCCGAGGTGCTCACGCCCGTGGGGGCGGGCAAGGCCGGGTTGGTGGGTGGGTTGGTGGTGCCGCCGCCACTTGAGACTTGGTCCACCATGGCCTTGATGGCCACCATCTGCGGGCCGGACTTCTTGGCGTAGTTGGCGTTGTCGTAGCCCCACCAATCAAAGCAGCTGTTTGTGGCCGCCAGGCTGGTCTGGGGGTAAAGCATCACGATGTTGTTCGTGTCGGCCCAGCGGTTGTAGCCGGTGTTGCGCACGTACTGCTGCTGCACATCGCTGACGTTCTGCTTGCAGCCATGCAGCACCACATGCAGCTTGCAGGTGGCGCTGCCGCCCACCTGGCAGGCCTGCGGGATGTAAGCCCAGCCGGTGGTGGCCATGCCGTGGTTGCTGATGAACTGGCTCTGGTTGAACTCGACGAAGTTGGCGGCCGGCAGCGTGGCGTTATTGCGCGCATTGAGCGGGCCGTACAGATGCTGCAGCATGGTGCCAGCCAGGTCAAAGTTGCAGTCACTGATGTAGGGCGCGCCCTTGGTGGAGCAGCCGTTGCCGTAGTCGTCGGTGACCATGGCGTGCTCGGCTGCGATGTCCTTCTTGTAGACCACGTTGGCGGCCGGCACGAAGCTGTTGTAGTAGGTGCGCAGCGCGTCCATCACGCCGGGCTTGACCACGCTGTCGAGCGTGCCCGAGAACAGGTAGACCTTGGAGTTCTGCAGATTCGACACGGGGTCGATCAGCCCCTGGCTGGCCCAGGTGTTGGTGGTGTTGACCAGCGTGCTGGTGGGTATGCCTGCGGGGCTGGCCATGCAGCGCCCGGTGGCGTTGACGATGGAGCCCTCGGCGCAGAAGAAAGGCCCGCCTGCGACCACGCCGGCGCCCTTGGCAAAGGTGGCCGAGTACGCCACGTGCAGCTGTACGGCCATGAAGCCGCCCGCCGACAAGCCCGATACCGTTGTCTGCGTCTTGTCGATCTTGAGTGCGGGGAGGTTGACCGCCGCGTAGGCACCACCAGCAGCGCACAGCGCGATGGCAGCACCTGCTGCAGCCGCCCGGATGAAATTGAAAGCCATGTTGTCTTGTCTCCAAATAATTTTGAGAAAGTCTGACCCAGCCCCCGTGTCAACCCGGGAGTTCATGCATCAATTCACTGGAAAAAGAGGGGCGGCCGCCCCTGCGGGATGAACCCCGACGAAGCAGGATGGTTGTCCTACCCGTCGGGCCTCGCTAACGCATCGAAAAGACGGCCTATCGCTTGTTGCGAATCGGCACGTTCATTTCTTCAGGCTTGATCTCGCGCACCAGCTCGGGCACGCCCCAGGCAAAGGCCGGGTCCACCTTGATCTTGAAGTGGTACATGCTCTGCATGGCCTGGTGGTCTTCCTTGCGGAAAGTCATCTTGCCCTTGGGGGTGTCAAAACTCATGCCTTCCATGGTCTTGATGAGCTTGTTGGTATTGGTGTCGCCACCCGTGGCCTTGAGCGCGGTGACCAACGCCATGGCAGAGCTGAAGCCGCCTGCGGTGAAGAAGTCTGGCGGGGTCTTGAACTCCTTGTAGTGCGCGGCCACCAGGGCTTCGTTCACAGGGTTCTTGGGGATGCCAAAGTAGTAGTACGTGGCGCCTTCCATGCCAGGGAAGTTTTTGTACGCAGCCATGGCGGGCAGGATGTTGCCGCCGGTGGAGATCTCGATGCCGTAGCGCTTCAAGTCCATGTCGGCGATCTTGAAGGGGTTGCCGGCGCCTGCCCAAACCACCCAGATGATCTTGCGGCCGGGCTGGTCCTTGAGCTTGTCGATGATGCGCTGGGCACCGGCGGTGAAGTCGGTGGTGGCGGCTGGCAGATATTCCTCGTGCGCGAGCTTGGCCTTCTTGACTGAGTCCTTGAAGGCCTTCACGCCATCGCGGCCGAACGCGTTGTCTTGCGCCAGCGTGGCAATGGTCACGCCCTCCTTGTCCACCGCCACAGCGTTGGAAATGGCATCCTGGCTGCTGTTGCGGCCGGTGCGAAAGATGTACTTGTTCCACTTGTCGCCGGTGATTGAGTCGGCCACGGCGGGCTCGACCAGCAGGATCTTTTTGTATTCCTCGGCCACCGGCAGCATGGCCAGGGCCACGCCCGATGCGGTGGGGCCGACGGCGATGTCGGCCTTGTCGTCTGAGTACGCGGTGGCCAGCAGGCTCTTGCCCAGGTCGGGCTTGCCTTGGTCGTCTTTTTCAATCACGACAAGCTTCTTGCCGTTGACCGTCATGCTGCCGCCGGTGGCGTAGTTCAGGCCCATCATCAGGCCAGTCTGGGTCTGCTTGCCATAGGCCTCCAGAGGGCCGGTCTTGCTGTACACGTGGGCAATGCGGATTTCGCCAGTCTGTGCGAATGCGGGGGCAGAAAGTGTGGCGGCGGTAACGGCTGCGGAAGCGAGGGCGACCAGAGTGCGACGGTGCATGGCGATGTCTCCTGTTGTGATGCTTCTTTATTGCACAGTCTGTGCCAACAGCCAAGTGCTTGATTTCAAAGAAACTTTTTCTCACACGCTGGAAACAATGTCTAAATTCAATACACAATAAATGTCCAAATTTCAGACAATTGCCTGAAATTTATTCAGGGTTTTCCAGACGTCCATAGAGCGTGGCGCGTGAGATGCCGAGCTGCCGCGCCGTGGCCAGCTTGTTGCCGCCATGGGCCTTCATGGCGGCATGGATGGCCCGCTGCTCCAGCTGAGCCACCTGTTCGGCCAGGGGCCGCAGGTAGCGCGACTCGTCCTCGGCCTCGATCACCACGGCGGTGGTGTCCTGCACCGGCGCGGCGGGCTCCACACCCGCCTCGCGCAAGATGCGTTCGAGCTGCGCCGCGTCGATGGACTGGCCCTCGCTGCGCATCACTGCCTGCTCCAGCACGTTGCGCAGCTCGCGGATGTTGCCGCGCCAGGGCTGGCCAGCGAGCAGGGCCATGGCTTCGGGCAGCAACTCGGGCGGTGGCGTGCCGTTGCGCAGCGCCAGGTCG
>NZ_JBKBXG010000098.1:0-19331 GCF_046314175.1 Acidovorax sp. | reverse complement strand
ATCACGCGGTTGTAGTCGGGGAACTTGCCCTCGACCAGCTTGGTGACGAACTCCATGCCGCCAAAGGTGAACTTGGCCTGGTTGTTGGCAAACTGCATCTCGATGTGGGGCTGGTTATCGCCGCCCGCATCGCTCAGCAAACGCTGCAGTTCGATCACGGTCTTGCGCGGCAGGATGACTTCCTGCTTGGGCACTTCCACATCCAGCGTGGCGCTGGCAAAGGCCAGTCGGTGGCCGTCGGTGGCCACCAGGCTCAGTTGCTTGCCCTCGGCCACGAACAGAATGCCGTTGAGGTAGTAGCGGATGTCCTGCACCGCCATGGCAAACGACACTTGGCCCAGCAGGTCCTTCAATGTCTTTTGCGGCACGGCGAACACGGGGCCAAACGCGGCGGATTCCTGCACCAGCGGGAAGTCTTCAGCAGGCAGGCTTTGCAGCGTGAAGCGGCTCTTGCCGCCTTTCAGGATCAGTTTGGACTGGGCTGATTCCAGGCTCACGGTCTGGTCGCCGGGCATGGTTTTCAGGATGTCGATCAGCTTGCGCGCGCCCACGGTGGTGGTGAAGTCGCCGGTGTCGCCACCCAGTTCGGCGGTGGTGCGGATCTGGATTTCGAGGTCGCTGGTCGTCAGCTGCAGGGCGTTGCCCGTCTTGCGGATCAGCACATTGGCCAGGATGGGCAGTGTGTGGCGGCGCTCCACGATGCCCGCCACGGACTGCAGAACCGCGAGAACCTTGTCTTGTGTTGCCTTCAGGACGATCATGTCATCAACCTCTTGTGGTTTTTGGAACGGAGCTTGGACAGCGGCACGGGTCATGCCTCCCCCTGCTGCACAGCCCGTCATTTTGCCCTTTTACAGGGCGGATTCTGTTCGGGGCGCTTCCCACCCGTTTTCAGCCCTTGAGCGTCTGCTCCAGCACGTGAAGTTGCTGGTTCAGTTCGGTCAGCTGCTGGCGCTCGCCCGAGATCTTGCGCACGGCATGCAAAACGGTGGTGTGGTCGCGTCCGCCAAACAATTCTCCGATTTCGGGAAGACTCTTTTGCGTCAGTTCCTTGGCCAGGTACATCGCAATCTGGCGCGGCCGGGCAATGCTAGCTGGGCGCTTCTTGCTGTACATGTCGGCGACCTTGATCTTGTAATAGTCAGCCACCGTCTTCTGGATGTTTTCCACAGAAATCTGCCGGTTCTGGATAGACAGCAGATCGCGCAGCGCCTCGCGGGCGAGCTGGATGGAAATCTCTTTCTGGTTGAAGCGCGAATAAGCCAGGATCTTGCGCAGCGCGCCTTCCAGTTCGCGCACGTTGGAGCGCACGTTCTTGGCGACAAAAAAGGCCACTTCCTCGGGCATCTCGGTGCCTTCCACGCGGGCCTTGTTGATCAGAATGGCCACACGCATTTCCAGCTCGGGCGGCTCAATCGCCACCGTCAGGCCCGAGTCAAAACGTGACACCAGACGCTCGTGGATGTTGGCCAAGCCCTTCGGATACGTGTCCGAAGTCATCACGATGTGCGACTTCTTGGCCAGCAGGGCTTCGAACGCGTTGAAAAATTCTTCCTGCGTGCGGTCCTTGTTGGCAAAGAACTGCACATCGTCGATCAGCAGCAGATCGAGCGAGTGGTAGCGCTCCTTGAACTCATCAAAAGTGCGCCGCTGGTAGGCTTTAACCACATCCGACACGAACTGCTCGGCGTGGATGTAGAGAACTTTGGCGTCGGGCCGGTCTTGCAGCAGGCGGTTACCCACAGCGTGTACCAAGTGGGTTTTGCCCAGGCCCACGCCGCCGTAGATGAACAGAGGGTTGTACAGATGGCCGGGCATGCCGGCCACATGCATGGCGGCAGAGCGCGCCATGCGGTTGGCTGTGCCCTCCACCAGGGTCTCAAACGTGAGGCCTGCATTGAGTCGGTTGCGGAACGCGCCCGCTGTAGCTTCATCGCTGTTGCTGGGCTGTGGTTCGGACTGAGAAACGGTGTTCGATTGCTCCGTCGCTGCGGGACGAGCATAAGTTCGCACAACGGATTCCCGCTGAGCAAGCGCTAACTCCAGGGTGACGGGCTGGCCGTAGAGACCTTCGAGCAGTGCGGCAATGCGGCCCGCATACTGCGCCCGGATCCAGTCGAGCTTGAAGCGGTTGCCCACGAGCACGGTGACTTTTGAGAAGTCTTCGGCCACTTGGGCGATCAGGGGCTTGATCCAGGTGTTGAACTGCTGCTCGGGCAGGTCTTGCGCCAGTTGCTCTACGCAGGCTTGCCACAGGCCCTGACCGGCATCGGAGCCGGGCGACGAAGGGGGGCTGTGGGAGGGTTCCTCGATCATTTCAGGGGGATTCTTGTTGTGGATAGGAGGAACGGGGCCGGGCGGCGGATTGTAGCTTGTCAAATAGTTATCCACAATTTGAAAACCGCTGTTATGAGAGGTGTTGTTGGCCAGAGAGGGGTGAGAACTTGGGTGGGCTGGATGGCCTGAAGCGACCGTGGAAACTGCCGCAAACGCGAGTCAAATACAGGTGATCGGCTGCCCCGAGATAGGCCTGTCCGCCAAAAGGCATTGCCAGCCGTCATCAAGCCTGCGATAATTTTCGGTTTCCCTGAATGTGTTCAGGGTGATTTGACCCGGCGCGCCGAAATTTGTGCCCCGTAGGTCTGCTGCCAAGGCGCTGTTTTACAGCGTGTGGATGTGCAGATTGCAGGGGGTTCAAGCGCAGCGACCGAAACTGAACCTCAAGGAATAGCATCATGAAACGCACTTACCAACCCTCCAAGACGCGCCGCGCACGTACCCACGGTTTCCTCGTCCGCATGAAGACCCGCGGCGGCCGTGCCGTTATCAACGCACGCCGCGCCAAGGGCCGCAAGCGCCTGGCCGTCTAAGGCCGGTACGGTCTACGGCCTGCACCCCGCCTGCTCCCGGTTTGTACCGTCAGGTTCCAAACGGGGCGCTTGCATGCATCGGCTGAAAACCCGTCCCCAGTTCCAGGCAGCCATGGCGGGAGGCACTGTCTCCCGCACTGCGCATTTTGCGTTGCACCGCCTGGTGCTGGACGTTGATGGCAGCGCCAGCGCCGCCAGCCATGCCAATGCTGCTGCACCCACAGGGCCCGGCTCCTTGCCGTCAACGCAAGGGCCGCAGGCCCTGTTTGGCGTTCAGGGCGTCTGGCTTGGAGCCATGGTGCCCAAGCGCTGGGCGCGCCGCGCCGTGACACGCAACACCATCAAGCGGCAGATCTACACCGTGGGCGCCACGTTTGAGGCCAGGTTGCCTCAGGCCGCCCATGTGGTGCGTCTGCGCACAGCCTTTGACCGCAAGCAGTTTGTCAGCGCTACCTCTGACCAGCTCAAGCTGGCGGTGCGTGCCGAACTGCTCCAACTGTTCGGCCATGCCGCACGCCGGTCTGGCGTTGCTCCTGCAAGCCCGGCTGCGGCCTTGCTGGCTGTGGCCGATACGGCGACGGTGGCGAAATGACGGTGATGCAGCGTCTGCTCATGGGCGTGGTCAAGGGCTACCGGTTGTTCCTCAGCCCATGGCTGGGATCGTCGTGCCGGTTTGAACCCACTTGCTCGGTCTATTCGCTGCAGGCGCTAGAGTTGCATGGCGCAGCGGCAGGCAGTTATCTCACGGTGCGCAGGCTGGTACGCTGCCACCCCTGGTGTGACGGGGGCCATGATCCGGTTCCTCAGAGCCCGCAAGACTTGCCGCGCAGCTTGCGGCTTTTCTCGCGGCTGTCCCATCCCACCACCCCACCATCCTCACCAAAGAAGTCTTCATGAACGACATTCGCCGCACCATCCTGTGGGTGATTTTTGGCTTTTCCATGGTTCTGCTGTGGGACAAGTGGCAACTGCACAACGGCAAACAGGCCACGTTTTTCCCCACCACGCCTGCGGTGACCGCACCGGCCGCGGCTGGCGCTGCGTCCGGCGCCACCGGGGCTGCCAGTGTTCCCGTGTCCAGCGTGCCTGCTTCGAGCGTGCCGGTGGCTGCGGCCACGCAACAGGGGGCTTCGGCCGTGCCCGGCCAGCCTGCCTCGACAGCAGCCCCCGCTTCGCGCGAGCGGGTGGAGGTGAAAACCGATCTGTACCGCCTGACGTTTGACAGCGAAGGCGGCTCGCTCACCCATGCCGAGCTGCTGCAGCACATCGACATGGCGGACAAGACCCGCAACTTCCTGCTTTTGGATGAGAGCGCGCAGCGCGTGTACGTGGCGCAGACGGGTCTGATTGGCGGCAGCTTCCCCACGCACAAGACCCTGATGACTGTGGTACCTGGCCCCCGCGAACTGCTGGATGGTCAGGATGAGATCACGGTGCGCTTTGAATCGCCCGACCAGGGTGGTTTGAAGCTGGTCAAGACCTGGACCATTAAGCGCGGCGCCTACGACATTGCCGTCAAGCACGATGTGGTCAATACCGGCACCACGCCCGTATCGCCGCAGCTCTATCTGCAGCTGGTACGTGATGGCAACAAGCCACCGGGCGAGTCGTCGTTCTATTCCACCTTTACCGGTCCTGCGGTCTACACCGACGCCAAGAAGTACCAGAAGGTCGAGTTCAAGGACATCGAAAGCGGCAAGGTCGATATCCCCAAAGACTCGCCCAATGGCTATGTGGCCATGGTGCAGCATTACTTTGCCACGGCCTGGCTGCTGCCCGACGGTGCCCAGCGTGAACTCTTCACTCGCAAGGTCGATACCAATCTGTACTCGGTGGGCATGCTCACTTCGCTGGGCAGCATTGAGCCCGGTACCAGCAAGACCATCGACGCGCGCCTGTTCGCGGGCCCGCAGGTCGAAACGCAGATGGAAAAGCTGTATCCCGGCCTGGAACTGGTCAAGGACTATGGCTGGCTCACCATCCTGTC
The DNA here is from genome assembly GCF_046314175.1 of Acidovorax sp. Lineage (GTDB taxonomy): Bacteria > Pseudomonadota > Gammaproteobacteria > Burkholderiales > Burkholderiaceae_C > Acidovorax. The sequence goes on along the minus strand of NZ_JBKBXG010000098.1, from coordinate 14,474 downwards.
CAAGCCGCTGTACTGGCTGCTGGACCAGCTGCACAAGCTGCTGAACAACTGGGGCTGGTCCATCGTGGCGCTGGTGCTGCTGCTCAAGATCGCGTTCTACTGGCTCAACGCCAAGGCGTACGCCAGCATGGCCAAGATGAAGGCGGTCAACCCCAAGATCATGGAAATGCGCGAGCGCCTGAAAGACAAGCCGCAGCAGATGCAGCAAGAGATGATGCGCATCTACCGCGAGGAGAAGGTCAACCCCATGGGCGGTTGCTTCCCCATCATGATCCAGATCCCTGTGTTCATTGCGCTGTACTGGGTGCTGCTGTCCAGCGTTGAAATGCGCAATGCGCCCTGGATCGGCTGGATCAATGACCTTTCTACGCCCGACCCGTTTTTCATCCTGCCCTTGCTGATGACCGTCAGCTCCTTGCTGCAAACGGCGTTGAACCCCGCGCCGCCAGACCCACTGCAGGCCAAGATGATGTGGTTCATGCCGCTGATTTTCAGCGTGATGTTCTTCTTCTTCCCCGCTGGTCTGGTGCTGTACTGGCTGACCAACAACATCTTGTCGATTGCACAGCAGTGGCTGATCAACACCCGCATGGGCGTGCCACCGCAGTTCAACCTGCCAAAGTTCAAGTGATGGATGCTGCAGCGGTAACGCTGAAACCCCTGAACTGACCCCCCGAAAGGCCGCGCAAGCGGCCTTTTTCATGTCCCTCAGTCTTGCCCCTGAACCCTGTAGAGTCTCGACCACCATGCTTGCCCGCCACCACGACCCCATCGTTGCCATTGCCACTGCCCCGGGACGGGGCGCAGTCGGCATCGTGCGGGTCTCTGGCCGTGACATTGGCACGCTGGTGCAGGCATTGTGTGGTCGCACCCTCAAGCCCCGCGAGGCCACCTTGCTACCGTTTCGGGATGCGCAAGGACAGCCTATCGACCAGGGGCTTGCGCTGTATTTCCCTGGTCCGCACAGCTATACCGGTGAAGACGTGCTGGAGTTGCAGGCGCACGGAGGCCCCGTGGTGCTGCAGTTGCTGCTGGCGCGCTGCCTGGAGGCGGGCGCCGCCACCGACCCCGTCACTGGCCGCCCCTGTCTGCCCGGCCTGCGCGTGGCGCAGCCGGGCGAGTTCACCGAGCGCGCGTTCCTCAACGACAAGATCGACCTGGCACAGGCCGAGGCGATTGCCGACCTGATTGACGCCAGCACCGAGGCCGCCGCCCGCAGCGCCAGCCGGTCGCTCACGGGCGCGTTCTCTGCCGAGATCCACAGCCTGCGCGACGCGCTGATCCACCTGCGCATGCTGGTGGAGGCCACGCTGGACTTCCCTGAAGAGGAAATTGACTTTCTGCGCAAGGCAGATGCTGCTGGTCAGCTATCAAAATTACAGCAAACGTTGGTGTCCGTCATGCAGCGTGCGCGGCAGGGTGCGCTACTGCGCGAGGGCATCAAGGTCGTCATTGCCGGACAGCCCAACGCGGGAAAAAGTTCGCTGCTCAACGCGCTGGCAGGGGCGGAGCTCGCCATCGTCACCCCCATTGCAGGCACCACGCGTGACAAGGTGCAGCAAACCATCCAGATCGAAGGCGTGCCGCTGCACATCATTGACACCGCAGGGCTGCGGGACAGTGATGATGAGGTGGAGCGCATTGGCATCGCCCGCGCTTGGGACGAGATCGCGGCGGCCGACGCGGTGCTGTTTCTACACGATTTGTCGCGAGCAGATGCTGCGAATTACATAGCTGCTGACGTAGACATAGAAAGCGCTCTGGGCCAAAAACTGCCCCAGTCCGTTCCTGTCATCGATGTCTGGAACAAGCTGGACTGCGCCGCCTCGACTTTGGAATCGTCGGAATCCTCGCCCCGTGCTGCACGCCCCGCAGTGCGCCTGTCGGCGCGCACCGGCGAAGGCCTGGAGGGCCTGCGCCGCATCCTGCTGCAGGTGGCGGGCTGGCAGTCCGCCCCCGAGGGCATCTACATTGCCCGTGCCCGCCATGTCGAGGCCTTGCAGGCTGTGGCTGCGCACCTCCAGGAGGCTTCCGACCAACTGCTGGCCACGGGCCCGGCGCTGGATCTGTTGGCTGAAGAACTGCGGCTTGCGCAGAATGCGCTCAGCACCATCACGGGCGAGTTCTCCTCTGACGACCTGCTGGGCGTTATCTTCTCCAGCTTCTGCATCGGCAAGTAGCTACCGCTGGTCCGCTTATGTTGTAAACGGACGTAAACAGCGCTTGTGTCCAATCTGTAACAAGGGTACTTTCGGCGCACCATGAATGTTTCACTGCCCGCAGCCCTCAAGGTCGACCTGCACGGTCTGATCGACGCCATTGCACAGGCCAGTGCCGACGACAGCATGACCAACCCCCTGACGCCCGCGCAGTGGGATGTGCTTTCTTCGTATCTTTTGCCGGTGGTCCTGCCCGCAGGGCAGGTACTTTTCTCGCAGGGTGCCACCGACCGGACGCTATATCTGGTCGAAAGCGGCAGCCTCAGCGTGCACTACCAGGACGAAAAAGAGCGCCTGCGGCTGGCCATCGTCGGCCCCGGCTCTGTGGTGGGCGAAGGCGCGTTTTTCTCGCACCGCGTGCGCAGTGCCACCGTGCAGGCCAGTGCGCCCTGCAAGCTGTGGAGCCTCACCGCCATCCGCTACACCGAACTGGCCAACCGGCAGCCCGCGATTGCGCTGGGGCTGGTGATGGCGGTGGGTTCCGTGTTGGCCAAGCGCCTGGGAAACCGCCGCCGCCGGGTTGCTGCCACCTGAGATTCTGAGAGCCTTTTTTTCCATGCCCGCCTTGTACCCCACAACGCCAAGGCTCGTCGTTGCAAACGCCCTCCATGGCCCGTGCGACAGCTGTGCCTTGCGCCTAGAGCCCAGGCTTTTTTGCGCGCCGTTTGGGCCCGGCTTAAAAATTTCGGCCTCTGACACCACCTGACGGACGGTTGCTGAACGCACCTACCCGGGCTTCTTCGGGGCTCTGGGCGTTGTGTCGCGCGGTACACTCATTTTCAGTATTTCCCTGGCGCCGTCCGAAGAAAGCAAGCCATGTCCCTGTTCAGTTGGTTCAGCCGTAAACCTGCACCCCTCAAGCCGCGCGCAGCGGCCGAACCCTCCGGTTTGTTGAATGCCGACGCGACCGTGCCTCTCTACCCTGGTCGGCAGGGCAAACCCCTGACCGACGCCCTGCCCCCCGAACACGCGGCCAACCGCAAAAATGAACGCATGGAGCGCCGAGAGCTGCTCTACACCGTGGTGCGCGACGCGATGGTGCGTGCCGGTGTGCTGTCGGCCAGCTACAAGTTCAAGGTGCTGTCGCTGGACCAACGCGGGCGGCAGTTTCTGGTGATGATGGATCTGGCCCGCGAATACGGTGGCGAGACAGTGCGCCTGAGCGAAATCGAGGCCCTGATTGCCCAGACCGCCAAGACCCGCTACGACATCCTGGTGACCGCTGTTTACTGGCGCATCAACGACCATGTGGCGGTGGGCATTCCGCAAAAGGGCGTGGCGCCCCTCGGTGCCAGTTTGCCCGCCCAGGCGGCCGCTGCTGCTGCTGCGCCTGCGGTGCGGCGTCCTCCGGTGGCGCCTGCCGTGTCGCCCGTGGCCCCGGTGCGTCCTGCGGCGCCGGTGGCAGCTGCGCCGCCGCTGCGCGCTCCTGTGGATGCCACAGCGCCCGCTCCGCTGGCTCCTGTGTCGCTGCCGGTGGCGGCGGCAGCGGCAGCGCCCGCCCCGGCCGCCGCACAACGGCCTGCGCCGCGTTTTGAGCCGATAGAGGCTGATGAGGTGGCCGCATTCAAGCGGGCGCTGGCCAATGCGGCCGGTATCGCCGCTGTAGCGGTGCCCACTGCAGCGGCCAAGCCGGGCATTCCCGTGCGCTCAGGGCCCTTGCTACCACCGACGGCATCCACCGGGTTTGAGGATACCGAGATGCCCGGCGCTGATACTGCTGCGCCTGACTTGGGCAGCACCCAGTACGGCGAGCTCAACTGACGCTCAGGTCATCCGCAGGTGGACCGGGTCGGGCTGCGGCGATTCTTAGTGGCCTGCAAAGTCCACCAGCGTGTAGAGCGGGAGCCCCGATTCGCGCAAACGGTCTGATCCACCGAGCTCGGGCAAGTCCACAATGGCAGCGCCTTCGGTCACGGTGGCGCCCAGTTTCTCCAGCAGCTTTTTGCCGGCCATCATCGTGCCGCCCGTGGCAATGAGGTCGTCAATCAACAGCACCCGGTCGCCCGCCTTGACGGCGTCGGTGTGCAGCTCAACGGTAGCGCTGCCGTATTCCAGCTCGTAGGTTTCTTCGACCGTGGTGAAAGGCAGCTTGCCCTTTTTGCGGATGGGCACAAATCCCACGTTCAGCTCATAGGCCACCACGGCGCCCAGGATGAAGCCGCGCGCGTCGAGCCCTGCCACCACGTCGGGCCGCAAAGCCTTGTCCATGTACCGGTGCACAAAAGCATCGATCAGCACGCGAAACACTTTGGGGTCCTGCAGCAGCGGGGTGATGTCCCGAAACTGAACGCCTGGCGCAGGCCAGTCGGGCACGGTGCGGATGTGCTGGCGCAGGTATTCGTTGACGCTGAGTGGTTGCAAGGGCTGGGACATGGCAGGTTGAGGATTGCGCTTGTGTGGAACCGGCGCGTGGCCCGATGCGCGGCCACGCTGCGACTGCGCCATGTGGAGCAGAGGGCACGAGTGTAGTCACAGCGACAGGCCCACCGGCCCACCGGCCACCTTCTTGCGCCCGGCGGTCTGCCCCCCCCCCATAATCAATACTTGTTGTCATCCCACCGTGTTGCCGCATTTTCAGCGGGCACTTACCAATAGCGAAGATCGGCCCATGCCCATCTCAGTCCTGCTGATCGAAAGCGACCCTCGCCATGCGCAAGCCGTGGTGGAAGCGTTGGTAGACCCTTGGTCCGGGTGGCGGGTGGATGTAGCGGAGTCTTTGGCGCAGGCCCGTGAGCAGTTGACGCACGGTCGGCCCGACATCGTGCTCGCGGCCCAGCGTACCGTTGACGGGTCGGCTTTTGATGTCCTGGAGGTGCTGGACGGGGTGCCCACCATCATCGTGGTGCGTGCGGGTGCCGAAACCCACGCCGCTCAGGCAATGCGCTACGGTTTTGACGACTTTGCCGTGCAAGACCCCGCGCTGGACTACCTGCTCACCCTGCCCGCGCAGATCGACTCGGTGCTTGAACGCCACTCCAACGCCTGCGCGCGCACGGCGGCCGAGGCCATGTTGACCCGTCAGCACCGCCTGCTGCAGGCCATCTCGCGTGCGCAGGCGATGTTTATTGCAAGCTCCGGACCCCGGGCCGTGTTTGATGCGCTTCTTGATGAGCTGATGTCGCTCACCGACAGCGCCTTTGGGATGGTGGGCCAAGTGCAGAGGGCCGAAGATGGGCACGCCTTTCTGCGCGTGCATGCCATGACCGATATCAGCTGGGACGACGCATCACGCGCCCTGTATGCCCAACACGCCGAAGAAGGCATGGTGTTTGACAGCCCCCACTCCCTGGTTGGTGCTGCCCTGGCGTCCGGCGAGCCAATCATCAGCAACGACGTTAGCCACGATGCGCGAGGAGGCGGGGTGCCCGGAGGCCATCCGCCGCTGGTGACTTATCTCGGGCTGCCCATCCACGCAGCGGGCGAACTCGTGGCCATGGTGGGCCTTGCTAACCGTCCGGGCGGCTATACCGCCGCCGAGGTGCAGTTTCTGCAGCCGCTGCTGAACACCGTGGGTCAGCTGGAGATGGCCCGCCGCGCAGAACTGGCGCGCTGCGCCGTCGAGGCTGAGCTGACCCGCACCAGCGCCCTGCTGGCCGACAAGACACGCGCACTCGAAGCCACGCTGGCCAGCGTGTCACAAGGCATCACCAATGTGGACGCCGAAGGGCGCATATGTGTGTACAACCGGCGCTATCTGGAACTGCTGGACCTGCCCCAGGAGTTGCTGGATGCAAAACCCATGGTCGATGAGATGGTCCGGTTCCAGACCGAGCGGGGTGATCTCGGCCCAGGGTTTGAGCTATTCGAACCATCCGTGCGCGGTGTTGTGGCGACGGAATACGCCGCCCACGGGGGCAACCTCACCATGCCCGACGTGTATGTGCGGCGCACGCGCGCGGGGCGCTTTCTGGAGGTCCGAACGCGCACGCTGGAGCAAGGGGGCATGGTTCGCACCTTCACCGACGTCACCGAGTACCTGAGCACGCAGGAGGCTCTGCGTCTGAGCGAGGCGCGCTGGCGCAGCCTGACCCATCTGTCGTCCGACTGGTATTGGGAGCAGGACGCGCAGTTCCGATTTGTGCGGCTGGCTGGCAACTCCGACCGCGCCACGGGTGTGCCGGACGAGCAGTACTACGGCCGGACCCGCTGGGAACTGCCCGACACCTGTGTCAGTGAAGGCCAATGGCGCGCGCACCGCGCGCAGCTGGAGGCACACGAAGTCTTTCACGACTTTGAGATGCAGCGCAAAGCCGAGGACGGATCCCCGTGCTGGGTGTCGATCAGCGGAGAGCCGATTTTTGACGAAGAAGGTCGGTTCACGGGCTACCGGGGCGTTGCACGTGATATCACCGAGCGCAAAAAGGCCGAGGCCGAGATACAGCGCCTGGCGTTCTATGACGAACTCACTGGCCTGCCCAACCGGCGCCTGCTGATGGACCGCCTGGAGCGCGCTGTGACCGCCAGCATGCGCGGCAAGGGCCATGGCGCGCTGTTGTTTCTGGACCTGGACAACTTCAAGGGCATCAACGACACCATGGGGCACGAGTGGGGCGACCGCCTGCTGGTGCAGGTGGGGGCCCGCCTCGTCGCCAGTGTGCGTGCCAGCGACACCGTGGCGCGCCTGGGCGGCGACGAGTTTGTGGTGGTGATCCAGGGCCTGCACATCGAAGCCGCAGAGGCCGCAGCCGAGGCCGAGGCAGTGGCCCAGAAGGTGCTGATGTCACTGAATCAGCCCTATTTGGTGGATGACTGCGAGATGCACAGCACTCCGAGCATTGGCATCGCCCTGTTCCGAGATGCGCAGCAACCGGTGCAGGAGCTGCTCAAACGCGCCGACCTTGCCATGTACCAGGCCAAGGCGCAGGGCCGCAATACCTTGTGCTTTTTCGACCCGGCCATGCAGGCGGCGGCGTCCGCGCGGTCGGCGCTGGAGGGCGACATCCGGCAGGGCCTGGCCCGCACTGAGTTCATCCTGCACTACCAGCCCGTGGTCGACGAATTCGGCCAGGTGCTGGGCGCCGAAGCCCTGGTGCGCTGGAACCATCCGCTGCGCGGCATGGTGGCGCCGGGCGAGTTCATTGCGCTGGCTGAACAGACGGGGCTGATCTTGCCCCTGGGGCGCCAGGTGATGGTGATGGCCTGCGCGCAGCTGGCGCAATGGGCGCTGGTGCCGGCCACATCGGACTGGACCGTTGCCGTGAACGTGAGCGCGCAGGAGTTCCGCCAGCCCGACTTTGTGCAGCAGGTGCTCCATGTGCTGCAGGAGTCAGGCGCCAACCCCCGCAAACTCAAGCTGGAGCTGACCGAAAGCCTGCTGCTACACGACGTGGAGGACAGCATCCTCAAGATGCACGCCCTGCGCACCCTGGGCGTGGGTTTTTCGCTGGACGACTTTGGCACCGGCTACTCATCGCTCAGCTACCTCAAGCGCCTGCCGCTCGACCAGCTCAAGATCGACCAGAGTTTTGTGCGCGACGTGCTGACCGACCCCAACGACGCCACTATCGCCTGCACCATCATCACCCTGGCCCGCAGCCTGGGTCTGGACGTGGTGGCCGAGGGGGTGGAGACCGAAGGCCAGCGCGCTTTCTTGCTGCGCAACGGCTGCCGGCAGTTCCAGGGCTACCTGTTCGGCCGACCCGGGCCCGCCGAAATGCTTGGTGGACTATCAAAAATATAGCTATCAGCGCTTGATGGATAAGCGCTAGAGCCCTATTTCATTCATATTCTTCCAGCCCGGTTGAAAACTGGCGCTACATAAGGCCAGGACCGCAGCGCAAGGGCCGCCAAGCCGCGCAGACGGCGCTCCGCTTGCGTGCGCTGGCGGTGTCCCCCTTCCCGCATTGCGCAGTGATGCGAGAGAAGGGGGAAGCGGCGCAGCCGCTCAGGGGCAAGCACCATGCCTCTACCCCCGCAGCAACTTGTCCTCGGCCAGCGACAGCGCTGCCGGGTGGCCCGACAGCACCAGGGTGTCGCCTTCGGCCAACTGCGCGTCGTCCACGGCTGCAGTCATGTGGCCGTTGCCGCGCCGCAGGTTCACCACCCGCACACCGATGGTGGGCAGCGCCAGCTGGCCCAGGCTCTGGCCCACCGCCATAGAGCCGGGCGGCAGGTTGATGGTGGACAAGCGCTCCTGGTCCCGTTCGTTCGCCGTATCGTCGTCAGCGCCATGGAAGTACCCGCGCAGCAGGTTGTAGCGGGCATCGCGCTGGTCCTGCACCAGCCGCAGCACACGCCGCATGGGCACACCCACCAGCGCCAGCGCGTGGCTGGCCAGCATGAGCGAGCCTTCAATCGCCTCGGGCACCACCTCGGTGGCGCCGGCCTCCTGCAGCTTGTCCAGGTACAGGTCGTCCTGCGTGCGCACCACCACGGGCACCTGGGGCGCGTGCGAGCGCGCGTTGGCCAGCACTTTCAGGGCGGCGGGCACGTCGATGTAGGTGATGGCCACGGCGCTGGCGCGCACCAGGCCCGCAGCCATCAGCGCCTGCAGCCGGGTGGCGTCGCCATACACCACCGAATTGCCCGCAGCAGCCGCCTGGCGCACCCGGTCGGGGTCCAGGTCCAGTGCCATGTAGGGGATGCCTTCATGCTCCAGCATGCGCGCCAGGTTCTGCCCGCAGCGGCCAAAGCCGCAGATGATCACGTGTTTGCTGGTGTTGATGGATTTGCGCGCGATCGACGTCATCTGCAGCGACTGCTGCAGCCAGTCGCTGGCCACCAGCTTCATCACGATGCTGTTGCTGTACATGATGAGAAACGGTGTCGCCAGCATCGACAGCACCATGGCGGCCAGGATCGGGTTCATCAGCGCTGGTTGCACCAGGCCGTTGGACTGGGTGAGCGACAGCAGCACAAACCCAAACTCCCCCGCCTGCGCCAGGTACAACCCGGTGCGCAACGCCACGCCGGTGGTCGCGCCCATGCTGCGCGCCAGCACCAGGATGATGACCAGCTTGACCAGCAGCGGCACCGTCAGCAGCGCCAGCACCAGGCCCCAGCGGTCCACCAGGATGTGCCAGTCCAGCATCATGCCGATGGTGATGAAGAACAGCCCCAGCAGCACGTCGTGAAACGGGCGGATGTCTGTGCCCACCTGGTGGCGGTATTCGGTCTCTGATACCAGCACCCCGGCAATGAACGCGCCCAGCGCCAGGCTCAAGCCCGCCAGCTCGGTGAGCCAGGACAGGCCCAGGGTGATCAGCAGCAGGTTGAGCATGAACAGCTCGTCACTCTTGCGCCGCGCCACCAGCGTCAGCCACCAGCGCATGACCCGTTGCCCGCCGGTGAGCAGCAGGCCCACCAGCACAACGGCCTTGATCAGCGCCCAGCCCAGCGATGTGAGCAGTTCGTCAGGCGACGAGCTGAGCGCCGGAATCAGCACCAGCAACGGCACCACGGCCAGGTCCTGGAACAGCAATATGCCCATCACGCGGCGGCCGTGTTCGCTCTCCAGCTCGGCGCGCTCGGCCATCAGCTTGACCACGATGGCCGTGCTGCTCATGGCCATCACGCCTGACAACGCCAGCGCTGTCTGCCAGCCCATGTCCCATACACCGCCCACCCAGCGCGACAGCAGCAGCGCCGCTGCCGTCACCACCGCCATGGTCAGCGCAACCTGCATCAGCCCCAGGCCAAACACCAGTTTGCGCATGGCGCGCAGCTTGGGCAGGCTGAATTCGAGCCCGATCGCAAACATCAGGAACACCACGCCAAACTCGCCCAGATGCCGCACGCCCTCGGAGTTCTGGGCCAGTGCCAGCGCGTGGGGGCCGATTAGCACCCCGGCGGCCAGATAGCCCAGCATGGGAGGCAGCTTGAGGCTGCGGCAAACCACCACGCCCAGCACCGCGGCCAGCAGGTAGAGCAAGGTCAGGGCAAGAGAAGACATGCCGTGGATGCTATCCGAGCGCTGCATCCGAAACACAGTCTTTTCTGCTGCCAACTTTGCCCTGTTGCAAGGCGCGGCCTAAAAACGCCCGGTGCCGATGGCGCGTGGGTGGTCGATAGAATCGCCAGATGACTCCCGCCCCCGCCGCGCTGCCCCCTTTTGACGCTGAACAGGCCCTGCGCCTGGCCCGCGAAACGTTTGATATTGAAGCCGCAGCCGTTTTGGGGCTCAAAGCCCGCGTGGGCGATTCGTTCGCGCAGGCCGTGAAGGCCATCCTCGCAGTGCGTGGCCGGGTCGTGGTGATGGGCATCGGCAAAAGCGGCCACATCGGGCGCAAGATTGCCGCCACCCTGGCATCCACGGGCACGCCCGCCATGTTCGTGCATCCCGCTGAAGCCAGCCATGGCGATCTGGGCATGATCAAGTCGATTGACCTGGTGCTGGCGCTGTCCAACAGCGGCGAGGTGGACGAAGTGACCACCCTGCTGCCCGTGATCAAGCGCCTGGGCGCCACGCTGGTGGCCATCACGGGCCGTCCGCAGTCCACCCTGGCCCAGCATGCAGACATCGTGCTCGACAGCAGTGTCGAGCGTGAAGCCTGCCCGCTTCAGCTGGCGCCCACCGCAAGCACCACGGCGCAGCTGGCGCTGGGCGACGCGCTGGCGGTGGCATTGCTCGACGCACGCGGGTTTCGCCCCGAAGACTTCGCCCGTTCTCACCCCGGTGGCGCACTGGGCCGCCGCCTGTTGACCCATGTGCGTGATGTCATGCGTTCCGGCAGTGCCATTCCGCGTGTCGCACCCGATGCATCATTCAGCGACCTCATGCGCGAGATGAGCGCCAAAGGGCTGGGCGCCTCGGCCATCGTCGACCCTGCTGGGCAGGTGCTGGGCATCTTCACGGATGGCGATCTGCGCCGCCGCATCGAAGCGGGGGCCGACCTGCGCTCTGCCACGGCGAGCGAGGTCATGCACGCAAGCCCACGGCGGATTGCGCCCGACGCGCTGGCGGTAGACGCTGCCGAAATGATGGAAGCCCACGCCATTACCAGCGTGCTGGTGGTGGATGCTGCAGGCGTTCTTTCCGGCGTGGTCCACATCGGTGACTTGATGCAGGCAAAGGTGATATGACAGACCCCGTGCTGCAATTCCCGCCAGAGCTGTTGCTGCGCGCCCAGGGCGTGCGCGTGGCTTTTTTCGATGTGGATGGCGTGCTGACGGATGGCAGCCTGTACTTCAGCGAATCGGGCGAAACGATCAAGCGCTTCAATACGCTGGACGGCCACGGGCTAAAGTTGCTGCAGAAGGCGGGTATTACGCCTGCTGTGATCACGGGGCGTGACTCGGCCCCGCTGCGTGTGCGCCTGAAGGCCCTAGGCGTGGAACACGCCGTTTTTGGCACCGAGGACAAGCGCCCGGCGGCCGAGCAGATCCTTGCCACCTTGGGGCTGGACTGGGCGCAGGCCGCCGCAATGGGCGACGATTGGCCTGACTTGCCGGTGATGCGCCGCAGTGCCTTTGCCTGCGCCCCCGCCAACGCCCAGACCGAGGTGCGCCACGCGGCCCACTACGTCACACAGGCCCGCGGGGGCGACGGTGCCGCGCGCGAGTTGTGCGACCTGCTGCTGGTGGCCACAGGTCGCTATGCAGCGCTGCTGGCGGACTACACCGCATGATCGGCCGAATCCGCCAGGGCTGGGAGCAGCTTTCGCTGTATCTTCCCGTGCTGCTGATGGGCCTGCTGGCGTTGGGCACCTGGTGGCTGGTGCGCAATGCGCCCATGCCCCAGTTGCCCACCATTGAGCGGCCCCGGGGGCATGAGCCAGACTACTTCATGAAAACCTTCTCGGTGAAGAGTTTTGATGCCACGGGCCGCCTGCAGAGCGAGGTGCAGGGCGACGTGGCGCGGCACTACCCGGACACCGACACGCTGGAGATCGACAAGGCTCGCATGCGCTCGGTCACCCCGGAAGGCCGCGTCACGGTAGCCACTGCCAACCGCGCGCTGACCAACGCTGACGGCACCGAAGTGCAATTGTTCGGCAACGCCATCGTCGTGCGCGAGCCCCTGCCCGCCAAAGCCGGGGCGCCCGCACAGCCGCGCCTGGAATTCCGCAGCGAATTTCTGCACGCGTTCACCAACACCGAACGGGTGCGGTCGGACCAGCCCGTCACGCTCACGCGGGGGGATGACCGTTTCACGGCCGACGGCATGGAATACGACAACCTCGATCAGGTGATGCAGCTGCGGGGCCGCGTCCGGGGCGTGCTCATGCCGGGCGCCGCCAAGTAGACGGCGGCACGGCTTTCCTCGTTTGCTTTCATCCAAAGTCCCTTGCCGGAGCCCGCATGACCACTCCCCTTGTTTTCATCACCGGAGCGTCCAGCGGCATCGGCCAGGCGCTGGCCTTGCGCTTTCACCGGGCGGGCTACCGGCTTGCACTGGTCGCTCGTCGCACTTCCGAAGTGAAAAAATGGGCTAGCGCACAAGGGATAAGCGCTGATAGCTATGAAATTTATAGTGCGGACGTGGCCATCACCGACAGCATCGTCGCAGCGGGCCACGACTGCATGGCGCGCCAAGGGCTGCCGGACGTGGTCATAGCCAACGCCGGCATCAGCGTAGGCATGGACACAGCGGTGCGAGACGACATTGACGTGATGGCCCGCACCTTCGCCACCAACAACATCGGTATGGCGGCCACTTTTCAACCGTTTGTGGACGGCATGACGGCGCGGCGCAGCGGAACGCTGGTGGGCATTGGGAGCGTGGCCGGTATCCGCGGCCTGCCCGGACATGGCGCGTACTGCGCGAGCAAGGCGGCCGTGATCAGCTACTGCGAGAGCCTTCGGGGCGAAATGCGGCCCTATGGGGTGCAGGTGGTCACCATCTCTCCGGGGTACATCGATACGCCTCTGACCCAACAGAATCGCTACAGCATGCCGTTTCTGATGCAGGCCAGCGATTTTGCAGACCGGGCTTTTAGCGCCATTGCCTCGGGGGTGAGCTACCGGGTGATTCCCTGGCAGATGGGCGTGGTGGCCACGTTGCTGCGCCTGATCCCCAATGCACTGTTTGACAAACTTCTGGCGGGCCGCCCCCGCAAACGCCGCCAGACCGAAGTGCAGTAAACCGCACCGCGTCTGGCGCATCGGGCCACTTCTGGGTCAAGGTTGAGGTCTGACGGCGCCTTTGCTGTCGGCATGAAAAAAGCCCCCGAAGGGGCTTTCACTAAACGGTTGGTGGCGTGGTTCAGTAGCCGTTGCCACCGCCACCGTACCCACCGCCGCCGCCGTTGCGGCCACCGCCACCACCGCCGCCGTTGCGAGAGCCAGAGCCGTAAGGGCTGCGGAACCCGCCTTCGCTGCGGCCACCGCCGCCGCCATAGCCCCCGCCACCACCATCGCGGCTGCCGCCGCCGCCCCCACCGTAGCCCCCGCCGCCGCCGTCACGCCCGCCCCCGTAACCGCCACCACCACTGCGGCCACCGCCGCCGCCGTAGCCGCCTCCACCCCCACCGCCGCCAAACCCACCACTGCGCGGTGGGCGGGGCTCCATGGGACGGGCTTCGTTGACGACGATGCCGCGGCCCCCCAGTGGCTGGCCGTTCATGCCGTTGATGGCAGCCTGGGCCTCCGCGTCGCTGCCCATTTCCACAAAACCAAAGCCTTTGGAGCGACCTGTGTCGCGCTCCATCATGACCTTGGCGCTGGTCACGGCGCCAAATTGGCCAAAGGCCTGTTCCAGATCGCTGTCGCGCACCGAGTACGGCAGGTTGCCAACGTACAGTTTATTGCCCATTGAGGGACTCCTCAAAAACACATGGATAAAGCGATGGAGTCCCGAAAACGCAGCCAGCTAATCTCAATGACGCTCTCAGCGAAACTGACGGATCACCGCAAACTTGGAAGGCGGGAAAAACCCGCCGATACATTATGCGCCACACTTTTGTTGAAAAAGCAAGCAGTGATGCTCGCCGTGGCAGAGATACCGCGCGGGCATGAAAAAAGGAGCCCTAAGGCTCCTTGTTTTGCCGTCAGCAGACTGCGAAGTCCGCCGATGAGGTCTTTTTAGTAGCTGCTACGGCCACCGCCGTAACCACCACCACCACCGCCGCCGCTACGGCCGCCACCACCACCGCCGTAGCCGCCACCGCCGTAGCCGCCACCACCACCACCGCCGCCGCCGAAGCCGCCGCTACGTGGAGCGCGTGGCTCCATTGGGCGGGCTTCGTTGACCACGAGGTCACGGCCGCCGAAGTTGGTGCCATGCACGCCTTGGATGGCGGCTTGGGCTTCAGCATCGCTGCCCATTTCGACAAAGCCGAAACCCTTGGAGCGGCCGGTGTCGCGCTCCATCATGAC
>NZ_JBKBXG010000097.1:0-19386 GCF_046314175.1 Acidovorax sp. | reverse complement strand
GATAGTCGGCCGCCAAAGGGTCGGCCGCGCGGCCAGCGGCACGCGCGCGGATGTCGGCCGCCACACCCAGGTAGATGTTGGCAAAGGCTTCGATGAACGCCTCGGGGTGCCCCGCAGGGATACGCCCTGCCCGCCGCGCCGCTTCGCACAGCCACGGCGAGCCGCGCGTGAGGATGCGGCGCGGGCCGTCCACAGGGGAGTGGACGAGCTGGTTGGGCTCTTCCTGCCGCCAGGTGATGGTGCCCAGCGTGCCTGACACCTGCAGGCGCAGGTCGTTCTCCAGCCCCGCTGCCACTTGCGATGCCACGATGAAGCCGCGTGCGCCGCTGTCGTAGCGCAGCAGCAGCTGGGCGTCGTCGTCCAGCTGCCGCCCGGCGCCAAAGGTGGTGAGGTCGGCGCACACCCAGGCGGGGTGCTGGCCGGTGACGGTGGCAGCCAGATTCTCTGCGTGCGAGCCGATGTCGCCCAGCGTGCCTGCGCTGCCGCTGCGCGCCGGGTCCAGCCGCCAGTCGGCCTGCTTGTTGCCGCCGCCCTGCTCCACCGCCGTGGCCAGCCAGCCCTGGTTGTATTCCACGGTCACTTTGCGCAGCGTACCCAGCGCACCGCTGTGCACCAGGTGGCGCGCCTCGCGCACCATGGGATAGCCGGTGTAGTTGTAGGTCACGCCGAACACGGTGCCGGCCTTCTTCACGGCGGCCACCAGCTCGTCGGCCTGCGCGCGGGTGTGCACCAGCGGCTTGTCGCACACCACGTGGAAGCCCGCCTGCACAAACGCCAACGCCACCGGGTGGTGCACATGGTTGGGGGTGACGATGCTCACCAGGTCGATGCGCTCATGCGCCGGGCGGCGCAGTTCGTCGGCCAGCAGGTCCTGCCAGCTGCCGTGGTTGCGGTCAGCCGCCAGGCCCAGTTCGGCGCCGGATGCGAGCGCCCGCTCGGGCGAGGATGACAGCGCGCCAGCCACCAGTTCAAACTGGCCGTCGAGCGCCATCGCCTTGCGGTGCACCGCGCCGATGAAGGCGCCATGGCCGCCGCCGACCATGGCGTAGCGGAGCTTTTGGGGACTGGACATACGAAACGCCTTTGCTCGCTGTGTGTTGTTGTTATCGGTTTTTGCAGGGGTGCGGCTAGGCCTGCTTGTCGCGCGCAAACACGGCGTCGAATGCACCGACGGCGGGCTTGAAGTCGAGCCGCTTGCAGAACACCGCGCTCTCTGTGGCGCCGTGCACGCGGTCCATGCGGCTGTCTTCCCACTCCACCGAGAGCGGGCCCTGGTAGCCGATGTCGTTGAGCGCGACGATGATGGATTCGAAGTCGATCATCCCGCGCCCCACGCTGCGAAAGTCCCAGTTCCGCCGCGCGTCGCCAAAGCTGGTGTGCCCGCCGAACACGCCCACTGTGCCGTCGCCCTTGCCCCACCACACGTCCTTCATGTGGGCGTTGTAGATGCGGTCGGCAAACTGGCGGATGAACCTGATGTAGTCCACGCCCTGGTAGGCCAGGTGGCTCGGGTCGTAGTTGAAGCCGAAGCGCTTGTGGCCGCCCACGGCAGCAATCGCGCGCTCGGCCGATGCGATGTCGAACGCGATCTCGGTGGGGTGCACTTCGAGCGCAAAGTTGATGTCGTGCTGCTCGAACACATCGAGGATGGGGCCAAAGCGCTTCGCAAAATCGGCAAAACCCTTGTCCCAATACGCCTGCGTGGTGGGCGGAAAGGCATAGATCGAATGCCACACGGACGAACCCGTAAAGCCCGTCACGGTCTTCACGCCAAACTTCGCAGCAGCGCGCGCTGTGTCTGCCAGCTCGGCAGCAGCGCGCTGGCGCACACCCTCGGGCTTGCCATCGCCCCACACATGGGGCGGCAGGATGGACTGGTGGCGCTCGTCGATCAAATCGCACACGGCCTGGCCCACCAGGTGGTTACCGATGGCAAAACACTGCAGGCCGTGCTGGGCCAGCAATGCGTGTTTGTCCTTGACGTACAGGGGCGACGACAGCGCCTCCCGCACGTTGAAATGGTCGCCCCAGCAGGCCAGCTCCAGGCCGTCGTAGCCCATGCTTTTGGCCAGGGGCGCGAGTTGCGCCAAAGGCAGGTCGGCCCACTGGCCGGTGAAGAGGGTGACGGGTCTTGGCATGGTGGCTCCAAGGGACGTTGGGTTGCAGGTTCGAAGCGGCTATAAGCTATATTTTCAATAGCTGCTAGCGCTTACTGGATAAGCGCTAGAGGCCAATTTGGCTTGATTTTTCACACATCTCAGATCGCCCCTCACTCCCTCTCCCCTGGTGGGAGAGGGCCGGGGAGAGGGGGGAGTGAAACGGGCGCGGCGCGGGTGCAGCCCCCCCTCTCCCCCACCCTCTCCCGCGAGGGGAGAGGGAGTCAATCCCCAGCGCCGCTGCGGGTGCAAGGGCTGATGTCCTCATTTGAGCGATGTTCCTGATCAGGCAACTTGACTCACATTGACGCCATCAGAACGGTGAGTCCGGGAAGTAGAAATCCTTGGCCGTTTCCTTGGTGATCAGCACCGACGGAATGATGGTGTTGGCGGGCAGTTTCTCGCCCTTGATGCGCGCCTCGGCCGTGAGCTTGATCGAGTCGTAGATGAACTTGGGGCTGTACGACACGTTGGCCTGGATGAGCGGGTTGCTGCCATCCATCAGCGTCTTGATCATGCCCTTGGCCCCCGCGCCGCCAAACACCAGCTTGATGTCCTTGCGCTTGGCCTGCTCGATGGCCTTGAGCACGCCCACGGCCATGTCATCGTCGGCGGCCCACACGGCGTCGATCTGCGGGAAGCGGGTCAGGTAGTCCTGCATCACCTTGAAGGCGTCGTCGCGGTTCCAGTTGGCGTACTTGGCGTCCAGCAGCTTGATGCCGGGGTGGTTCTTCAGCACGCTGTTGAACGCGTCCATGCGCTCGTTGTCCAGCGTGGTCGCAATGCCACGCATGGCCACCACGTTGCCCTTGCCGCCCAGCGCCTTGGCGATGTACTCGGCCGGAATCTTGCCGAAGGCCGTGTTGTCACCCGCCACATATGCGTCCTGCGCGCTGGTGTCGGTCAGGCCCCGGTCCACCACCGTCACGTACACGCCCTTGGCCTTGACCTGGGCCACGGGCTTGGTCAGCGCCGCCGATTCAAACGGGAAGATGACCAGTGCGTTGATCTTGTTCACCGTGACCAGGTCTTGCAGCTGGTTGGCCTGCTCGGGCGCGCCGCCTGCGGTCTTGACGATGACCTGCAGGCCCGGATGGGCCTTTTCCAGGTCCTTCTTGGCCTGGTTGGCCCAGTACACGATGCCGCCGGTAAAGCCGTGCGTGGCCGACGGAATGGCCACGCCCACCACCGTCTTGTTGGCCTGCGCCATGGCGGGGGCGGCCAATGCGAAGGCAGCGGCGCCCACGGCCGTGAGGGCCAGGCGGCGGGTGAAAGAAAGTTGGCTGTTCATGCGTTGTCTCCTGTTGCTTTGGAATATGGCCATGGAAGCTGGCCGGCTGGGGAACACCTTGAAAAACAAATGCACGCAAAGAGTGGCTGGAAAACTCAGCGAAGCGGTCCTGGCTAGGCGCTGTGTCGCAGACAGTGCGAGTAGCACGGCAAGACGCCGCAACAACGCCAGGAGAGTTGTTCCGGCCACTCCGTCACCGCTTGCCGCGCTGCATGAACGCCACCGCGATGATCACGAAGCCCTGCACCGCCGCATTCAGGTACACGCTGATGATGCTGGTGAGGTTGAGGATGTTGCTGATGACCGAGAGCAAGATCGCGCCCACCACCGTGCCGGTGATGCTGCCCGCCCCGCCCTTCAACACCGTGCCGCCCACGATCACCGCAGCGATCGCCTCCAGCTCCCACAGCAGCCCCGTGGTGGGCGATGCGGACCCCAGGCGCGGCACGTACAGCAGCGTGGCAATGCCCACGCACACACCGAGCAGCATGTACGTGAGGATCTTGATCTTGTGCACATCCACCGCCGCGTACTGCGCCACCTGCTCGTTGGAGCCGATGGCCTGCACATAGCGGCCATAAGCCGTGCGGTTCAGGATGACGCCGCCGATGACAGCCACCAGCAGGAAGATCCACACGGGGATGGGCACGCCCAGCAGATTGGCGTAGTACACAGGGCTGTAGATGTCCGACAGATCGTTCTCCAGCGTGATCGCCCCGCCGTTCGAAAAATACGTGAGGTACGCGCGGAAGATGCCCAGCGTGCCCAGCGTCACGATGAAGGGCTCGATACGCCCCTTGGTGATGAGCAGCCCATGCACCAGCCCGAACACCGCGCCCAGCACCACCGCCAGCAGCATGCCCACCACCACGGCCGCCAGGGGTGAGCCCAGCACGGGCGCCATCGCGTTCATGAACAGGATGACCGAGCCTGCGATCAGCGCCGCCATCGACCCCACCGACAGGTCGATGCCGCCCGAGATGATCACAAAGCACATGCCCACCGCGATGATGCCGATGAAGGCCGTGCGCGTGAGCACGTTCATCACGTTGTCGTAGGTGGCGAAATTGCTGTTGAGCAGCGTGCCCGCGATGCACAGCAGCACCAGCCCGATGACCGGGCCCAGCCCGTGCAGCTTGCCCCACCAGGCCGTGGCGCCGCCGTGGCGGCCTGCACCGGGTACCACGGGTGGTGCGGGTGCTGCGGCAGCCGCTGCGGTGGATGCGTTTTCAGCGGGTACCTGTGGCATGTGCGATCAACTCCTCTTCGGTCAAATTTGGCTCTTGCAGCGTGGTCTGCAGCCGCCCGGCGCGCATCACCGCCACGCGGTGGCACAGGCCGATCAGCTCCATCAGTTCAGACGAGATCACCACAACAGCAAGCCCCTGCTCTGCCAGGCGCTGCACCAGGTGATAAATCTCGCGCTTGGCGCCCACGTCCACGCCGCGCGTGGGTTCGTCCAGCACCACCACGCTGGGGCCGGGGTGCAGCACCTTGGCCAGCGCCAGCTTTTGCTGGTTGCCGCCCGACAGCGATGACGCGCGCACGTCCAGCGAGCCGGTGCGGATGCCGAACTCCTGCACCGCATCGCGCAGCGCAGCCTGCTCGGCCGCGGGGTCGAGCCAGGGCTTGGCGTACCGCTCCAGCGCCATCAGCGTCAGGTTGGGCCGCAGGCTGAAGTGCACATGCAGGCCCTTGCCCTTGCGGTCTTCGCTCAGATACGTCAGGCCGTGGCGCGCCGCATCGCGCGGGCTTTTCAAATTCACCGGTTTGCCCGCCAGCTCCACCGTGCCGGCCGAACGCGGGCGCAGGCCCAGCAGGCCCTCGAACAGCTCCGTGCGGCCCGCGCCCACCAGCCCGGCAAAGCCCAGGATCTCGCCACGCCGCACGTCAAAGCTCACGTCCTCGGCCCAGCCCGGCACCGAGAGGCCACGCACCTTCATGGCGGGCTCTCCACCCGCAGGCGCAGGCAGCTTGGGCGGGAACAAATCCGCCAGCTCGCGCCCCACCATCAGGTTGGCCATCTGCCGCCGCGTCACGCTGGCTGTGGCCTCGCGCGCCACCAGCAGGCCGTCGCGCATCACCACCACCTCGTCGGTGGTGCGCTCCACTTCGTCGAGCTTGTGCGATATGTAGATGATGGTCACGCCCGCGGCCTTGAGCCCGGCCATCAGCGCAAACAGGCGCTCCGTCTCGCCGGGGGTCAGCGTGGCGGTGGGCTCGTCCATGATGAGCAGGCGCGCATTGCGGGCCAGCGCACGGGCAATCTCCACCAGCTGCTTTTCAGCCACGATGAGCTTGCGCACCCGCGTGTCCGGGTCCAGCGGCAAACCCACCTGTGCCAAGGCAGCGCGCGTCTTCTCGCGCATCGCCTTGTCGTCCAGGAAGGGGCCCTTCTTGATCTCATGGCCCAGGAAGATGTTCTGCGCAATCGTCAGGTCGTCCGCCAGGTTGAACTCCTGGTGGATGAGCACAATGCCCTGCGCCTCGGCCGCGCGCGATCCGCCGCCCGGGGCGCGCACCGCGCCGTCCACCACCACTTCGCCGGTGGTCGGGCTCTCGTACCCCGCCAGAATCTTCATCAGCGTGGACTTGCCCGCGCCGTTCTCGCCCAGCAGGCCATACACGCGGCCCGGCTGCAGTGCAAAGCCCACGCCGTGCAGCACGCGCACCGGGCCAAACTCCTTGGTCACATTGCGAAACTCGACGGCGACGCTCATCGCACAGCCCCCACACCAACGCCCGCGCTCGTTGCCGAGCCCGCGCGCGACAGGCTCTCCTGCATCGCCAGCACGCCCGCGCCCACCACACCGGCATCGTCGGCCAGCGGCGCGTATTGAATCTCCAGGTGCCGCGTGGAAAGCGCCAGCGACCGGTGGTACACGCTCTGCCGCACCGACGCGAGGAACAGCGGCCCCATGTCCGTCACCCGCCCCGCAATGAACACATGCGACGGGTTGAAGAAATTGACGATGGACGCCAGCATCTGCCCCACCAGGCTGCCCGCGCGCTGAATGATGGCGTTGGCCGCCACATCACCCGTGCGGCTGGCCTGGGCCACGTCTTCAATCGTCAGCGTGCCCGTGCTTTGCAGCCGCTCGGCCAGCAGCGCGCTCTCGCCGCGCTGCGCGGCCTCGGTGGCCATACGCGCCATGGCGGGCGCTGCGGCCATGGCCTCCACACAGCCCTGGTTGCCGCAGTGGCAGCGCGGGCCGTGCTGGTCCACGCAAATGTGGCCCACATCGCCCGCCGAGCCATTGGCGCCCCGGTACACCTGCCCGTGGCACACGATGCCGCAGCCAATGCCCGTGCCCACCTTGATGACCAGGAAGTTGGGCAAATTGCGCTGCAGCCGGTACATCTCGCCCAGCGCCATCAGGTTCACGTCGTTGTCCACAAACACCGGCGCGGCAAACGCCTCGCGCAGGTAGTCGCGGATGGAAAAGCCGTCCCAGTCGGGCATCAGCGGCGGGTTGACGAGCTGCCCGCTTTCAAAATCCACTGGCCCCGGCACGCCCATGCCAATGGCAATCACCTGGTGTGCCGCCAGCCCGCAGCGCGCCAACAGCTCCCGCATCAGCCCCCGCACCCGCGCCAGGATCACGCCCGGCCCCTGGCGCACATCAATCGGCTCGCGGTGCCGCGCCAGCACCGTCATGTCGGGCCGCATGATGGCCACCTGCATGCTGGTCGCGCCCAGGTCGGCGCCAATCACCACGCCCAGGGTTTCGCTCAAACGCAGGGTTTCGGCGCGACGGCCGCCAGAGGATTCCTGCAGGCCCACCTCGTCGAGCAGGCCTTCGTCCAGCAGCGCAGCGACCATGGCGTTGGCCTTGCTCTTGGAATAGGCCAGGCGCTGCGCCAGCGCATTGCGCGACGCGCCTGCGGACCAGAAGATGGTCTGCAAAACGCCCAGGTCTTCGGCGCCGCAGTGACTCCAGCGGGTGGATGGCAAGGCTTGTCTCCTGTCACGGTTTTGTTATGCAGCACCTCATGGGGGTGGGTGCTTGACAGGGATGCTATGCGGTCTACTTTGGCCGGGCAAGACTTAACTTCGACCTACGTTCGGCCAAAGTCCTGTAAACGACTTTTCCTTTTTTGCTTGAAATTTACGTCAACGACTCTTTCGAATAGCACATAGATAGACTAAGTTATCAAAATTATTGGCATTACAGGTGCAACGTCAATTAATTTGATTGGTATCGCCACATAGTTTTCGCAAAAAAGCATTACTTCGTTTTTTGATTCATACGCCGACTTCAAATCATCCGTTTGATAAGCGGAAGCCGACAAGGCAGTCCGAAGCTTTTCTGGAGTAGTTGTCGCGTCAATAAGTTGAAGCATGTCGGTTACCTTTGGCGACCAACAGAATTGGTATTTATCGATCGGGATAATACGATGAACGTTAGCAGGGCTCGATGCGTAAGCTGTTGCTGTTTGCTGAGAGGATGACAGCAAAATCGCTTGACTCCGAAATCTAACACCGAAATTCGATAAAAACCATTCATCCGCCGCATTGTGCAAATGCAGCGGTGTATCGCGAGGCTTCCTATCCTTTCTGACCCTTTGTATCGTGCAACTTGAAGGATCAACTTTGACTGATGTACCTCGAAAAAAAACTAGATTTTCAAAAGAATACATTTTGATATTACGGATTTCTACGATTCATTGGTTTTGACAAACTTTCAGAAACCTCAAGCGCACCATCCAAAGCTCTCAGCGACATTATTAGCGACTCCCTTGCGCGAAACTGTCTTTTTTGCAACTCCGCCAATTGCTTTTCATTTACATCATCTTGAGCCGCATGATGATTTTCAGAAAAGTTTGCGAAAATATCAACCCCCGGCAACAAAGATATACGCAACGATTTAGGAATACTAGGCTTCAATGAGTGATTCAAATTAGGCAAACGTAGCAAAACCTCTAGCTCGTCAATAGATACATCAGCCTGTGGCAGCGAGTCCACACAGAACGATTCTTGCAAATCACGCTTAAGCTTTCTTCCGATTGCCAAAACAGAATCAGAACTCGATCTGCCCATATTTAATCCAGAAAATAATCCGTACCAAATAACTGCGGTAGGATATTTTTTCGACAACTTAAAAAGCACTGGAAGATGCGCAAATGACCCCGGACTAATCAGACTAGCAAAATATCCTACCGCAATCCCATCAATTTCCTTACCCTCTGACGAATTAGATATAACAGCAACTATTTGATCGAATGCGGCCATCCTTCCATCAAAAGACCCCGCCATTTTATCTGTAACCAGCTCAAGACTTTTGTATACAGACTTCAGCAGATCAACAAAGACATTTTCCGTATCCGCATCACTTATATAACCACTCAAAGCCTTTAGCGCCTGGGCCTCACGACCTTTAGGTCGAGCAGGAAATGCTGCTTTTTCAAAGCAAATCTCAAATGCCCGATGTATAGCCTCCGAAATATCCGGATGATACTGCGTTCCCAATAGCTTATTGGCGGCATTCCATTTTTTATATGGCGCAGTAAACCCAATATCCGGATACAAACAATAGGAACGGCTGAGCGTGAATGAAAGGCTTTTTCTACAGGCCGCGAATGTGGGCAAAGCAGAAGCGCCCGTCCGATCTAGTCGCAAAGCAACCTCAGCGAATGAGAGGCCTATGCAAGCATTTACCTTCCTATTGCTAATAGCTGGTCGTTTTTTTGGGGTGTCTTGAATAATCGATTTCTCAACGATATGGCAAAATGCACTGATTGGCAAAATATCAACATAAAACGTTGCCACTTCAGCGAAAAAATCTTCAACATTGTCTCCATGAGGAAAAATCCACAACGGCAGCCCATCAAAATCAGACTCCGATGAATAAATTACCCCATGCGAAGCCTCATGACTTCTATTAAACAAGTCACCAGACACGGCAAAACTAGTGCCACCCGCCACTTGAGGCGAAAAAATGTCAGAAATTGTGCGTTGAGTATTAATCATTTAATCTCCAAAAAGCTCGCTTAAGTCGGGATCTCGTTTTGGTGGCAAAATGGAGGAAAAAGCACCCTCTAAATATCCAGGTATGTGCCCGGTGTGGTAAATATTCACAGACGTGCGCGCACGAAGTATTCCCGTATAAATGAGTCGCTTTTGAACGCCACCCATTCTACTTAACGCCTCACACCCCCCGATGTGGACTGCCTGATATTCCCAGCCTTTTGAACCATGAAGCGTATTAACTCTAATCGTCTCTTTCCTGCCTATCGTTGCATCGTACTCCAATGCGGCAGCAAATGCGACTTGCTGCTCTTTCTTTGGAAACAGAACTCCAATCAAAGCATCCCCATATAAATCAACCTGCTTTGATAGCTTTGAAATAATCAACTCAATTTGCATATCGAATGAGCTGCAGTCATTGATCTCCAAAGAAGATGGCTTCGCCTTTTCATCATACTTACAATGATCTCGAATAGATGGAAAATTCTTGCTATCGATCAGTATCTTGTCAGCAACCGTACAAATCTTCAATCCTGTTCGGTAGTGATACTTAAGCTCCACAACAGTATTTTCTACTATCGAACTAATAATTTCGTGTGTTACTGTCTGGCGATAGATTGACTGTCTAGTATCGCAAGCAATCATTAAACGGGGCGTTAATTTTCTAAACACCAAAAGCTCAGTATCAGTATAGTCCTGCCCTTCGTCAATGAGCAACGCCGGATAGATATCTGAAATATTTTTACTTATTATTAGTGAGTTAACTTGACCAGCCAACATTGAGCGATCCTGTTCGAAGTTTCCAGTAGCTTCAAATTTCTGACCATAGTCACTGAGAAAGTCCCTAAAGAACTGATGCGCCGTCACCACCGCATCCGGTGGAACCCCGTACTGGGCCGCGCCAGTACGGATAAAATCACGCAGACTACTAGTAAAAACAATAATTCTAAAATCGCTTAGCGACTTCGCTCTTAACCACCTAGCTCGCAAAAGAAGTACGTTAGTTTTTCCTGATCCGGCCGGCCCTGTCAGCAGGAAGCTTGTATCCAGGGGGATTTGACGTACTGCTGCCTTCTGTTCGTCATCAAGCTGGGCATCATTAATCCAAAACATGGTTTCCCTTTCAAACACCAAGTGTGACTTTATCGGCCACTTGAAGCAAAGCGTTCTGACATGTCGCTGCTGCCGTTTCGATCGTAAAAGCCTCTATCCAAGAGCTCCCGAAAATTTGCTGTTCGCTAGCTGCGCCAATCGCCTTAAACTCCAGCGAAAGCAATCCATCAATCCCACCCGCTGGACGAATTTGCACCCCGATGGTAATAGGTTCATTAAAAAGCTTGTCGTCATCTTGTTCAAACCTAAATCGAAGAAGATAGCCATCACCTTCAGAATCATGTGTTGCGCTGAATTTAGGAAAAATAACATCTGACATTAAATATTCCCGGATCTCCATGAAGAGAGCACTTTGCAAATGCCACAGTTGCTTCACTGGACCCTCGTCTACTTCTTTGCTGGGCACAATCGATTTCATATTCTCCGACTCAATCCGATGTATTTGTCTTAGCCGAATTTCGCTATGACGCTGCCATGCATTTAGAGCCTCCTCCTCCTGATTTCCAAGAATAGCATCCCAAGACAACAAACGCACGCGTTCTCGCCAATTCTTCACAAGGCAACAGCGAGCAATTTTTATCAATCGCCCCGGGCAATCTGCCGATTCAATAATTGGAATCCTCAATTTCACACATTCATATAACTTTACTCGCGGTCGATCATGACCAACAAACAACTGCTTTTGCATAATCATGTCATGTAAAGTCGCACCTATCTGATAGAAAGTGATTGCGCGCCATGCCTCTGGATTCGTACCGTCTTCTTCTCTCCATACGAACTCTGGCGGGCTATAACGAAGAGAAGCTACAAATTCGTCGCCCGAAAGTCTCTCACCCACTTCGTCATCAAGCTGAAAAACAATTCCAAGATCCAATAGTGTCAACGTAGAATAGTCTTGGCTGATTACAATATTTGCAGGCTTTATATCCCTATGATAAAGCTTTTGCGTTTCCAAAAAATATGCGGCGCTGCACAATTGATTAAACAATGCGGATAGATTCTCGCGAGGTATCTTTTCAACGACTTTATCGAGAGAATTACCCTCTATATATTCCATGAATATAAATAGCAAGCCAAATTCTTCATCTCTTCCTCCACCGTAAATTTCAACGAGATTTGGGTGACGCTTCGCTCCACACAGGGCAAGTTGCAAATCGATCCGAGCAATACTTTGGTCTTCGCCATTTGCCTTTATGGCATCAGGAAAGAACAGTTTTAATGCAGCTCTTTTGCCATCTTTTTGGACAAGATAAACTATTCCGTCTAGCCCTTTTCCGAGGGAATGCAACAGCGTCCATCCATGAAACTGCGTCCCTGTTAGTCTAAGCAAATCGCTGTCAGTCATATTTGGTGGTGAGAAGTTTCAACAATAGTAACGAATTGCATGATCAGTGTCTCGCGTCAACAGATTGCAGACCCAGGGATCCGGAGCAATCACTCGTTCTTTTAATCGCCAACCCGGCTTTCTTACCCACAACGTGTCTCGGTCCCAGGCCGCAATTCCACCTTAGATGCTGATTGAGGGACTGTCGCAGGTCACTCTCCCTATCCAGCCCTGGTTTTCGGTGCCACCACCAGCGGCGCCCCGGGCTTCAACCTCCGCAGGATCTCCGCCACCATGGGCACCCGCTCCAAGGGGTCCTTCGCACGAATCATCGGGCAGTGGACATCTGCGGGCTCGGGCGGTCTGCCGCGTTGCAAGTACTCGCAATAGCTACGGCTATTGCTGCGTTTTGCGCCTTGTAGCACGCCCCGATACGCTTGCCGCTCCATTCGCGCAGAGGCCTCCCCCGCGGCACAAAATGAAACGTCAGCAAACACGTAGCGCCATCAAACGGCCCGGCCGGTGCGCTCTGCACGTAGCCGTGGTGTATCGCCACGCGGTCTGACACCTCAACGCTCTCCAGCCGCTGCGCCGCCAAGTCCAGCATGGGCTGGCTTGGGTCCACGCCGTCGAGCCGCCAGCCGGGGTGCGCCTGCGCCATGTCCTCCAGCTCCAGCCCGCCGCCCGCGCCCACCACCAGCATACGGCCGTCGGCAGGACGAACTTGCTCCTCATTTAATAGCTATTAGCGCTTTACCAAGAAGCACTAGAGCCTGCTTTCACCCATCATTTCTACAAGGCAGGTGCTTGTCTCCACCGCTCGGAGTGCCCTGCACGCGCCTAGCAAAGCTCACGCGGAACCACCCCCACACCTTCGCACCAGCGTTGGTAATCCGCCCGCCGATCCTCCGTAGCAATCCGCTGCAACACCGCGTGGTGCGGTCCCAGGTATTCCACGCTGCCCTTCACCACCACATGCACCAGCAGCGTTTCGGTGCCCGTCGCCTCCCACCAGTCCACATTGCCAGCGGGCTCGTGGATGTAGTCGCCCGGCCGCACCACGCGGCCATCGTTCAGGCGGCGCTCGCCCGCCAGCGTCAGGGCGTGCACTTCGCCCGTGTGCCGGTGCAGGCCCAGCCGCGTGCCGGGCGACAGGCGCATCAGTTCCACCCAACCAGCATCGTCGGGCAGGAACTGAATGGGCAGAGACCACTTGCCTTCGCCTTCGGGAATCCAATCCGCCAGGCCCGCGCGCTCCAGCGCCTGGGCCACGATCACATCGGCAAGGTGGTTGTTCGTTGTCGTCAACGTCATGTCGGTGCTCCTGGGTAGTTGTTGGTTGATGAATTGCTTGATTGCTTATTGCTCGGGGTGCTGGTGGCGGTATTCCTGCGTGCGGCCGCCAAAGCCGTACGCGGCGGCGCGCACGTCCTGCACGTAGACGTAGCTTTCGGGGTGCAAGGTGCCCAGCAGGCCTTCAAAGGCTGCGAACGCCTCGGCGATGTAGCGCGCCTTCTCGGCCTTGGTGTTGGTCTCGTCCACCACCTTGACGTCGAAGTAGAAGCTCGACTGCTTGAGGTCGGCCAGCGACCGGCCGGCGACGTACCAGTCGGCCGGGTCCACAAAGGTGATGACCACGGCCGTGAGGTCGCGCCGCTTGCCGAGCACGCGGGTGGTCAGGTCCAGCAGGGTTTCTGCAATGCGGGCAGACAGCTCGGGCGTGCGTTTGGCAGACACTTTGACGTTGAGGATGGGCATGGAGGACTCCTGTTGAATGCATTGGGTTGAACGAGCCTTCACTGTAGAAATTGCGCCCCGCCACGGAAACCGCCCGTGGCGATAATGGCTTTTGCTCCGCACGCAAAGGCGCGCACGATGAAAAAAGAACCCCGCTCCTTCCTCCCCGACCCGGCCGACCTGCGGTGGCTGGTGCGGTCGCTCGACCTGCGCTCGTTTTCTGCAGCGGCGCGCGAGATGGATGTGGCGGTGTCGGTGGTCGCACGCGGTGTGGACCGGCTGGAGGCCGGCTACGGCGTGCGCTTGCTGCGCCGGTCCACACACGGCCTGTCGGCCACGCCCGAGGGCGCAGAGCTGGCGCAGGAAGCGCGTGCCTTGCTGGCGCAGCTGGAGGACATCGGTGCATCGCTGTCGGACCAGCGCAGCCGCGTGGCGGGCACCTTGCGCCTGGCCTCCAGCCAGGAGATTTGCGAAGCGCTGGTGCTGCCCCACCTGGCGGACCTGCAGGCGCGCTACCCCGCGCTGCGGGTGGAACTGCTGGCCGATGACCGCGTGGCCGACCTGGTGACGGAGGGCATCGACGTGGCGCTGCGCACCACCGTGGGCCACAGCGACCTGGTGGTGGCGCGCGCGCTGGGCCGGTTCGAGCGGCGCCTGTACGCGGCCCCGGAGTATTTGCGCCTGCACGGCACGCCCGCCGACCCCAGCGATCTGCAGCAGCACCACACCGTCACGCACACCGCGCAGGGGCCGGCGGTGACCTGGGCCTTTCGCAATGCACAAGGCAAGCCACTGGAGGTGACCGTGCGCTCGCGCCTGGCCGCCAGCAGTTCGGCCCTGGTGCACCACGCACTGGTGAGCGGCGCGGGCATCGGCATGTTGTCCAGCCCGCTCGCGGCGGCGGATGTGGCGCAAGGCCGGTTGGTGGAAGTGCTGGCGCCTTTCGCGTCCCGCACGGTGCACACGCTGTACGCAGTGTCGTCACCGGGCCGGCGCAATGCGGCCAGGGTGAAGGCGGTGATTGATTTTCTGGTGAAGGCGTCGAAGGACCGGTGGGCGCTGGCGCCTGTACGTTGAGGGCGTTTCATGCACCACCGGCTGGCTGGCCGGGGGCTGCTGACCTCAGCCGCAAGACAGCCTAGGAGCAAGGAGGGAGCATGCGGGTTCAATGAGCTGGCCCGCTTTCGTTGCTTGCTATCAGGCCGTTGCCACCCAGCCTCTGAACGCAAAGCCCATGTAAAACCTCTGCACATCGGTGAACCCAGCCTCGCGCAGAATCGCCTCGTCTTCCTGCGGCGTCAGCACCGCCAGCTCCGCTGCAATCTTGTCCCGCGCCCTGGCCGCGTGCTCCAGCGGCACACCAGACGCCACCTGAAACGCGGCATAGCGCGACAGCCACAGGTCGCGCTCCCCTGCCCCGCCCTCGCCACCGGGGCCTTCATCGCCGTCCGCCACGCTCAGATGTGCCACCACCAGCGGTGCCCCGGGCTTGAGCCGCCGCCGGATCTCCGCCGCCATGGGCACGCGCTCCTCGCGCGGCACAAAGTGAAAAGTCAGCAGGCACGTCGCACCATCGAATGGCCCGGCTGGTGCGCTCTGCACATAGCCGTGGTGCAGCGCCACGCGGCCGCCGGGCACGCCTGCGCTTTGCAGCCGCTGGGCGGCCAGGTCCAGCATGGGCTGGCTGGGGTCCACGCCGTCGAACCGCCAGCCGGGGTGCGCCAGCGCCATGTCTTCCAGCTCCAGCCCGCCGCCCGCGCCCACCACCAGCACGCGGCCGTGAGCGGGCACACGCTCGGCCAGCAGGATGCAGGACATGCGCAGCAGGCTGTCGTAGCCGGGCACGTTGCGGCGGGGGCCTTCGGCGTAGCGGGCGACGGCGGCGGGGTCGGTGAAGGGGGACGTGGTGGGTTGGGTCATGGTGTGTTGCGTGTGGTGGATACGCGCTTTTGCGTTGAACTTGTCCAACGGCATTGCCAGGTCAGCGCAGGGTTTCGGCAGGCTCAGCCCGAACGGTTGGGGTGGGCAACGAGTCAAAGAAATCAAGCCAAATTGACCTCTAGCGCTTATCCATCAAGCGCCAGCAGCTATCAATTCAGTAGTTTCTGTTCGTGCGCCAGCACTGTTTCTGGTTGCATGCTAGCATCACGCAACTTTTAATGTTGCATGAAACGAGATAGCCGACTTTCCAATGTTCTCCACGCTCTGCTGCACATGGCAGAGATGGAGGGGCCCGCTACATCTGAGGCCATGGCGCAGGCCATGCAGACCAACCCAGTCGTCGTGCGCCGCCTGATGGCGGGGCTGCGGTATGCGGGGTTTGTTTCGTCGGCCAAGGGGCATGGTGGCGGGTGGGTGCTGTCGTGCCCGCTCACCGACATCACGCTGCGCGACATCTACGAGGCGCTGGGCGCGCCCACGCTATTGGCGGTGGGCAACCGCGTGGAGAGCCCCGGCTGCATCGTCGAGCAGGCGGTGAACCGCGCGCTGACCGACGCCTACCAGGCGGCCGAAGAAGCGCTGCTGGCGCGGCTGGGCGAGGTGACGCTGGCACAGCTGTCGGCCGAGTTTCATGAACGCATGGTGGCCGGGTGCCACGGTCACAAGGAGATTGAGCATGGCGACAGCAGCAATGGCAACCACCCAGGCGTATGAGGTGATCGTGATAGGCGGCAGCTTTGCCGGCCTGTCGGCCGCCATGCAGCTGGCGCGTGCACGGCGGCGGGTGTGTGTGGTGGATGCAGGCCAGCCGCGCAACCGGTTTGCGGCCGCGTCGCACGGCTTCTTCGGGCAAGACGGCGAGCCGCCGCTGGCGATGATCGAGCAGGCGCGGCGCAAGCTGGCGGCTTACCCCACGGTGGGTTTTGTGCAGGGCACGGTGGTATCGGCCACGGCGCAGCAACGCGCCGGATCACCAGAGAACGGGTTTGAAGTGGTGCTGGACGATGGCACGCACATGGAGGCTCACAAGCTGGTGCTGGCGTTTGGCGTGTTGGATGGTTTGCCCGAGATTGCAGGCCTGCGCGAGCGCTGGGGCGCATCGGTTTTGCACTGCCCGTATTGCCACGGCTATGAATTTGCAGGCCAGCGGCTGGGCGTGCTGTACCACTCGCCAGGCTCGGCCATGCACGCGCAGCTGATTGCCGACTGGGGCCCGACCACCCTCTTCCTGAACGGCGACACCACGCTGGAGACCGCCGAGCGCGAGCGACTGCTGGCGCTGGGCATCACCATTGAGCCCGCACCCATCGCCGCGCTGGAAGGCCCAGGCCAAGTGCTGCAGGGTGTGCGGCTACTTGCCACTGGCGGCGGCGATGCGCGTGTGGTGCCGCAGGCTGCGCTGTATGTGGCCGCCACCACCCGCCCTGCCAGCCCGCTGGCCGAACAACTGGGCTGCGCGTTCGACGATGGGCCCATGGGCCCTTACCTGCGCACCGATGCGAACAAGATGACCACCGTGCCCGGCGTGTATGCCGCTGGCGACCTGACGCTGATGCGGCACAACGCCACGCTGGCCTCGGCCGAAGGGGTGCTGGCGGGTGTGGGGGCGCACCAGGCGCTGGTGTTTGGGACGTGAGCCTTGGGTGGCCCCGTCTCAGCCCCAAAAAGAGCGCACTCACACTTGGTCAGTAGAAGCGCCGCGCTGGGCTTCGACAGGCTCAGCCCGAACGGGTGGGGCGTTGGCCATGCCCTTGTGAACGAACGCATCCCTTGGTGAAGCCGCACGCTCTGCAGCAGCGCGCACAATGCGCGGCTGCTCGTCCTCCAGCCCCACCACCATGCCCAGCCGCACTGCCGTTTTTCACTTCTTCGCGATCAGAGCGCAATGGCTGGTGTGGCTCAGCGCGTTGGGTGCGGTGATGGCACCCCTGTCGCGTGTGCTGCCCACACACCCTCTGCCCTGGCTGCAGTGGCTGGCGGAGCTGGCCGCGCATTGGCAGTGGGCCTATGCCACGGTGGGTGCTGCGACCGCACTGCTGTGGGTGCTGCTGGCGCTGATGTTGCGGCGGCGTTCGGCGTGGCTGGTGCTGCCTGCGCTGGTGATGGCGGGGTCGTTGCTGTGGCAGCCTGCCACGCTGCCCGCAGCGTCTGCAACCATCGCCGCCAATGCGCGAGTGCTTGCAGTGGGCACCGCCAACCTGAACCTGGCCACCACCGACTTCACGCCGCTGCGGCAGTGGCTGGCGTCTGCCGATGCGCCCGATGTGGTGTTTTTGCAGGAGTTCACCGAGCTGGCCCAGCGTGCACTGGCTGATGACCCGGCCCTTGCCGCGCGCTACCCCCACCGCCTGGCCGTGCCGCAGCCCGACCCGTTTGGGCTGGCGATTCTGTCGCGCCACCCGCTGGCGGATGCGCAGGTGCTGCAGCCCGGCACGGACCTCGACACCCTGCGCCTGCGGGCCACGCTGGCGTGGAACGGCCAGCCCGTGCACTTGAGCGCGCTACACCCCATGCCCCCCATCAGCAGCGCTTTTGCCCAGGCACGAGACCAAGCGCTACAGGACGAGGCCCGACACCTGGCCCAGGCCGGCGGGCTGGGTGTGATGGCAGGTGACCTGAACACCACGCCCTGGGCGCGCGGCCTGTGGGGTGCAGAGCAAGCGGAGATGCGCCGCGCGGGCCCTGCGGTGCCCACCTGGCCCAACGCCTGGGGCTCGCTGTCGGTGCTGCCGCTGGACCATGTGCTGGCCTCGCCCGGGTGGCAGCTGGTGGATGCACACACGGGGCCGGACCTGGGCTCGGACCACCGGCCGATGGTGGTGCGGCTGGTGGCGCAGTAGCCGCCAGCTTTCCTGCCTCAGCCCTGCGTTGGCGGCGAGGTCGCAAGATCAGCAAAGTCGTATCCCGCAGGCTGCGGCACACTCGGCGGGCAGTGCATCCCTCATACCCATCCACGCCAGCACATCGCCATGACCATTTCATCCCTGCTTCGTTCCCGCCCTCGTTCACGCTCCGGCCCAGGCGTTCGTTGGCTGTCGGCCGCTGCATTTGGCTGCGCGGCCTCCGTGGTCCAGGCGGCAGGCTTTGCCTTCATCGAGGTGCCTGCAGACAAGGACGGGCCCGCGCTGCGCGGCGCCGTGTGGTCGCCCTGCAGCACGCCGCCGGGCCGCATTGACCTGGCGCCGCTGGTGCTGCAAGGCACGCGTGACTGCCCCGTAGCTGGCCAGGGCCTGCCGCTGGTTGTGGTGTCGCACGGCGCGGGCGGATCGGCCCTGGGGCACCACGACACGGCGGCCACGCTGGCCGACGCAGGTTATGTGGTGGCCGCCATCAGCCACCCGGGCGACAACTTTCAAGACCTGAGCCGCCAGGGCTACCTGTCGGCCTTTGCCACGCGGCCGGTGGACATGAAGCGGCTGACGGATTACATGCTGGGCGCCTGGCCCCAGCGCGCGCAGCTGGACGCGGGCAAGGTCGGTTTCTTTGGCTTTTCACGCGGCGGCTACACGGGCCTGGTGGCCATCGGCGCCGTGCCGGACTGGACGTCACGGCAAGACCTGTGCTCGCCGCTATCCACTCGGCCCTTGTGCGGCGAGATCCGGCGCAAAGAAATCCCCGCCACTCCTGCGCCGGACCCGCGCATTCGGGCGGCAGTCATCGTCGACCCCTTGAGCGTCTTCGATGCCAAGGGCCTGGGGCACGTCAAAACCCCCATCCAGTTGTGGGCCTCGGCGCTGGGTGGTGATGGCGTCACGCTGCAAAGCGTGGAGACGGTGCGCCAGGGTCTGCCCAGCGCGCCCGACTGGCAGCTGGCGGCCAACGCCGGGCACTTCGCCTTTCTGGCGCCCTGCTCACC
>NZ_JBKBXG010000096.1:0-19429 GCF_046314175.1 Acidovorax sp. | reverse complement strand
AGAACCGCCGCGAAGTGGAAAACCGCCTGCGCGACGCGCTGCGCCAGGACCGCGCCCGCGTGCAGTTCGGCACCATCAGCAAGTTCGGCCTCATGGAAATGAGCCGCCAGCGCCTGAAGCCGGCATTGAGCGAAGGTTCGTCCATCCCCTGCCCCCGCTGCGGCGGCTCGGGCCACATCCGCGACACGGAATCGTCGGCGCTGCAGATCCTGCGGATCATTCAAGAAGAGTCGATGAAGGACAACACGGCTGCCGTGCACTGCCAGGTGCCGGTGGAAGTGGCTTCGTTCCTGCTGAACGAAAAGCGTACCGAGATCGCCAAGATCGAACTCAAGCAGCGCGTGGCCGTGCTGATGGTTCCCAACAAGACGCTGGAAACCCCCAACTACCGCCTGGAACGCCTGAAACACGACGATCCGCGCCTGGACCACATCGAAGCCAGCTACAAGCTTGCTGAAGACGTGGAAGACCCCACGGCCGTGACGCGCCGCTCGCAAGAGCCCACCAACAAGCAGACTCCCGTGATCAAGGGCGTGCTGCCTGACGCACCCGCCCCCATCGCCGAACCGCGCGAGCCCCGCCCTGAAGGCGCCGCACGCCCACCCCGTGGTGGCCAGCGCCCAGCGGCTACCGCAGCGGCACCAACCCCGGTGGCCGCGCCTGCGCCTGTAGCTGCAGCGCCGCAGGAGCAAGGCTTCTTTGCCTGGCTCAAGAGCCTGTTCGGGTTCGGCAATGCGCCGGCAGCGCCAGCGCCCGCAGCAGCGCCCGCACCCGTCACCCCGACAGAAACCACGAGCCGTGGCGAACCCCGCCGCGATGGCCGCAATGGCGAAGGCCGTGGTGGCCGTGGCGGGCGCGGTGGTAGCCGTGATGGCAATCGTGACGGAAGCCGTGATGGGCAGCGCGACGCCGCTCCCCGCGACGGCAACCGCGAAGGCGCCCCCGAAGGCCGTGGCCGCCGCGGCGAACGCTCGGCCGAAGGCCGTGCACCGCGCGATGCAGAAGGCCGCCCACCCCGCGACGCCAACCGCCCCGAAGGCGAAGCACGCGAGGGCCGTGAGGGCCAGGGTCGTGACGGACGCAATGGTCGTGAAGGTGGCCGCCCCCGCCGCGATGCCGAGCCCCGCAACCAGGCCGCAGGTGTGAACGGTGACAGCACCGCCGCACAGGCGCAGGCGGAAGGCCCGAACGGCAACGTTGCCGAAGGCGCACAGCAACCCCGCAGCGAACGTGGCCCCCGCCGGGAACGTGGTGACCGTGGAAACCGTGGCGAACGTGGCGAGCGCGCACCCCGTGCCGTGGAAGCCCAGGACGCCACCGCAATCGCCACCGCGTCGGCCGTGCCACCCAGTGACTTTGTTGACACAGCCCCGCTGGCTACGCTGCCCGACCTGGACCTGACGGGCAACGAAGCCCCCGCCACCGAAGAGCAGCAGCGTCGTGAACGCCGGTCCCGCGACCGCTACGGCCGTGACCGCCGCGAGCGTGGCGAACGGGGCCCGCGCGACAACGGCAATGCCGACTCCTCCGCGGCATCGAATGCAGCCGCACCTGCGATGATGGATCTAGACCCATCGACGCCCGCTGGTCTGCAGGCCGAGCCCGCTGCCGGGCAGGACGAGGCGCCACGTCGCAGCTACTTCAGCGCACCAGCCCCGTCGGCAGACGCGGCACCGGTTGCTGCAGCACCGGCCCCTGTGGCAGCGCCTGTTGCGCCAGCGCCAGCACCCGTGGCTCCGGTAGCGCCTGTGGCGCCACCAGCACCCGCAGTGGCACCCGTGCCCTCCGTTGCAGCACCCGCACCCGTTGCGGCAGCGCCTGCCCCGGCCGCAACAGTCCGTGCGGCGGCTGCACCAGCCCCTGCGGCGGCTGCACCGGCTGCATCGGCTACCGGTGGCATGCCACGCGTTGAGGCGTTCACGTTGCCTATCGACGCGCTGCAGCAAGTGGCGGCCTCGTCGGGCCTGCAATGGGTGAACTCCGACGCCGACAAGATTGCCGCCGTGCAGGCAGCGATTGCGGCCGAACCACAACCGATCCGCGTGCCGCGCGAGCGTCCTCCCGCCGTGGTGATGGATGAGGGCCCCCTGGTGCTGGTCGAGACCCGCCGCGACCTGTCGGCCATGACCCTGCCTTTTGAGCAGCCCCCTGCGGCTTGATGCCCCGCACGGCCTGCAGCCCCGGCTGCGGGCTCTCCCCCAATAAAGAAGGCGGCCTCGGCCGCCTTCTTTCATTGATGCCCGCCAAAACCCATCAAGACGGCAACCGGCGTCGCACCGGGTACCATTTTGGGTAGCCACTGTTGCAAGCCCCGCTCACAGGGTTTGCACGACCCCTGGTTGCATCCCGGTGCGGGCCCCGACAAACGCCCGCTTGCCCCACCCTCCAAAGTCCACGCACCTTCGGCCCCTTCATTCCCATGCTGTTTCTGTTGTCACCCGCCAAATCGCTCGACTACGACACCCCCCTGCCGGAGGGACTGCCACACACCACACCGCAGTTCGTGGCCCAGTCTGCCGCCTTGATCGAGGTGCTGCGCACCCAGTCTGTGCAGGACATCGCATCGCTGATGGATCTGAGCGACAAGCTGGCCGCGCTCAACGTGGCGCGCTACCAGGCCTGGCGGCCACGTTTTACGGCCACCAATTCGCGCCAGGCTCTGCTGGCTTTCAACGGGGATGTGTACGAGGGCCTGAACGCGCGCACGTTAGCCGACAAAGACCTGGACTGGGCGCAGAGCCATGTGGCCATTTTGAGCGGCCTGTATGGCGTGCTGCGGCCGCTGGACCGCATGCAGCCCTATCGCCTGGAAATGGGCACGCGCCTGACCACCGACGCGGGCAGCAACCTGTATCAATACTGGGGCGCACAGATTGCCGAACACATCAACACGCGGCTGCGTGCCCACGACGCCAAAGCCGACACGCCCGTGGTCGTCAACCTTGCGTCGCAGGAATACTTCAAGGCCGTGGACCGCAAGGCGCTCAAGGCCCGCGTGATCGAATGCGTGTTCGAGGACTGGAAAGGCGGCACGTACAAGATCATCAGTTTTCATGCCAAACGTGCGCGGGGGCTGATGGCGCGCTATGCCATCACGCACCGCGTTGCCACGCCCCGGCAGCTGGAAGGCTTTGATCTGGACGGTTACGCGTTTGCACCGGCATCATCGGGCCCCGAGCGGCTGGTGTACCGTCGCAAGACGGCTGACGCCTGAGGCGGCATACAACCCCTTTCCACTGCAACCCCATCGACGTTGAAGGACTTCCATGGCATCGCGTTCTGACCTGCACCCCGACAGCACCCTGACGAACCAGCGCACCAGCGCTGCGCGGCAGGCCATCACGCCTGAGTTGCGCCGCTGGATCATCGAGCAGGCGCAGGCCGGCTACGAGGCACCGGTGGTGCTGCAGTCCATGCGCGACGCGGGCTGGGACGAAGACGTCGCCGCCGATGCGCTGGAGGTCACGCTGCAGGACCATCTGAACGAACTGGCCGTGCAGCAAGGCCAGCCCGCCGCCGTGCCAGTACCCACGCCCCGGCTTGACGAATCCCCCGCCCAGGTGGACTGCGGCGACCGCACCGTGAACGTGCTGCTGGCCATGGCGCAGCCGCGCATTGTGGTGTTTGGCAATCTGCTGTCCCCCGAAGAATGCGACGCCCTGATTGCTGACGCCGAGCCGCGCCTGGCCCGCTCGCTCACCGTCGCCACCAAGACCGGCGGCGAAGAAATCAACGCCGACCGCACCAGCGACGGCATGTTCTTTCAGCGCGGCCAGAGCCCGCTGATCCAGCGCATTGAAGAACGCATTGCGCGCCTGCTGAACTGGCCCATTGAAAACGGCGAAGGCCTGCAGGTGTTGCACTACCGCCCTGGCGCCGAGTACAAGCCCCATTACGACTACTTTGACCCCGCCGAGCCCGGCACGCCCAGCATCGTCAAACGCGGCGGGCAACGCGTGGGCACGCTGGTGATGTACCTGAACACCCCCGAAAAAGGCGGCGGCACCACCTTCCCGGACGTGCATGTGGAAGTGGCGCCGCAGCGCGGCAACGCCGTATTTTTCAGCTACGAACGCCCCCACCCTTCCACCAAAACGTTGCACGGCGGCGCCCCGGTGATTGCCGGCGAGAAGTGGATCGCCACCAAGTGGCTGCGCGAACGAGAATTCAAGTAAAAAAAGGCTCTAGCGCTTATCCATAAAGCGCTAGTAGCTATTAATTTAATAGTAATCATGAACACCCCGGAACAATCCCAACTCGGCAAGGCATCGGCCTATATCGACCAGTACGACGCCTCGCTGCTGTTCCCCATCCCGCGCGCGGGCAAACGGGCGGAGATCGGCATCACCGGCGCCGCGCCATTCTTCGGGGCCGACCTGTGGACGGCGTTCGAGCTGTCGTGGCTCAACCAACGCGGCAAGCCGCAGGTGGCGCTGGCGCACATCACCGTGCCGTGCGAGACGCCCAACATCGTGGA
The DNA here is from genome assembly GCF_046314175.1 of Acidovorax sp. Classification (GTDB taxonomy): domain Bacteria; phylum Pseudomonadota; class Gammaproteobacteria; order Burkholderiales; family Burkholderiaceae_C; genus Acidovorax. The sequence goes on along the minus strand of NZ_JBKBXG010000096.1, from coordinate 14,952 downwards.
GAGCAAGTCGTTCAAGCTGTACCTCAACAGCTTCAACAACACGCGTTTTGCCGATGCGGCCGAGGTGCAGGCGCGTATCCGCACCGACATCAGCGAAGCTGTGTGGCGGGGTGCGGACCGCGCTGCGACGGTGGGCGTCAAGCTGATCAGCCCCGACCTGTTTGACCAGGAGCCCGTGCATGAGCTGGACGGCCTGAGCCTGGACCGGCTGGATGTGGAATGCACGCAGTACCAGCCCGCACCCGAGCTGCTGACTGCGCAGTTTGACCAAACGCCCGTGACCGAGGTACTGACCAGCAACCTGCTCAAAAGCAACTGCCTGGTCACCGGCCAGCCAGACTGGGGCAGCGTGCAAATCAGCTACAGCGGCCCTCAGATCGACCAGGAAGGACTGCTGCAGTACCTGGTGAGCTTTCGCAACCACAACGAGTTCCACGAGCAGTGCGTGGAGCGCATCTTCATGGACCTGTGGACGCGCTGCAAACCCATCAAGCTGACCGTGTACGCGCGCTACACACGCCGCGGTGGCCTGGACATCAACCCGCTGCGCACCAGCCACCCCCAGGGCCTGCCGCGCAACGCACGCACAGCAAGGCAATAACAGCGGCCATCAACCGCCCGGGACCAGCGTGAGGGACGGCGCCGGCGCCCCCGCCATCACGGCATATTGAACACATCGACCGAGCGGCCCAGCGACTCTGCACTGTCCTTCAGCCCCTGGGCGGCGGCGGTGGATTCTTCCACCAGTGCAGCGTTTTGCTGCGTCACCGTGTCCAGCTGGGTCACTGCTTCGTTGACCTGGGCGATGCCTTGCGACTGCTCTTTGGTCGCGCTGCTGATCTGCTGCACCAGAGTGCTCACGCGCTCCACGGCATCGACCACGCCCTGGATGGTGGTTCCCGCGTGGTCCATCTGCTGGGCGCCGCTGGCGATCTGGTTCACGGTGACGCCGATCAGCCCGCTGATCTCCTTGGCCGAGCTGGCACTGCGCTGAGCCAGCGCCCGCACCTCGCCCGCCACCACGGCAAAACCACGGCCCTGCTCTCCCGCGCGGGCAGCCTCCACGGCTGCGTTCAGGGCCAACAGGTTGGTCTGAAACGCAATGCCCTCGATCACGCCCACGATCTCGCTGATCTTGGTAGACGACAGCTTCATTTGCTGCATGGCCGCACCCACCTCTTGCACGGCCTGACCGCCGCGCATGGCGATGTCGCTGCTTTGCGCGCTTTCACGCGACACCTTGGCGGCTGTCTCGGCTGTCTGCTGCACCGTGCTGGCCAGCTGCTCCATCGACGCCGCAGTTTCTTCCAGGCTGCTGGCCTGCGACTCGGTACGGGCAGACAGGTCCATGCTGCCGCGCGTGATTTCAGCGGCTGACTGGGTGAAGTTGCGCACCTCGGTGCGCACATCGCCCACCACAGCACGCAGGTTGACCCGCGTTTGTTGCAGCCTCTGCATGAGCGCCCCCAGCGGCTCCGGGTAGTCGCCCCGCACCGACGTGGTCAGGTTGCAGGCCGATATGTCGGACGCAAACCGCGTGGCGTCAGCGACCCCGTTCAACACCGTGGCCTGAAACCGCCACAGCACCCAGCCAGCGCCCAACAGCAGCAACACCACCCGCGCGACCCACGCGGTGGTGCCCTGCAGCGCCAGGGCGTCTGGCACCAGGGCCAGCAGCACCAACACCGCCAGCATCAGCGCCATGCGGGGCATCAGCGCCATGCTCGCCAGGCTCTGCCCCCAGCCGCGCAGACCGCGGTGGCGCACATTGCCCGAGTCCAAATAAAAGCTGCTGGCCCCAGACGATGCCTCGCTACGCATTTGCGCGTACAAGGCCTCAGCAGAGGCCGCCTCAGCAGCGCTGGGCTTAGTGCGCACCGACATGTAGGCACGCGGCTTTCCGCCTTCCAGGATGGGGGTCACATTGGCCCGCACCCAGTAATGGTCGCCGTTCTTGCGGCGGTTCTTTACCAGTCCTGTCCACGGCTCGCCCCTGCCGATGGTGCGCCACATGTCCTTGTAAGCCTCTGCAGGCATGTCGGGGTGGCGAATGATGTTGTGCGGCTGGCCAATGAGTTCGTCATAGGTGTAGCCGCTCACGCGCACAAACGCCGGATTGCAATGGCTGATCTCGCCCTTGGTGTTGGTGGTGGACACCAGCAGTTCGTCGCCAGGGAAGTCGAAGTTCTGCTGTGTCACTGGCAGGTTGATGCGCATGAGGGTCTCCTGATGGGCTTGCGGCATGCGCAGGCAACGCGGCACGGTTCGGTTACCGCTTGATACCATTCAAGTCTAAGGGCTGACAGCGCCATTGCGCACCAAAACAGGGCTCCCGGCGGGGCGATTACCCAGCTTTACTACTGAGCAGGTTTGTACGCTGCAATCGCCTTGGCAAGGTCAGCCGTTTCTTCGCACTGCGCGCAGATGGCCTGCAGCCGTGCCAGTTGGGCTTCGGCCTGTGTTTTCTGACCCACCTTGAGATACGCAATGCCCGAATACTCCAGCGCGCCTTTGTGGCGCGGGTCCAGCGTCAGCGCCTTGTTGTAGGCCGCAAAGGCCTCGTCGTATTTGCCCAGCCAGCGGTTGGAGTAGCCCAGCAGGTTGTAGGCGTCGGCGTTCTGCGGGTTCTGGGCCACCACCTTGCTGAAGCTGCTGGCGGCCAGCGCCCAGTTCTTGGCGTCAATGGCTTTTTTGCCCACCGCAAAGTCGTCAATGCGCGCGTTCTCCACCGGCGTGGTGGGTGTGTCGGCCGCGTGGGCGGCGCGCAGCGCAAAGGCGGGCACAAGCACCAGCGCCAGGCTGAGCAGGGGTGTGGACACCAAGGTGCGAGCGTTGAATGAAGGCATGAAATGGCTCCTGAAAGCGTAAAAGTCGAAGGTGAGAGGCAGCGTGGCCCCATGCCGATCATCGGCACCTCAGACAAACGCCACAGAACGCGAAACGGATGCAAGGCCGAGAAATTGATTAAACAACAGGTGCAAACCGCCCTTCGCCCGTCACCACAACTTGGCGCAGTTGCCCGTGAAAAGCACGGTGCTACTGGGCGCTGGCGGCGTTGCTGATGTTTCCAGTGTCACCATGAGCTTGTTGACCTTGAGCAGCAGCTTCTCCGACGTATCGGGCAACACCGACACTGCAGAGCCGGTCACCGGCACCGTGCCCAGCACAAACGGTGCGCCGTCGGCTGGCACTGCCCACAGCACCATCTGCGGGGCTGCGCCGGCCGCTGGCGTTGGGGACTCTGGCATTGCTGGTAGCGCGATAGGCCCGATGACCTTCACCGTCAACGTGCGCCCATGGCGCAGCGAACTCACCAGAACCTTGCCGTTGCCTGCTGCGTCCGTCAGCAGGCCCACATAGGCCTGCGGCAGTTTGTCCCCTGCGCGCAGGGCCAGCTGGTCGCTCGACACAAACAGCGTGGGCACCGCGATCACCAGAGCCACGGTGGCCAATGCACCCAGCACCAAGCCCGCCAAGCCCTGCAACACGCCCTGGCGCCCCCACAGTGCACCCGCCCAACCGCTCGATGCAGACGCGCCGCCAGCCGCAGTATCTGAGCCCTTTGCGGTGCTCGGCAGGGTGCGTGCCTCAATGGCGGCCCACACGCGGGCTGGTGGCTGTTGCACCGGCACCGAACTGGCCAGCAGCCCCAACCGCCCCTCCCACTGCGCCACCAGCAACTGCACGTCGCTGCGCTCGCGCAGCAGCCGTACAAATCGGCGGCGCGCGCCACCGCCCAGGGTGCCCAGCACATAGGCAGACGCCAGGTGGTCCAGCAGCGCGGGGTGGGTGTACCTCATGCGCCCACCCCTTGCGCAGCCAGGCAACTTTTCAGGCGCTCAAGGCCCCGCCGGATCCATGCTTTGACGGAACCCAGCGGCGCGCCCATCTGCGCCGCCACTTCAGAATGCGACAAGCCCTGGTAGTAAGCCAGCGCCAGACTTTGCCGGTAGGTACCGTCCAGCGCGTTCATGCAGCCTTCAATGCGCAGCGCCTGGGTGGCCTGCTCCAGCAGATGCAGCGCGCTGGGTGCAGGGGCAGATGCGGACGCCGCCGCACTCTGCGCGTCGCCAACATCCGCGTCACTATCTGCAAGCTCCGCTGTGTCGTGCCAAAGGCTCTCGGGCCGCCGCGCGCGGGCGCGCAAGGCGTCCAGCGCCTTGTTGCGCACAATGGCAATCAGCCATGTCATGGGCTGGATCGACTGCCCGCCCAATTCGCTGCGGTAGCTTCCAGCGTTTTTCCAGATGCTCACATACGCCTCTTGCAGCACATCCTCGGCCGCCTGTCCTTGTCCCAACATACGAACGGCAACACCGAACAGATGCACGTGGGTGCGCTGGTAGATCTGTGCAAAACAGGCATGGTCGCCCGACGCCGCGGCGTGAATCAGCGCCTGCAGGCTTGCGCTGCGAGGGTTCTGGGCATCAGTGGTTTCGTTGCGGGCGACCATATGGCGTCGAGTATAGAAACGGCCCACAGCCCACGGTTAGCCTGCACCGTGGGTGTTTACGCCGATTGCCACAGCCTGCAACGGTCTCCTGCAGCGGCGCAACATGCCCCTAAAACAGCTGTGCTGTGCCCATGGCGTCTACGTCCCCGCGCTTGCTTCGGCGTGTGCCCGCTGGTTCTTTTGCACGCTGCTCCAGCACAGGCTCTTCTCCCGCCCGCGCCAACGTGCTGGCCCGCACGCCCAGCAGCCGCAGCCGCTTGTCCAGCGGCACGCGCTTGAGACATTGCCCGGCCAGTTGGCGGATAGTGGCGCCGTCGGCCGTGTAGAAGTCCACTGTGTGGTCGCGCGTGGCGATCTTGAAGTCGTCGTAGCGCAGCTTGATGCCAATAGTGCGCGCCACATAGCCCTTGCGCTTGAGGTCTTCGGCCACGCGCAGGCACAGGTCGGTAAAGATCGCGCCCAGCTCAGCCCGGTCGCGCACAGCATGCAGGTCACGGTCGAAGGTGGTCTCGCGGCTCATGCTCACGGGCTCGCTCTCGGTCACTACCGGGCTGTCGTCGCGGCCCCAGGCCACGCGGTGCATCCATGCGCCGGTGGACTTGCCAAAGTGGCCCATCAGCCACTGTTCATCCTGCGCGGCCAATTGGCCGATGGTCTCTATGCCCAGCCGCGCCAGCTTTTCGCCCGCCTTGGGGCCGATGCCGTTGATCTTGCGCACGTTGAGCGGCCAGATTTTGGTCTGCAGGTCTTCCTCGAAAACGATGGAGATGCCGTTGGGCTTGTTGAACTCGCTCGCCATCTTGGCCAGCAGCCGGTTGGGCGCCACGCCAATCGAGCAAGTCAGCCCGGTCACGTCAAAGATGCTCTTCTGGATAAGCCGCGCCAGCACCCTGCCCCCTTCGCGCTGGCCGCCGGGCACGTCGGTGAAGTCGATGTACACCTCGTCCACGCCCCGGTCTTGCATCACGGGGGCTATCTCCATGATGGTGCTTTTGAACAGGCGTGAAAACCGCCGCACCTCGTCAAAATCCACCGGCAGCACGATGGCCTGCGGGCACAGCTTGGCGGCCTTCATCATGCCCATGGCCGAGCCCACGCCAAACTGCCGCGCCGGGTAGGTGGCCGTGGTGATCACGCCCCGGCCCACGTAGTCCTTGAGCAGAGGAAAGTCCTCTACCGGGATGAAATGCCGCTCGCGCAGACCATCGCCATCCGGGCCTTGCAGCAATAGTTCATCCACCTTGCGCCGCCCACCGCCAATCACCACGGGCAGGCCTTTGAGCTGGGGGTAGCGCAGCAACTCAACGGATGCAAAAAACGCATCCATGTCGAGGTGGGCGATGCGGCGCAGCCGCTGCCCCTGGCGCTGCGGTGAGGCAGCCGTTGTGGGCTCGTTAACGGGGAGATCAGGCGCTGGGACGGTCACGCCCGCTATTGTGCGCGGCGGGGTGACAGGCTGCTGCCAGTCGTCCCTGTGCTCAGCTGCTTTCAACCGTCCGGGTATTCATAGATCTTCGTTTCGTTTGAAAAAAACGACTTCTATGAATAAACAGCTGCGTCGTGCAGACGCATCACTGCTTCGCCATTGCCGCGCTGCGAATCCCCTGCAGCGTGCCCGTGGGCGTGATCGCCTCAGGATCGATCAAACAGTGCAGCACGCTGGGCAAACCACTCGCGCGGGCACGCGCCAGGGCAGGCGCAAAGTCATCCGTTCGCTCTACCCGCTCTCCATGCCCGCCAAAGGCCTCGGCGTAGGCCTTGAAGTCGGGATTCTTAAGCTGCGTAGCGCTCACGCGGCCGGGGTACTCGCGCTCTTGGTGCATGCGAATGGTGCCGTACATGGCGTTATCGAGCAGCACCACGATGATGGGCAGGCAGTACTGCACGGCAGTCGCGAACTCTTGCCCGTGCATCAAGAAGTCGCCATCGCCCGCGAACACCACCACCTCGCGCTGTGGCCACAGGCGCTTGGCGCCCACGCCGGCCGGCAGGCCATAGCCCATGGAGCCACTGGTGGGTGCCAGCTGGCTCGCGTAGGTGGTGAACGGCCAAAAGCGGTGCACCCAGGTGGCAAAGTTGCCCGCGCCGTTGCAAAAGATGGTGTTAGCGGGCAGCGTGGACTTGAGGTACTGCATGACCTGGCCCATCTGCAACTCGCCAGGAATCTGGATGGGGTTGGTGTCGCTCCACAGCACGTATTCGGATCGCGCCATTTCGGCATGGGCCTGCCAGGCCACGGGCCCAGTAGGTCGCACGCTGACCAGCCCAGCGGTAAACGCCTGCGGTGTAGCGTGGATGGCCTGCGCGGGCCGGTACAGCTTGCCCAGCTCATCGGCATCGGCATGCACATGCACCAGCGGCTGCGTGGGGTTGGGGATCGCAAACAGCTCGTAGCCCTGCGACGGGATTTCTGACAGGCGCCCGCCCACCACCAGCACCAGGTCGGATTCGCGGATGCGCGCCAACAGGCGCGGGTTCACGCCCAGGCCCAGGTCACCGCCGTAGCAGGCATGGTTGGCCGGGAACAGCATCTGCCGACGGAACGAGCAATACACCGGCAGCGACCAAGCCTCGGCAAACGCGACAAACTCGCGCACCGCCTGCTCGGACCAGCGGCTGCCGCCCAGGATCGCCACGGGCTGGTGCGCGGCCTTCAGGCGCTGGGCCAGCTCGGCCATCTGCGCAGCCCCTGGGTGCGTCTCTGTCACCTGGTAGGGCAGCGCATCGGCCACGGCGGCGGCTTCGGTCAGCATGTCTTCGGGCAGCGCCACCACCACGGGGCCGGGGCGGCCGGACGTGGCGACGTGGAAGGCGCGCGAGATCAGCTCGGGCACGCGCGCCGGGTCGTCAATCTGCACCACCCACTTGGCCATGGTTCCAAACACGGCGCTGTAGTCCAGCTCCTGGAACGCCTCACGCCCCATGGCGCCGCGCGCCACCTGGCCCACGAACAGGATCATGGGGGTCGAGTCCTGGTGCGCAATGTGCACACCGGCCGACGCATTGGTGGCGCCCGGACCGCGCGTAACAAAACAGATGCCCGGCTGGCCGGTGAGCTTGCCCTGCGCCTCGGCCATCATGGCGGCGCCGCCTTCCTGGCGGCACACGGTCACGGCAATGTCGGCATCGTGCAGGGCGTCCAGCACGGCCAGATAGCTTTCGCCCGGTACACAAAAGAGCTGCTTCACACCCTGGGTGATGAGCTGGTCTACCAATATCTGGCCGCCGGTGCGGCTGTGCGGGGTGGTCATGGGGTCTCCAAAAGGGGGCTGAGTTTTCAGCAATTCAACAATTCAGCAATCAAATCACGTTCTTTTCAAGCAGCGGGTGCTGGTCCACCAGCCGCTGTATGGACACGGGCGACAAATCCAGGCTTTGGTAGCGGCCCGTCAGCATCAGCTCTGCCAGCCCGCGCCCTACCGCCGGGCATTGCTGCAGGCCATGGCCCGAGAAGCCGTTGGCAAACACCAGGTTGTCGCACGCGGGGTGCAGGCCCACGATAGCGTTGTGGTCGAAGGTGTTCATCTCGTAGTAACCCGCCCAGGCGCCCCGCATGCGCAGCGCCTCAAAGCCCGGAATGCGCTCGGCCAGAGTGGGCCAGATGCGGCCCTCAAATTCTGCATATTCGGGCTCCAGCGGTGCAAAGTCGGCATCGTTGTCCGCCGCTGGCGCAAAGCCGCAGATAAAGCCCTGTCCCTCGGGCCGCAGCCAGATGCCGCTGGTGTCGATGAGCAGCGGGCAGCCCGGCAGCACTGCGGGGCTGGCCAGGTTGAAGACCGTGCGTCGCTTGCCCACCACGGGCAGGTCGATGCCCGCCCAGCCTGCAATCGCGGCTGCCCACGGGCCGCCAGCGTTCACGGCATAACGGCAGGGCAGCACGGTGCCGCTTTGCAGCCGCACTGCATTCACGTGTTGTACGCCATTGCTGCCTGACATGTTCAAACCTACGGCTTCATCGACCACATAGCGCACGCCCTGGCTCTGCGCCTTTTTGCGCAGAGCGGTCAGCAGCAGGTAGCCATCAAACCAGCCCTCGCCCGACAGGCCGAGCGAGCCCAGCGCCACATCCTGCAGCGCCAGCCAGGCAAAGCGCTCATGAAGCTGCGCAGGGCTCAGCAGCGCCACGTCGGCGCCATGCCGCTTTTGAAGTGCATGGTTCTCGCGCAGCGTGGCCTCGCCGGCAGACGTCGCCAAATACAGGTAGCCGCCCTCATGCAGGCCAATATCGGGCACATCACCGTTGCAAGCCAAAAGCTGGCCCGCGTTGCGCAAAAAGCCAATGCCGTAAGCCGAGATCTGGATGTTGATGTCGGTAGAAAACTGCTGGCGGATGGAGCTGGCCGACAGCGCCGACGAAGCGCGTGCATAGGTCGGGTCGCGCTCGACCACCACCACCTCGCAGCCAGGCTGCTGCAGCGTGAGGAAGTACGCAATGGCACTGCCAATAACGCCACCGCCGATGACGACGATGGGAGCGGAATCAGCGGTCATTCAACCATCTCCAGATGTACGGGCGCGTCGACAAGCTCAGGGCGAGCGGGGGAAAGTTTGTACGTGTCGATCATCTCCTGCACCTGGCCCAGGCCTTCAGACGGAATCTTGCGCACATCGATGGTCATCAGCAGGCGCTGGCGGCAGAGGTGACAGAGGTGGCAGTCATGGCGGCTCGCAAAGGTCAGGGAGTCCAGAAAAGCAGGGGCGCAGCAGAGGAGAACGCAAGCAACGAACGCACCAATATCCGCCAATCGCTTCGCCCTGGATAGCAAAAAATTGGAACTACTTGATCACAAATCAGAATGAATCACCTGAAAATAGTAGGACTGCCACCGCTTATCAATTAAGCGCCAGCAGCCTAAAACATGTAATTTTCACCACCGCCAATCATTCCCCCCACGCATGACCCTGCTGCGCCGCTCCTTCCTGCCCTCCACCGCCGACTTGCTGGCCTTTGAGGCCGCTGCACGCCACCAAAGCGTGTCGCGCGCGGCAGAGGAACTGCACCTCACGCAAAGCGCGGTGTCGCGCCAGATCCGCCAGCTCGAAGACCAATTGGGCACCGCCCTATTCCACCGCGTGCGCCAGCGCGTGGTGCTCACCGACGCTGGCCGCGTCTACGCCGCCGACGTACTGGCGGTGCTGCAGCAACTGTCCGCCAGCACCCAAAAAGCCATGGCGTTTTCCAGCACTGACGGCCTGCTCAACCTGGCGGTGCTGCCCACGCTGGGCACCCGCTGGCTCATCCCGCGCCTGCCGCGCTTCATGGCGCTGCACCCGGACGTGACGGTCAACTTTTCTGCACGCACCGAGCCGTTTGACTTTGCAGGCACCCCGTTCGATGCCGCCATCCACTTCGGCGCACCGCACTGGGCGGGCGCCGTGTGCCAATACCTGATGCATGAAGAAGTGGTACCCGTGTGCAGCCCCGGCTACCAAAGCCAGCACGGCATACACACCCCGCAAGACATCGCCCGCGTGGTGCTACTGCAGCAAAGCACCCGCCCCACCCAGTGGGCCGAATGGTTTGAACGGGTGGGCGCGCCCACCAACCTGGCACTGCGCGGCCCCCGGTCCGAACAGTTCGCCATGATCGCCCAGGCTGCCGTCTCCGGTCTGGGCGCCGCCCTGCTCCCCCGCTTTCTGATCGAACCCGAACTGACCGCGGGCAGCCTGATAGAGCTATCGACCACCGTGCTGACCAGCAGCGACGACGCGTACTACCTGGTGTACCCAGAGACGCGGGCGCAGACGCCGCTGGTGAAGGCGTTCAGGGATTGGGTGGTGGGAGAGTGCGCGGGCCAAAGGCAGGGGTGAGGCGGGCGGGCACTGCTTTTGGAGCAGGTACTGGTAGTAAACACCGGTATGTCAAAAAATATGAACAAAAGTGGCTCTATCGCTTATTGGTAAAGCGCTAGCAGCTATAAAAATAGAAGTATTTGAGACAAAAATGGCTTCATCAACTGGGCCGAAAACACGCAACAAGTCAGCAAGCACCCTGGACAGACGCCTCAAAGGCGCGCGTATAATGCACAGAATTTTGCACAACAAGGAGCCCACCATGGCCATCTCCGCCAGTGACGTGATCCCCCTGTCCCAAGCCCGCGCCAACCTGTCTGAACTGGCCGACCAAGTCAAAGCAGGCGCCGAAAAAATCATCACCAAAAACGGTGAGAGCTACATCGCCATGATCGATGCCCGGCGGCTTGACTACTACCACCAGTTGGAACGCGAGCACATTCATTTGCTGCTCATCAACGACGCCAGCCAAGGCCTGGCCGATGTAGCTGCAGGCAAGGTCAAGGACGCGCGCAGCACGCTGTCTGCCCTGCAACGCCGCCGCGCCACCGCAGCCAACGCCGCCCCAGCTCCAAGCCCAGACTGATGGAGCGGCTTGCAACATGACCGCCCCCAGCAACCCAACCACCGTCATCAAGCTCACCGCCAACTTTGAACGCAACCTTGGCGAGATTGAAGCCTTCTTGACAGCAGCCCAAGCGCCCCACGCATTCGATGCGCTGTTGGACGAACTGATGGACACCACCATCCCCAACCTGGAGCGCTTTCCGGGCCTGGGGCGACTGTTTTTAGAGCGCCCCGTGCGGTCGGTGGAGGCCGCCAACGGCGTTGCGCGCCTTGCCCAGCAACTCGCGGCCATCGCCCAAGACGGCGAACTGCGCGAGTACGTGATGACGCACTACCTGCTGCTGTATGCGCGCGTCCAGGGCACGATTTATCTGCTGTCGATTCGGCACCAGAGGCAGCTGTCGTTTGATTTTGAAAGCCATTGGCCGGTGTGAGGGCGTAAGCAATTCAGGCGGTAAAGACTACAGAGGCTCAAAGCCAAGGGGCACGTCCGCGTTTGGTGCGGCACGGGGCCGACACTATTGGTGCGTGAAAAGATGACTGAAAAAGTGGCTCTAGCGCTTATGGGTAAAGCGCCAGCAGCTACAAAATTGCATTACCGCTGTCGAGACAATTGCCCACCGGTTCTGAGTCATGCTTCTGCAGTTGCGAGTCCGCGCAGCCGGATGCCCCTCACAGAGGCATCGCCAGAAGTTTCAATGGTGTCGGCGCTGGCGACTCGATGGTTAAGCTGGAGTTGGCGATTGCAGCTTGCGGCCATGACAACCGCAGCCTCCGCGAGTTCAGAGACCGTTCAAGGCTGGTTGCAGTCATACGCGGCCCGCAAACGAATGAGTACTATCGGCCAGGAGCGGCCGGAGGCGGTAGATGAAAGCGGACGCTCACTGTAAAGATGTCCGGTGACGAATAGCAGCGCCAGAAGGTAGAGGTGCAATATTGGACGCCCGTCCCGATCGACATGGGCAGACCAGTCTCCCCGATAGCGCCGTGGATTTTTCGCTCAAACAAGCCTCTTGCGAATCGCAATCTGAATAAGCGCTACCAAAAAACAAACAGCGGAAATGGCCGATGAAAAACCTTTGCCTTTATTGAAGTGTTCATAAGGAAAAATCGTTTGATTTTGAGCAGCCAGTTGATAAACTTTTTCCCCATCGTGCCATACGCTTACGTGTGTATTCTTATCCAAGAAAGATTTCATCTTTTTTGGATCGCATCCTCCTGTCTTGGTGTGGATACATATTAAATTTTGACCAGTGCTGGTTTTCAGGTAAGTAGTTGTCGATACATAGTTTTCCTTTCTCACCATATGGATGCGAGCCTCATCCTTTTTAAGCGATTCAAATGCTGGGGCGAACGGCCACAACGCAATTAGCCCAAAGACGCTTGCCAAGGCGAGAAAGAAAATCACACTACCTCGTGTTGGGCCGTTCGAGCTTGCAGTTATTTCTTTGACCATAGGCTGTCTAGAATAATTTCGACTACGTATACCTACAAGGCTTATTTGCGTGTTGATTCCGCGTGCTGGCCTGTCTTTGAATGTGGCGTCACATAACTTCCACAAAACTTACGTTTCCCAGTCGAGTTGGCGTACACACTGGTCACAGTCGCGTCACGTCGAAGGGAGTCAAGTTGTCTTCGGTAGCCATTTTTGACGAAGGGAGTCCACCGTCGGCTCAGGGCCCGCTAGTGCCCCTCGCCGTGGGGCAGAATCCGGCCAGGAGCAGCCGGAGGCACTTGGGTAAAGGGGACACTCAACGTAGAGCTAACCGGCTCTGCGCGGTTTTATCGCGCAGCGTCCAACGACTGGAAGGAGCGAGGTTGAGCGCCATGTTGGGCAATTGGCGTATCAATAAAGCCATTTCCTTACCAGAGCATTACCAAAACGCTCAACTAAAACGGCTTCTCCGCCTTCATCGCTTTCATGAACCTCAGCAAGGCAACGGATCATAAGAGCATCTAAATATACCTGCGTGGATGAAAAGAACGGAGTCAGCATGGCCCTTGTATCATGGTCGAAGAAATAAACCTCGCCGGTTTGTCTATGAAAACAAAACATGTTGCCATTACCAAGATAGTCACCAAAAACAACCAACTCACTAGCCAAAGCTATATCTGCTTCGTTCTCGGCAATGTCAGAAATACCAGAATACGCATCAAGCAAAGGTTGAATAGGCGTTTCTCCATTAGTGACGCTACAGAGCTTTTCCGCCAATGACAAAGCACCAAATTCGGAATGGTAAGCGCGCAGCGCGGGTGGTAATGGACACCCCAAGCGCGCTTCAAGTCCAGACAGGTCGCTTTCGCTGACAGGCGCCAAATTTGCTTGAGTTACATGGCCTTCCCACAATAGCGAATAGTCTTCAATGACTGACCGATACCAAGCAAATCTTTCCGCTTGACTGGGTAGTGTTGGCCAAGCCAAGGGCGCGCAATTTGCAGGTGGCCACTGTTCCGAAGGGTTCTCTGTAGTCATATGTGCTCACGAGGGAGTAAAAGTGGCTTACAGCCCGGGTATGCAAGCGCAAGGCTGTTCAAACGCCCAGGGGTAAAAATTCCGCGAAACCCGGCAGGCGTCAACGAGGCAAAACTATAGTTTGCCAGCAGGGGGCAGGGCACTCCGGCAGCACGTTTTGATCTGCCAGCCAGCGGCTAGTTAACCAACGGCTGCTTTTGGGTAATGGTGTCCACCGGCTGCTGAGGGCCCAAAAGAGACGTTGAATCCGCCGCAAGCGGCCAGTGAGTGAATGTGTCTCTTAGATAGGCCAGTGCTCTCTCAGCCTGGATAGCTCCCGCGCCAACGCGCCCAACTCGTCGTTGAACGCGGTCAATTCCGCAAGCGTGTATTCAATACTTTGTTGCGTACCGGAGGGCAGTCCAACGACGTTGACGACCTTGTGACGCCGAGCCTCGACGCCCCATCGTCCGTGGACCATCTGATTGCGCTGTTCACGAGCAGCATGCACACGCTCAATCCAACGTTCATAGGCCGCGCGACGTTTAGAACCCGCCGGAAACTTCTCAGCGACTTGCTTCGAAAGCGTTTGGAGCTTGGTGTGGACGTTCTGCCCTTCGATTGACTTTGATAGAGCTTCCAATCTCTTGCCATCATCCATCCACGCTAGGCAGAGCCCCAGGTTCACATCGATGCGCGAGAACGCGAAAAGCATCTGTCCTAGTAAAGAGGCAGCCTCAGTCTGCATCGAGTCATGACGCGCCCACAATTGTCCTGCTGTTTCGCCGGAGTCAGGCGTTGAGGCGGGTTCCAAAGCTTGCTTCCATTCTTTTTTCTCGACAGTGAGGAGACCAGCGCCTGATTCTTGAGGGCTGGTAATGGCCGTATGTTGCCAGTTACGCGCCTATCACTCTACCTACCAGCGAGAGTGAGGAGAGCGGGACCAAACACAAAGGCGCCGATCAGCAAGATGACTGGTACGCCAATAGCAAACCAGATCATCAATCGTCCCTCCCTCTTGAAATGGTGGTTGACGCTCTTGGCGATGTCAGTGGCGACTACTTCGTCGTGGGACTGGTTCGTATTGTTCAAGAAGTGCCTTCGCAACGATTCATCTGACCGCTATTGGCCGAATTCTGCCCCAAGTGAAAGCGCTAGCAGGAACATAGACGGGAAGCGTGTAGCACACGGTAGGTGGGCAGGTGCAGTGCGCCAAACACCAGAGCTGTTGCGACCCAGGCCAGGGCCACGGCCCAACGGGCGGGCATACCAGCGCGGTGCAGCAAGGCCACGGTGGCCAGCAGTGGCAGGATGGTGACCAGCTCTTCGCCCAGCAGTTGCACGGCAACCAGTGCGAACCGCCCAACCAGCTGCGCCGGGGACAAGCCCGCAACAGCATCGATGCTGGCGTTGGCACTGAGGTGAGACATGCCCAACCCATATGCAGCCACCAGCGCGGGCAAGCCGATCACCAAAGGCACTGCAACCAGCCCCAGCGCCACATCGCGCCATCGAGGGCGCCTGAACAGGGCCACCCAAGCCGGGCCCACGGCCCATCGCAGCCCCGCCCACTGCACGCCCACAAACAGCAGCGCGGCCAAAGCGCCACCCCACTGGTCCGGCAACCAGCGGGGTACGGCCACCAACAGCGCAAAGGCCACTGCGCTGGCAGCCCACAACAGCCCGT
>NZ_JBKBXG010000095.1:0-19672 GCF_046314175.1 Acidovorax sp. | reverse complement strand
CTTGCCGCAGCCGTTGCTGCCCAGAAAGCCAAAGATCTCGCCGCGCTGGATGCGAAAGCTCACATGGTCCACCGCCACAAAGTCACCAAAACGCATGGTCAGGTCGCGCGCCTCGATGGCGACGTTGGCGGCATCGTGGGCCTGCGACCGGTCCAGCGGCGGAATCTGCACCGCCTGGTGGCCCCGGCGCTTGGCCTCGGGCAGCAGGGCCACAAAGGCCTGCTCCAGCGCATCGTGGCCGGTGCGGGCCATCAGCTCGGCAGGCGTGCCGGTGGCCAGAATGCGCCCTTCGTCCATGGCCACCAGCCATTCAAAACGCTGCGCCTCTTCCATGTAGGCCGTGGCCACGATCACGCTCATGCCCGGCCGCGCGGCGCGGATGCGGCCGATAAGGTCCCAGAACTGGGCGCGCGCCAGCGGGTCCACGCCGGTGGTGGGCTCGTCCAGGATGAGCAGGTCGGGGTCGTGGATGAGCGCGCAGCACAGGGCCAGCTTTTGCTTCATGCCGCCCGAGAGCTTGCCCGCAGGCCGCGCCAGAAACGGGTACAGCCCCGTGCTGCGCGTGAGTTCATCAATCCGGCGGCGCCGCTCGGCCGCGTCGTGCCCGAACAGGCGACCAAAGAACTGCAGGTTCTCTTCTACTGACAGCGTGGGGTACAGGTTCTTACCCAGCCCTTGCGGCATGTAGGCGATGCGGGGGCACACGCGGCTGCGGTGGCGGCTCTTGTCCATGTCGCCGCCCAGCACCTCCACAGTGCCCTGCTGCACCGCCCGCGCGCCCGCCACCAGCGCCAGCAGACTGGACTTGCCCACACCGTCCGGCCCGATCAGGCCCACCATGCGGCCTGCGGCCACCTCCAGGTCGATGCCATCGAGCGCCACCGTGCGCCCGTAGCGCTGGCCCACGCCACGCAGGCGGGCCACAGGTGCCACGCTGTCAGAGGGGTTCACTGCCCGGCCTTGACGGCGAGTTCTGCGGGCCACTCCACTGCAGGGTCCACCCGCAACCAGGCCACACCGGGCAGGCCGGTCTTGACCTGCTCCTGGTGGCGCAGCAGCAGCGCCTTGTCGACCTGCGCGCGCACGCGGAACATGAGCTTCTGGCGCTCGCTGGCCGTCTCTACCGTCTTGGGGGTGAACTGCGCGGTGCTGGCGACAAACGAGACTTCTGCAGGAATCACAAAGCCCGGCGCGGCATCGAGCACGATGCGCACCTCGCTGCCCAGCGCCACGCGGCCCGCCACCGTCTCGGGCAAGAAGAAGGTCATGTACACATCGGTCAGGTCCACCAGCTGCAGCACCCGCGCACCCGCGCCCACCACCTCGCCGGGCTGCACCACGCGGAACTGCACGCGGCCGTCGCGCGGCGCCTTGAGCTCGCTGTCGGACAGCTCCACATCAATGCGCGCCAGCGTGGCCTGCAGCGCACGCACGTTGGCCTCGGCACTGGTCACCTGTGTACGCGATGCGCCAATGCCCGCCTGCGCGGCCTTGGCCTGGGCCTTGGCAGCCGTCACAGCGGCCTGCTGGCTGCGCACCTTGGCGCGGTCATCGTCGAGCAACTGGCTGGAGAAAAAGCCTTCGCGCGCCAGTTGCTCGGAGCGCGGCAGGCGGCGGCGCGCGGTGTCGAGGTCGCTCTCGCGCTGTGCGACCACGGCCAGCGTGGCCTGGTAATCGCTCTCGCGCTGGGCCACCTGCACCTGGGCGCTGCTGATGGCCAACTGCGCCTGCTGCAGGCGGGCCACGGCCTCTTCGCGCTGGGCCTGCAAGCTGTCGATCTGCATGCGGGCCAGGGGTTGGCCGGCTTTGACGAAGTCGCCCTCGGCAGCGAGCACATCCAGCACGCGGCCCGCCAGCTTGGTGGCCACGGCGATCTCGGTGGCCTCAATGCGGCCGTTGCCGCTCACAAAACCGGGGCCTGGCCCTTGGGCCTGCCAGGGTGCCCAGTAGAGCAGCAGGCATCCCGACAGCACCACCACGGCCAGGGCCGCAGCCACCTTCCATTGCTTTCTCATGGTCCATCCTTGTGGGCGCTTTGGCCCCTCAATCGATGGTAGCTTTGCAGCCCACGCTCACCCCAGCTGCAGCACGCCGTCTCTTGACCTGCATCAATCACCGCCCGAAGTCTGCGCCGCTCTCGGGTCCTGGGCACAGTGGGATAGCAAAAAATACAGTCAAAACAGGCTCTAGCGCTTACTGATAAAGCGCTAATAGCTATCATATTAATAGCAATCTAACCAGGACTGCGAAGGCCTGCACGGTCTACGCCGCGCAACCACGCAAGTACCGCTCAGCGCGGCTCAGCCCTGCACGTCAAACGCCGACAGGTGGTTGGCCAAATGCATGGCATGCGCCTTCTCATACTGCGCATGGCTCAACGCCCCGTATGCAAAATGCGGGTGCAGCGGACCGGCGTGGGTAGCGAAGTTGTGCACAGCGTTGCGCAGCCGCGCCAGGGCCACTGTCGCGTCGGACGTGGAGGCATCCAGCTCTGGCGCGCCGGGGATCGGCTCAGTCAGGTTGTGACTCATGCGGCCGCGCATGGCAAACACGTTGAAAGCCGCCGCGCCCAGGGTGTTCTGGAACAGTGCCGATTTGGAAGATGGAAAGCCCTGCAGCGAGAACTCGATGCTCTGCGCGCAGTGCTCCAGCGTCTGCGACCAGTTCCATGCGGTGGCAGGCACCAGCGGCTTAACCGCAGCGCCCGCAAGACGCTCAACCTCTTTCATGGCATCGGTCAAGGTGCCAAAGACCAGCTGCCGGTCATTGCCGGGGCGGTGCAGCAGGTAGCCCACCCCAGCAACTGCGGACACACCGACAACGGTCAGCCCTGTGCCCGATTTCAGGAATGCGCGGCGCGGGGTGTCCGATGTTGAGGAAGACACTTCAGACGTGGCGCGCGGACCAGCGCTAAGGCCTGGGTTGCTGCGGTTGGGGTTCGCTGGCATAAGGTACTGACGGGTTGCAGATTGGGATGAGGGCCTTGGGCATTGTGTGACACCCAGCGCCTGCGGCCGCTGCACGAAGGTCGTGCAGCCGACACATCCTCAGGGGTTGCTCAACCAGCCGTTGCTGCAAGGGCCAAGTCTGGCACGGCAGGCTTGACCAGCATCTCCACCCGGTTGCGGCCACGCTCCTTGGCAAGGTACATGGCCTCGTCAGCCCGCTGCAGGGCCATGTCTGCTGTGTCGCCACTGGCGCACAGGGTGACGCCCACGCTCACGGTCAGCTGGATCGGGCGGCGATCGGTGGCCAGAGGCTGCGCCTCTACCAGCGCGCGCAGTCTCTCTGCCACGGCAATGGCGCCGCCGCCACCGGCGTTGGACAGAAAAATAGCGAACTCTTCGCCCCCCAGGCGACCCATCACGTCTTCCTTGCGCAGGCAACGGTTGGCCAGCATCACAAAGTGGCGCAGCACATCGTCACCCGCACGGTGGCCCCAAGTGTCGTTGATCTTCTTGAAGTGGTCCAGGTCCATCACCAGGACGGGCAAATCCGACTGGGTACGCTGGGCACTGCTGATGGCCTTGTCCAGCAAGGTCAGAAACGCGCGGCGGTTGAAGACATTGGTGAGCGGATCGACCTCGGCCAAGTGGCGCAACTCGCTGGTGATGTACTCGTTAGCGAGGACAAGCGCGCCAAACCCCATCAGCACCACGGCCACAATGCCCTCCAGCACCACAAATTGCGAAAGCAGTTGCACCAGATTGGTATCGACCTGCCCTGTCGAGGTGACCGCGCTCAACTTGAACAGCGCCGGTCGCAGCAGCAAAAACACCCCATGCAAGCCGACAACCAGCGCAAACAGATAACGCGCGGGTACGCGGCGCACACCTCCATGCGCCAGTGTGCGCGCCGTGAGCAGAAAGCCGATGGCCGGCCCCAACCCCGCAAGCAAAAAACGCATACCAAGATGCGGCTGCACTACCGTGAAATAAAGCGACAGCGCGATCAACGCGCCGATACCCGCCACTGCATAGCGGTGTGACAGGGGTCGTCGCCCCATGTACATGCGGCTGGCCAGCAGGCTCAGGTACGCCGCCGTAGAAATGGACCCCTGCGATATCGCCACGGCGACGACTTCGGGCAGCATGTCACGCGTCAACAAGCTGACACTGAAAACAGACCCCAAAAGAAACGCCAGCATCCACAGGCGCAGCCCCGGGATGTTCTTGTTGAAGAACCACACGGCATAGAGCACCGCGGTGATCAGTGCCGTCAATACGGCTGCGAGTATGAGGAGTGTGGGGCTGTGCACAGGGAAGGAGCGGCTGGCGGGGCGGGGTCGATGTTAACCGGGCACTTAACGAAATGGCAGGGCACAACGCACGTGTCTTGGCCAAGCCAAACGCTCACGCCACCACGTTGCACTCCCGACGCAGCAGCGCCAGCGCATCGTGCATCTGGTAGTCGCGGTCGCTGGTCAATGTCTTTTCAGCGTCCTGCACAAAGTCCGTCCACAGGGTGATGTAGTCCTGCTGGTACGCGCCTGCGGCATGCTTGCGAATAAAGTCTGCCGCCAGCTCGGGTTGTATGCCCGTCTTGCGGATCTTGCGGATGAGGCTGGCGGCGGTCTTTTCGGTGAGCAGTGTCTTTTTGGGAGCACCCGCCGCCAGGCACAGGAACAGCGTCAACAACGAATGCTCGTCATCGTTGCCCTGGGTGGTTTTTGTCCAGGTCTTGCTGGCAGGCAACGGCGGCTCGTCGCCCTCCTCCAGTGCATCAAGGCTGCGGTGGTAGTTGTCCACCTCGGCCAGTGGGTCGTCCAGCAGAAAGTACCGGGCCCGAAAGCTGCCGGTGGGCCGCAGCAGTGTGCGCAGCGGCGTGGCGGCATCTAGCAGGCGGGGGATGTCGGCCTGCACGGCGGCGCACTGGGCCAGCATGACCTCACGCAGCGCTGCGGGCACACCGGCGGGCAGGCGCAGTGCGGTGGGCGTTGTCTCCTTCTTCTTGCGCAGGGCCATCAGCAGTTTTTCAAACGCTGCGGCGTTCGGCCATTCGCCCAGGCCCATCGCCTGGGGCGCCAGTGCCTGCATGAGCATGCCCGTGCGGATGACCGCCTCTGCGTCGGCGCCTGCGGCCTCCAGCTCGTCAGCGTCCAGGTCGTATTGCTCGGCCAGCCACTGCGCGGCCTCAATCGCCTGCGCGATGTGTGTGCGGCGCGCCAGCTCGGCTTGGTAGTCGGCGTGGCTGCGCAGCGACCACACGGCCAGCAGCGGCGTTTCGGCATCGGCATACCCGGCCATGCCAAAGTTGCTGCTCTCGGGCATCGCAATCAGGCGCTTGAGCATGTCCGAGCCACCTTTGGAGCGTGACAACAACGAATGGTCGCGCAGCGAGACGGCGGCCTGGTGCAGATCACCACTGGTGGTGTCCAGAAGGTAAAGGCTGATGAGGTTGACCATGCGGTCGCGCGCTTTTTCCAGCTCTGGCCGCAAAAACTCGCTGCCAAAGTAGCGCGCAATTTGCACCATGCCCTTGGGCGCATCAGCGTTGATGGCGGCAAGCTTTTCGGCACCAATCACGCCATGCTGCACGCCATAGGCCAGCGCCTTTTCAAAGAACGGGCGGGCGTCGTGGAGCGAAAGCGCTGACGAAGGGGCTTGCTCAGCAAATTCCTGATGGGTGCGGGGGCTGCTACTCATTGCGCGTCAGATTGCCGATTCTTCGTCGGAAGCACGCGCGGCAGGGGTGGCCTTGCCGCGATCGGTTTCACTGGTCTCGAACTTGCCGTCGTCGTCCTCGGCGGGCTCATCGCCCTCCTCCAGCCCCAGGTCAAAGGCACGGGCCTTGGCACGCAGCACCAGCAGCGTTTCGATGAACAGGTCGCGGCACTCATAGCGCAGCAGCCAGGCCATCTGCATCCAGTCGCGGTCGGCCACCTCGTCCTGGTCGATGCGGGGCTGCACGTAACCAGACGCCAGCAGCTCGTCGTCCGTCAACGTCAGGCCGTAGTCTTCAACCGCGTCAAAGGTGCCCGTGCGGGCAAAGGCCTCGATGCGGCTCCATTTTTCGGCAAAGTAGTTCGCCAGCGCCTCAGCGCCGCCGTCCAGGTCGCCAATGGCGTTGAGAAACTCCACCGGGTCTGCATCGTCGCGAAAGATGACGGCGTTGACCATGCTGCGCAAGTGCGTGTGGGTGAGGTCCTTGTACTGCTTTTCCAGCACCATGGCCCGCGCGAACTGCTCGGGCGTAACGAGCATGTTGACCACGGACGCCTTGGACTCGTCGTACTCGCGCATCACCGCCAGGATGTCCTTGGGTGCCAACTGATCGAGCACCACCATCAGCGCCTTGTCGCCGTCGGTATCAGCCAGCTCGGCCAACGCCGACTCAGCACCCACGATGTCGCCTGCAGCAATGAGGCTGGTGGTTTTGGTGATGAGGGCTAGATGGGTGTTCTTGCTGGTGTCGGTCATGGTCAGTGCTCGCAGATGAGAGTGTGGAAAAGCTTGGGCTGGCCGCTGGCGCATGAAACTGGCGCTCGCCAGGGTCAGCGCCACCGTGGAACCGGCTCTGCCGGTCCACCGGAGGCGTCCCCCCTCGGGGGGAAGGCGCGAAGCGACTCAGGGGGGCTAGCGTGCTCTAGTCCTTCCTGTCAAACCCGACATCCGACAGCCAGTTCGAACTGGCCTCTTCACGGCCTCGGCTGTTCTTCGGATCCGCGGCGTCATCGGCGCTCAGCGCGTCGTAGCCGTCTTCATGTTCTGCGGCGTCTTCGCCATCGTCCGCATCGCCGTCGCCTTCTGCATGCGAAGCGGCCTGCGGGGCCAGGCGGGCATGCTGCTGCAGGTATTCCAACCCGGCAGCCACGGCCATGAAACGGGCGCCTTGTGGCTCGCGCAGCACGGTTTGTGCCAGGCTGGCAGCCCAAGGCTCCAACGTGATGGCATGCGTGAGGCTGTGCCAGTCGGGCAACTCATCCACAGGCAAGCCCAGCAGGTGCTCCATGGCGCTCGGCTTGGTAAAACGAAAGCCTTGGTGGAAGACCACAGCCACCATTTCAGGCGCCAGCTCCATCATCTGGACCAGAAAGGCAATCTCGTTGCGCTTTTCTGAAAGGCGCTTGCGCAGCACATCCTTGCCTTCGGAATCGGAAACCAGGTCGTCCAGTTCGGCCTGGTAGGCGGAGCGGAGGTCGTAAAAATAGGGAGAGATTTTCAAGGTGTGGTCGTCGTCAAAATGCGCGTGGAATAGGTTTGCCAGATGTCTTGTGCAGTTTGCAGCGGGTCGTCCAGCAGGTTGCGGCGGCGGTTGTCGTCGTAGGCCTGGCGGGCGGATTCGTCCGACAACACCTCGTAGGCTTTTTGCACCGCCTGAAAGCGCTGGGCAGCGTCGGGGGCGTCGTTGCGGTCGGGGTGATAGAACGACGCCTTATGGCGAAAGGCCTTCTTGATGTCCGCCAGCGACGCATTGGCCGCGAGCCCCAGGGCACCGTAGTGATCAGCGTTCATGGGCAAACTGTCAAAACAGCGGCGGCCAACATGTGATGGCAACCGCTCTGGCGTGTGTGCAGGCCCCGCATCAACCGCCCAGGCTCACAAACACGTTCTGCACATCGTCATTGCCGTCGATGGCAGCGAGAAAGCTCTCGACTTCTTCCAGCTGCTCAGCGCTGAGGCTCGCAGGGTCCACCGGATTTTTGGGCTTGTAGCCCAGCTTGACCGACAGCACATTGAAACCGTGGGCAGGCAACGCACGGCTGACCACGTCCAGTTCAGCGGGGTCCGTCCAGAAGGTGGTGGTACCGGCTTCATCGCCCGCTTCGCAGTCCTGCGCACCGGCTTCGATGGCGGCCTCTTCGGGGTCTGCGCCGGCCACGGCAGGCTCGGCCTCGATCATGCCGACATGGTCAAAGTCCCAAGCCACCGAGCCCGAGGTGCCCAGTTGGCCCTTGCGGAACAGCACGCGCATCTCAGGCGCCGTGCGTTTGACGTTGTCGGTCAGGCACTCGACCATCACTGCCACTTGGTGAGGCGCATAGCCTTCGTAGATCACGCGCTCGTAGTTCACAGCGTCGGCACCGGTGCCGGAGCCCTTCTTGATGGCGCGCTCCAGCGTGTCCTTGGGCATCGACGCCTTGCGGGCCTGCTCTACCACCAGGCGCAGGCGGGCATTGCTGGCCGGGTCCGCACCGCCGCGTGCGGCCACGGTGATTTCCTTGACCAGCTTGCCAAACAGCTTGCCTCTGGCATCAGCGACCTGTGCCTTGCCTTTTGCTTTCCACTGCGCGCCCATGGTGATGTCTTTCTTGGAGTTGCGGCGCGCTGGGGCGCCCTTCGGTAGGTATGTGTAGGTAGGTAGGCGGCCCATTCAGGCACCGCAAGCCATTAAAAAAGCCTCTGTGCATGTCCGAACCGAACCCTATAGGGTACCACTGACCGCGCCGTTGCCTTGTCACCACGCCCCAAGACGACGCCAGGGCTGGGGCATGTAACCTCGCAGCCATGCACCCAACCCCGCCAAGCGCCGTCGCGCACGACCACTGATGCTCAACACCCTGTGGCTGGGCTTTTTTGTGGCGGCGGCCGTGGCGGGGCTGGCGCAGTGGCTGGTGGGCGGCAACGCGCAGGTGTTCGCGGCCATGGTCGAGTCGCTGTTTGCCATGGCCAAGCTGTCCGTCGAGGTAATGGTGCTGCTGTTTGGCACGCTCACCCTGTGGCTGGGCTTTTTGCGCATTGCTGAAAAGGCGGGCATTGTGGATGCGCTGGCCCGCTGGCTGGCGCCGCTTTTCAGGCGGCTGATGCCCGAAGTGCCCAGCGGCCACCCCGCGCTGGGGTTGATGACGCTGAATTTTGCCGCCAACGCCCTCGGCCTGGACAACGCCGCCACGCCCATCGGCCTCAAGGCCATGAAGGCCCTGCAAGAGCTGAACCCCCAGCCCGACACTGCGACCAATGCGCAGATCTTGTTCCTGGTGCTCAACGCCTCGTCGCTCACGCTGCTGCCGGTCACCATCTTCATGTACCGCATGCAGCAGGGCGCGGCCGACCCGACTTTGGTCTTCTTGCCCATCCTGCTGGCCACATCGGCATCCACCCTGGTGGGCCTGCTCAGCGTGGCGGTGGTGCAGCGCCTGCCCCTGTGGAGCCCCGTGGTGCTGGCCTACCTGCTGCCGGTGGCGCTGGCGCTGGGCGGCTTCATGGCGCTGCTGACCACACTCAGCGCGGCGGCGCTGGCGCAGTTGTCCTCCTTACTGGGCAACCTCACGCTGTTTTCGCTGATCGTGCTGTTCGTCACCCTGGGCGCGTGGCGCAAGGTGCCCGTGTACGAGGCCTTCATCGACGGTGCCCGCGAAGGTTTTGACGTGGCGAAAAGCCTGCTGCCCTACCTGGTGGCCATGCTGTGCGCGGTGGGCGTGTTTCGCGCCTCGGGCGCGCTGGGCTACGTACTGGACGGCATCCGCTGGTGTGTGGAGCTGGTGGGCGCCGACACCCGGTTTGTAGACGCCCTGCCCACCGCCCTGGTCAAGCCGTTTTCAGGCAGCGCCGCCCGCGCCATGCTGATCGAGACCATGCAGACCCAGGGCGTAGACAGCTTTGCCGCGCTGGCAGCTGCCACCGTGCAGGGCAGCACCGAAACCACGTTTTACGTGCTGGCCGTGTACTTTGGCGCCGTGGGCATCCAGCGCGCACGCCACGCGGTGGGCTGCGCCTTGCTGGCGGAGTTCGCCGGTGTGGTGGCGGCCATTGCGGTGTGTTACTGGTTCTTCGGATGAAGCCGCCCACGGGGAAGCCTGAAGCCCCACTTGACTGCAAGTGAAACAGCGGGCTTTAGCCCTGCCCCGCCCCAAACCGCAGAGAATGGTTGCGCCCCAACTAAAAATATGAGTCAAATTGGCCTCTAGCGCTTATCCCACAAGCGCTAGCAGCTATCCTTTTTAACTTGAGGATGTCCCTGTGCCCCTGCAGTCCCGCCCCCATCGCGCCAACCCCATCTACACCCGCCGCCACGCCCTGACCATGCTTGGCGCCGCCAGCGCAGCGTTGTCGCTACCCGCCTTCGCACAGCTGTCAACCCCACCCACCCCCGCAGCCTGGGCCGACACCGAGCGCGCCGCGCGGGGGCAGACGGTATTTTTCAACGCCTGGGCGGGCAGCGAGCGCATCAATGCCTATTTGCAGTGGGCCACCGCGCAGCTGGCAGCGCAGTACGGCGTGAAGCTGGAGCACGTGAAGATCGCCGACACAGCAGATGTCGTCAAACGCGTGCGCGCCGAGAAAGCTGCAGGGCGTAAAGACGTTGAAGGCACAGTGGACCTGGTGTGGATCAACGGAGAAAACTTTGCGCAGATGAAGCGCGAAGCATTGCTGTTCGGCCCGTTTGCAGAAACATTGCCGAATTTTCAGTATGTAGACTTGGCGGGCAAACCCACCACACGCATTGATGCATCCATTCCTACCGACGG
The DNA here is from genome assembly GCF_046314175.1 of Acidovorax sp. Classification (GTDB taxonomy): domain Bacteria; phylum Pseudomonadota; class Gammaproteobacteria; order Burkholderiales; family Burkholderiaceae_C; genus Acidovorax. The sequence goes on along the minus strand of NZ_JBKBXG010000095.1, from coordinate 9,264 downwards.
CATGGAAGCCCCCTGGGGCATGGCCCAGTTCACCGCGTTTGCAGACAGCCAGCGCCTGCCCGAACGGCCCCAGAACATGGCCGAACTGCTGGCCCTGGCGCAACGCCAGCCCGGGCGCATCAGCTACCCGCGCCCGCCGGATTTTCATGGCACCACGTTTTTGAAGCAGGCGCTCAGCGAGCTGTCGTCCAACCCCGCCGCGCTGCGCGAACCGGTCACGGCCGCCGCGCTGGATCAGCAAACCGCCCCGCTGTGGAAGTTTCTGGACACACTGCACCCCGCTCTGTGGCGGGGCGGCAAACAGTTTCCGCAGAACGCCGCCGCCATTCGCCAAATGATGGCCGACGGCGAACTGCTGCTGGCCTGGACCTTCAACCCCAACGAGGCTGCCAACGAGATCGCAGCGCAGCGCCTGCCTGCCACGGTGGTCAGCTGGCAGTTTGCCAAGGGCTCCATCGGTAACACGCACTTTGTCGCCATCCCCTACAACGCCCGAGCCAAGGCGGGAGCGCAGGTGGTGGCCAACTTCTTGCTGTCGCCAGCAGCACAGGCGCGCAAGGCCGACATTCGCCAGTGGGGCGACCCCACGGTGCTGAACGTGGCCGCGCTGCCGCCCACAGACCGCGCCCTGTTCAGCGCCACCGCCATGCCAGGGCAAGTGGCGACCACAGCGCCCACGTTGCCCGAACCCCACGCATCGTGGGTAGACGCGCTGGAAAAAGCCTGGGCGCAGCGTTACGCCCGGTAGGCGCTACCGCCTTTCTACGCTGTTCAATTAGCTGCCCGCAGTGCCTCGCCCGCGCACCTTCTTTGCCGCAGGGCTGTTCCTGATGGTGGCACTGCCCCTGGCGGCAGCGGCGGGTTGGGCCCTGCTGGCCGTGGCCGACGGCGCTGCATGGCAGGCGCTGGCGCATCACCCCCTCACACGCCCGGCGCTGGGCTACAGCCTGTGGACAGGGCTGGCGTCTACAGCGCTGGCGTGGCTGGCCTGTGCGGTGTTGCTGTCGCAAGGGTTTGTGCGCCGCTCACTCGCGCGCACACTCAAAGCCATGCCCGTGATGCTGGCAACGCCGCATGCAGCGTTTGCCATTGGGCTGGTGTTTTTGCTGTCGCCCAGCGGCTGGCTGTTGCGCCTGGTGTCGCCATGGCTCACCGGCCTGGCGTGGCCGCCCCCATGGCCCACCGTGCAAGACCCGTGGGGCCTGGGGCTGGTGGCAGCACTGGTGGCCAAGGAGCTGCCGTTTTTGCTGTGGACCGCCGCCACCCAGCTGCTGCGCGGAGATGTGCAGCAACGCCTAGGGGCCGAGCACACCATCGCGCAAACGCTAGGGTATTCGCCCCAGCGCGCCTTCTGGCACGTGGTGTGGCCGCAGCTGGCGCCCCGCATGGCCTGGCCGCTGTTTGCGGTGTTGGCCTACGGGCTGACGGTGGTGGACATGGCCCTGGTGATCGGCCCGGCCAGCCCGCCGCCGCTGGCGGTGTTGGCCTGGCAATGGCTGCAGGATGCCGACCCCGCCACCAACGCCCAAGGCGCCGCAGCGGGGGGGCTGCTGGCGCTGGTGGTAGCAGCCAGCGCAGCGGTGGCGGTGCTCTGGCGCCACGCTGTTGCCAAGCCGCTGTGGGCCCGGGTGCGCAACCAGGGCCAGCGGGGCCGGCACAGCGCCCGTGCACACCGGTTCGCGGTAGCGCCCCTGTTGTGGCCGCTGCTGGCTTTGTATGGCGCGGTGCTGCTGGCGCTGGCGGTGGGCAGCGTAGCGGGCGTGTGGCCGTTTCCGCAGGCGTGGCCGCAGCAATGGTCTCTGGGTGCGTGGACCAGTGTGTGGGCCAGCCGCGCCACCCTGGGCCACACACTGGGCCTGGCGGTGTGCGCCAGCACACTGGCCCTGGCATGGGCAGTGGCTTGGCTAGAACTTGCACCCCCCACATGGCATACCGTCATGCGCCCGCTGCTGTACCTGCCCCTGGTGCTGCCCGCTGTGTTGTGGGTGCTGGGCGTCTACGGCCTGGCGCTGCACACCCACCTGGAGGGGCGCTGGGCCGGCTTGCTACTGGCCCACACGCTGGCCGCGCTGCCCTATGTGGTGCTGGCCCTGTCGCCTGCCTACCTGGGGTTTGATCCGCGCTATGCCACTGTCAGTGCCAGCCTGGGCCACGGGCCTTGGCGCTTTTTGTGGCGAGTGAAGTGGCCCCTGTTGCGGCGCGCACTGGCAGCCAGCGCCGCCGTGGGGTTTGCGGTGAGCGTGGCGCAGTATGTGCCCACGCTGTACATCGGCGCGGGGCGTTTTGCCACCGTGACAACCGAGGCCGTGACGCTGGCCTCCGGCGGCCAGCGATCGTTGACCAGCGCCTACGCATGGCTGCAGTTCATCTTGCCCGTAGGGGGCTTTGCCCTGGCAGCGTGGGTCGGACGCCCGCGCCGGTTTAGAGTCGCCCGATGACGTTGTCCGTACACATCGACCAAATCACCACCCCAGCGGCCGGGGTGGTGGTGCGGGCCCTGGCCTTCAGTGTGGCGCCGGGCGAGGTGCTGACGCTGATGGGCGCCAGCGGCAGCGGCAAAAGTTCAGTGCTTGGCGCCATTGCGGGCACCATCGGCCAGACTGCCGATGCGGGCGTGGGCACTGGCGCAGCGGGGCTGCGGTTCAGCGGATCGGTGCATCTGAACGGCGTGGACATCACCCACCAAACCACCGCCCGGCGCGGTGTGGGCCTGCTGTTTCAAGACGACTTGCTGTTTGCCCACATGACCGTGGCAGAAAACCTGTTGTTTGCCGTGCCGCCGGGCGCACGCAAAGCGCGCCTGGCCCAGGTTGAATCCGCGCTGGCCGACGCAGGCCTGGCAGGCTTTGGCCCGCGTGACCCGGCCACACTCTCGGGCGGGCAACGCTCGCGCGTGGCCATGATGCGCGCCCTGCTGGCACAGCCGCAGGCCCTGCTGCTGGACGAACCTTTTTCGCGGCTGGACGCCGACCTGCGCGGGCAGTTCAGGGCCTTTGTGTTTGCACAGATCCGCGCACGCCACATACCCGCCGTGCTGGTCACCCACGACGCCGCAGACATTGCCGACCCGGCGCGGGTGACAGTGCTTCAAGCCGCCCTACAGCACACTGCACACCATGTTCGATAGCAGCATCCAGGCGCGCATACGCCCTGCCATGGCCCGCGCAGGCCAAACCCTGGCGCGGTGGGGCTGCACTGCCAATGGGGTGAGCTTTGCGGGGTTTGGCACCGGGCTGGCCGCCGCAGCGGCCATTGCGCTGTCGCAGCCGCTGGTGGGGCTGGTGTTGCTGCTGCTGTCGCGCCTGATGGACGGCCTGGACGGTGCCGTGGCCCGCGCCACACAGGCCACGGAGCGCGGTGCGTTTCTCGACATCACGCTCGATTTCTTGTTCTACGCCTCCATTCCCCTCGCATTTGCCGTGGCCCACCCTGCTGCCAACGCCCTGCCCGCTGCGGTGTTGCTGGCTTCGTTCATTGGCACTGGCAGCAGCTTTTTGGCGTTTGCCATTGCGGCAGAGCGGCGGCAATTGCGCTCGCAAGCGTTTCCCGACAAGGGTTTTTACTTTCTGGGTGGCCTTACCGAAGCCACCGAAACCCTGGCTGCCTTTGTCGCCATGTGCCTTTGGCCACAGTGGTTTGGCCCCATTGCATATGGCTTTGCCGCGCTGTGCGCCATCACCACTGCGCTGCGCATTCGCTGGGGCTGGACCAGCCTGGCACCCGCGCCCACCCCCTATTCACAAACGCCCCCACCACCATGAACATCAAAAAAACGGCGGTAGCCCTGCTGGTGGTGCTGGGCATCGCCGCATTTTTTGTGCTGGACCTGGGCCAGTACCTGCAGCTCGATTTCATCCAGCGCAGCCAGTCGCGCATACAGGCGCTGTATGCAGGCCAGCCCGCCGGGGTCATGCTGGGCTTTGGCGCCATCTATGTGGCGGCCACAGCGCTGTCGCTGCCGGGCGCCACGGTGCTCACGCTGGCAGCAGGTGCGGTGTTTGGGCTGTGGTGGGGCACGCTGGTGGTGTCCATTGCGTCCACCCTGGGCGCCACGCTGGCCATGCTGGCCGCGCGCTACCTGCTCCGCGATTCGCTGGAGGCCCGTTTTAGCCAGCGGCTTGCCGAGGTCAACCAAGGCATTGATCGCGAAGGCGCTTTTTATCTGTTCAGCCTGCGCCTGCTGCCGGTGATTCCGTTTTTTGTGCTGAACCTGCTGATGGGCCTCACGCGCATGCGCACCTGGACATTTTTCTGGGTGAGCCAGCTGGGCATGCTGGCAGGCACCCTGGTGTTTGTGAACGCAGGCACGCAGCTGGCGCGCATTGAATCATTGCGGGGCATTTTGTCGCCCGCGTTGCTGGGCTCGTTTGCACTGCTGGCCGTGGTGCCGTGGCTGGTCAAGAAGATGCTGGCGCACTGGCGCCGCCGCAAGGTGCTGGCCCCGTGGGCGGAGCAACGCCCCCGGCACTTTGACCGCAACCTCATCGTGATTGGCGCGGGTGCGGGTGGGCTGGTCACAGCCTACATTGCCGCCGCCGTCAAGGCCAAGGTCACGCTGATCGAAGCCCACAAAATGGGCGGCGACTGCCTGAACTACGGCTGCGTGCCCAGCAAGGCCCTCATCAAAAGCGCCAAGGTCGCGCACCAGATGCGCCACGCCGATCGCTATGGGCTGGAGGCTGCAGCGCCCGGGGTCAGCTTCAAGCGGGTTATGCAACGCATCCAGGACGTCATCCGCGCCATCGAACCGCACGACAGCATCGCCCGCTACACCGCGCTGGGCGTGGACGTGCGCCAGGGCTACGCCCGCCTTGTCTCCCCCTGGGCGGTAGAGATCACTGCGGCAGACGGCAGCAAAGAGCAGCTGACGGCGCGCAGCATCGTCATTGCAGCTGGTGCAAGCCCGGTGGTGCCGCCCTTGCCCGGCATCGAAGCATCTGGCTATGTCACCAGCGACACCCTGTGGGAACGGTTTGCGCAATACGACACTCCGCCCCGCCGCGTAGCCGTGCTGGGCGGCGGCCCCATCGGCTGCGAGCTTGCCCAAGCCCTGGCACGCCTGGGCTGCGGGGTGACGCTGGTGGAAAGCAGCGCCCGCGTGCTGCCGCGCGAAGACGCTGACGCCGCAGATGTGGTCACCCAGGCGCTGGTGGCCGACGGTGTAGACCTGCGCACCGGCCACAAGGCATTGCGTTGCGAAACGTCGGCGGGCGAAGGCAATGACCCCCAAGGCACGCCCCGCCGCACCTTGGTGCTGCAAGCGCCAGACGGATCGGAACACGCCATTGAATTTGACGAACTGGTATGCGCCGTAGGCAGGCAAGCGCGGCTGACTGGCTATGGCCTGGAGGCGCTGGGCATCCCCGTAGCGCGCACCATCGACACCAACGACTATTTGCAAACGCTGTTTCCGCACATCTTTGCGGTGGGCGACGTGGCGGGCCCCTACCAGTTCACCCATGTGGCATCGCACCAGGCCTGGTATGCGGCGGTGAACGCGCTGTTCGGCAGCCTGCGCAGCTTCAAGGTGGACTACCGCGTGATCCCGCGCACCACCTTTACCGACCCCGAGGTGGCGCGGGTGGGCCTGAGCGAGGCCGAAGCCCACGAACAGAACATAGAGGTAGAAGTCACCCGCTACGACATCGACGACCTGGACCGGCAAATTTGCGAGGAAGGCGCTGCGCCCACCAGCCGGGGCTTTGTGAAGGTGCTCACCCCGCCCGGCAAAGACCGCATTGTGGGCGTCACCATCGTCGGCCCCCACGCCAGCGAACTACTGGCCGAATACGTGCTGGCCATGAAGCACGGCCTGGGCCTGGGCAAAATTCTGGGCACCATCCACACCTACCCCACGATGTCCGAGGCCAACAAATACGCGGCAGGCGAATGGAAGCGCGCCCACGCGCCGCAGCAGTTGCTGGCATGGGTGCAGCGGTATCACACCTGGCGACGCGGATGAACGCCATGCGCTACGCCCTGCTGGTCGCCGCCTGCTCCAGCACCGCTTTACTCACCCCGGCACTGCACGCCGCGCAGCCCGGCGCCCCTGCTGCCTCATCACCTTCCACGTCTTTTCAACCACCGCCATTTGCACCGCTGGCACCGGTGGCCCCTGCATCCGGCGACCAGCCCGCAGCCGCCTGGCGGCCCGTGGGCTTTCCCAAAAAGCAGGCTGCACTGCCGATGACGCAGTTTGTGATCGCCCCCATCGACGGACAGCGCGCACTGCAGGTGCGCACCGCCTCGTCGTACGGCACGCTGGTGCACGACTGGGCCGGGCTTGCGGGCACCCTGGCGTGGCGCTGGCGGCTGGACGAGCCCTTGAGCGGTGGCAGCGCCGCGCCAGACCTCACCTCCAAGGCGGGCGACGATGCAGCGCTCAAGCTGTGCGTGATGTTTGACCATGCGCTAGACCAGGTGCCCTGGGTAGAGCGCACCGTTCTGCGCCTGGCCCGCAGCGTAAGCGGCGAGGCCCTGCCCGCGGCCACCCTGTGCTACGTGTGGGACACCGGCAGCGCCACCCCCTTGCAAGGCGCCAACCCCTACACCCGGCGCGTGCGGTACATCAGCCTGCAAACGCGCAGCTCGCCGCTGGCCCAGTGGTTGGCTGAGTCGCGCAACGTGGCCGACGACTTCATCGCGTTGTTTGGTGACGAGCTGCCTGGCGGCGCCAACGCACCCGCCAGCGCGGTACCCCCCGTCAAAGCCGTGGTCATTGGCGCCGACAGCGACAACACCGGCAGCCGCAGCCTGGGCTGGGTGGCGCAGGTGCAGTGGCAGCAGCGTGGCGCCAGCGGAACGCCCGGCGCCCCACGTCCATGACAGCCCCCACCCCGCAGGCCACGCCCCAGGCGCCTCGCAAACACCTGCTGCTGGTGGGTGCAGGCCATGCCCATCTGCATGTGTTGCAGATGCTGGCGCAGCACCGCCCAGCCCACCTGGAGGTGACCCTGCTCACACCCGACGCCTGGCAAACCTACAGCGGCATGGTGCCCGGCTATGTGGCGGGCCGGTACGCGCTGGACGCCTGCCGCATCGCACTGCAACCCCTGCTGCGCGCTGCGGGGGTGACGTGGATACAGGGGCTTTGCACCGGCATCGACGCCGCACAGTCGCAGGTCACCCTGCAGCCCACAGACAGCAGCCAGAAAACGCCGCAGACCTTGCGCTATGACCTGCTGTCGCTCGACACAGGCGCGGTGTTCGACCCTTTGCGGCTGGCCGCCGACATGCCTGGCGCGCTGGAACACACCCTACCCGTGCGGCCCATCGACGACTTCATCGACCGTTGGCAAACCATGGTGGAGCAACGCCAGCCGGGTCGAACCCCACACCACCAACAACCGCCCCAAACCGCCCACACCCCTACCGCCAACGCTACGACCACCACCTGGGCGTTCATCGGTGCCGGCGCCGCCAGCGTTGAACTGCTGATGGCCGCGCACGAGCGCTTGTGTGCGGCGCCCCAGGCAGCGGGCTCCAGCGGCAGCGCCAGCCGCATCCAGCTGGTGCTCATCACCGGTGGCGGCGAAGTGGCTGCAGGCTACGCGCCCGGCATACAGCGGCGTGTGCTGCGCCAGCTGGCTCAGCGGCAGGTGCAGGTGGTGCGCCAGCGCTGCGTGGGCGCACAACCTGGCGCACTGCGGCTGGAAGACGGCTCGCTGCTCGCCTGCGACGGTGCCGTGCTGGCCGTAGGCACACATGCGCCGCGCTGGCTGCAAGGCAGTGGCCTGGCGCTGGTAGACACCGGCCACCTGCAGGTCAACCCATTTCAGCAAAGCACCAGCCACGCCAACGTGTTTGCAGCAGGCGACGTCGCAACGCGTGCCGATGCAGCCCACCCCAAAAGTGGCGTCTATGCCGTGCGCGCTGGCCCGCCCCTGGCCCACAACCTGTTGGCAGCCGCCAGCGGCCACCCGCTCAAACCGCACCATCCACCCACCCGCACGCTCAACCTGCTGTCGTGCGGCACCCGCCATGCCATCCTCAGCTGGGGCGCGTTGCATGCCGAGGGCGCCTGGGCGTGGTGGCTGAAAGACCGAATCGACCGTGCATTTGTGGCGCGGTATGCGTCAGAGGCTTGAGGCACCGCGGCGCAAGAGAAAATCAATCCAAATCAGCCTCTAGCGCTTGTCTATAAAGCGCTAGCAGCTATCAATAGAGAAGCATCCAAGCACCCGCAAACTATGCGCTTCAACGCCCTGTTTCACCGGGTGAGCGTCCGGGATGCGACAACTTGCTGTTTGATTGATGTCGCTTGGGAGAACAAAGGGATCGCTTGAGTCGGCTCAATCGCGCGCAGAGCCAGAGTGCAGTTGACACCCTGACGGGCAGTTGCTCGGATACAAAACAACGGTGAATCTCACGTTTTGTTCCACAGATGCCCGCGCTCCTCCGTCTAGCATGCGATCCGCTCGTCTGCAATCGCAGACGTGTCCTCTAAAGGCTCGTCTGAAAACCATCAGCCGCCTGCAACTCCAAACAAACCAAATCATGGCATCCCCAAGCCCAGCAAAAGACAAATTCAATCAATGGGCAGAAGGCATAAACAACGCCGCGCCCGGTGACATCCGTTGGAACCAATGGGACTGCGAGGTCCAGCTCGCTCTTAGCGAGTTCAACCAGCACTTGCAGGGCGTCGCTAACTACGTTCCGCCAGATTGGCGCTTCATCAAATCGATGTTGTGGGTGGAATCGGGCGCAGGCAACGAGCAATGGCGCATCAAACCCATGCAGATCGGCGTCGCGGGCGACCCTGGGCTCAAAGCATTTCTGTCGGGTGAAGAAGGCGGTGAGCTGATCTTGCCGCCACTATGGCGTGGCCGCCTCACCATGGATTCCGCCCGCACCATGCCCGCCCACAACATCCGGGCAGGGATCGGCTACCTGCTGATGCGCATGGCCTATTTCGAATACCAGGAAGTTCCATCTTCAGACCCCGCCATCCTCGAAACATCCGTGAAAAAGGGGGACAGCCTGAGCAGGATTGCCCAACAGCAAGGAACGACGGTGGGCATGCTGCAACGCATGAATGCCAACTCTGCGGTACTGCAGCTCGGTCAAAAGTTGATCTTCAGAAAAGCCTCCATACAACGGGTGATCACCGGCTGGCGCCCACTGACGTCGCAGTTGGCCCTGACCCGCTACAACGGTGAAGGCGACCCCAACTACGCACGCAAGCTGGACCACGCCATGGCTGTGGTGCGCGCGGGCAAGGAAGTCACATGCGCTCCCTAATGGTCCTCGTCTCATCCCGTCAAC
>NZ_JBKBXG010000094.1:0-19672 GCF_046314175.1 Acidovorax sp. | reverse complement strand
AGTTGCTCAAGAGTGACACTTCGGTGAAGGTCGGCGTGCAGGCTAAGCGCAAGCGCGCGGGATGGGATGTGGCCTATCTGGCACACATCCTGGGACTCTCTGTTTAGATGCGATTGCCCTGCTTCGCGAGCCTATTTGCTACATAAAAAAGAGCTGCTTGCGCTTGAATTTAAAGGATTTCAGATCGTTTTTCATCTGAAACTCAATGAATACAAGCGCAAGCAGCTCCTTTTTTGGGAGCATTGCTTTTCAGGCCTCAACCAGCAGATTTGTAGATGCGCGCCGCAGCGCCTCCGGCACGGGCGCCATAGGTGGTGGCATCGGATGGGGGGAGCACAGCGGCCACCTGGCGGTCGGTGATGGCGGCAACACGCGCAAGGTTGTCCCGTTGCATGGCCACGCTGGTACCCACAGCCTGCAGGCGCTTGGCCAGGGCGGGCGGCAAGGAGCCGCCGTCAGTGCGTCGCATCACCTCTGCCAGTTCGGCAGCGGCCTGACGCAGCGCGGTGCTGCGCTGCTCCAGCACCAGCGCATCGGTGGCCAGCAGAGCGGCCGAAACGGCCTCCACCTGCTGCTCCACGTTGGCCAGGGCTGCTTCCAGGGACATCGATATTCAGTTCAAGAACGGTGAGAGTGGGAACTGGCTGGGCTTAGCCGCGCGAACGGGCCAGGATTTCCTGGGCGTTGGACAGCATCTTGTCGGCAATGGCTTCTGCGTCTACCGAGAACGTGCCTTTTTCTATCGCGGTGCGGACGGCCTTGACCTTGCCCGCATCGAAATCGCCGGTGGTGCGGGCGGTCTGTTCCAGGGCCCGCGCCGCGCTGGAGACCGTAACAGGCACACCGGCGGTTGACGCTGCTGCTGCGTCTTTGACGGCTCCTTCAGCGGGGCCGGCTGGGCTTTTGGCTGGCTTGGCCAGGCCCGTTTGCGCCAGTGCGGCCGGGAGTTCCGGTTTTTGACCTATCTTCATCGCTCTCTCCACCACCCCGTTTGATGTGGGGCACAGTAGCAATGTTTTCGACCCATTTGCCGTGGACTTTAGCGATTTATCGCGGCGGCGTCATTAAAGAGCCACCTCCACTGTTCCATCCACACCCACAATACCTCCAACAATTCGGCCATTAGACATGCGGATGCGCACAGAATCCCCCGCGCCGCCCGCAGACATGGCCTGCCCGGCCGACGTCACCGCATAGCCAGGGCCCTGGGCCATGACCTTCACCTGGGCGCCCGCACGAAAGAGGTGGGGCGCCCGTACCATGTTCTGGCGCAGCGCCTGGCCTGCCACCAGCTGGCGTGATGCCACCTGCCCCACCCACAGGTCAGGATTGGCCATCACCGGGGTGTTGTCGGCCGCCCAGTCGACCTCGGACTCGGTGGCATCGTTGGCGGTCAAGACCGCGCCGGGAGCCACATTGCTGGTCAGCACCCAGGCGGGCCCGTAGGCCTTTACGGTGACCGGCAAAAAGACGTTCCAGGCGGTTGTGCCCTGCACGCAGCGCAGGCCCAATCGTGTGCGCCCCCACAGGCGGGCGCCGACGGGCAGGTAAGGCTCCACCTTGGCACAGGGAGCGAGCCGAAGGCGCGAATCCAGCGCGCCCACACTCACCTCCATGCGCAGCGGCAACCCGGCGGTTTGGTTGCGAGATACCGCGTCGTCCAGCCACTGCTGGGTGAGCGGCGCCAGATCGACCGATGGGTCTGCAGCCGCCTGCGCCATCGCCTGACCGGTGAACCCGGCGAAGCAGGCCGCTGCGAACACGGGCGCCGCACGACGCAGCGCTGTCAGCACCGTTGCAAAAATGAAGGGGGGGATTGGGCGCATGGGAGCCTCCTGGTGTCCTTGTGTCCTGTATGCCCTGAACCCAGGGCGGCGGTGGCCTGCCAATGTGGCAAAGGCCATTTCACCGATGAAACTATAGGCAGTTGCACCGCGCGCAAACCCCGAAACTGCGCACCCATTTCCGCGCTCTTTGCGCTTTAGAAAAAGTCCACGGTTTCCATAATCAAGCCACGCCGGAAAACCCTGCAACCCTGGGACCGGCGCCTTACCAACACACGGTGTGAGGCACACATGCTTGAAAAGATGACCAACCGGCTGGACTTCCACGGCACCGCACTCGTTTTGCGGGCCGAGCGCCAGCGCGCCATCGCCAGCAATATTGCCAACGCCGACACCCCGGGCTATGTGGCCCGCGACTTCAAGTTCAGCGACGCGCTGAGCGAAGCCACTTCCACCAAAAGCGCAGGGGCAGACGCCACCTCCAAATCGGGTGTCACCCGCAACGTGCTGGCTGGCGTCGTGGGCACCGCAAGCGCCACCGACCCACGCCACATCCCAGTCCCGATCACCCGCAACAGCTCCGATGCGCTCAGCGCCCGCGGCGCTCTGGGCTACACGGTGCAGACCCAACCCGCCCTGGACAACAACTCGGTGGACCTGGACCGCGAACGCGCCAACTTTGTGGACAACTCGGTGCGCTACGAGGCCACGCTGCGCTTTATCAATGGCAATGCCAAAACCATGCTCAGCGCCATTCAGGGCCAATAAGTAGCCCTGCCTAGCCCAGAAAGCGAGATTCACCATGTCCATGTTCTCCATCTTCAGCGTGTCCGGCAGCGCCATCAGCGCGCAGTCGCAGCGCCTCAACGTGGTGGCCAGCAACCTGGCCAACGTCGATGCGGTGGCCGGGCCCGATGGCCAGGCTTACAAAGCACGGCAACTGGTTTTCACCACTGAGCAAATGGGCGCAGACACATCGGCCGGGGTGCGCGTCAGCGGCGTGACCGAAAGCAATGTGCCCGGTCGGCGCGTGCACGACCCAGCCCACCCATCGGCGGACGCGGAAGGTTACGTCAACCATTCCAACGTAAACGCCGTGGAGGAGATGGTCAACATGATCTCGGCCTCCCGCTCGTACCAGAACAACGTCGAAGTCATGAACACGGCCAAGACACTGCTCCTCAAGACCCTGCAGATGGGCCAGTAACCCGAAGGCATCACCATGATCAACAGCGTGACCAACACCTCGTCCACCACCGATACGGCGGGCACCAAAGCAGCAGCAGCCAACAGCAACGAGGGTGCGCAGGACCGCTTCCTGAAATTGCTGGTGGCGCAGTTGAACAACCAAGACCCGATGAACCCGCTGGACAACGCGCAGATGACCTCGCAAATTGCGCAGATCAACACGGTGACGGGCATTCAGCAGCTCAACTACACCATGCTGGGCATCGCCGAACAGTTCAGTTCGATGCAGACACTGCAGGGCGCCACCATGATCGACCGCACCGTCGTGCTGGAAGGCGACAAGCTGGCCGTAGCGGACGGCGTGGGCAAAGGCATGTTCGACCTGAGTGGAACCGCCAAGGACGTGAAGGTGGAGATCCTGACACCCGGCGGCCAGCTTGTGGGCACCGTGAACCTGAATGCACAGGAAGCAGGCCGTCGCGAGTTCGAATGGGACGCAAGCAAATACACCGGCAGCACCAGCGACCTCAAGTTCAAGGTGACGGCGCTCAACAGCAACGGCGTTGCAGTAGAGGCCACACCGCTGATTCAGGCCAAGGTCGTCAGCACAGGGGCCAGCGATGGCCAGCTGACTCTGAACCTCGCGAATGGCGCCACCGTTACCTACGACAAGGTCCGCGCCGTTCTCTGATGCCCCGCTGACCCCACCCAAGCACCCAACGATTCGATCCCAAGGAGAACACCATGAGTTTCCAGCAAGGCCTCTCGGGCCTGAACGCATCCAGCAAGAACCTGGATGTGATCGGCCACAACATCGCCAACTCCAACACCGTTGGCTTCAAGGCCTCGCGCGCTGAGTTCGCCGAAATGGTGGCCTCGGCGATTGGATCGTCCGGCGGCACCAATGCAGGCATCGGCGTGGAAGTGGCGGCGGTCTCGCAACAGTTCACCCAGGGCAACCTGAGCATCACCGGCAACAGCCTGGACGTGGCCATCAATGGCAACGGCTTCTTCACCTTGCAGTTGCCCGATGGCACGGCGGCGTACACCCGTGCCGGCAACTTCAAGCTGGACAAGGTGGGCAACATGATCACCAACGATAGCGCGAAGGTGATGGGCTACCCGGTGGACCCGGCCACGGGCCTGCGCACCGGCACCGATCCGATTCCGATGGTGTTCCCCACGGCAGAACCTATTCCTGCCAAGCAGACAACCACCATCACGGCGGCCTTCAACCTGGATGCACGTGCCACCGATGCAGCGGGCGACCCCGCCGCCACCCCCCCCGTGCCTGCCACACCGCGCGCCACCTATGGCACGTCGATCAACGTGTATGACAGTCAGGGTGTGGCCAAGCCCGTGAGCCTGTACTTCCAGAAGACCGCCACTGCCAACACCTGGGACGTGTACGACCAACTGGACGACCCCGCAGCCGTACCACCCGTGGTGGCAACACCTATCGGGCAGATCGAGTTCGACAACAACGGCGCCATCATTGCCCCCGTGGCTGCACCACCGGCCACCGGCTTTTCGCTGGCGCTGAACGTGAACCCCACCCCCCCCAACCCGAACAACCTGCCCGCCTACAACGTGGATGTAAGTCTGGACAAAGTCACCCAGTTCGGCACCAAGTTCGCCGTATCCAACCTGAGCCAGGACGGCTACACCGCAGGCGAACTGACCGGCATCAACATCGAGAACAACGGGATGATCATGACCCGTTACTCGAACGGCGTGACCCGTGCAGAAGGCCAGATCGCCCTGTCCAGCTTTCGCAACACGCAGGGCCTGGCCTCTGTGGGCGGCAACAACTGGGTCGCCACATTTGAATCAGGCCAGCCCGTCGCGGGCACTGCCACCGACGGCAACTTTGGCTCGCTGCGTTCGGGGGCACTGGAGGACTCCAACGTCGACCTCACCGCCGAACTGGTCAACATGATGACCGCCCAGCGCGCCTACCAGGCCAATGCACAGACCATCAAGACGCAAGACCAGGTGATGTCCACCTTGGTGAACTTACGCTGATCGCCTTAGCAGCACGCCACTGAAACCGCACAGCACGAACCCGGGGAACCCCTATGGACCGCATCATCTACACCTCCATGACGGGAGCCAACGCTGCCGCCCACCGGCAGGCCGTGCTGTCCAACAACCTGGCCAACGTGTCCACCCACGGGTTCAGGGCAGAGATGTCCACCTTCCGCTCGGTGCCGCTGCAAGGCGACGGCGCCAAGACACGCGTCTTTGCGCTGGAGGCCACCTCAGGCCACGTGAATACATCGGGCCCGGTGCAGCGCACAGGGCGCAACCTGGACGCCATGGCCATGGGCAGTGCATGGTTTGCCGTGCAGGGCCTGGACGGTACCGAGGCCTACACCCGCGCCGGTATTTTTGAAGTCTCGCCCCAGGGTCAGATGCTCACGCCCACCGGCTTGCCCGTGCTGTCAGACGGCGGCGCACCGATTGATGTACCACCGGGCGCGGAGATCAGCCTCGGGTCCGACGGCACCGTCACCGCCAAGGCAGCCGGCCAGCCCGCGCAGGCCATTGGCCGCCTCAAGCTGGCCACCCCCACGCTGGAAGACCCGCTCAAGCGCGGGGACGACGGGCTGTTTCGCACCGTGTCGGGCGACCCCATTGCCAACGACGCCAATGCCCGCATGCTGGCCGGCGCCATCGAAGGCTCCAACGTGAACCCCGTGGAATGCATGGTGGGCATGATCGCCGCCTCGCGCCAGTTCGAGCAGCAAATCAAGCTGCTGCAGACCGCCGAAACCAATGACAAGACCGCCAGCCAGTTGCTGAGCATGAACGGCTGATGCCGCGCCATCGCAGCACCCGCAGCCCCCTCCACAAGGAAGCACCATGATCAACTCCCTCTGGATCGCCAAGACCGGCATGTCTGCCCAGCAAACGCAGCTGGACGTCATCTCGCACAACCTGGCCAACGTCTCCACCACCGGCTACAAGCGCAACAGCGCGGTGTTCGAAGATCTGATCTACCAGAACCTGCGCCAGGTGGGCGCCAACAACGACGAACAGAACCAGCTGCCCACCGGCCTGCACCTGGGCCTGGGTGTTCGCACCGTGGCCACCAGCCGCAGCTTTGCGCAAGGCAGCCTGCAAGAGTCCAAGAACAGCCTGGACGTTGCCATCAACGGCAACGGCTTTTTTGAGCTGACCATGCCCGACGGCACGATTGGCTACACCCGCGATGGGTCGTTCCAGGTGGACTCACAAGGCCGGCTGGTCAACTCCAGCGGCCTGCCGGTGGCCAACGGCATCACGGTGCCCCCCAACGCCACCAGCATCAGTATCAGCACCGAGGGCGCGGTGTCGGCCATCGTGCCGGGCAACACGCAGCCACAGCCACTGGGCAACATTGCCATGTCCAGCTTCATCAACAGCGCCGGTCTGGAGCCCATTGGCCAGAACCTGTTCAGGGAATCGGCCGCCTCGGGCCAGCCCCAACAGGGCACGCCGGGCACCAACGGCCTGGGCATCGTGCGCCAGGGTTTTCTGGAATCATCCAACGTGAACGTGGTGGAAGAGCTGGTGACCATGATCCAGACCCAGCGCGCCTACGAAATGAATTCCAAGGCCATTCAGACGTCGGACCAGATGCTGGCCAAGCTGGCGCAGCTGTGACCCCCACCCAAGGACGAAACCTATGACCAAGTACTCGCTCCTTCTCGTGGCCCCCGCCATCGCTCGCCGCTTGCGCTCGGGTGCAGCGGCTGCAGGCGCCACCGTGCTGTTCGCGGGCTGCGCCAGCCTGTCGCCCCCGCCACCGGTCGACATCCTGCCCACCACTCCACCGCCGCTGGCTGCCGCCAGCCGCACCCCACCACCCATCACGGGCGGGCTGTTCCACACCGCCAGCTACCGGCCTGCATTTGAAGACCGCCGCGCACGCCTTGTGGGCGACACGGTCACGATCCAGATCGTGGAAAACGTGACTGCCAGCCAGACGTCGTCGTCCACGGTGGATCGCACCTCCGAGATTTCTGCCGGTGTCACGGCCCTGCCATTCGCAAAGCAGACTTTTACGGACAAATTGGGCGTGGGCGCCAACTCGGGTAACACCTTTGCGGGCAGGGGTGGCACCGAAAGCGCCAATACCTTTCAGGGCTCCATCACCGCCACCGTCATCGACGTGCTGCCCAACGGTCACCTGATCGTGGCGGGCGAAAAGCAGATCGGCGTGAACCAGAACGTGGACGTGCTGCGCTTCTCGGGCACCATCGACCCGCGTGCGCTGCAGCCCAACAGCATCATCAATTCCACCCAGGTGGCCAACGTGCGCGTTGAGTCGCGTGGACGCGGCGCTCAGAACGAAGCGCAGGTCATGGGTTGGGCAGGTCGCTTCTTCAACTCGATCACGCCGTTTTAGCGTTTCACCCCCTGAGGCGCTTCGCGCCTTCCCCCTCTCTCTACGCGCTGCGCGCTACGGGAGGGGGACGCAGCCAGCGCGGCGGGGCGGCCCTTGCGCGGCTACCCGCGCATTGGGGCGCGCCAGTTTTGACGACAGTCGGGCTGTGGGACGACTGCTTTTGTAGGTCATGCACCCCACAGATTGCTACATTATTGATAGCATTTAGCGCTTACTGGTAAAGCGATAGATGCCATTTTTATCGTATTTTATCCCCTATCGTGGCCCAGACAACGTTCAGGGCGCGCGATGCGCCAGCGGCCGCCTCCTGCTGGCCCGGGAACCCACCCAATAGACCGGTGAACCCGCTTCTTTTTGGGTTTTAGTTCCTGGCGGGGCCGCCCACAATGGATGGCATGAAAGCCCTGTCCCCCTCCCTTTTGCACCGCCCGGTGCGTGCCCTGTGGCTCGTGTTGGCTGTGGTCGCCGGTGCCATGGCCGCCCCGGCGCATGCGCTGCGGATCAAGGAAGTGGCAGCGGTACAAGGCGTACGCAGCAACCAGCTGACCGGCTATGGCCTGGTCGTGGGTCTGGACGGCACGGGCGACCAGACCACACAGATGCCCTACACCACGCAGGCAATGACCAACTACCTGCAGCAGATGGGCATCAGCCTGCCGCCCAGTGCGGCCGGTCAACTTCAGCTCAAGAATGTGGCGGCGGTGATCGTCACCGCGCAACTCCCCGCCTTTGCCCAACCGGGCCAGACGATCGACATCAATGTCTCGTCCATGGGCAACGCCAAGTCGCTCAAGGGCGGCACGCTCATCGCCACCCCGCTGCGTGGTGCCGATGGCGAGATCTATGCGCTGGCCCAAGGCAACATGGTGGTCGGAGGTGCTGGCGCATCCGCTGGCGGCAGCAAGGTGCAGATCAACCACCTGAGCGCAGGCCGCATTCCACAGGGCGGCCAGGTAGAGCGTGCCGTGCCCACCCCGCTCAACGACGGCGACACCATCACGCTGGGTCTGAACTCCTCGGACTTTCAGACCGCGCGCCGTGTGGCCCAGGCCATCAACGGGAAAATGGGCAATGGCCTGGCCACCGCGCTGGATGGCCGCACCGTGCAGGTGCGCGCACCGCAGGACCCGGGCGCCCGCGTCGGTTTTATTGCCGACCTGGAAGAGCTGCCCCTGGAGTCTTCCACTCCCTCTGCCAAGGTGGTGATCAATGCACGCACGGGTTCGGTTGTCCTCAATCAGGCCGTCACGCTGGGGCCCTGCGCCATTGCGCATGGCAACTTGTCCATCACCATCCGGTCCACGCCCGTCATCAGCCAGCCCAACCCGCTGTCGCAAGGGCAGACGGTGGTCACCCAGCAAAGCGACATCACCATCAACCAGGAGCCGGGCAACATCATCCAGATGCCGCCATCGCCGCAACTGGCCGACGTGGTACGGGCGCTGAACTCGCTGGGCGCCACACCAGGCGACCTGCTGGCCATTCTGCAGGCCATCAAGGCCGCTGGCGCGCTCAACGCCGAGCTGGAAGTCATTTGATCAAGAGGCGCAACCATGTCTCTCTCCCTGCCCTCGTCGTCTACCACCACCAGCACCTCCAATGCGCTGGCGGTGGACATCCGCTCGCTCAATGCACTGAAGTTCGAGGCGGGCACGGCCAGCAGTGCGCAGGTCACGCGCGAGGCAGCCAAGCAGTTTGAATCGCTGTTCATGCGCGAGCTGATCAAGAGCATGCGCGAAGCCACCATGAAGTCCGGCCTGATGGACAGCGGCCAGGCCGACCTGGGGCAGGATCTGCTCGATCAGCAGCTGTCCGTCAGCATGTCGGGCATGCAGGGCGGCTTGTCGGAAGCCATTGCACGCCAGCTGTCGCGCCAGATGGGCGGCGCACAGGACGCAGAGTTCGCCGTGCCTTCCACGCTGAGCCTGCAAAGGTTTGCCCCCCGCACGGCCGCACCCGACAGCACCCTGCCCGACACCACCGCCCCCGTGCCCAAGGGCCGCGACGGCTTTGTGCAGCACCTCTCTGGCACCGCGGAGCGCGTGTCCAAAGAAAGCGGTATTCCCGCCACCTTCATGCTGGGCCAGGCCGGGCATGAAACCGGCTGGGGCAAGAGCGAGATCCGCAACAAGGACGGGTCCACCTCGTACAACCTGTTCGGAATCAAAGCCACCAAAGGCTGGACCGGCAAAGTGGCCGAGATAACCACCACCGAATTCATCAACGGCAAGGCCCAGAAGGTAACAGCCAAGTTCCGCGCGTACGACTCGTACGAAGATTCGTTCCGCGACTACGCCCGCCTGATCACTGAGAGCCCCCGTTACGAAAAAGCCCAGGCCACCGCCAAGACCGGCTCTGCCGTGGCCTATGCGGCCGAGCTGCAAAAAGCAGGCTACGCCACCGACCCCGAATACGCCAAGAAGCTCAGTGGCGCCATCAACAGTGCCTTGCGTGTGCAACGCGCACAAGCGTGATATGAAACACCGCCTGAGTCGCCTGCGGCGCCTTCGCCCTCAAGGGGGACGACGCCCTCACTGCGGGGCGGCCCTTGCTCGCCGTCCCTGGCATGGGCCGCGCCAGTTTCACGGGCTGTGGCTGCTGACAGCGATGGCGACAACAGAGATGCGAGGTAAGCCATGAGCCTGCTCAATGTCGGCGCCCGCGCCCTTTTGGCCAACCAGGTGGCCCTGCAGACAGCGGGGCACAACATTGCCAACGTCAACACGGCGGGCTATTCGCGCCAGACCGTGGTGCTGCAGACCGTGCAGGGACAGTTCACGGGCGGCGGCTACATCGGCCAGGGCGTGGACGTGCAGACCATTTTGCGCAACCAGAGCGAACTGCTCACACGCCAGTCGGCCACGGCGGGCTCGGTGCAGGCGGCAGACATCGTGCGTGCCGAACGCCTCAAGCAATTGCAAGAAGTTTTCAGCGGCGGCACGGCCGGGTTGGGCGCGGCCATCAACGACATGATGAATGCGTTCTCGGACGTGGTGAGTTCACCCACCGACATCACCGCCCGCACGGTGGTGCTGACGCGCATGGATGAAACCGCAGCGCGCATGCGCTCGGCGGCAGACCGCCTCACGGAAATCCAGTACACCGTGACGGAGCAGCTGCAAAGCAGCGCTACTGCCGTCAACAGCCTCGCCACGCAGATCGCGGCAGTCAACGAGCAGATCGCCCGCGCCAAGGGCAACGGCCAAACCCCGAACGACCTGCTGGACCAGCGCGACCAGCTGATCCGCGACATCAACCAGTACGTGCAGACCACCCAGATCCCGGCCGACGATGGCACGGTGGGCTTGTTTGTGGCAGGCAGCCAGCCTCTGGTGCTGGGCACCACCGCCACCCAGTTGCAGGTGGGCGACGCTACGGCGTTCCCGGGCAGTGGCCAGCTCAAGCTGTTTTTCAACCGCCCGGGCGCTACACCCATCGAACTGGACGAGAACGTACTGGGCGGTGGCACGATGTCGGGGCTGCTGCGCTTCAACAACACCGATCTGGCCGAAGGGCGCAACCTGCTCGGTCGTATGGCCATGGCCATCGGCATGGCGATGAACGACCAGCAGAACCTGGGACTCACTCTTGATGGTGCGCTGGGTAAAGACCTGTTTTCTGTGCCCGCCAGCATGCCCGGCTATACCAACGGTGCGGGGGTGGGCAACGTCACCTTCAACAACGCCACACAGTTCGCAGCGTCGGACTACGAGATCCGCTTTACCACCGGCACTGCCGGCCAGGTGGTGCGCCTCTCGGACGGCAAAGCCACTGCATTTACCGACGCCGCCAATCTGGCAACGCAGAACATTGACGGCCTGACCTTTAACTTGACCACGCCCGGTGCGCCGGGCGAGCGCATGTTGTTCAAGCCGTTCAGCACTGCGGCAGCCAACATGCAGGCGCTGGTGTATTCGCCACGCGATCTGGCGGCGGCCAACCCCGTCAACGCGGCCATGGGGACATCCAACGGCGGCACCCTGCAACTGTCGAGCCTGAAGGCCACCGGCCTGCCCAACCCACCCGGGCTGGTGCTGCCCCCCAATGCCAACCCTGCCGCATTGCCTCCCATCCTGGGAGGCATCCAACTGCAGTTCACGGCAGGCCCACCCACCACCTATAACGTGCTGAACCGTGGTACGGCGCCACCGACGACCATCGCCGCCGCACAGCCCTACACACCGGGTGCTCCGATTTCGATCAACGGCTGGGAGATCAAGCTGCAGGGCAGCCCCAATACGGGCGACACCGTGGTCATTGGCAATGCGTCGGATCCGCAGTACGGGGATACCTTCACGCGCAACTCGGGCAATGCCAGTGCGTTGCTCGGCCTGCGGGACGTGAAGATGTTTGACGAATCCACCCTGAGCGACGGCTACGCGGGCGCCATGGCTCAGGTGGGCACGCGCACCCAGAGCTCTTTGTTTGCCGCAGAGCTCTCAACCACCATTGCCGCCAATCTGGAGCGCGACCGCACTGCCGTTTCTGGCGTGAATCTGGACGAAGAGGCTGCCAAGCTGATCCAGTACCAGCAGGCCTACCAGGCGTCGGCCAAAATGATCCAGATCGCGCAGAGCATTTTTGATTCGCTCATCCAGGGCATCGGCCGCTGACCGCCGCACAGGAGATTGACATGAGCAGTAACTTCTACCGCCTTGGCACGGCCAACATGTACGACAACGCCCTGCGCAATCTGGGCACGCGGCAGACCAGCCTGTCCAACCTGCAAGAGAACCTGACGTCTGGCAAACGCGTGGTGCGCGCCAGCGACGACCCCGTGTCTGCGGCACAGGCCGAGCGCGCCATCAACCGCCTGACGCGCATCCAGACCGAACAGCGCGCGCTGGAGACACAGCGCAACGCGATTGCGCAGGCCGAATCTGCGCTGGGCGATGCGATTGGACTGGTGCAGAACTTTCGCGAACTGACAGTGAGTGCAGGCAGCGCCACACTCACGCCCAATGACCGGGTCACCATTGCCAACCAGCTACAGGGTCTGCGCGAGCAGATTCTGGAAGTGGCCAACCGCAAGGACACCAACGGAATTCCGCTGTTGGGCGCCCTGGGCAGCGCGCTGGCGCCGTTTCTCGGCCCGCTGACCAGCACTCCCGACTACAGCTTCGCCGGGTTGCCCGGCCAAAGCGCTAGCACCGGAGTGACCATTCCCGGCACGCTGGACGGCGATGCGGCCTTCATGTTCGACCCGCAGCGGGACGGGGTTTACAACGCGGCGATCAGTGCCATTCCGAATGACCGACAGCTCACCACCACGGTCGTCAAACCGATCGACAAAAGCCTGATCACCGGCGACAGCTACTCCATCACCTTCAGCGCGGTGGGCCCTGGCGCGACAACCGGCACCTCCACGGCCACCTACACGCTCACCAACACCACCACCGGCGCGGTGTCGGCCCCCATCACCGTGCCCGACTATCCGTCGAACAAGCCGGTGACGTTCACGATCCCGGATCCTGCCATCGCTGCAGATTTCCCCGGTCTGAGCATGGATGTGACGGGCAACCCGGCCAACGGCGACACCATCACGATGCAGCCAGCTCCCAGCATGTTCAGCACGCTGGACAGCGCCATCCGCGACATCCGCAGCGCACCCAACAGCAATGCAGCCATCCAGGCGGTGGGGCAGGCGCTGGGCAACATGGACATCGGCCTGGAGCGCCTGCACAACATGCGGGGCTACGCGGGCGAGCTGCTCAACCGTGCGGACCGCATCACAGGGGACCAGGACAAGCGGTCGGTGCAGCTCGAGGGGGACCGTTCCCGGGCAGAGGATCTCGATATGATTCAGGGCATTTCGGACTTTCAGAACCAGCAGGTGGGTTACGAGGCCGCCCTCAAGTCCTACGCCATGGTCCAGAAACTGTCCCTGTTCAATTTCATCGGTTAGCACCTGCTTGCGGGGTGGAGGAGCCCCCCCGGAGCAGACCACCGTTACTTGCCTGAGAGCACATGGTCCAATCCGTTCTTGGCAGTCTTGTTCTGGGTTATCGCCCCCTGTGGAACCGCGCGCGCAAGCTGGCCGCCATACAGCTTTACGCCCACAGCGAAGCATCGGCCGTTGTCGATGGTTCGCACCTGCTGCGTACGCTTCAAGAGCTGTGGTCAGCCAGTTCCCCGCCCCTTCTCATCTCTGCGCAAACGAGGCAGTTGTTGTGCGACTTGCTCGAACATGCTCCGCGCGGCGCGCCATGGATCGAGGTGCGTGGCGACTGGTTGTCTGATTCGGCCATCTACTCGCGGGTCAAGGCGGCGCACCAGCGCGGCCTGAAGCTGGTGTGGCGTGGCGACATTGGCAAGCTACCCGAAGCCAGCGTCGCCCGCTGCTTTGACAACAGCCTGCTGACCCTGCGCCCCGAAGACGCGGTCGCTGCCTTGAAGGCACCTCTGGCACGACCCGGTGCACCCGCCCCACCCACACGCAGCGCAAGCCCTGTGCTGGCCGGCCAGATGTATGAAGGCATTGCCAGCCGCGCACTGATGGAGCATTGCCTGGACCAGAGCAACGCGCTGGCCTTGGCGGGCTGGCCGTCTGAGGACGTGCTGTACAGCATGCGCCACCACCCGCAGCAGCCCTCACACGCGGTGATCTTCAAGCTGATGAAAGCCATCGACGCCGAGCAGTCGCTGGAGACCTTTGAAGACATCATGGGCGAAGACCCGCTGCTGGCCTACCGTTTCATGGTTTACACCAACTCGGCAGCGCTGGGCCTGCGCACGGGCATTGATTCATTGCGCAGAGGACTGGTGATGATGGGCTATGGCTCCATCAAACGCTGGCTGTCAGACCAGTTGCCGCACGCCAGCACCGACCCCAACATGCAGCCCGTGCGCGACGCCATGGTGATCCGCGCCAACCTGACTGCCCATCTCCTGGACGCAGGCATCGAGAACGACCTGCGCCGTGAGATCTACCTGTGTGGCCTGGTGTCGCAACTGGATGAGCTGATGGGCGAGCCGCTAGGCACCATCTTGCGCCGCCTGCCCCTGTCCGAGCGCATCTACGACGCCACGGTGCTGGGCACCGGGCCCTATGCCAGCGGCCTGCAAATGGCCTGCGCGCTGGAGAAGGATGACGCCAGCGCCATCCGCCAGTTGTGTGAGACGCACGAGATGGATCTGGAAGAAGTCAACCGTGCACTGCTGCGCGTGCTGGCCGACCTGGTCGTGGAGCGCAAGTCATAGGCATTTGGCTTGCTTGGTGTTTTTGGTTTTTTGGTGTTTTTGGCCACTAGCGCTTATCCAAAAAGCGCTAGCAGCTACATATTTAATAGCAAACAAGTGTCTACCCTGCGCAGTCAGCGCCCCTGTTCGGCCCTGACCCGCTGAAAGACACGCCAGAACGTCGCGTCCTGCGTGGTGGCAAAGTTGATGCGCATCAGCGTGCTGGGCTTGCGCTCTGCATGGAACAGCGCACCCGGCGCCAGCAGGTAGCCCTCGTCCAGCATGCGCTGCGACAGCGCGTCGGTGTCCACCCCCGTATCCACCCAGCCGAACAGGCCCACGGGCTCCGCCGCAAACGTGCACCCCGCGCCTAACGCCAGCTTGACGCTGCGCGCGCGCGCCGCATCGAGCCGGGTCCGAATGCGCTCGGCATGGCGGCGCAGTTGCCCCTGCTCGATACACAAGGCCATCGCTTTCTCCAGCAGGGCAGGCGTGGTGAGTGTGGCAAGCAGCTTCGTGTCCAGAAGTTGTTCGGTCAGCGCAGGTGGAGCCGCCAGAAAGCCGATGCGCCAGTTGGGCGCCAATATCTTGGCAAAGCCGCTCACGTAGATGGTGCGCTGCAGGCCGTCGAGCGCCGTGAGGCGCGTGGCGTGTTCGGGCGCGATGTGGCTGTAGGTGTCGTCCTCAACCACATGAAAGTTGTACTGGTTGGCCAGCTGCAGAATGCGGTGCGCGCTGCCGGGCGTCAGGCAGTAGCCGGTGGGGTTGTGAAACACGCTCACGCTCACGTACAGCTTGGGCTGGTGCACTTCGCAGTACTTGGCCATCACCTCCAGGTCGGGCCCATCTGCGCGGCGCGGCACGGGCAGGATGTGCATGCCCAGTGCAGACAGCCGCGCAAACTCCACGGCCCAGCCGGGCTCCTCCACCATCACCGGGTCTCCCGGGCGCAGCAAGGTGCGGCTCACGATGTCCAGCGCGTGCGTGGCACCCACCGTGGTAATGATGTTCTCGGGCGCCGCATGCACGTTCAGTGTGGCCAACTTTTTGGACAGCACCCGGCGCAGCCCCGTGTCACCCAGCGGCTCGCCGTACTGCAACGAAAAGTCCTGCAGCGCGCGGGTGGTGGTCACCTTGCGCACTGCGGCGGGCATGAAGGTGGATTCCAGCCACTCGGGTGGAAACACACCCATGCCGGGCTGCGGCTTGTCGCTGATCTTGTGGAACATGCCCCGGATGAGCGCGGTGGCGTTGATGGGCGGAGCCCCACGCGCCGCGCCGCGCCCGGCGCCGCGCGCGGCAAACCAGTGCGCGGTGCTCCAGTTGCCCATGGCACGTTCAACCTGCTGCGCACCGGTATCGTCATCCTCGGGCACCCGTTCCACCAGTCCTGTGACCATCTCGCGCACAAAGAAGCCCCGGTTCTTGCGAGCCTCCACTAGCCCTTGCGCCAGCAGTTGGTCATACGCTGCCACCACAGTGGACGGGCTCACGCCATGCTGCTGCGCGCATTGCCGCACCGAGGGCAGGCGCGCGCCGGGCGCGAGCAGCCGGTTACGGATGCGCTCCCCAAAACGCGCCGACAGCTGCTCGGTCAGCGACTGGGTGGAGGTTTTCATCAGCATGGCGGGGTCCTGACAGCGTCAATGTGTACTGTTGTCGCAGCCAATACAGATCGCGAACTGCGCTGCTTAACTGTATTGGTTGTGTACTGGCATCGAAGATTACATTGAAGCCCAGGCACTGACAAGCCACCCGCCAGAAACCCCGTACACACTTGCCCATGACCGCCCCCGAACTGACTGCCCTGCTGCTGTTCTGCACCGCGATGAGTTTTTCACCGGGGCCCAACACCACCTTGTCCACCGCGCTGGCCGCCAACCTGGGTCTCAAGCGCGCGCTGCGGTTTTGTCTGGCGGTCCCCACGGGCTGGACTTTGCTCATGCTGGCCAGCGGCCTGGGCCTGGGCGCGTTGATCACCGGCGTGCCCGCGCTGCGCTGGGGCGTGACGCTGATGGGCGTGGCCTACATGCTCTGGCTGGCATTCAAGCTCAGCCGCGCGGGGCAGTTGACGGAGGTCGACAGCGCACGCCTGAACGTGACCTTCTGGCAGGGCGTGGGCCTGCAGTTCGTGAACATCAAGGCATGGATGCTGGCGCTCACGCTCAGCGCAGGCTGGGTGGTCAATGCTGCCGGGCAACCGTCCACCAATCCCGGCGAGCGTCTGGCCATCATCTGCGTGGTGATGATGGTGTTTGCCTTTACCAGCAATTTTGCGTACGCACTGATCGGGTCGCTGCTGCGCCAGTGGCTGGCCCAGGGGTCACGGCTGCTGTGGTTCAACCGCCTGCTGGCGTTGGTGCTGGTGGCTACCGCGCTGTGGATGTTGACAATATGAAGCCCGAAGAAATCAAGGGCCTGTGGCTCGGTCTGCTGGGCGTCACCATCTTCGCGCTGACACTGCCCATGACCCGCCTTGCCGTGGGTACGCCCGAGGCGCCGCAGATGTCGGGCGTGTTCATTGCCCTGGGGCGCGCTGTGGTGGCGGCCGGTCTGTCGGCACTGTTTCTGCTGGCAACGCGAGCGCCATGGCCCCACCGCGCCGACTGGTGGCCACTGGCCATCACGGCAGCGGGGGTGGTGTTTGGGTTCCCCCTGTTCACCTCGGTGGCCATGCGCTATGTCGAGGCGGTGCACGCCAGTGTGATCGTGGGCGTGCTGCCCTTGGCCACCGCCGCTGTGGGAGCGCTGTTGCATCGCCAGCGCCCCTCGATGGGTTTCTGGATCTGCGCGGCCATTGGCAGCACCCTGGTCGTGGGGTTTGCGCTGCTGCGCTCGGGGAGCGCAGGTGTGGCCCTGCACCCTGCCGACGCCCTGCTTCTGGCCGCCATGGGATGCGCCGCAGTGGGCTATGGCTACGGGGCCCGGCTATCGCAGCGCATGCGGGCTGAACACGTCATTTGCTGGGCCCTGGTGATTGCCTTGCCCATCACCCTGCCCGCCGCCATTCTCACCCTCCCGCACGGCGAACTGCGGGCATCGGCCTGGTGGGGGTTTGCCTACGTGGCGGTGTTCTCGATGTGGCTGGGTTTCTTTGCGTGGTATCGCGGTCTGGCGCTGGGCGGCACCGTGCGTGTGAGCCAGGTGCAGTTGGTGCAACCCTTTCTGGGCATGCTGTTTGCCGTGCCGCTGCTGGGCGAGCGGCTGGATGCCGTGACCGTGGGCTTTGCGCTGGCCGTGATCGCCACCGTGTTCATCGGCAAGAAGATGCCTGTGCGAGCCACTGAAAGCCACCCATGAAAATGCACCAGATTCCCTTTGTCACCACCGACTGGGCGGCTGTGCCGCGCGAAGAAAAAAGCGCCGAGGCAGGCCAGGCGTTCTGGCGCACACAGCAGTTTGGCGATGTGCGCGTGCGCATGGTGGAGTACACGGCCGGATACGTTTCGGACCACTGGTGTGTCAAGGGCCATGTGCTGCTGTGCCTCAGCGGAGAATTGCACACCGAACTGGCCGACGGTCGCCGTTTCACGCTGACGCCGGGCATGAGCTACCAGGTGGCGGACAACGCCGAGCCCCACCGTTCCAGCTCACCACAAGGGGCAACCCTGTTCATCGTGGACTGACCAGGAAGATGGGAGCGCCTGTGAAATACTCCGTGGAACACGCATTGCAGCAGCTACCTGGCCCGGGCGGTGAGCGGTTCGTGGAACTCTTGCGCCACGGCAGCATGCGTACGGAACTGTATGCGCCAAGCGGCCACGACCCGCAACAACCCCACGCCCAGGACGAGTTGTATTTCATCCAGCGCGGGAGCGGAGAATTCGTGCAGGGCGAAACCCGCCACCGCTTTGCAGCTGGAGACGCCTTTTTTGTGCCCGCGGGACAGCACCACCGCTTTGAAAATTTTTCTGACGACTTTGCAACATGGGTAGTCTTTTGGGGACCGCCCGGAGGAGAACGAGAGTGAAACTGAACGACCTTCCAACCACCAGCACCTGGACCCTGGCGCGCCGCGCCGAGCGCATGAACCCTTCGGTCATCCGCGAAATCCTGAAGGTCACCGAGAAGCCCGGCATCATCAGCCTGGCGGGCGGCCTGCCCTCGCCCAAGACCTTCCCGGTGTCGGCCTTTGCCGAGGCCTCGGCCGCTGTGCTGGCCAACGACGGCCCCCCCGCGCTGCAGTACGCCGCCCCCGAAGGGTACGCCCCGCTGCGCCAGGCGATTGCCGACTTCCTGCCCTGGGATGTGGATGCCGACCAGGTGCTCATCACCACAGGGTCGCAGCAGGCGCTTGATCTGATCGCCAAGGTGCTGATCGACACCGACAGCCGCGTGCTGGTGGAGACCCCCACCTACCTGGGTGCGTTGCAGGCCTTCACCCCGATGGAGCCCGCCGTGGTGTCGGTGGCCAGCGATGACGAAGGCGTGCTGATTGACGACCTCAAAGCCAAGGTGGGCACGGGTGCCAACAGGGCGCGCTTTTTGTACGTGCTGCCCAACTTCCAGAACCCCACCGGCCGCACCATGAGCGAAGCCCGCCGCGCCGCCCTGGTGCAGGCCGCCGCCGAGCTGAACCTGCCGCTGGTGGAAGACAACCCCTACGGCGAACTGTGGTTTGACAACCCACCACCCGCTCCGCTCACGGCCCGCAACCCGGATGGCTGCATCTACATGGGGTCGTTCTCCAAGGTGCTGGCGCCCGGCCTGCGCCTGGGTTTTGTGGTGGCGCCCAAGGCCGTCTACCCCAAGCTGCTGCAGGCCAAACAGGCGGCCGATCTGCACACGCCCGGCTACAACCAGCGCCTGGTGGCCGAGGTGATGAAGGGCAACTTCCTGGACCGCCATGTGCCCACCATCCGTGCGCTCTACAAAGAGCAGTGCGAGGCCATGCTGACCGCGCTCGACAAGGAAATGCAGGGCCTTGGCGTGCAATGGAACCGCCCCGATGGCGGCATGTTCCTGTGGGTGCGCCTGCCCGAAGGCATGAGCGCCGTAGAGCTGCTACCCAAGGCGGTGGAGCGCAACGTGGCCTTCGTGCCCGGCGCGGCGTTTTATGCCGACAACGCCGACCCGCGCACACTGCGCCTGTCGTTCGTCACATCGACGGTAGAGCAGATTGCCACCG
>NZ_JBKBXG010000093.1:0-19811 GCF_046314175.1 Acidovorax sp. | reverse complement strand
CCGATGGCTCGGCATGTGTGTTGGAGCCGGCTGTCCCGAGTTCGTTCGGTGCAATCTGAGGTATGTCGCTAATCAGGTAAAAATACCATGTTTTTCAACTATCTCTGATGGCTCTCACTCCCTCTCCCCTTTTGGGAGAGGGCCGGGGAGAGGGGGTGAACCGGGCGCCGCGCGGGTGCAGGCCCCCTCTCCCCAACCCTCTCCCGCGAGGGGAGAGGGGGTAATCCCGGCGCCGCTGCTGGTGGATAGGCTGATGTCCGCATCTGAGATATGTACCCAATCAGCCAAAAATACTCAAACTTCTGGTGGCTGCAGTGGCCGGAGCTTGCGTGTGCCCGTGCCACCCCAGCGCAGCGCATCTTCCCCGGGAATACCCAGCGGGTTGTTGGTCGGTTCGCTCAAAGGCGCCAGCAGGGCGTGCAGGTCGGCCTCGCTGAACTTGACGGCGCCCTCGGCATCGTGGCCCAGCACGCCCTGGGCCAGCGCGGCCTTGCGGGCCTGCAGCTCCAGCATGCGTTCTTCGATGCTGCCTTCCACCACCAGCTTGTAGACAAACACGGGCTGGTCTTGCCCGATGCGGTGGGCGCGGGCGGTGGCCTGTTCTTCGGCGGCGGGGTTCCACCAGGGGTCGAGGTGGATCACGGTGTCGGCCGCGGTGAGGTTCAAGCCCAGACCACCGGCCTTTAGGCTGACGAGCAGGATTGGGGCGCTGGTGTCGTCCTGCGCCTGAAAACGTTTCACCACATCGCCGCGCTGGCGGGGCGGCGTCTGGCCTGTGAGCGTGAGGTAGGGCAGTGCCAGGGTGTCGAGCAACTCGGCTGCCAGGCCCAGCATTTCGGTGAACTGCGAGAACACCAGCACGCGGCGGCCTTCGGCGACAAGCGCGGGCAGCATGTCGGCCAGCAGTTCGAGCTTGGCGCGCTCCATGGTTTGCGCGGTCCTTTTTGCCGCCGGGCCGCCCCAAGGCAAAAAAGCGTCCCCCTCGGGGGGCAGCGACCCGCGCAGCGGCGGAGCGTGGGGGCCTTGTTTTATGCCTTTGACCAATCTAGGGTCGCAACAGACCTGGCGCAGTTTCAGCAACGCATCCAGGATGGTGATCTGCGCGCCGTCAAAGCTCTGGCGTTCCAGTGCGCGGCGTACCTGCTTGTCGGCCGTAGTGCGCACGGCCTCGTACAGCTCGCGCTGTTTGCCCTGCAGCTGCACGCGCTGGATCACCTCGGTGCGCGGCGGCAGTTCGGTGGCCACGTCCTGCTTGCGGCGGCGCAGGATGAAGGGGCGCACGCGCTGCGACAGCAGCTGCGCGCGCAAGGTTTCACCGTTCTCTTCGATGGGCTTGCGCCAGCGGGCGTTGAAGCTGCGCACATCGCCCAGAAAGCCGGGCATCAAAAAGTCGAACTGCGCCCACAGCTCGCCCAGGTGGTTCTCCAGCGGCGTGCCGGTCAGGCACAGCAGGTGCGGGGCCTGCAGCTTGCGCAGGGCGCGGGCGCTGCGGCTGCCCGCGTTTTTCACCATCTGCGCTTCGTCCAGGATCAGCAGGTGGAATGGCTGTGCGGCCAGCGCGTCCACGTCGCGCCAGAGCAGTGGGTAGGTGGTCAGCACCAGGTCGTGGTCGGCAATCTGCTGATAGCGCTGGCCCCGGTCGGGCCCGTGCAGCGCCAGCACGCGCAGGCCCGGCGCCATGCGCGCGGCCTCGGCTTGCCAGTTGAAGAGCAGCGAGGTGGGCAGTACGACGAGCGCAGGGCGCGTCAGGCGCCCGGCCTCCTTTTCGGCCAGCACGTGGGCGAGTGCTTGTGCGGTTTTACCCAGGCCCATGTCGTCGGCAAGGATGCCGCCAAGGCCCTGGGCGCGCAGGTACTGCAGCCATGCCAGGCCTTCGAGCTGGTAGGGGCGCAGCTGCAGCTGCAGGCCCTGCGGTGCAGCCACCGGTTGGGGCGTGCCGATGGTGCGCAGGCGCAGGGCGAGCTGGTTCAGCCCTGCGTCGCCTTGCAGTTGCCAGTCGTTGTTCCAGCCATTGACCGTGCCCACCCGGTGCGCCTGCACCAGCCCGGCGCGCAGGGCCTCGATGCGGCGGGCCTCCCAGGCGCCCAGGTGCAGCGGGTCGCCGTCCTTGCGCTGGTTGCGGGTGGGGTCGGTCAGCAGGTCGACCATGGCCCCCACGATGGCTTTGAGCGGGCCAGCGGGTGCGTCGATGCGTTTGCCGCCGGGTGCGCGCAGCGAAATGATGGCGATGTCGTCAATGGCGGCCATCTGCCGGGCGTTGAGCCAGCGCGCGTCGCGGCGTAGCAGGTCGGCCAGCATGGGGGCCAGGTCCAGCGTTTCGCCGTCGATTTCGATCCCCAGGCTGAGTAGCCAGGCGCCTTCGCGCTCGGGCAGTTGCAGCTTTTGGACGGGCCGTTCTTTGGGGCCGAGCGGCCCATCCACCTCTTTGCCCAGCAACTCCCCGGTGTCGGGGGCAATCAGCAGTTTCCAGCGCAGCACGGGAACGCTTTCATGCCCAAAACCGGGTTGCACGACCACGCTCCAGCCTTTGGCCTGCAGGCGCGGCACCTGTTCTGCCCAGAAGTCTCCGAAGAACGCCTCTTGCGCCAGCGTCCACAGCGGGCCCAGGCCGGCGGCCGCATCGCGGTTGCGCCATTGCAGCGAACGCGCGTCCACGGGCAGCAGGCCCAGGTCCCACACCAGGTCCATGGCGTCAGACTCGGCGGCCACGTCGCGCTGCATGCGCACCACGGGGCCACCGGTGTCGTACAGGTCTTGCAGCGGGGCGGGGCGCGAGTTGAGGATGGAGGTGGGTGCGGGCGTCTGCCAGGCGATGGCGCCCGGCGCGGTGTCATCGGTGCGGTAGGTCCAGTCGATCTGTGCCAGCGTCACGCTGTCGCCGCGTGGGCCCATCTTGCCCTGGGGCTTGAGGCCCAGCAGGCCATCGCCCCGGCCCAGTGTCATCAGCGTGATGCGCGGGCGAAAGTGCCCGGTGGTGATGCCGGGTGGCGGTGCAGGACGGCCGACCTGGTGTGGTGGGCTTGCTGCGCCACCGGTCTCCGCATCGCCACGCATCAGCGCCATCACGCGTGCGGCCTCGGCGTCTGTCAGGGGGGCCAGCGCCTGCAGGCGGGACGCATCTGCGCGGGTGCGCAGGGCCTGCACCCATGCGGCGATGAGCGCTGCCCGGTCGGACCGGGGCGGTTGTGGTTCTGCAGGGCGGCTACCGGGTGCGGGCATAGGCCGCAGATTGTGCCGTGGTGCCACAGCCTGCCGGACACCCGCCGCGCTGGGGTGCGGGTCATCCACCAGCCATGGCCGATGACGCAGCGCCGGCGCCTACCCGCCCAATACCTTCGCAAACAGTTCATTGCGAAAGTGAATGCCCATGCGTGCAAAAGCGCGGTTGCGGTAGGTCTTGACGGTGGGCACACCCAGTCCCAGGTCACTGGCAATGCCTTCGTGGGTCATGCCCTGCAGCACGCGGGTGCACACGTCGAGTTCACGGTCCGTCAGGCCCTGCTGCAGGCGCAGCAGCCTTTCGCGCAAGGCGGGCAGGCCGTGGGGCAGGGTGGACAAGGCAGGCAGCGCGGCATGGTCAGTGTCGTCGGCGCCCATGTCGTGCACCAGGGGCGACATGGCAGGTGGCATGCTCTGCACCTTGGGGTGCGCCAGCGTGATGTGCTTGCGCGCCAAGGCCAGTAACACGGGAGCGATCGACTCAAAACCGCTGATGTGGGCGTCTCTGAAGGGTTGCTGGTGCTGGTGGCGGTAGAAGTTGACGGCAAAAACCGAGCCATCGCTCTCATAGTCCACCACCGAGACGCGCTCGGCCACGCCGTGGGCGTCATACACACGGGCACGGTGCTCGCCTTCGACCTCCTTGGCGGTTACGTGGCACAGGCGGGTGAGGGGCTCGATTGGCGCGTCATCAAACGCGCGGCCCCAGGTGCGGTCCTTGCGGTACGGGCCCGACAGGTACGCCCACCAGCAGTCCTGCGTGGTGTCGGGCACACCCAGGCTGGCCGACATGAACAGAGTGGGTTTACAGCGCTGGCCCGTGCGGTACACGGACCACGACGCGGCGGGCAATACGGGTGCCAGGTCTTGCAGCAGGCCGGGCACAAAGCCAGGGTCGCCCAGCCGCTGCACCATGCCCGCCAATGCGTGGCCCACCGTGCCCGTGGCGGCGAGTCGGCCCGTGGCCGGTGGCGGGGCGGGGTGCCATTGCCTCATGGGTGGCGCTGGCCAGACGAGCGGCCAAGTGGGTGGATGTACGGGGTCATTGCGTTGTCATCCTCTGGGATGACAGGGGGTTGGCGCAACCGGATTTACGCTAGCTTTATAACTAATTTGTGGTGTGCTGCTGCCCATGTCCGACCTGTTGCCCCTGTCCGAACCGCGCCTTCAATTCTTTGCCGACCTGCGTGTGCAGGTGGGCGTGCCGCAGGAGGTGGGCCAGACCGCGCATGGCCTGCGGCGGCTGATTCCCATCACCGGTGGCACCGCCACGGGCAACGGCTGGACTGCGCGGGTGCTGCCTGGCGGCGCTGATTTTCAGCTCATCGTGAACGACCGGCTGTCGGAGCTGGACGCGCGCTATGTGCTCGAAACCGATGGCGGCGACTTTATCTATGTGCAGAACCGGGCGGTTCGCTCGGGCCCGCCAGAGCTGATCGCCCGGCTGGTGCGTGGCGAGCCGGTGGATCCGGCGCAAATTTACTTTCGTTGCAGCCCGAGTTTTGAGACGGCGTCGCCCGCCCTGGGCTGGATTGCAGAGCGCATGTTTGTGGGCTCGGGCGCCCGCTATCCGGACTCGGTGGCCATGCGGTTCTTTGAACTGGCCTGAAGCGAGCGCGTTTTCCCTTTTTTCGATTCCCTCACAAAACCAAATGGAGACAACCATGAAGACCTTCACCAAGCAAACCTCTAACGCACCACGCGGCACGGGACGCCGCGCCCTGCTGGCGGCCGCCATCACTGTCGGGCTGGCTGCACCCTGGGCGGGCGCACAGGCGCAGGCTGCAGGAGCCGCCGCCGCTTACCCCGCCAAGCCGGTGCGCATGATCGTGGGGTTTCCGGCCGGGACCGGGCCGGACATCGTGGCGCGGCTGCTGGCACAGAAGCTGTCAGAGGGCTGGGGCAATGTGGGCGTGATCGTGGACAACAAACCCGGCGCGGGTGGGCTGATTGCCGCTGGGGAGGCGGCACGTGCCGCGCCCGATGGGTACACCATCATGCTGGGCGAAACGGGCCAGCTCAGCATTGCGCCCAGCAGCTACAACAAGCTGCCCTATGACCCCGCCAAGGACTTCGTGGCGGTAAGCCAGGTGGTCACATCCGACTTTGTGTTGTTGGTCAACCCGCAGAAGGTCCCCTCGCGCAATGTGAAGGAGTTTGTGGACTGGACGAAGCAGCAAAAGGGCTTGTTCCTGGCCACGTTTGGTGCGGGCACGCCCGGCCACTTCGGGGCGTTCATGTTTGGGGATGCCGTCAAGCTCAAGCCCGAACCCGTGCACTACAAGAACACGGCGGACGCGCTGGGCGGCTTGTTCAGCGGCGATGTGCAGGGCGTGTTTGCCAGCGTGGGCCTGGCCGCCCCCAACGTGAAGGCGGGCAAGCTGGTTGCACTGGGCACCACAGGGGCCACGCGGACATCGACCCTGCCGGACGTGCCCACCATCAAGGAACAAGGCTATGCCAACCTGGAGTTCTCGTCCTGGTTTGGCATCGTGGCCCCGGCCAAGACACCGCCGGACATCGTGGCGCGCCTGAACGCCGACATCGTCAAGGCCGTGCAGTCGCCAGAAGGCCGCGCCAAGATGGAAGAAGCGGGCTTTCGCGTGACGGGCACCAGCCAGCAGGACTTCGCCCGCATCATTGCAGCCGACACAGTGACCTGGGGCAAGGCCGTGGCAGCCACGGGGTTCAAGGCGGACTGATAGCCCGCGCGAGGTCATGCATGGCCCAATGCAAAGAAGGGGACTTGGCAGGCAATTTTCGTTTCGACAAGGCAACACCGCCGCGTAAGACAGATTCGCCAGTTGTCGTTGAGGGCCCCTAGCGGTACTTATCATCGTCACGGCCGCAAGGCACCCCACCCCCTTGATGAAAGAGCAGTGCGGACCGTGAAGACCACCAACAACGACTATCCAACCGAGGCGAATGCGCGCAAGGGGGTGCCCGCATGCCGTGGCTGAAGCTCCTGCACATCACCGCCGTGATCGTGTGGTGCGGGACCCTTCTGTACCTGCCCACACTCATTGCATCGGCGACGGGGCCGCAGCGCGCGCCGGTGTTTGGCCAATCGCCGCATCAGCAGGTGCTTCGCGGCCTGTTCACGCTGGTTGTCACGCCCGCTGCATTGGTGGCCATTGTGTCGGGCACCGCCATTTTTGTGTTTATGGGCCCGCTGACGTTGTGGCTGGTTGCCAAGCTTGCGGTGGTGGGCTTGCTGGTGCTGGCCCACGCCACCTGCGGTCTGCTGGTGCTGCGCGCTGAGCGGGGCGAAACGCGCCTGGCCGGGCTTTGCGCTGCGGTGACAGCCTTGTGCATTGCTGCCATGGCAGCGGTGGCCTGGCTGGTGTTGAGAAAGCCGTTCTGATGCAAGGCCCGCAAAACAGCCTGCCCGTGAGCCATCCCGGGCATGGGCGATGGTTGCTATTCGCTGGTGTCGACGCCCACGGCATGCTCGTACACCAGCCGGCCACCCAGGTAAGCGGCCAGCGCAATGAAACCCGCAGTGAGCAACGACATGCCCAAGCCCCACGGCATGATGAGCGCGCCGGGTTCTCCCAGCCGCAGCATCCAGTTGAGGGTGGCCAGCGACAGCATCATCACGGCAATGATGGCGTGGCCCCAGGCGGTGATCAGGCGGCGTATGCGACCCACGGTCAGCAGGTCCACCAGGCCCGCCATGCTGGCGCCCCAGCCGCCCAGCGCGCCCACCCCGGCCAGCCACACACCGGCACGTGCCCAGAACGGGTCGCCGGTGTAGACAAAAGCGCCGTCGGCACCCACCAGTCCGATGAGGGCCGCCACCGGGAAGTGAATCATCATCGGGTGCAAAGGGTGGCCTGCAATGGCCGCGCGGCTCAGGATGGGCTCGGGTGTCGAATTCATGCGGTCATTCTGCCTTGGCTGGCAGCGCTGGCCGTATCCGGCTGCAAAGGCCCGCAGTCCACGCTGGATCCAGCGGGTCCCTCTGCGGCTGCCATCGCCGCCGTGTGGTGGTGGATGCTGGTGGTGGCGGTGCCAGTGCTGGGGGGCGTGGTGGTGGCCTGGCTGCTGGCCATGCGCCGTGGTCGCAGCCTTGCGACAACGCCAAGCGCTGCGTTAGAGGTGTCTGATGACGTGGCTACCCCACCCGCCGAGCGGCGGTGGCTGGTGTGGGGTGGGCTGGTGCTGCCCAGTGTGAGCATTGCGGCATTGGTGTGGCTGGGTTCACCGGCGGGTTTGCACCAGCTGCCCTTGCCTGGGCGGGACACCCATGCCTCTGCGCCGATGGAGATCGAGGCCATCGGCCACCAGTGGTGGTGGGAGCTGCACTACCCAGCCAGTGGCATCACACTGCGCAACGAGATGCGCATCCCCGCCGGTCGCCCGGTGGATGTGCTGACGGGCAGTGCCGATGTGATTCACTCGTTCTGGGTGCCACGGCTTGGCGGCAAGCTGGATGCGGTGCCAGGACGGACCTTTCGCGTGCGGCTGCAGGCCGACGAGCCGGGCATTTACCGTGGCCAGTGCGCCGAGTTTTGTGGCCGTGACCATGCCCACATGACCATGACGGTGGTGGCCATGGAACCGGCTGAGTTCGACGCATGGCTGGCATCCGCCTCCGCATCTGCGCCGGAAGCGCCAACAAAAACAACCACGCCCGGCCCTGCGCCTGCTGCACAACAAGGCGTCTCGCAATGACCTCCAAGACCATTCCAGTCATCGCGGCTCCCGACACGACGGCGGTGGAACACGCGCCTTCTGCCGACGCCCAGGCCTTGCACGCGGAGTTCGAGGCGGTATGGGGCAACCCCAAGGGCTGGCGCGCGCTGAGCATCGTCAACCACAGCAGCATTGCATTGCGGTTCTTGCTCACGGGGGGCGTGTTCTTTCTGCTGGCCGGTCTGCTGGGCATGCTGCTGCGCGCGCAGCTGGCGCGGCCGGGGCAGACCTTCATGGGTGCGGATGCCTACAACCAAGCATTCACCATGCACGGCACCATGATGATGTTCCTGTTTGCCGTGCCGATCCTGCAGGGGCTGGCGGCCTACCTGCTGCCCAAGATGCTGGGCGCGCGTGACCTGGTCTTTCCGCGGCTGTCAGCGTTTGGCTACTGGTGCTACCTGTTTGGTGGAATCATCTTTACGAGCAGCCTGCTGTTTGGCCTGGCGCCAGATGCGGGCTGGTTCATGTACACACCGCTGTCGAGCAATGCCTATTCGCCCGGCATCAACTCCGACTTCTGGCTGCTGGGGGTCACCTTTGTCGAGATCTCGACCATGGCTGCGGGCATCGAGATCGCGGTGTCCATCTTGCGCACGCGCGCAGCAGGTATGGCGCTGCACCAGATGCCGATCTTCGCGTGGGTGATGCTGGTCACGTCGATGATGATCATCACGGGGTTTCCGCCGCTCATCCTTGGCTCGATATTGCTGGAGCTGGAGCGCGCGGCCGGATGGGCTTTTTTTGACCCCACCCGCGGTGGCGATGCGGTGCTGTGGCAGCACCTGTTCTGGCTGTTTGGCCACCCTGAGGTGTACATCATCTTTTTGCCCGCCGCCGGTGTCGTGTCCACCATCATTCCCGTCTTTGCGCGCCGTCCTCTGGTGGGCTACCGCTGGGTGGTGATCTCGCTGGTCAGCATTGGGTTCATCAGCTTTGGACTGTGGGTGCACCACATGTTTGCCGTGGGCATACCCGCCATGGCGCTGGCGTTTTTCTCGCTGGCCAGCATGCTGGTGGCCATACCGACGGGTGTTCAGGTGTTTGCGTGGATCGCCACGCTCTGGACCGGGCGGCCGGTGTGGTCGGTGCCCATGCTGTGGGTGGGTGGCTTCCTGTTCATCTTTGTGGCGGGCGGACTCACTGGCGTGATGCTGGCGTTTGTGCCGTTTGACTGGCAGGTGCACGACACCCATTTTGTGGTGGCGCATTTTCACTACGTGCTGATCGGCGGCATGCTGTTTCCGCTGGTCGCCGGGGTGTATTACTGGTTGCCTCATTTCAGCGGGCGCATGCCGTTTGAGCGCTTGTCCAAGGTGGGCTTCTGGCTGAGCTTCATCGGTTTCAACGGCACCTTTCTCGTCATGCACTGGACGGGGCTGATGGGGATGCCGCGCCGCGTGTACACCTATGAGCCTGGGATGGGCTGGGACCTTCCCAACCTCATCTCGTCCATCTTCAGCTTTGTGATGGCGTTTGGCGTGGCCACGGTCATTCTGGACGTGGCGCTGCACTTCCGGCTGGGTCGCCGCGCGCCGCTCAACCCCTGGGGTGCGGACACGCTGGAATGGGCCACAGGCACGCCGCCACGGTCGTACAACTTTGCCAGCCAGCCGCCGCTGTCCACCCGCCACCCGCTGTGGGACCACCCCGAACTGCCGCACACCATTGCCGAGGGGCAGCATGCGCTGCCGACGGCTCGCCACGGGCGCCGCGAGACACTGGGCAGCGACCCCGTCACGGGCCGCCCCCGCGAGGTGATCCATCTGCCCGGCAACTCGTGGTGGCCGTTGGCAGCGGGGTTGTTGCTGGCGGTGCTCTGCATCTTTCTGCTGCTCAAGGTGTATGCGGGGGCCATCATCGTGGCGCTTGCGGCCGTGGCAGTGCTGCTGCGCTGGTCGTGGGAGAACGGAGCGCACCCCAAGGCTGCTGCGGGTGAAGCCCATGATCTGCCCGACGGGCTCAAGCTGCATTCGCGCACGTTTGACGGGCCGGGTTTGTGGGGCATGGGCCTTACCCTGCTGGCCGACGCGGCGCTGTTCACTTCGCTGCTGTTTGGCTGGCTGTACCTGTGGACGGTGGCACCGCACTGGCAACCCCCGGAGCAGTCGCCGCTGGGTGTGTGGCCGCTGGCCGCCGTGGCCGGGGTTTTGGCTGTGGGTCTGCTTTGCATACAGCGGGCCGTGAATGGTCTGAGGGCCGCGCGAAGCGAGGGGTTGGCGCTGCAGCTGTTGGTGGCTGCGGCTTGTGGCGCATTGGGCTGTGCAGGGCTGATCATGCTGCTGGTGCTGGCCCCGCTACAGCCCAGCCAGCTCGCACACGATGCGGTGCTGACATTTACGCTGTATTACCTGCTGCTGCACGCTGCGCTTGCCACGGTGTTGACGGTTTTGCAGGCTTGGCGCGTGCAGCGCGGCTATGTCGGGTTGCATGCACCCTACGAGCCCGCGGTGGTTGCTCTGTGGTGGCGTTTTACCGCCGGCGCCGCAGCGGTTGCCTGGCTGGTGATGGCGCTGATGCCGCTGGCCTTCAGAGCGGGCGTGTGATGAGCACCTTCAGGCACCCGCCCGGCCACCCCATTCAATTGATCACTGGACTGACGCTGTGGTTTGTGTGGCTGTGCCTGGTCTATGGCGGTGCGGCAGTCGCCTGTGCGGTGGCGCCTCCGCCGCCGCAGGCGGGGCCATGGAACTGGGTCAACGGCACGCTGCTGCTGGTGTCGGCGGTGTTTGCTTTGGGCTTTGCCGTAGCCGCCTGGCGTTCGGTGCGCTTTTTCAAAGCGTTGCCGGGCAATGAGCCCACGGCGACACGCCGCCGGTTTTTTGCGTCGGCGGCGGCTGTGCTTCATGGTGTGGCGGCGGTGTCTACCGTGGTGGTGGCCTTGCCCTTGGTGGTGTTGGCCCCATGCGGGTAGCACTGAGGCTTGCGGCAAGCACGCTGGTTCTGGCCGCAGGGCCAGCGGCGGCGCATGGAAATGTCTTTACGGGCGAGGGCGCGCACGCGCCCATCTGGGCATCGCAAGCCGTGTTTGTTGCCGCCTGGTTTGGCTACATGCTGGGCGCGATACGGCGCAGGCCCGAGCCGCAGCGCAGGGCGCTTTTTCATGGCGCCATGATGGTGGCAGGGCTCGCGCTGTTTGGGCCGTTTGACGACATGGCGGGCAGCAGTACCGCATGGCATATGACACAGCACATGCTGCTGATCGTGGTGGTGGCGCCGCTGGCGGTGCTGGCGCGGCCTTTGCCGCAATGGCGTGCGTTCGCAGGCAGGGCGGTGGACACCGTGTGGCGCGGCGTTCAAAGGGTGACACGCAGACCCATGGCCTGTGCGCTGCTCCACGCGGCCGCGATCTGGATCTGGCATGCACCCCAGCCCTACATGGCCGCTGTGATGTTCAACGGCTGGCATGTGCTGGAACACGCCAGTTTTCTGTTTACCGCCTGGCTCTTTTGGTGGTCGGTGTTGCGCCCTGGCACGGCAGGGGCGTTGCAAGCCACGTTGGCGCTACTTTTTACCGTGATGCACACCGGCCTACTCGGGGCGCTGCTGACTTTTGCGCCCGTGGTGCTGTACGCAGGCGAATCCCGCGAGCTGTGGGATCAGCAGCTGGCGGGGTTGGTGATGTGGATTCCCGGTGGCGCGGTGTACTTGCTGGCCGCCGTGTGGGTAGGTTACCAATGGCTCAAAGGCAATGAAACGGCGAGCCAACGGCAAATACGCCCTACCTGAAGCCTAACCTATCGGGAGGTGCTTACTACTTCATCGAGCGTGATTTGACAGCAGGAGGCGCTATCTGCGCCGTCTGGCAGATGCGTACGCAGTCGCGAATGTGCTGTGTGCCCAGGTACCGCAAGATGGTGTACCCCAGTGCTGCGGACACTGCCTGGCCCGCCAGCGGCACGTATTTGGCAACCTGCTTGGTCGTTAGCCGCACCCCCACGGTTCGGGCCAGTCTCAACACCATCTCGCGCGTGACCAGCTTGCCGATCAGCACCGAACCCACCAAACCGATCGCTTTTTGCACCTGCTCGTGGGCGCGAGGGTCCAGCGCGTCGATCTGCGCTGGCGACAAGCCAAACTGTTCACTGATCTGCGGCAAAAGGCGCGATAGCAGTGCAGCGTCTACCGCCCAATCAAGCCCGGGCACGGGGACAGCACTGGCCGCCGCAGCGACCAAGGCACGCCGGTGGAGCAAACGATGGCTTCGCTTAATGGCCGCTTCGAGGCGGGGATCAACGGTTGAGGTGGATTTGGGCATAGGTCCGAGGGAAGAGTTAAACCACACGAATTGATTTACGTGCCGTGCCGATTGCCTTTGACCAGACTGAAAAGCACCAGCAACACCACCGCGCCTGTGATGGACGCAATCCAGCCTGCAGCGTCTCCTTGCTGATACCAGCCCATGGCCACGCCCACATAGCTCGCAAGAAATGACCCCGCCACACCCAACAGCGCAGTCATGATCCATCCCAGTTTGTCGTCGCCTGGTTTGACGGCACGAGCGATGAGCCCGACCACCAGACCGATCAATAACGTTCCGAGCAATGACAGCATGTTGTTCCTTTTTCTTTGTGGATGACGATGTAGTCACTTTACGGAAGGGTCGGTCATGCCCCTGTCAGACAAATCCCTTAGCAGGCGTCCCACGAGGGGGGGCGATCAACGCCCCAAGGGCCGGTCGTAAAGGCATTGCTCAAACCGGTGGGACTCCAGGTTCAGCCCGGACACCTGGTAGCGAGAAGGGGCGCATAAGTACCTGTTTGCGGGCAGCGCGGAAAAAGCGGGCCCGGTCAGCAGAATTTCGCCTGCCACGGCGATGTCTTCGCCCAATTTGCAGGCGCAGTTCATTTCGGCGCCGAACAGGTCTTCGTTGGAGATGACCAGGGTGGGGCCATAACCAATGCCTGCGCTCACCAGCAAAGCACGCTCTGGGGGCAGCACTGCATTCATGGCGTCCAGCGCGCGCAGTGTGTCCAGGGCCGCATCCAAAGCCTGTTCGGCGGTGCTGAAGACGGCGAATAGGTTGTCGGCCTCCTGCTTGATGACTTCGCCGCCATTGCCCGCAATGGCGGGGCGCGCGGCCTGTTCCATCTGATGGATCATGGCCAGAAAGTGGATGATGCCGTGGCTCTGGGTGATGCGCGAAAAGCCGCACATGTCCAACACCAGGATGGCCACGTCGCGCACAAACGCCTGTGCAATCAATCCATCCACCTGCGCCGCGCTCTCTGGGTTTTGAATGCGCTGCGACAGTAGATGGCGCAAAAACACTTTGTTGTGGGCCATGGAGGACGTGGCGCCATGGGCCGACGGCGTGGGCATGAATTCGGGTGCGTGCATGGCGGTCGGGTGTGGGTGCTGTC
Organism: Acidovorax sp.; assembly: GCF_046314175.1. Lineage (GTDB taxonomy): Bacteria > Pseudomonadota > Gammaproteobacteria > Burkholderiales > Burkholderiaceae_C > Acidovorax. Next base: position 6,531 of record NZ_JBKBXG010000093.1, on the reverse strand, counting down.
CGACATCCTAGCGCGGCAGGTGCTGGCGAGATAGGGCCCGGGCGTGGGGCAAGATTGTCACCACTTTGATCGGTTGCAGCGCCCTTTGCCCGATGTGGCTTTCCGCAGCACCTTCCAAGAAAGGCACCCCATGACCCCATATCGTTTGAACCGTTCGTCCGTGATTATTGCGGCCGCGTTGACCTTGAGTGGCCTGCTGGTCGTGCCAGGCGCTGCATGGGCACAAAGCGAAGAGGCCTCGTTGCAACGGGGTTCAGTGCCCGACGTGACCCCGCAGCAGCGCTATCAGTCTGCCATTCGCGAAGCGGGTGGTGGCCTCAAGGTGAGCTTGGAAGAATGCCGCGCAATGATGGCTGCGGAGCGCAAATCGTGTGATTCGCAGGCCCGTTCGCGCTATCAGGCCGACATGGCAGCGGCCAAAGCCATGCTGCGTGATCCGTCAGCGGGGCCGGTCAACGTCGTGGGTGGGCCGATCCGCAGCACCGAGACGGTGTACGAGATCAAAAAATAAGCGCTACAGCGAAATGGCTGTCACAGCTCTGGACGACCTTCAGCCTACTGCTTGGCCTTGGCTGTGTCTTCGCCTGCTGACGTCGCCACACGCCGCGCGCCGTTGAAGCGGCGAGCCCAGTAGGCCACTCCCATGTCTTCCACACGGACCTGGGCGCCGCTGCGGGGGGCGTGAATGAATTTGCCATCGCCTACGTAGATACCCACGTGGCTGAAGTTGCGGCGCATGGTGTTGAAAAACACCAAGTCGCCGGGCTGCAGTTCTTTTTTGTCGATGACCTGGGTGGCAGCAGCCTGCTGGTCGGCGCGCCGTGGGAGCAAAAGGCCCACGGTCTGCTCGTAAATGGCGCGTACAAAACCGCTGCAGTCAAAACCTGTTTCCGCACTGTTGCCGCCGCGCTTGTAATGCACGCCCAAAAAACCCATGGCGTTGAGTACCAGGTTGGACGTGTGGTCTGCCACGACGTGCGCCTTGTCAGCCACCCGGTGGCTCACATCCTCCAGCCGCGTCAACAGGCCTTTGTCAGCGATGAATTGATCGAAATCGTCAGGACTCGCCGCTTGGGGCGCAGCCTGGGCGGTGGTGGCGCAAGCCAGCAAGAGGATACATAACCATCGGGACATGGGGGCGAAGGGTAACACGCTACGCTTGAAGGTCAAAAAATGCATGGTTACGAGCTGTTGATTGGCTTTATCTAAATCAAGAGATGCATCATCACACTCCGTTCGCAGGCGGCCAGCTAGCGTCTTGCGAGCTGTGTCAGATGGGGGCTGGATGGCTCGGCGCCGAATTCAATCTCGCCTCTTTCTCAAGGAACGCTTCTTCATGAAAATGATGGCAAATTGGCCTCTATCGCTTATTGGAAAAGCGCAGGCAGCTATTATTTTTGCAGCGTTTGGTAGTTGCGCAAGTCTTGCCCAAACACCTGCGCCTGCGGTGGCGCTGGTTCCCGTGGCCACTGGCCTTTCTAACCCCTGGGCGGTTGCGTTTTTGCCGGATGGCCAGTTTCTGGTCACCGAGCGCCCCGGCCGCATGCGCGTGGTCAGCGCCAGTGGCCAAGTTGGACCCGCGCTGACAGGAATGCCCGCGGTGGCGACAGGCGGGCAGGGCGGTTTGCTGGACGTGGTGACGGATACGGACTTTGCCCGCAACCGCCGCATCTTCTTTTGCTTTTCTGAACCGGCTTCGGCAGGCAGCAGTGGTGGTGGCAACAGCACGGCGCTGGCGCGGGCGACTTTGTCAGCGGATGCGCGCAGCTTGCAGGACGTGCAGGTCATCTTCAGCCAGCGCCCCAAGGTGGCAAGCGCACTGCATTTCGGATGCCGGATCGTGCAGGCCGGGGACGGCAACCTGTTTCTGACCCTGGGTGACCGCTACCACCGCAAGGACGATGCGCAAAAGCTGGACAACCACCACGGCAAGATCATCCGCATTTCCGCCGACGGTGCCTCACTACCAGACAACCCGTTCGCCAAACAACCCGGCGCCTTGCCCGAGATCTGGAGCTATGGCCACCGCAACCCCCAAGGCGCCACCCTTGCACCCGACGGCAAGCTGTGGATGCATGAACACGGCCCGCAGGGCGGCGACGAGGTCAACCAACCCCAGCCGGGCCGCAACTACGGCTGGCCGGTGATCACCTACGGCGAGAACTATGGCGGCGGCAAGCTGGGCGAAGGCACGGCCAAGGCGGGCATGGAGCAGCCTGTGCACTACTGGGTGCCATCCATTGCGCCGTCGGGCATGGCGTTTTTGACCAGCACACGCTACGGCGCGGCGTGGCAAGGCAGCCTGTTTGTGGGTTCGCTCAAATTTGGCACGCTGCACCGGCTGGAATTGCAAGGCGGCAAGGTACAGCGCGAGGAAAAACTGCTGCAAGGCAGCGGCGAGCGCATTCGTGACGTGCGCCAGGGACCCGATGGCTTGCTCTATATGGTGACCGACAGCCCACAGGGACGATTGCTGCGCCTGCAGCCGAGCTAAGGGTCAGTCCGTGACCAAGGGCGCTGCATTCTTGACGCAGGTCATGGAGGCTTCAAGATCTGCCCGGCAAACGCCATGACTCGGGGAGCACCCGAGGTGTTGGTGTGCACTTTGGGGTTAGGCTGGCGCGATGCACGCTGAGCCTTCCTTCTCACCCGAACCTGCTGTCCCCATGCCTGTCACTGCGGCGGACCCGCTGCCCCGCTCTCAACTGGCCCTGCGCCGCGTAGCCATTGACACCTGGCGCGAAAACGTGGCCTACCTGCACCGCGACTGCGCCGTGTACCGGGCCGAGGGCTTTCAGGCCCTGTCCAAGATCGAAGTGCGCGCCAATGGCCGCCGCATCCTGGCCACGGTGAACGTGGTGGACGACCCCGCCATCGTGGGATGCCACGAACTGGGCCTGTCGGAAGACGCGTTTGCCCAGCTGGGCGTGGACAACGGACACACCGTGTCGGTGGCGCAGGCCGAGCCGCCCGAGTCCATGGGCGCGCTGTTTCGCAAGATCGCCAGCGAGCGGCTGACGCGCGAGGACTTTGGTGCCATCGTGCGTGACATTGCCAACCACCGCTATTCCAAGATCGAACTCACCGCCTTTGTGGTGGCCTGCCACCAGAGCGAGCTGGACCGCGAGGAGGTGTTCTTCCTGACCGATGCCATGGTGGCCAGCGGCAGGCGGCTGGACTGGCACGAGCCGCTGGTGGTCGATAAGCACTGCATAGGCGGCATCCCGGGCAACCGCACCACCATGCTGGTCGTGCCCATCGTGGCCGCACACGGCATGCTGTGCCCCAAAACCTCTTCGCGCGCCATCACATCCCCAGCAGGCACGGCCGACACCATGGAGGTGCTGGCCAAGGTGGAGCTACCGTTTGAACAACTGGCCGACATCGTGCGTGACTACCGGGGCTGCCTGGCCTGGGGCGGCACGGCCAATCTGTCGCCCGCTGACGATGTGCTGATCTCGGTGGAGCGACCGCTGTCCATCGACTCGCCCGGTCAGATGGTGGCGTCCATCCTGTCCAAAAAGGTGGCGGCAGGCGCCACGCACCTGGTGCTCGACATTCCCATCGGCCCCACCGCCAAGGTGCGGTCCATGCCCGAGGCGCAGCGCCTGCGCCGCCTGTTTGAATATGTGGCGCGGCGCATGGGCCTGTCGCTGGACGTGGTCATCACCGACGGCCGCCAACCCGTGGGCAATGGTGTGGGCCCGGTGCTGGAGGCGCGCGATGTGATGCGCGTGCTGCAAAACGACCCGCGTGCGCCCGACGATCTGCGGCAAAAGTCGCTGCGCCTGGCCGGGCGCCTCATTGAGTGCGACCCCGATGTGCGCGGCGGAGACGGCTATGCCATTGCGCGCGACATCCTGGACTCGGGCCGGGCCCTGGCGCGCATGAACGCCATCATCGCTGCCCAGGGCAGCACAGGGTTTGACCACCACCACCCGGCCCTCGGTGCGCTGACGCTGGACGTGGTGGCGCCCGCCAGCGGCGTGGTCGCTGGCATCGACAACTACCAGATCGCCCGCGTGGCCCGCATGGCAGGAGCCCCCAAAGTGCCGGGCGCCGGGGTGGATTTGATGCACAAGCTGGGCGACACCGTGGCTGCCGGGGACTTGCTGTACCGCGTGCACGCCAGCTACCCGGCCGACCTGGAGTTTGCGCGCCACGCGTGCGAGCGAGACAGCGGCTATCGCCTGGGCACCGCCGACGAAGTGCCACGCGTGTTTGTGGAGTTCTGACCATGGCCCTGCCTGAAGCCGCCTGTTTGCTTTATTTCGACGACGAAGCCGCGCCTGCCATGCGCCTGGCGCAGGCTGCTGGCTTGACTGCAATGCTCATCGAGCGCCACCGCTTCCCCGACGGTGAACTCAAGCTGCGCCTTCCGGTCGATGCCTCTGGTCGTTTGCCACATCGCGCCGTGCTGCTGCGCAGCCTGCACCAGCCCAACGAAAAGCTGGTGGAGCTGCTGCTGGCCGCCCGAACGGCCCGCAGCCTGGGCGTGCAGCACCTCACGCTGGTGGCGCCGTACCTGGCCTATATGCGGCAGGACATCGCCTTCCACCCTGGCGAGGCCGTGAGCCAGCAGGTGGTGGGCGGGTTCCTGGCGGGCCTGTTCGACGCCTTGATCACGGTGGACCCGCACCTGCACCGCATTGATCGGCTGGAGCAGGCGATCCCCGTGCCGCAGGCGGTGGTGCTCAGCGGTGCCGAGCCGTTAGCCGACCTGATTGCGGAGCAGCGCCCCAACGCTTTGCTGGTAGGGCCCGACGGCGAATCCGCGCAATGGATCGCCCAGGCGGCCGTCCGCCACGGTTTTGACTACGCCGTCTGCACCAAGGTGCGCCATGGTGACCGCGATGTGGCCATCGAACTACCCCCACTCAACGCGCAGGGCCGGGCCGTGGTGCTGCTGGACGATATGGCCAGCACCGGCCGCACGCTGGCGCTGGCGGTGCGATTGCTGTTGCAGGCGGGCGCCGCATCGGTGGACGTGGCCGTAACCCATGCGCTGTTTGCGGGCGATGCGCTGCAGGCGCTGCACGACGCGGGCGTGGGGGAGGTGTGGAGCACCGACTGCATTCCGCACCCCAGCAACGCGGTGGCCATGGCGGGGCCGCTGGCGGCGGCGGTGCAGTCTTTGCTTGTTGTCTGAAAGATCCCTGGCACAGGGCTGCGACAATGCGCCACTCTTTGAAAGCGCTGCCGCCCCGGTCGGCGGCCCCACCAACAAACCACCCATCTCACCATGCTGCTTGACGCCACCGAATCCCAACTCGTCCTGGTCGATTACCAGGAGCGCCTGATGCCGGCCATCTTTGAAGGCCCCGCTGTGCTGGCCAACGCCCGTCGCCTGGCCGAGATCGCCCGCATCCTGGACGTGCCCGTGTGGGGCACCGAGCAAAACCCCTCGCGCCTGGGTGCGAACGACCCCGCGCTGCGCGCACTGTGCCAGAAAACCCTGGCCAAGATGCACTTCAGTGCGGCTGAAGAAGGCCTGGGCGAGTGGCTGCGCCCACCGGCCAAGCCACAGCAGGGCGGCAATGCCCGCAGCTTGCCCAAACACCTGCAAAAACCCGCAGCGGCGCAGGCCGACGAGCGCGGCACCATCGTGATTGCCGGGTGCGAAGCGCACGTCTGCCTCTTGCAAACCGCGCTCGATTTGCTGGAAGACGAGTTCGAAGTGTGGGTGGTGACCGATGCCTGCGGCTCGCGCACCGAACGCAACCGCGACGCCGCCTTTGACCGCCTGGCCGGCGCGGGTGCTGAGCTGGTGACGACCGAGATGGTGGCGTTTGAATGGCTGGGCAGCTGCGAGCACCCGGCGTTCAAGGATGTGCTCGGGTTGATCAAGTAACCTGTTTTTGAGTCTTTTTGGCCTCTAGCGCTTATCCATCAAGCGCTAGTAGCTATCAAAATAGTATTTTTCTTTAGGCGCCACCAAGGGCGCTGATTGCGCCCATTCGCCCATGACCCCTGTATTGATTGGCCTGGTTCTGATCGTGGTGTTGCTGGTCATCAATGTCCAGGCCACCCTCCAGATCGTGCGCAGCCGTGAGCAAGGCTTTCGCAAGGTGATGCTGACGGGCGGCGTATGGGTGCTGCCGTTCCTGGGTGCGTGGCTGGTAAAGACCCACCTGCAGGCCGCAGCCGTTGCAGCGCCCGGAGAATCTGGTGCAGAGGAGTCCGAGCCAGCCCCTGAATACCTTGAGGTGCCAGGCGCTCCGAGTTTTGACGTACGGGCGCATCTGCAAAACCCGCACGACCTGCCGCAGCTGGACTGGCCCGCGCTGGACGCCTGGGCCCATGGCACGGGCGACCGCGCGCCAGAGGCCGTGGCCGACGGCCTGAACCAGGGCCGCCGCGCCTGGCTGCTGCACCTGCGCGATGCGCTGGGCACACATATGCACCTGCACGAAGGGGCGGATTGCTTCATCCTGTCGCCGCTGGAACCGTCGGTGGCGCGCGCCACCGCGCGCTATGTGACCACCACGCGCCAGCGCATCGACCGGCGGCTGGCGGGCCGGGCGCATTTCC
>NZ_JBKBXG010000092.1:0-19923 GCF_046314175.1 Acidovorax sp. | reverse complement strand
CCATCGAGCAGCGCCTGTCGCGCGGCGGGCGCAAGTCCACCGTGGGCACCACCACCGAGGTGTGGCACTTTCTGCGCCTGCTGTACGTCAAGCTGGGCACCCAGCACTGCACCAAAGACGGTGCCGCCGTGCAGCCGCAAACGCCCGAGAGCATCGCGGCCCAGCTGCTCACGCAGTTCCGCGGCCAGCACATCGGGCTGCTTGCGCCGCTGGTGATGAACCGCAAGGGCGTGTACACCGAGCTGGCCGACTGGGCCCGCCCGAGGGGCCACACGCACCTGCGCGTGGACGGCAACTTCTTGCCCACCACCAACTTCCCGCGCATTGACCGTTTCAAGGAGCACACCATCGAGCTGCCGGTGGCGAGCCTCGACGTCTCGCCCGAGAACGAAGCCCAGCTCCGCAAGGCACTGGCCGACGCGCTCACGCACGGCAAGGGCGTGGTGCATGTGCTCAGCAGCATCAGCACGCTGGCGGAGGCCATGCAAAACGGCGCGGCCACGGCGGGCATTGGCCATCTGCAAGCGTTTTCGACCAAGCGCGCATGCCCGGTGTGCGCCACCAGCTATGCCGAGCTGGACCCGCGCCTGTTCAGCTACAACAGCAAGCACGGCTGGTGCCCCGACTGCGTGGGCACGGGCGTCAAGCTCACCAAAGACCAGCGCAAGGTGTTTGACGACTCGGTACAAGACGACAAGGAAAAAGGCCGCGAGCAGACCTTTGCCGAGGCCGAGGTGGAAGACCTGGCCGACACCGCCTGCCCCACCTGCAGCGGCACCCGCCTGAACGCCACGGCCCGCGCCGTCAAGTTTGCCGGTGTGGGCATCACCGACATCGCAGCCCTGTCGGTGACGGATGTGCGCCGCTGGATCGAGACCCTGCGCATCGAAGGCGGCATGACCCAGCGCGAAGGCGACATCGCCCGCGACCTGGTGCCCGAGATCCAGAGCCGCCTCGAATTTCTGGAAGAAGTGGGCCTGGGCTACCTCACGCTGGACCGGGGCGCGCCCACGCTCAGCGGTGGAGAGGCGCAGCGCATTCGCCTGGCCGCGCAACTGGGCAGCAACCTGCAGGGCGTGTGCTATGTGCTGGATGAGCCCACCATCGGCCTGCATGCGCGCGACAACCAGATTTTGCTCAACGCCCTGCACAAGCTGGGCGACAAGGGCAACACGCTGGTGGTGGTGGAGCACGACGAAGACACCATTCGCCGCGCCGACCACATCATCGACATTGGCCCGAGTGCCGGCAAACGCGGCGGGCGCCTGGTGGCGCAGGGCAGCGTGGCCGACATCACGGGCGCCGAAGATTCGCAAACCGGCCGCTACCTGTTGCACGCCATGAAGCACCCGCTGCAACTGCGCCGCAGCATGGCGGCCAGCGAGGTCAGTGCCGAAGCAACGGCCGCCTTTGCCCGGGCCGAAGCCGCAGCGCCCACCGGTCGGCAAAGCGCCGCCGTCAAGAAGCGCGCAGCCCAGGCCGCATCGCTGGCGGCGGATGCGTTGACCGAAGCCAAGGAACGCGCAGCGATGCGCTGGCTCACGGTCCACGGCGCGCAACTGCACAACCTGCAGAACGTGACCGCCACCGTGCCTTTGCATCGTTTGGTCGCAGTGACGGGCGTGAGCGGCTCGGGCAAGTCCACGCTGGCCCGCGACGTGCTGCTGGCCAACGTGCAGGCCTGGGTACAACAGCGCAGTACCAAAGCCGGGCGCGATGCGATGGACGCGGGCAAGGCGCCGCCACTGGTCGGTTGCACGGGCTTGTCGGGCTTTGAGAGCATCGACCGCGTGCTGGAAGTGGACCAAACGCCCATCGGCAAAACACCGCGTTCCTGCCCCGCCACCTACATCGGCTTCTGGGACACCATCCGCAAGCTGTTCGCTGAAACGCTGGAGGCCAAGGCGCGCGGCTATGCGGCCGGGCGCTTTAGTTTCAACACCGGCGAAGGCCGCTGCCCCAGCTGCGAAGGCGCGGGCGTGCGCACCATCGAGATGAGCTTTCTGCCCGACGTGAAGGTGCCGTGCGAAACCTGCCACGGTGCGCGCTTCAACCCCGAGACGCTGGCTGTGACCTGGCGCGGCAAGAGCATTGGCGACGTGCTGCAGATGGAGGTGGACGAGGCCGTGGACTTCTTCGCCACCATGCCCAGCATTGCGCACCCGCTGCAACTGCTGAAGGACGTGGGCTTGGGCTACCTCACGCTGGGCCAGCCCTCGCCCACATTGAGCGGCGGCGAGGCGCAGCGCATCAAGCTGGTGACTGAGCTCACCAAGGTGCGCGACGAGGTCGGCCGCCGGGGCCAGAAGGCGCCACACACGCTGTATGTGCTCGACGAGCCCACGGTGGGCCTGCACATGGCCGACGTGGACAAGCTCATCCGCGTGCTGCACCGCCTGGTGGATGGCGGCCACAGCGTGATCGTGATCGAGCACGACCTCGACGTGATCGCCGAGGCCGACTGGATCCTGGACCTGGGGCCGGAGGGCGGCAACGCCGGTGGCCGCATCGTGGCCGCCGCGACGCCTGAAGAGGTGGTGGCTGCGGGCACGCACACGGGCAAGGCGCTGGCGGCGGTGCTGGCACGTTGAAGGGTAAGGGTGGATGGGTGTGATGTGCTGAAAGCGAGGCGTGTGCAGCGCACAGCGCTGTCCGCCTATGTCCTACGCGCAGGGCAGGCCGAGGCGCACGTACGTTGGTGGGGGTGGTTCATACGATGCAGTTCAGGGACCAGCGCTCGGGGCGCAACTCCCCCCAGCAACCCCCATCAACAATCTACGGACGCTCATCACCATGCAATCTCTCTTCAAAACCTGCGTAGCCCTGGCTGCCACTTCTGTTTTGCTTGTCGCCTGCGGCGGTGGCAATGACGAAGATCCAACGCCCAGCAATGAGCCCGGTGTGCTGACAGTGAGCAACGCAACCATCAGCACCCTCAATGGTGTTTATGGCAACGGTGCGTTGAATCTCACCAACGTCGACAAGGAAAACCCCATCGGCTCGGTGCCGGAGCTGTGCTCCTTCCGCTTTGATGGCGCCAACAAGGTGGGCGCTTCGACCACTGCGTTTGGTGACATTCGCTACCGCCCTGATGCCACCGGTTTGCATCAGGTGTTCCTGACGTTTGAAGGCAAGGAATACGCCAGCGGCGAGCCGACCGACACGGCCGTGGTGCGCGAGAGCGATCAAGTGCGCTTCAACGGGAAAACCCTGACAGCCACCGACAACTCGAACGCGACAATCCGCGTGACTGGCATTGTTCCTATGCGCACTAACCGGCCTTTGGGCTGCTAATCTGCAGCAGCCGGCGAAACACTACTGATCCCTCCCCCCGGTCTGTTTTCTGACCGGATTTGGCCTCCGCTGCTCTGGCAGCGCGAGGCCTTTTTTATGCCCCTTGCGCAGCAATCGCATGTTTTCGCCGCACTGCGAAATGGCGGATCGGTGTTTTCCCTCGGGTCGTCAATCCTGCGTAAGTTTGGCCGCTTTCATCAGTTCACTGTAAGGAACCGTCGCCACAGTCACCCTCGCAATCCCGTGGCCTGCCCGCGGAATGTGCAGGGGCAGCGGAGTTTCTTCGCTGTGTTTCTGTTCTCAAACATGAGGGGACTTCATGAAGGAAGACAAAAGCAGTCATGCCTACTGGAAAGCCACGCTCGGCCTACTCACCAAGATTCTCATCATCTGGTTTTTAGTGTCGTTTGGCGCGGGGATTCTGTTCGTTGACTTATTCAACAAGATCAGTCTTGGCGGTTACCCGCTCGGGTTCTGGTTCGCCCACCAAGGCTCCATCTACATCTTCATTGCGCTGATTTTTTATTACGCCAAGAAGATGGGCGACATTGACCGTCAGTTCGACGTGCATGAAGACTGAGGACTGACATCATGGATCTTCAAACAACCATCTACCTCTTTGTCGGGCTGAGCTTCGCGCTCTACATCGGCATTGCTGTGTGGGCCCGCGCGGGTTCCACCAGCGAGTTCTACGCGGCGGGCGGCAGCGTCCACCCGGTAACCAACGGCATGGCCACGGCGGCCGACTGGATGAGCGCTGCGTCGTTCATCTCCATGGCCGGCCTGATCTCTACCATGGGTTACGGCGGCGGGCTGTTCCTGATGGGCTGGACGGGTGGCTACGTGCTGCTGGCCATGCTGCTGGCGCCCTACCTGCGCAAGTTCGGCAAGTTCACAGTGCCCCAGTTCATTGGTGACCGCTTCTACTCCAAGAGCGCAAGCACCATTGCCGTGATTTGCCTGCTGGTTGCATCGCTCACCTACATCATTGGTCAGATGACTGGTGTGGGCATTGCGTTCTCGCGCTTCCTCGGTGTGTCAAGCGACACGGGCATCTACGTGGGCATGGCCATCGTGTTTGCCTACGCCGTGTTCGGCGGCATGAAGGGCATCACCTACACACAGGTGGCGCAGTACATCGTGCTGATCCTGGCCTACACCGTGCCTGCCGTGTTCATCTCGCTGCAGCTTACGGGCAACCCGCTGCCACAGCTGGGGCTGGGTGGTAACTACATCGGCACGGACATGTCTCTGCTGGCCAAGCTCGACTCGGTGGTCACCGATCTGGGCTTTGGCAAGTACACCACGCAACTGCCTGGCAGCACGCTGAACATGTTCATGTACACGATGTCGCTGATGATCGGCACCGCTGGCCTGCCACACGTCATCATGAGATTCTTTACCGTTCCTTCGGTCAAGGACGCTCGCAGCTCGGCTGGCTGGGCGCTGGTGTTCATTGCCATCCTGTACACCACGGCACCCGCAGTGGGCGCCATGGCAAAGCTCAACCTGCATTCCACGGTGAACACCGCGGTCAAGACCGGTGGTGATCTGTATGCGGCTGACGCCAGCCTGTTGAACGAGCAGCGTCCAGACTGGATGAAGCGTTGGGAAAAGACGGGCCTGTTGAAGTGGGAAGACAAGAACGGCGATGGCCGCATCCAGTACTACAACGACAAGACCACCAATGCCGAAGCCAAGGGCAAGGCAGAAGCTGCCGGCTGGAAGGGCAACGAACTGAACGTAAATGTCGACATCATCGTGATGGCCAACCCCGAAATCGCGCTGCTGCCCAACTGGGTGATCGCGCTGGTGGCGGCCGGTGGTCTGGCGGCGGCGCTGTCTACTGCGGCGGGTCTGCTGATGGCGATTTCTTCGGCCGTGTCGCATGACCTGGTCAAGAACGTGTTCAACCCCAACATCAGTGAAAAGAACGAGCTGCTGGCAGGCAAGGTCTCCATGGCGGTCGCCATTATGGTGGCGGGCTACCTGGGCTTGAATCCGCCAGGGTTCGCGGCGGGTACGGTGGCATTGGCCTTCGGTATTGCGGCCAGCTCGCTGTTCCCAGCCATCATGATGGGTATTTTCAGCAAGAAGATGAACAAGGAAGGCGCCATGGCCGGCATGCTGGCAGGCCTGTTCTTCACGCTTTTCTACGTGTTTGCGCACAAGGGCATCTTCTTCATCAAGGGCACGGAGTACCTGGGTCTGATTGGCGGCGCCAACAGCATCTTTGGCATCACCCCAGAAGCCATTGGTGCAGTGGGTGCGATGGTGAACTTCGGTGTGGCGTTCCTGGTGGACAAGTTCACCAAAGAGCCGCCAGCACACATCCAGGCCATGGTCGAAGCGGTGCGTGTGCCACGCGGCTCCAAGCTGGTGGATGGTGCACACTAAGTAAGGTGCGGGGCGCAAGCCCTGCTACCGTGTAAACCACACTGTTCGCTGCGGCGCAGCACAGTGACAATGGAGGCCCTGCTGGCTGCGCTGGCAGGGCCTTTTTACTGAATGAATGATTGGTTGGGCGCTGCAACAGGCGGCGCCACCAACGAGGGGAGCCTTGCATGGTTTTCGATGTCAGCGTCGCTTTGACGTGGATTCTGTATCTGGCGCTGTTCCCGATGGCGTTCTTCTGGTTCCGCCGGGCCTGGCGCATTGTGGTCAAGCGCGACTTTTCCGAGGTGGGCTTGAAGCGCGGCCTGCCGCCGCCCAACCCCGAGAAGTACGCGCCGTTCGAGATGATCATCAACCTGATCGCTGGCACGGTGGCCACCGTTGTCATCATCAGCGTGGCGCTCGGTCAGCTGGACTACAACACCTGGACGGCAATTGCGGGCAGCACCATCTGGTGCAAGTTTTTCCTGAGTTTTGCGCTGTCACGCCAGGCCCACGGCAGCATCCCCCGGCCCAAGGCCGAGCCGAAAGCAGAACCTAAAGCCTGACTGCGCCACTCGGCAAGTAAGACCGAGGTAAGTGCCAGGCGCACAATGCGGTGCAGGGACGCGTGGAGACGTCTCGCAGGAGACCGCTGTGCACAAACGACTCGGCTCCCAACGCCTGGTTGCGCTGTTTGCCGGCGGCTGGGTGTTGCTCAATTTCCCCCTGCTGGGGCTGTGGGACCGTGACGCTACGGTATGGGGCGTCCCCGCGTTCCCGGCAGCGCTGTTCTTGCTGTGGCTGGCGCTGATTGTCGCGCTGGCCTGGTTGGTAGAGAGGCCGTCGGTGCGCGATGACGAGGCTCCGGCGTCTGCCTTACCTTCGGTTCCTTCGACGCCCCTCTCTCTGTCCCCTTCCCCGCAGTCTTCTGCGCCCCCGCCCTCGCCGCGGGCCTGACGCACCATGTTGTCGCCTGCACTGGTCATCTCTGCGTCGCTGGGCTACCTTCTGATCCTGTTTGCCGTGGCCTACTGGGCCGACTGGCGTGGGCGCCAGGGCCGCTCGGTCATTGCCAACCCGTGGGTGTATGCGCTGTCGCTGGCGGTGTACTGCACGGCCTGGACGTACTTTGGCAGTGTGGGCCGGGCCGCAACTGGGGGCGTGTGGTTTCTGCCCATTTACCTCGGCCCCACGCTGGCCATGGTGCTGGGGTGGTTGGTGGTGCGCAAGATGATCCGCATCGCCAAGGCCTACCGCATCACGTCGATTGCCGACTTCATTGCCAGCCGCTATGGCAAAAGCCCGCTGCTGGCCGGGCTGGTCACGCTCATTGCGGTGGTGGGCATCGTCCCGTACATCGCGCTGCAGCTCAAGGCCGTATCGGCAGGCTATGCACTGCTGACGGCCCAGGCGGGCGATGTGGCTCAGACGTCGGTGCACTGGAGCCAGGACAGCGCGTTCTACGTGGCGCTCGTACTGGCCGGGTTCACGATGGTGTTTGGCGCCCGGCACCTGGACACCACCGAGCGGCACGAAGGCATGGTGGCAGCCATTGCGTTTGAATCGGTGGTCAAGCTGGTGGCGTTTCTGTCGGTGGGCCTGTTTGTGGTCTACAGCCTTTTTGATGGCCTGGGCGATTTGTTTGCGCGGGCGCAGGCTGTGCCTGCGCTGCAGCAGTTGCTGCGGCTGGAACAGGGTGGGCAGTTTGCCTGGGCGCAGTGGTTTGCGCTCACGCTGCTGTCCATGCTGTCGGTCGTTTTTCTGCCCCGACAGTTTCAGGTGATGGTGGTGGAGAACGTGCGCGAGTCACACCTGCGCCGGGCGGTGTGGGTGTTTCCGTTGTACCTGCTGCTCATCAACCTGCTGGTGTTGCCGATTGCGCTGGGCGGGCTGCTGCACTTTGGCGGCGGCGCCGCAATGAACGCGGAGAACTTTGTGCTGTCGCTGCCCCTGGCTGCTGGCCAGCACGCGCTGGCGCTGTTTGTGTTCATTGGTGGGCTGTCGGCCGCTACGGGTATGGTGATTGTGGAAACCATTGCGGTGTCCACCATGGTCAGCAACGAACTGGTGCTGCCCCTGCTGCTGCGCTGGCGGCATCTGCGCAGCGGTGCGGGGCAAGACCTGTCGCGCCTGCTGCTGGGCATTCGCCGGGCGGCCATTCTGGGCGTGCTGGTGCTCGGCTATGTGTACTTTCACCTCGCGGGCGAAGCGTATGCGCTGGTCAGTATCGGGCTCATCAGCTTTGCCGCCGTGGCCCAGTTCGCCCCCGTGATGCTGGGCGGCATGTACTGGAAAGGCGGCACACGCCGGGGTGCGCTGGCGGGTCTGCTGGTGGGGTTTGCCATGTGGGCTTACACGCTCATGCTGCCCTCCATTGCCAAATCAGGTTGGCTGGATGCGGGCTTTCTGACCCACGGACCGTGGGGGCTGGGGTGGCTGCGGCCCGAGCAGTTTTTAGGACTGACCGGTTTCGATGGTCTGACCCATTCACTGTTCTGGAGCCTGCTGGCCAACTTGGTGGCCTACGTGGGCGTCTCGCTGTGGCGGGCGCCGTCCGGCCACGAGGCCAGCCAGGCGCTGCTGTTTGTGGATGTGTTCGAGCGCACGGCAGTCTCCAGCCCCGTGTTCTGGCGCGGGCGCGCCCGCACGCCCGATCTGCTGCAACTGTGCGAGCGCTTTCTGGGTGCCACCAAGGCCGAGGCGCTGTTTGCCGACTACGCCCGGCAAGTGGGCGTGCGGCAGGCCGACGCCATCCGGCCCGATGCGCGCTTTGTGCAGTTTGTCGAAACGCAACTGGCCGGCGCGGTGGGCAGCGCATCGGCGCGCGTGCTGGTGGCATCGGTGGCCGAGGAAGAAATCCTCACCCCCGACGACGTGCTGCGCATCCTCGATGAAACCTCGCAGGTCCGCGCGTATTCGCGCGCGCTGGAGGACAAGTCGCGCTCGCTGGAGCAAGCCACCGCCGAGCTGCGCGAGGCCAACAACCAACTGCAGAGCCTGGACCGCTTGAAAGACGACTTCATGTCCTCCGTCACGCACGAGTTGCGCACACCGCTCACCTCCATCCGCGCGCTGGCCGAGCTGATGCAGGGTGATGCGGACATGCCCACCGCCCAGCGCCAGCAGTTCATCGGCATCATCGTGGCCGAGACCGAGCGCCTGACGCGCCTTGTGAACCAGGTGCTGGACATGGCCAAGATCGAGGCAGGCCATGCCGACTGGCATGTGGCTGCGGTGGACCTGCGCGCACTGGTCGAACAGGCCGTGGCGACCACTGCCGAGGTGTTCCGCGAACGCGCTGCAAAGGTGTCTGTGCAACTGCCGGCCGACTTGCCCGTTCTGCAGGCCGACCCCGACCGGCTCATGCAGGTGCTGCTCAACCTGCTGTCCAACGCTGCCAAGTTTGTGCCGCAGCACGGCGGCGTGGTGAGGGTGGAAGTGCAGGCCGACGCCGATGGCGTCACCGTGTCGGTGCAGGACGACGGCCCGGGCGTGGACCCGGCGCAGGCGCAGCTGGTGTTCGACCGCTTTCACCAGGGCGGTGACGCGGCGCACCGCCCGCAAGGCACCGGCCTGGGCCTGCCCATCAGCCGCCAGATCATTGAACATTTCGGCGGTCGCCTGTGGCTGGAGCAGCCAGCGCCCATCGCCCCAAAGCTTTCCTCCCACATCCCGACGGCACCCGCAGCAGGCGCGCGTTTCCGCTTCTGGCTGCCGCTGCAACCCCCTATCGCCAAAGGCCCGCCCACACCATGACCGCCAAGATACTGATCGCCGACGACGAGCCCAACATCGTGATATCGCTCGAATACCTGCTGCAGCGCGAGGGCTACACCGTGGTGGTTGCGCGCGATGGCAACGAGGCGCTGGACAGTATCGCGCGCGAGCGGCCCGACCTGGTGCTGCTCGACGTGATGATGCCGCACAAGTCCGGCTTTGAGGTGTGCCAGGCGGTGCGCGCCGATGCCGCACTGCAGGCCACCAAGATCCTCATGCTCACGGCCAAGGGCCGCGAAACCGACGTGGCCAAGGGCCTGGCGCTGGGTGCCAATGCCTACATGACCAAACCGTTCTCCACGCGCGAGCTGGTGCAGAAGGTGGCCGAACTGCTGGGCCTGCCCGCGGAAGGTGCTGTATGAAAAAAATCGACCCGCGCTTGCTGCTGGCGGTGGCCGTGGCCGGGCTGGTCATGGCGGCCTGGCTGCTGCTGATGGGCGCCGTGGTGTGGTCCACGCTCGACGCTGCCGAGCGCGCTGCGGTGGGCGATGTGCTGTCGCCGCGCGTAGTGCTGGTGGCCATGGGGTGGCTGGCGGGCTTGGCCGTGGTGGGTGGTGCGTTGCAGGTGCTGTACCGCCGCTACGTGGGTGCCCCGGCCCGCTTGCTCGAAGAAACACGCGTGGTGCTGACGGCAGCCACACCCCAGCAGCTCAAGCCCCGTGGCACAGCCGAGATGCAGGCCCTTGCGGGCGCGGTGAACGAGCTGGCTGCGCAGCGGGACGGCTTGCGCGCCGACATGGACGCACAGGTTGCCCAGGCCAGCTACAGCGTGCAGCAAGAAAAGAACCGCCTCGCCGCGCTGATGGCCGAGCTGAACCAGAGCGTGGTGGTGTGCAACCGCGACGGGCGCATCCTGCTGTACAACCAGCGCGCCCGCCAGCAGTTTCGTGCCCTGTCGCAAGGGGCGGACACCGCAGCGGGCGCCGAGCTGATGGGCATTGGCCGGTCGGTGTATGCCGTGTTTGACCGCCAGGTGCTGGCCCATGCGCTGGAGCGCATCCACCAGGCCATGGCGCGCGGCGCACCCAGCCCGTCGGCACAGTTTGTGACCAGTGCACAGGGCGGGCAACTGCTGCGCGTGCAGGTGGCGCCCGTGCGCGCGGCGGACGGCATGGCCCAAGGCCAGGGTGACCCACCGGCTGTGGCATCCCTCAGCGGCTTTGTGCTGATGCTGGAAAACGTGACCCAAAGCGTGCAGGAAGAGTCCGAGCGCGACCAGCTGCTGCACGGCCTGACCGAAGGCAGCCGCGCGTCGCTCGCCAACATCCAGGCCGCCGTGGACATGCTGGGCTACGCTGACCTGGAAAGCGCCATGCGCGAGAAATTCTTGGCGGTGGTGCGTGACGAGGTCGGCACCATGGGCCGCCGTATCAGCGACCTGGCCCAGCGCGCCACCCAGCGGCTTAAAACCCGCTGGCCGCTGGAAGAGATGCTGGGCGCCGACCTGGCCAACGCTGCGCAACGCCAGATCACCGCGGTATGCCAGCGCCCTGTAACGCTGGACGACGTAGATGCCCACCTGTGGCTCAAGGTGGACAGCTATACCCTGCTGCAGGCGCTCACCTATCTGGCCCACCGGCTGGTGGACGAGTTTGAGGTGCGCTTTTTGCAGCTGCGCCTGCAGCCCGTGGGCGCCCATGCGCAGCTCGACCTGGTGTGGAGCGGCCAGGCCATGAGCAACGAAACCGTGATGAGCTGGGAGATGGATGCCATGCGCTTTGGCACCGAGCGCACACCGCTCACGGTGCGCGATGTGGTCGAGCGCCACGGCGGCGAAATGTGGTTTGAGCGCGACCGCGTGCGCCACCAGGCGTTCTTTCGGTTTTTGCTGCCGCTGGCCAGCGTGCAAGGCCCGGTGGAATCCGCCCCGGGCGATGGCAGCAGCTACAGCCGCCCCGAGTACTACGACTTTGACCTGTTCCAGATGGACGAGCAGGGCAGCACGCTGGACGACCGCCCGCTGGCCGAGCTGGCCTACACCGTGTTCGACACCGAGACCACAGGCCTGAACCCCGCAGGCGGCGACGCCATCATCCAGCTGGGCGCGGCGCGCATCGTCAACGGCAAGCTGCTGCGGCAAGAGACCTTTGAACAGCTGGTAGACCCTGGGCGGCTCATCCCCGAAGCCTCCATTCCCATCCACGGCATTTCGCAAGACATGGTCACCGGCAAGCCGCGCATTGCACAGGTGCTGCCTGTCTTTCATGCGTATGCCCAAGACACCGTGCTGGTGGCCCACAACGCAGCGTTCGATATGCGCTTTCTGCAGTTGCAAGAGGCCGCCACGGGCATCGCGTTTCACCAGCCGGTGCTGGACACCTTGCTGCTGTCGGCCGTGGTGCACCCGCACCAGGAGTCGCACCGGCTCGAAGCCATTGCGGAGCGGTTCAACATCACCGTGCTGGGGCGGCACACTGCGCTGGGCGATGCGCTGGTGACGGCAGAAATCTGGCTGCGGCTGATTCCGCTGCTGCAGGAGCAAGGAATTCATACCCTGCGGCAGGCGCGAGAGGCGGCGCAGAAGACGTACTACGCGCGGTTGAAGTATTGAGCCGCCAGGGTGGGCGTCCTGACGTTCCGAATTTGTTGGGTGCTGGAATGGGTGGCGCGCCAGCCTACACAGGTGTTGTGTGCTATGAAAATAGTAGCTAATGGCGCTTGTCCAATAAGCGCTAGAGGCTAAAAACACTATAAATCTGAGGTGGCAAATGCCACTGCAATCTCGGCATGTATTTTTACCAAGCACTTGCTTGCTAAAAATAAACAGTTTTGCTATTGTGTCCGCATGGACTCACCCGTGCCGCGCACCCGCGCCATTGCCCCCCCAGCCAAGAAAACCCCGGCCCGCCCCCGCAGCAAGGCCTTAGCGACGCCCATCGCCAACCTCATCCTGGCAGAAGCCACAGCAAAAACCAACGCAGAAGCAACACCGACCCGCCGCCCCCGCGGCCGTCCGCGCAAAACCGCCGAAGAACTCGACGACGGCAACCGCCGCCGCAAGCTCATGGACGGCGCCGCCAAGCTGTTCCGCACCCAGGGCTTTGCCGCCACCAGCACGCGCGACATCGCGGCGGCGGCAGGCATGCACAGCGGCTCGCCCTTCTACCACTTCGAAAGCAAAAGCGCGCTGCTCTACGCCGTGATGAGCGAGGGCATGACCATGGCCGCGCAAAGCCAGCAGCAGGCACTCGACGCACTGCCCGCTACGGCCACACCGCGCGAGCAATTGCACACGCTCATTCGCCACCACTTCGAGATCCTGCTCGGGCCTCGCAGCAGTTTCATACCGGTGATGCTGTACGAATGGCGCTCGCTCACGCCTGCGCAGCGCAAGGGCATTGCCCGCATCAAGGACAGCTACGAGGCCACCTGGATGCCCGTGCTGCAAGCGCTGGCCCAGCAGGGCGCGCTCCAGGCCGAGCCCGGCGTGGCGCGGCTGTTCATCTTTGGGGCGCTCAACTGGGCGGTGCAGTGGTTCTCACCCAAAAAGGGCAAATCGCTCGACGCGCTCACCGACGAGGCGCTGGCCCTCTTCATCCGGTCATAGCAACCCCATCCAGGCGGAATCACCATGGCCCCCATCGCGCGCAACGCCTACCAGTCTGTGTTTGCTCCGGGCCTGCTCAATGGCCAGGTAGTGGTGGTCACCGGCGGTGGCTCCGGCATTGGCCGATGCACGGCACACGAGCTGGCGCACCTGGGCGCGCATGTGGTGCTGGTAGGGCGCAAGGCTGAAAAGTTGCTAGCCGTGGCGGAGGAGATCACTGCCGATGGCGGCCGCGTGTCGTGCCAGGTGTGCGACATCCGATCTGAAGAAGGCGTGGTGGCGCTGGTGCAGCAGATCATCGCTGCGCAGGGCCGCATCGATGCGCTGGTCAACAACGCGGGCGGGCAGTTCATGGCGCCGCTCGAATCCATCAGCGCCAAGGGGTGGGAGGCCGTGTTGCACACCAACCTCACCGGCGGGTTTCTGATGGCGCGCGAGTGCTACCGGCGGTGGATGGCGCAACACGGTGGCTCCATCGTCAACATCGTGGCCGACATGTGGGGCTCCATGCCGGGCATGGGGCACAGCGGGGCTGCGCGCGCGGGCATGGTCAGCTTCACCGAAACCGCTGCGCTGGAATGGGCGCACAGCGGTGTGCGCGTGAACGCTGTGGCGCCGGGCTACATCGCCTCCAGCGGCATGGACAACTACCCGCCCGAGGCGGCGGACATGCTGCGTGCCATGCCGCGCACGGTGCCGCTCGGGCGCTTTGGCAACGAGGCCGAGGTGTCGGCGGCCATCACCTTTTTGCTCAGCCCGGCAGCCAGCTTCATCAGCGGCACCACGCTGCGGGTGGACGGCGCACGGCCCCAGGTGCGCATGGGCTGGCCGCAGCGCCCGCCTGGTGCCACAGCCGCAGCGCACCCGGCCGTGCGGCCATTTGACGGCTTTCACCGCGCGCAGGTGCCTCAGGTGTTTGCACCTTCCCATACCCCCAAGACCGAGGCCGTATGACCGCTGTCTTCACCTCCCGATTCAACGCAGGCAGCGCCGAATCCACCCAGCGCCGCGCAGCGCTGCAGGACCGTTTGGATGCGCTGCGCGCGCTGGAAGAGCGTGCCGCCGCAGCATCGGCCCGCTCACTGCCCCAGTTTGAAAAACGCGGCCAGCTGCTGCCGCGCCAGCGTGTGGCGCTGCTGCTGGATGCCGGTGCGCCCTGGCTGCCGCTGTGCAGCCTAGCGGGCTACCTGCAGGACGTGAAAGACCCCGAGAAGTCCGTGCCCGGTGGCGGCGTGGTCGCAGGCATCGGCTTTGTGAGTGGCGTGCGCTGCATGGTGGTGGCCAGCGACTCGGGCATCGAGGCCGGTGCCATCCAGCCTATGGGCCTGGAAAAGATTCTGCGCGTGCAGGAGATCGCCCTGCGCGAGCGCCTTCCTTTTGTGCACTTGGTCGAGAGCGCGGGTGCCAACCTCATGCGCTACCGGGTCGAAGGTTTTGTGCACGGCGGCAGTTTGTTCCGCAACCTCGCGCGGCTGTCGGCGGCGGGCATTCCGGTGATCACCGTGCAGCACGGCTCGGGCACCGCAGGCGGCGCCTACATGCCCGGCTTGTCGGATGTTGTGATCATGGTGCAGGGCCGCTCGCGCGCCTTTCTGGCCGGGCCGCCGCTGCTGAAGGCCGCCACGGGCGAGATTGCTACGGAAGAAGAACTGGGTGGTGCCGAGATGCACACCGCCGTCTCGGGCCTGGGCGAATACCTGGCGCTGGATGACCGCGAGGCCATTGGCCTGGCGCGCGATGTGGTGGCGCAACTGGGATGGAACATGCCCCCGCGACCCAGCGCACCCGGGCCTACCTTGCCTGCGGATGACCTGTTGTCCCTGATGTCCGCCGACTTGCGCCAGCCCGTGGACATGCGCGAGGTGATCGCGCGGCTGGTGGACGGATCGGAGCTGCTCGAATTCAAGGCCCGCTACGGCATGGCCACCCTGTGCGCGCAGGGGCACATCGGCGGGCATGCCGTGGGCTTCATCAGCAACAACGGCCCTATCGACGTGGCGGGCGCCAACAAGGCCACGCACTTCATCCAGTGGATGTGCCAGCTGGGCCACCCCATCATCTACCTGCAGAACACCACCGGCTTCATGGTGGGCAAGGACAGCGAGCAGGGCGGCATGATCAAGCACGGCAGCAAGATGATCCAGGCCGTGACCAACGCCACCGTGCCCCAGATCACCATCCAGTGCGGCGCCAGCTTTGGCGCGGGCAACTACGGCATGTGCGGGCGGGGCTATGCGCCGCGCTTCCTGTTCAGCTGGCCGGGTGCCAAGACGGCGGTGATGGGCGGCGAGCAGGCTGCGCGCACCATGCAGATCGTGACCGAGGCGGGGCTGGCGCGCAAAGGCATCACGCCTGACCCGGCCGAATCGCAGGCCCAGTTCGACAAGATCGTGGCCATGTTCGAGGCGCAGGCCGATGCGTTCTATACCAGCGGCCTGCTGCTGGACGACGGTGTGATCGATCCGCGCGACACACGCTCCGTGCTGGCTTTTTGCCTGGACACGATAGCGGACGGCGCAGCGCGCACGCCCCGGCCCATGCAATTCGGGGTGGCTCGCATGTAGCTCACGCACCGCCCCGGCCCTCTCGCTCACCAAATCATCACGGAGACAAGCACCATGCAGTTCACGCACGAGCACCGCGAGATCCAGAAGACCCTCAAGCGCTTCATCGACGAGGAGATCAACCCCCATGTGGACGAGTGGGAGGCGGCCGAGATCTTCCCCGCGCACGAGGTCTTCAAGAAGATGGGCAACCTGGGCTTGCTGGGCCTGTGCAAGCCCGAGGAGTACGGCGGCCAGGGGCTGGACTACTCGTACAGCCTGGCCATGGCCGAGGCGCTGGGCCACATCCACTGCGGCGGCGTTCCCATGGCCATTGGCGTGCAGACCGACATGTGCACCCCGGCGCTGGCGCGCTACGGCAGCGAAGAACTCAAGCGCAATTTTCTCGCCCCCGCGATTGCGGGCGACATGGTGGGCTGCATTGGCGTGAGCGAGCCTGCGGCGGGCAGCGATGTATCCGGCATCAAGAGCGTGGCCCGCAAGGATGGCGACGACTACGTGATCACCGGCCAGAAGATGTGGATCACCAACAGCCTGCAGGCCGATTGGATGTGCATGCTGGTCAACACGGGCGAAGGCCCCGTGCACAAGAACAAGAGCCTGGTGATGGTGCCCATGCGTGACGGCCCTGGCGGCAAGCTCACCAAGGGCATCGAGGTGGCGCAGAAGATCCGCAAGATCGGCATGAACAGCAGCGACACCGGCCTGATCTACTTTGACGAAGTGCGCGTGCCCCAGCGCTACCGCATCGGCGCCGAAGGCCAGGGCTTCATCTACCAGATGCAGCAGTTCCAGGAGGAGCGCCTGTGGTGCGCCGCCAGCACGCTCGAATCGCTGAACCACTGCATCCAGTGGACCATCGACTACGCGCAGGAGCGCAAGCTGTTTGGCGCCACGCTTGCCGACCAGCAGTGGGTGCAGTTCAAGCTGGCCGAACTCAAGACCGAGGTCGAAGCGCTGCGCGCACTCACCTACCGCGCCTGCGACTTGTACGTGAACGGCCAGGACGTGCTGGAGCTCGCCAGCATGGCCAAGCTCAAGGCCGGCCGCCTCAACCGCGAGGTGCCCGACACCTGCCTGCAGTTCTGGGGCGGCATGGGCTTCACGCTGGAGAACAAGGTCTCCCGCATGTACCGCGACGGGCGGCTGGCGTCCATCGGCGGGGGCGCGGATGAAGTGATGCTGGGCATCCTCGCCAAGCTCATGGGCATTGCGAAACGACCCGTATGAGAGGCAAAAGGTTGTCCCTGCAGCGTGATGCGCGCGCAGTACTGCCCCTCTCCCCTCGCGGGAGAGGGGTTGGGGAGAGGGGGCTGATTTGGCGCTGCCTCCCAGTCCGGCACCCCCTCTCCCCAGCCCTCTCCCGCGAGGGGCGAGGGAGTGAAGTCAGCCCGCTGCGTGCGAACCATGGCATACGGAAATGACCGCCGCTGTTTTGCTCATCGACCGCGTGCCGCTGCCCAGCGGCAGCCTCGAAACTTGGACGCTCAACGACCCGGCCAGCCGCAATGCGCTGTCCGAGGCGATGGTGGACGGTCTGATAGCCGCGTGTGAGCGGGCTGCGGCCGATGCCGACCTACGCGGCGTGGTGCTGCGGGGTGCCGATGGGCACTTCTGCGCGGGTGGCAGCCTGGGCGGCTTTGCCAAGACCATTGGCCAGCCCCTGGCTGCCGGCGCAGCCGACCCGCTGGTGCCACTGAATCGCCGCTTTGGCGCGTTGCTGCAGGCCCTGTGCGCGTTGCCGCAGTGGCTCATCGTGGCGGTGGAGGGCGCGGCCATGGGTGGCGGCTTTGGTCTGGTTTGTTGCGCTGATCAGGTGCTTGCACACAGCGGCGCGCAGTTCGCCACGCCCGAGGTCACGCTGGGCATCGTGCCTGCGCAGATCGCGCCCTTTGTGGTGCACCGCCTTGGGTCTGCTGCTGCGCGGCGTTGTCTGCTGACGGGCGAGCGCTGGGATGCCGCGAAAGCTCAAATCGCGGGGCTGGTTGATGAGGTGGTGAGTGGCGACATGGAGGCTGCAGTGCAAGCCGCCATCGCACGCCATGCCGCCGCTGCGCCTCAGGCCGTGGCTGCTACCAAACGTTTGCTGCTGGCCCAGCCAGATAAGCCATTGCCCGCGCTGCTCGATGACGCCGCCCTCGCCTTTGCGCAAGCGCTGCGTGGCCCCGAGGCGCCGCAAGGGCTGACGGCGTTTGCTGCGCGCAAGGCGCCGCCCTGGAGTGCGAAGCCATGAAAAAGATACTGATCGCCAATCGCGGCGAGATCACTCGCCGGGTGATTTACACCGCCCACCGCATGGGCATCGAAACGGTGGCGGTCTATTCCGACCCCGATGCCAACGCCCTGCATGTGCGCGAGGCCACCCAGGCGGTGGCGTTGGGCGGAGCGGCCAGTGCCGACACCTACCTGCGCATCGACAAGCTGCTGGCCGCCGCCCGCGCCACCGGCGCCGATGCCGTGCACCCCGGCTATGGCTTCCTCAGCGAGAACGCGGAATTTGCCCAGGCCGTGGTCGATGCGGGCCTGACCTGGATTGGCCCCTCGCCAGCCGCTATCCGCGCATTGGGCAGCAAGTCCGGCGCCAAGGCACTGGCCCAGGCGCATGGCGTGCCCTGCTTGCCCGGGTACTTCGGAGACGATCAGAGCGACGAGCGCTTTGCAGCCGAGGCAGTGCGCATCGGCACGCCCCTCATGGTCAAGGCCGTGGCGGGTGGGGGAGGGCGCGGCATGCGCCTGGTCACCGACCTGGCGCAGTTGCCCGCCGCACTGGCCAGCGCACGGTCGGAGGCGCTGGCGGGTTTTGGCTGTGGCGACTTGCTGATCGAACGCGCACTGCTGCAGCCGCGCCATGTGGAGGTACAGATCTTTGCCGACGCTCACGGCGGATGCGTCCACCTGGGCGAGCGCGATTGCTCGGTACAGCGCCGCCACCAGAAGATCATCGAAGAGTCCCCCAGCCCCGCAGTGGACACAGCGCTGCGCGAGCGCATGGGTGCCTGCGCCGTGGCGCTGGCGCAGGCCGCTGGCTATGTGGGCGCGGGCACGGTGGAATTCCTTCTGGACGGGGCTGAATTCTTCTTGATGGAGATGAACACCCGCCTGCAGGTGGAGCACCCGGTAACCGAAGCGCTCACGGGGCTGGATCTGGTGGAATGGCAAATCCGCGTGGCGCGCGGCGAGCCGCTGCCATTCACACAAGATCAGGTGCATCTGCAAGGCCACGCCATCGAAGTGCGCCTGTGTGCCGAAGACGCACATTTCTGCCCCCACATCGGCCGCGTGCTGCAGTTCAGCGCACCACCGGCCACCGCGTTTGAGCGGGCTGCGCCGGGTGCGCTGCGCTTTGACCACGCGCTGGAGGAGGGGGCAGAGGTCGCACCCCACTACGACGCCATGCTGGGCAAGCTCATCGTGCACGCGCCCACGCGGGCCGAGGCCATCGCCGCCTTGGTGCGTGCACTGCACAGCACCCGCGTGCTGGGCCTGCCCACCAACCGCGCGTTTCTGGCGGCCTGCCTGCAGCACCCGGTGTTTGCCAGTGGGCAGGCGTTGGTGCCGTTCTTGGCAGAGCACGCTGCTGGTTTGCAGGGTTTGCTATTGAAAAAGGAGCTATCAGCGCTTATGCAATCAGCGCTAGAGGCCATTTTTGCTTCAAATCCTGCGTCAGATCTGCCTTGTTCCATGGCCCGGCCTTTGCGCCTGCGTCACCAGGGCGAGGTGCACGCTGTCGCCGTGCGCGAGCTAGGCAGTGGGCGGCTGCAGGTTGAGCAGGCCGGGGCTGAGCCCACCAGCATCACGCTGCAGCTGCCCCATCGCGGTGTGCATTACGCTGCCGTGGGGCCGTTGCGCTGGCACTGGCAAACCGACGGCGTGGACGGGTGGGTAGAAGACGCATCGTGGGAGTCCGCCACACGCGCAGGCGCCGCTGGTGGCGCCACCGAGTTGCACGCGCCCTTCAACGGCAAGGTGGTCGCGCTGCCCGTGGCCGCAGGCCAGGCGCTGGCGGCGGGCGACACCGTGGTGGTCATCGAATCCATGAAGCTCGAACACAGCCTGGCCTGCCCTGTAGCTGTCACGTTGGCCGAGCTGCTGGTGGCCCCGGGCCAGCAGGTGTCGCCCGGCCAGGTGCTGGCCCGCTTTGCACCCGCCACGCAAGGAGCGCCCGCATGACCGCCACATCCGACGCGACCCTTGTGAGCGACGAAGACCGCACCGCACTCACCGACACCGTCACCCGCTTTGCCCGCACCGAGATCGCGCCGCATGTGGACGCGTGGGATGCCGCCGGTGAATTCCCCCGCAGCCTGTACCGCCGCGCGGCCGACCTGGGCCTGCTGGGCCTGGGCTACCCAGAGCAGTACGGCG
>NZ_JBKBXG010000091.1:0-19929 GCF_046314175.1 Acidovorax sp. | reverse complement strand
TCTGGCCGCGCGTGAAGGTGGCCACGCCTGGCACCGGCGTGGTGGTGGACGCCTCGCCCGTGGCCTACGCCATGGGCCTGCGCGCCAAGATCGACGCCGAGCAGGGCTGGCACAAAACGCTGTCCAACGTGCCCATGAACGGCGTGCTGGGTATCAGCAAGGATGTGTTCTGGGACTTGCAGAACCCCGATACCGACGCGGGCCTGCTCAACGGCGCCGGCATCACGACGCTGATCCGCAATCAGGGGTTCCGCTTCTGGGGTTCGCGCACCTGCAGCACCGACGAACTGTTCGCTTTCGAGAGCGCCACGCGCACCGCGCAGATCCTGGCCGACACCATGGCCGAGGGCCACTTCTGGGCGGTGGATAAGCCGCTGCACCCCAGCCTGGTGAAAGACATCCTCGAAGGCATCAACGCCAAGATGCGTGAGCTCAAAACCCTGGGCTACATCCTCGACGGCCGCGCCTGGTACGACGAAGAGGTCAACGTTTCCGCCACGCTCAAGAACGGCAAGTTGACGCTGGACTACGACTACACCCCCGTGCCGCCGCTGGAAGACCTCACGTTCCAGCAGCGCATTACCGACCGCTACTACGCCGACTTCGCCCTGCGCGTGGGCACGGGCGAGTAAGGCCGCACCACACCACCGATTGACTACAGGAGAACACCATGGGATTGCCCCGAAAGATCAAGAATTTCACCACCTTCGTGGATGGCCACAACTGCGTCGGAGAGATGCCCGAAGTGACGCTGCCCAAGCTCGCCCGCAAGATGGAAGACTACCGTTCGGGCGGCATGAGTGCCCCCGTGAAGGCGGATTACGGCATGGAGGGCATGGAAGCCGAGCTGACGGCCGCCGGCTACATGAAAGAGCTGTTCACCAGCTGGGGCACGCTGCGCCACGATGGCGTGATGCTGCGCTTTGCCGGATCGCTGCAGGGCGACGACAGCGAGAGCGTTGACGCGCTGGAAGTCGTCATGCGAGGCCGGTTCTCGGAAATCGACCCAGGCAGCGCCAAGGCCGGCGAAGCCACGGCCATTAAGTACAAGGCCGCCCTGAGCTACTACAAGCTGACCATCAACGGCGAAACGCTGATCGAAATCGACGTGGTGAACATGATCGAAATGGTCAACGGCGTTGACCGCCTGGCAGAGACACGCGCCGCCCTGGGCATGTGACGCCCGCCACCATTCGCACGGCCCTGAGCGGGCCGCGCCTTCTTTCCATCTTTCCCGGATCCATTGCCATGAACACACCCGCCCAAACCGCCCCCGCCGCCGCTCCCGCTGTTGCCATCGCCGCCCCCGGAATCCCCGTGGGCATCCCGCTGGATACGCCCATCCAGCGCAACGGCCAGACCATCACGCACGTGCTGGTGCGCAAGCCCAACGCGGGCGCCCTGCGCGGTCTGTCGCTGGTGGAGGTGCTGCAGATGAACGTGACAGCCTTGCAGGCGTTGCTGCCCCGTGTGACCGAGCCGCCACTGCTGCGCCAAGAAGTGGACGCGATGGACCCCGCCGACCTAGTAAGCCTGGGTTCGGAGGTGGTCAGTTTTTTGGTGCCGAAGGCGCAGCGGGAGGGCTTCCAAACCGCGTAGAGGACGCCATGGCCGACCTGGCCCTGGTGTTCCATTGGCGGCCCGCCGACATGGACCCCATGAGCGTGGCCGAGCTGATGGACTGGCGGGAACGAGCGCGCGAGCGCTACGAGCGGCAGTCCGAGGAATGACACCCCGCACCCTTGGATGTGCAAGAATGAACCATGCTTTCCGCCCTGCTGAAATACACGCTGCTTACAGCCCTGGTCCTTTCGGGCCTGTGGCTGCTGATGGTGCCGGTGTACATCTGGATACTGCACCGCGACGCGATGCTGGCACCCCAGCGTGCGGCCGAGCTGGCCGAGATCGACGCGCTGCTGGCCGAAACCGCCCCTACCCGCTAACACCTTGCGCCACGCGCGCCCGTGGGGTGCGCCATGGCTGACCAGTTGCGCCTGCGCGTGGTGCTGGACATGGCCGAGCGCGTGCTTGCGCCCATGAAGCGCATCAGCGGCGCCAGCGGGGAAACCGCCCGCGCACTCAAGGCCGCCCGCGACCGCCTCAAGGAACTGAACGACCAGCAAGGCGCGGTGGGCAATGTGCAGCGCCAGGCGGCCGAGCTGGCCCGGTTGAACAACGCCCTCAAGGTGAAACAGGCCCTGCTCGATGGCATGCGGGCCAGCGGCACGGCCACGGCCGCGCAGATCAAGCGCGAGGAACGGGGGGTGCGCGCGCTGGCCGATGCGCTGGAAGTGCAGAAGTCCGCAGCCGTAAAGGCCCGCGCTGCGCTCAATGCCATGGGCATTACCGGCAACTTGAACGCGGCGCAGGCCCGCCTCAAAGCCGACATTGACGGCGCCACGGCCGCCATGGGCAAGCAGCGTGTGGAGCTGCAGCGCCTGGCCGCCCAGCAGCGGCACCTGCAGGAACTGCGCGACAAGCACGCCAAGGCCATGCTGCACACCGGCATGGCGGCCGGTGCGGGCGTAGCCATGCAAGCAGCTGGGCGCCGTGGGGTAGAGATTGGCATGGGGCCGGTGGCCAACTACTCCAAGCACGAAAACGCCATGCTGGGGGTTGCGCGACAGGTGCCCGGCGCCCGCAACGAAATGGGGCAGCTGACCGAGGTGTACCGCCAGGCCGAGCGCGACGTGCGAGCGCTGAGCGGGCAGATTCCCATTGCCACCACCGAAATCGCTGCGATGTTTGCTGCCGCCGCACGCATGGAGGTGCCAACAGGTGAGCTGAAGGAATTCACGCTCCTGGCCAGTGAAATGGCCACCGCCTTCGACGCAGTGCCGAGTGAACTGGCGGAGTCGATGGGTAAGGTAGCCAAGAATTTCAACATCCCACTTCCTCAGATTCGCGCGCTTGCGGATTCGATCAACTACCTTGATGACAACTCCATCAGCAAGGGCGCCGACCTCATCGACTTCATGAACCGTGTCGGCGGTGTTGCATCGGTTGCCAAGGCTTCGGCAAACGACTACGCCGCGCTAGGGTCTACGCTGCTCACCCTCGGGGAGACGCCAGAGAACGCGGCAACGGCAGTGAAATTTATGATGGGCCGGTTTGCCGCTGCAACG
Source organism: Acidovorax sp. (assembly GCF_046314175.1). GTDB lineage: Bacteria > Pseudomonadota > Gammaproteobacteria > Burkholderiales > Burkholderiaceae_C > Acidovorax. The sequence goes on along the minus strand of NZ_JBKBXG010000091.1, from coordinate 16,804 downwards.
AAGGGAACAAAGCCATTTAAAGCTGCGCTGGACGAAATTGGTATGTCTACCGAGGCGATGCAGAAGGGCATGGCCACGGATGCCATGGGCACAATGGACAAGGTTTTGACCGCCATTCGAGCGCTGCCAGAGGACAAGCGCGTGGGCGTGCTTGTGGAGTTGGTGGGCCAGGACCACTTCGGCAAGATTGCCAAGCTGCTGGACAAGCCCGAGGAGCTGGCGCGCCAGCGCGAGCTGGCCAACGGTGCCGGTGCCACGGGCTCCATGGCCCGCGAAGCGGCGGCGCGCAATGCCACCCTGTCCGCACAGTGGCAGATGATGAAGAACCGGGCGTTCAACCTGAGCACGGTTGTGGGCGCAACCCTTGTTCCGGCGCTGCTGAAGCTCATCAATCTGGTAAACCCCATCATCGAGCGCGTCGCCAAGTTTGCGCACGAACACTCCACACTGGTGGGCTGGGTGCTGGGGTCCGTGGTGGCATTCTCGGCGCTCACAGCGGGCCTGGGATTCCTGCTGGTGCCCCTTGCGCTGATCGCGGGCAAGGTGATGCTGCTGCGCTTTGTCTTCGCTCGCCTCGCGCTCACGGCGGGCGGGCCGCTCGCGGCCGGCCTGCGGGTGGCTGGCCAGGCCGCCATGGTTTTCGTTCGCGGGGGCCTGCTGGCCATGCTTGCGGCCAGCTGGCCTGTCATCGGCGCCATTGCCATCATCGCCGGAGCGGCCCTTACGATTTACAAGTTTTGGGGGCCTATCAAGGCATTTTTGGGCGGCGTGTGGGACGGCCTGGCCATTGGGCTGGCACCAGTGCTTTCGCAGATGGCGCCCCTGCTGGAGTTCGGCAGCACGCTGGTGGGCTGGCTGGGCCAGGCATGGCGGTGGTTCACTGATCTGATCGCCCCCATTCAGTCCACCCAACAGGAGCTTGCCGGGTTTGCCAGTGCTGGCCAACTGGTGGGCGAAGTGCTGGGCGGCATCGTGGCCAAGCTCATCCAAGTGGCCAGCCACGTGCCCGTGCTGGGACTGCTGGCGCGCGTGTCCTCGCTCATTGGGGGGACGGGTTCGCCAGGCGCCGCCGCCGGCCTGGGGTTGCCTGGGGGGTTGCCGGTGATGCCGGCCACCACCGGCCCAGGTGCGCTGCGGTTCTTTGAAGAGCCCAAGCCGCTGAAATTCAATCCCAGGGGCGAAGGTGGCGGCAACACCACCACCAACAACATCACGGTGAACGCTGCCCCCGGCATGGATGAAAAAGCGATGGCGCGCGCCATCACCTTTGAAATGGACCGCCGCGAGCGGGCCAAACGCTCGAACGTGCTGTCCACGTACGGCGACATCGACGGATAGGAGCACCACACATGCTGTTTTCTTTGGGGCAGTTCACCTTCGGGCTGCAGACCCTGCCTACCGACCAGCTACGCAGAGTGGCCGCATGGCGCCACCCCAGTAGCTCACGCGTGGGCGCTAGGCCCGCACGCCAGTTTGTGGGACAAGGCGACGAAACAATCAACCTGTCGGGCGTGCTGGCGCCTGAGTTCGCGGGCTCCATGCGTTCGCTGGACGCACTGCGCAAGATGGCCGACAGCGGCAAGGCCTGGGCTTTGGTATCGGGCGGAAACCCATGCGAAGTGTTCGGCGCCTTCGTCATCGAGAACCTGACGGAAACACGCTCTGTGCTGATAGACACCGGAGCCGCGCGGCGCATCGAGTTTGACCTGCAGCTGATGCGCGTGGACGATGAGCGCGCAGAGCCATCGGGCGGTGTGGACCCCTGGCCTGTGGATGACAACTGGGAGTGGTGGCTGTGATCGCGGCGCCGGACTACCTCAAGACCAGCCAGCTACACCGCGCACCCACGTTCACGCTGGTGGTGGACGGTCGGGACATTTCCAAGAAGGTGGAGGCGCGCCTGGTATCCCTCACCCTCACGGAAGCCCGAGGCGGCGAAGCCGACCAGCTGGACCTGGTGATTGACGACAGCGACGGCCGAATGGGCATACCTGCCAAGGGGGCCGAGCTGGCCCTGGCCCTGGGCTGGGAAGGCAGCGGCATGCAGGACAAGGGCACCTTCGACGTGGATGAGGTGGAGCACAGCGGCACGCCCGACACCATCAGCATTCGCGCCCGATCTGCAGAGATGCGGCGCGAGCTGCGCACCCGCGCGGAGCGCAGCTACCACGGCAAGAAGCTGGGCGAAATCGTGGGCGACATTGCAAAGCGCAACGGCCTGCAGGTGCGCATTGACGACAGCCTGGCAAACACACCGGTGGAACACATCGACCAGACGCGCGAGAGTGACTTGCACTTCCTCACGCGGCTGGCCACGAAGCACGACGCGGTGGCCACGGTGAAGAAAGGCCGCCTGGTGTTCAAGCCCATAGGCAGCACGAAGGCCGCCAACGGTGAAGACCTCGAAATCATCACCATCACCCGCGCCGATGGCGACCAGCACCGCTACCACAGCGCCGACCGCAACGCCTACAGCGGGGTGCGCGCGTACTGGCACGACCCGAACGCGGCTGAGAAAAAGAGCGTGCTGGTAGGCGAACAGGAAAACGAAAAGCGCCTGAAAGACACCTACGGCAGCGAGGCCGACGCCATGGCCGCAGCGCGGGCCGAACGCGGGCGCATCGAGCGGGGCAAAGCCACCATGGAACTAACCCTAGCCATCGGCCGCCCCGAGCTGATGCCGCAGACCCCAGTGGTGCTACAGGGTTTCAAGGATGTGATCGACGCCACCGACTGGCTGGTGGTGAAGCTGACGCACACCCTGGGCGATAGCGGCCTGACCACGCGCATGGAGCTGGAAACCCGCGCAGCACAGCAGCCCTGAGAAAGGCGCAAACCGCATACCGAAGCCCGCCCCCAAGCGGGCTTTTGTTTGTGGCCATTTCTAGACACTAGCTGTACATACAAAAAAAGAAAGCACAAAGAATAAAATGTATGTACAATAAAAACATGTTCACCGTTATCGAAACCCCGACATTCCAAAAAGAAGCCGCCAAGGTATGGACAGAAGCCGAGCGGATGGACTTCATCGCATGGATTGCGGAAAACCCAACGGCAGGTGATGTGATTCCTGGTGCAGAAGGCGCCCGCAAGGTGCGCTGGACCGTGCAGGGAAAGGGCAAGCGCGGCGGGGTGCGCGTGATCTATTTCAACCTGAGCGACGATGAACTGGTGCTGCTGGTGGCGGTGTATGCAAAGGCCGATAAGGCCAACATGCTCCCCAAGGAAATCGAAAGGAAGTAACCATGAAAAGCCTGGAAAAGATGAAGGGCCTGAACCTGGAAAAAGTGGCCAAGGCCATCGAGGCCGACGCGGGCCAGGCCTTGCCAGGCCTGCGCGAGTCGCTGGCCGAGGCGAAGGCCGGTGTGTATGGCGCGGTGCACACCCCCGCACAGATTGCCGCGCGCAAGCGTGGGCGGCCAGTGGGTACCGTAAAGGCTGATGCGAAGGTGTCCACCACCTTGCGCGTGGATGCTGATGTACTGGCCGCCATCAAGGCCAGCGGCGCGGGCTGGCAGACGCGCGTGAATGCGGTGCTGCGCGAGGCTGTGCAGCGGGGCAAGCTGGCGGCATGACGGCTGGACAATCCACCATCACCGCCGTGACGGCCTTGGCCGATGGTGTGTTGCAGCTGACCTTTGCCGATGGGGAAACGGTGCGGGTGGATGTGAAGCCCATCATCGGGCGCCACCCCACATTGCGCGAGCTGGCGGATCCTGCCGTTTTCAGCCGCGCGGCAGTGGGCGAATGGGGCGGCACCGTGACGTGGGGCGCTGATGCTTTGGAGCTGGCCGCCGACAACCTGCGCGCCCGTGCTGCGCAGTAAACGGGCCGCTACCCCCGCACCCACGTGGGCACGCCATCAACGATCTGGCATACCTTGTCCAGTCGCCCCATGTGAAGGATTGCCCCGGCTGAGTAGGTGCCGCCCTGGTAGTGGCACGCAAGGGGCGGATCGGGTGGGTTGGTTGTTGGGCTTGGACCGCCGAACAGAGCAATCAGTACGGCAATGCTGGCTAAGCCTACGCTGGCAGCGCCGAAAAAAAAGCCACGGCAATGGGGCCGTGGCTCGTGGTCGAAACGTACTTTTCAATATGGGTCACTGCGTTGCCCGCCACCACCTGGCCAGCATCGCAACCAATCATCACCTTTCCCTCTCCTTGCACCTTGTGTCCTTGTTCTAGTTTGACGGGACACAAATTGTTGCAGCTATTCGGCGGGCCTGTTGGGGGCGCTCGGGCTGCTGGTGGTCTTGCGCCACTCCCAGGGCGGCACAGGGTTAGATTGCGCCCACAGGCCCGCGCGCGCAGCCCGGGCGCGCTGCTGGAGGTGGGCCAATGGCGCATCGTCAGCAGTCGCGTAACGCACATACACCCAAGCCATCCCATGGGCCACAAGATCGGCTCCAGCATCACGGCCTTGGCATGACACATCACCCACCATGCGCCCGTAGCGGTCCGTGGCGCGGGGAGTAATCTTGGCGCGCTGATCAAAGCACAGCGCCGCCAAGTGCTGGCGGCTGGCCTGGCCGAAGGGCTGGCGACGTTCTGGGGCATCAATGGCGGCAAGCCGCACGGTCACTTGCTGGTAAGCGCCTGGCTCGCCACAACGGGCTTTGATGGTGTCGCCATCGGTGATGCCGATGACAAAGCAAAGAAGTGCCGACGCGAGCAAACTCAGCGCACGTTGCGGGCGATGTAGAACACGATGCCTGACAGCAAGGTGCCAAAGGTGATCATGGCGCCGATGATCTTCCATGTCTGGTCGTTCATGGCTTTGAAAACATCAGCGTTTTGCCGTGCCAAGTCTTCTTTGGTGGCGTAGTTGGACTTGATGATGGAAACGTCCTTCTCGATAGCACCAAGCCGCTCGCTGGTCTTCTCAGCGAGGGATTCGAGTTTAGCGATGCGGGCTTGCATATCGCCATTATCTGGGGGTTCACCGCCCGGCTGCAACTGATCGCGGACTGACCTCAAATTCATATTAAGAACCTTGCCCATCTTCCACTCCGCTGTCTGCAGCCTTCCGAATCATCTTCAAAATCGACGCTCTCATGCGCTGCTCTTCGGGCGATTCGTTATCGCTCTCGGGCGCACCAAGGTCTTCAAGGTGCTTTTCGAAGTCGTGGCGGTTTAGCGTTCCACTTTTCGAGAGTTCGTGAACCAAATAGGCCACCACACCAAGAAGCGTGACAGTGGCCGTTGCCTGTGTTGCCAAGTAGTTTTGCACCGGATCGCTCAAAGATCGCCCCTTGAATAAATCAGCGCTTACTTGCGCTTGCTGCCGACGTTGAATGTCATTGGCGCGGTAACGGTCTGATCACCGTTCACCTGCTGGCCCACGTCGCCGCCGATGGTGACGCGCGAACTATGACCAACGGCAATCGTCGCATGCGCTGCACGTTTGGCCAGCTCTGCCACGCCTGAAAGCACTGCACGTCCTGCTTCATCGGCCTGCGAGAAGCTGTCCAGCAATGCGCGCTCTGCTGGGGCAAGGGTGGCACTGCTTTGGTCTGCGCGGCGGCCCGTCACGATGTACTGCACATCGGCGCCGACATTGGCCACGCCCGCCAGAAACGACACATCTGGAAAGCGCGTGCCTTTCTCGTAGTTGATGACGGCGCCTTTCAGCACCCCGCCAGCACTCCCGAAAGCCTCCTGGGTAAGGCCCAGTCGCTCGCGCTCTTCCCGAAGTCTTGCAAAAACACTCATTTGAATAGCAAAATCTCATTGACAGGTACGCAAATGCGCACCACAATGCAAATACGTTGTAACCAATTCACTCCAGATAGTACACATGCGCCGCAATACCACGTTGCAAACCAATTCCACCGTGTGGGCGCGCACTGCTGGCACGCCCTGAGCGGGGTTCTCCTTCCTTGCCTAGAAACGACTATGTACACAGCACTGACCACCCCGCCCGCTGCCCGCCAGCCAGCCCAAAGCCCTGCCCTGGCGCCTGACCGCCTGGTGCACGACAAGCCCATTGCCCTGCGCCTGACGCAGGCCGAGCGCGACGAAGCGTTCCAGCTGGCCGACGAAGAAAGCCGCAGTGCCAGTAGCTTTGCACTGCATGCCTACCGCCTGGGCGTGGCCGAGCACAAGCGCCGCCGCGCTGCCCTTGCTGCCAACGCCTGAAAGCCGCCACGCTGTGCCACGCCACCCCGTCATCATCCTGAGAGCGCGCCGACTGGGCCTGACCTTTGCCCGCAAGGGCGTCGCCCCAATGGCGAAGAACCTGCAGCAAAGCCAGCTGCCCGCCCAAAGTGGCGCCGATCTCTTTGATGCCATTGTGCTGACCTTCGCGCAAGCAAGCGCAGAGCCAAAGGCCGTTTGTGCGCACTACGTCACGCCCACCGCAGCTATTGAGGACGGCAACCCATGCGAATGATGTGCCCACACTGCAAACAGAACGCCTACACGCGGCACAGCGGGCAGCTGACCACCGACAGCCGCGAAACCATCTTCCAGTGCCGCAACTTCAAGTGCGGGCACGTGTTTTCGAAGGTCGCTGAAATCAACAGGACCGTCATCGCTGCAGCTATCGAGGATCGCCCACCATGCGCATGATGTGCCCCCATTGCAAACAGAACGCCTACACGCGGCACTCTGGCCAGCTGACCACCACCAGCCGCGAGACGATCTTCTACTGCCGCAACTACGAATGCGGCCACGTGTTCAGCGCCGTGACTGAAATCAACCGCACGATTTCACCCAGCGCGACGCCAGACCCCACGGTGGTGCTGCCCATGTCATCCCACATCAAGCGTGCCTTGCTGCAGCAACAGCTGCAGTCGATGCCATCGGCTGACTATCAGCCGCGCCATGGTGGCTTTGTGACCGGCGACCTTTTCGCAGCGATGCCCGCCGCCGGGTAGCGCCCTCCCCCTCCCTTTTCCCAAACGCCTGACGGTGCCCCTTTTGGGGCACTGCGGGGATTCGTTCGCCTTGAGTTTTTGGAGTGCCTATGAAAACCACCAAAAAGACCGCCCCACGGTCTGACCTGTACGACGCGGTAGTCGCGGACGCAAAGAGCCGGTGTGCGTCGCGCGTGCTTGAGGCCGCGCGCATGAAGGGCCTTATGGCGCTGCTGCAGCCGAGCATGGCCGCCATCGGGGCGGCGGGTTTGGATGTGCGCCCTTCTGACCTTTTCGAGTTCTCAATGGGTGGACGCCGTGGGATTCACCTGACTGTTGAGACCGATGAAAAAAGGCGGCGCCTTTACGAGGTGCTGGTTTCCGAAGGGCTGTGCGAAACGGAGCGCTGGGGCATAAGCGGTGGCGGTTGCATCGTGACCCTTGAGCGCGGCGAGTTGGTCGTAGTGATGTGCTTTGTTGGTGGCGAATCCGAAGCGCCAGCAAAGGGAGGTGAAGCATGCGCTTGATCGCCTTCCGTGTATCCCTGCTTGCTTGCGTGCTGGTGGCCGTTGCACTGGCCATTGGCGCTGCGCCCTTGTTGTGGCTTTCCGGCGCCTTGATGGTGGTGGGCTTGGCGGCCATCGTGGCCGCGCTGGCCGGGGTTGCACCATGAGCTGCTACCGCGTGACGCACATTGACGTGCACCACCGCCGCCGCCGCTTGCGCGTGCCGGCCGTGAACCGCCTTCATGCGGTGGCCTGGGTCGAACAGCTGTACGGCGATGCCTGGTACATCGCGGCAGTGCGTGAGGTTGGGGGCCGCTGAGCATGTCTGAAGCGACGCACCCCGAGCCGCTGCATTCACCCGTGGCGCGCATGCACTATGCGCGCCTGTTCGGGGTGGGCAATGGCTCCCTGCGTGATGAGTTCGTGAAGACGGCCAGCAAGATGCAGTGGTCGGACGCGGAGTCCCGCGAGTGGGCGCGCCTGGCAGAAACGCACCGCATGGCGTTGATGTTGCTGGCCGGCGTGGACGGAGACCTGGGCGTGCTGGCGCAGCGCCACTGGCGCGAGCTGCCAGAGCCCGAGCGCGTGGCCTTGAAGGCTGAGGCCAGGTTTGCGCGGCGCGAATTCAGCCGCCTGCATGCACTGACGGGGCGGTGGTGATGGCCAAGCGCAATCAGTACCAAGACTGGAGCACCGTGGAGCGGTGGCAGGCCAACACGCTGGCCGCCAAGCTCACGGCCACGCTGCCTACGCAATGGGCCGATGGTGTAGCCGAGCTGCGCCGCTCGCCGCCTGACACGCCTGTATGGCAACGCAACAGTGCTTGGCTGGAGCGCCTGCAGCAGTTCAAGGCCGACCACGGCGACGCGCTGCACTGGAGCATGAGCGATGCCGACATTTGCGAGCGTGCGCAGGCCGTGGCCGAAGGCGTGGCGCGCTTGATGGACCTGTGGCACGAACCGGCAACACCGGCCGCGCCCGTGGAATTGGACGATCAGCGGCCAAAGGCGCTGACAGACGACGAGCGCGCGGCCCTGGTGGCGGACCTGCGGCATAAGCCACTGACCGAGGCCGAGCAAGTGGCGCTGGTGCGCACATCTTGCAAGCTGCTGGACGTGGAGCCACCCGAGGCCGACACGCCAAAGGGCGTGATCGGCAAAGGCCAGGACGTGGCGTTCTGGCGCAAGCGCCTGCGCCAGAAGGTAGCGCGCGTGCGCGAGCTGGGCGCCATCAAGCTGGGTGTGGTGAACCATCAAAAGGGGGGCTACTGCAGCAACGCGGCAGTGGAGAACCGCCAGCAGCAGCTGGCCCGTGCTGCGGCCATGATGGAGCACACCCTGGTGCGCAATGAGGCTGGGCAGGTGTACCGCCTGGGCGAGCTGGCAAAGCTGGGCGTATCAGACCGCGACGTGCGCCGGGGCGAGCTGATGGTGCGCATTCGCGGTTGCGAGGAATACGCCGACGCGGCGGGCCATGTGGGCCTGTTCTTTACGCAGACGTTGCCAAGCCGGTTCCACGCCATGCTGGCGCCCCCAAAGGGCACCCGCCTGGCGTCGCGCAAGAACCCCAAATATGACGGATCAAGCCCGCGTGAGGGGCAGGCTTGGTTGTGCAAGCGGTGGGCCGATGCCCGCGCAGCGCTGGACAAGGCGGGCGTTCGGTTCTACGGCTTTCGCGTGGCCGAACCGCACCACGATGGATGCCCACACTGGCATTCGCTTTTCTGGTTCCAGTCTCGCGAAGAAGCGCGGCTGGCGTCGGTCATCATCCGCCAGCACTGGCTCAAGCCCGAGGACGACGAGTTCCCCGAGGTGAAGTGCAAGAAGACCCGCGCACACCTCCAGACGCGCCAGCCAGGCGCCCGTAAGAACCGGGTGAACGTGAAGTGGCTCGATGCTGGCGGCGCTGCTGCCTATATCGCCAAATACGTGGCCAAGAACGTGGGTGGCTCGTACCAGATCAACCATCTTGACGGCCAGGGCGAGGGACACGCGCAGGGCCAGCTGTTCGATGTGGATGCGGGCGATGTGCCCGGCTATGTGCGGGTGGATGCCTGGGCCGCGACCTGGGGTATCCGACAGTTCCAGCCCATCGGCCAGCCCAGCGTGGTGGCCTGGCGCGAGATGCGCCGCGTTACACACGATCAAGTGGAGCAGGCCCGTATCGAGGGCGACACCATCGCGTGGCGCATCTATGGCGCCGTGCACCGGGTGGGGTCCATCAAGGCCGACTGGCGCCGGTTCATGGAGCTGATGGGCGGCCCTTGCCGCAAGCGCGGCGAGTGGGCTATGTCGGTGGCGCACCGCGAAACCGAGACCACGAACCGCTACGGCGAAACAGTCGAGAAAAAGGTGGCAGTAGGCCTGGCGCTGCAGTCGGGCCGGTGGCTGATCTCGCGCCGCCAAGCGTGGAACCGGGTAGCCGATGGCCGCCAGGACCCCGAGGCCCGCGCCGCGAAGTCGGCGCCTTGGACTTGTTTCAATAACTGTAGAGCACGCCTGACCGGCGAACTACGCAGAGCGTTTTTAGGCCGGGGCCGTCACGAAATCGAGGACTGGACCCCGCAGCCCGAACCGCAGCAGCAGCCAGGCCGGCCCGCTGCCCACCCTTCCCCCGAATTTTTCCAACCCTGAACCACTGCAGGAGGTATGACCGTGCCCGCAAAACTGACCATGCCCACGCTGGGCCTCACCAATCCGCGCTTCCGCTACCGCAATTCCAGCAGCACGGACATCACCGAGACGTTCAAGCGCGCCCGCCGTGCGATGAACAAGGCAAAGCGCGACACGGAAAGCGCACAGCAAGCGCTGGAGCTGGAGCCCGAGGCCTGGGCCGTGGTGGTGGCCATGCCTCAGCGCGTGCGGGGCGCGGCATGAACATGCAGGCCCTGGCCCAGCTGGTGCCACCACTGCGCGGCTGCGCGCTGTGCGCCCACGGCATGGACCGTGAAGGGGTGCGCCACTGCTACGCCCCGGCCGTGCGCCAGGTATTCGGCGTGCAGCCAGTGGCCACCGCCCGCAGCTGCGTTGAGGCGTGCGGCCCCGGCGCCGCCCACATGCACATGGACGCATGGAGCGCCACGGCATGACAGCGCCCACCGCCGAAGCCCTGCGCGCGGCCCTGCGCTCTCTGGTCCACCTGCCCGCGTGCCGCGAGTGGCCCACCGACTACGACGCCGTGATGGCCGACCCGTGGCGCATGCGCCTGGTCCGGCTGCAGGCCACGTTCCTGGCACGGGTTGCCGCCGAGAAAGCGGCGGCCCGCTCGCCGCCCCTTGCCCCACCGATGGCCATGCGCCCGCCTCGCTTTGACCACAAGCGGGCAGCAGCTGGCGACCTCGACGACTGATTCACACGAACCCAAGGAAACCCATGAAAACCCCTCTCATCATTGCCCTGACAGGCCGCCCCGGTGTCGGAAAAGACACCATCGCCGATGTTCTGGCCCCTCAACAGGGCTTTGCGCGCATCGCCTTTGCTGACGCGCTGCGCCGCGAGGTGTGCGAGGCCTGGCGCATCGACCTGCGCATGCTGACTGACCGCCAGACGAAGGAATGGCCTATTCCCGCGCTGGCCGTGGGCATGTGCAGCGACCCGGCGTTCATGCGCTGGATCGCCGATGGAGGAGACACCCTGACCGACCCGCGCAGCCCGCGCTGGGTGCTGCAGCGCTGGGCCTCGTTCAAGCGCCGCTTCATCCCCGACTATTACGCCCGCATCGTCGAACGCTGGATCGGCCGACAGATGGGCTGCGGCTGGAACCGCATCGTGGTGACGGACCTGCGCGACCCTGTGGAATGGACAATGCTGGCCCGCCTGGGGGCAAAGGTGGTGCGTGTGCACCGGCCCGAACTGGCCGCACTGCCCGACGACACGGCAATGCATGTCAGCGAGCAGCACCACCGCATCGCGGCGCATGCGGACATCCTCAATGATGGGTCGTTGCAGGCGCTGGCTGACGCAGCTATCGAGTGTGTCGAGTTGCTTGATGTGCGGGAGGTGGTTGCATGAAGTCGCACACCAAGCGCCGCATGAGCAGGCGCAGCCCCCAGCAGTTGGCCCACTGCAGCCCGGTGGGCGTGGCCGTGTCCCGGCGCCTGATGCCATCCGAGCAGCTGGAGCTGCACATTTCCATGTTCGACCTGGAGCACGGCGCGCCATGCGCGGAGCGGCTGGCCACCCTTGCCTACACCCTGGCCGTGGGCACCAGCATTGAGGCCGACGCGCGGCTGGGTTCGCCAGACTGCAAACAGATGCACTCGGCCCTGCGCACCGTACTGGCCATGTGCGCAGCCGGGAACCGCTGGGACCGCGCCCAGGCGCCGGTGCTGTACGCGGCCGACAAAAAGGCCGAAGCCCTGCTGCTGGCCAATCCCATTCAACCCAAAGACCTGGCAGACCGCTGCGAGGCCCTGGCCAGCCGCGTGCGCGCGGGCGTCGCTACCTTGGCCGAAGTGGCTGGGCCTGAGATTTATGCCGCAGCTGCGGCCGAAGGAAAGAAATGCACCTGAATCACGTCCCACAGAAAGTAACCCATTTCCACCTGTTCGGCGGGTCCGGTTCGGGGGCGGCCGGGTTCAAGGATGCTGACCCGAGCATCGGCGCGATAAAGGGCCAGATGGTGCTGCTGGGCGGCATCGACGTGGACCAGCGCGCGTGCGCGGACTTCCTCATGCTGAACGGTGTGCCCCAAGCCTGCGTGGACCTGTTCAGCCTGCAGCAGTACCTGGCCTGGCACGGCCACATGCCGCCCGAGGGCTGGCGCGAAGCCACGGCCGACACCGTGCGCGCTGCCGCGCAGTGGCAGTTCCCCGACATTGTGTTTTTGTCGGCACCATGCAAGGGGTTTTCGGGCCTGCAGTCTCCTACACGGGCGGCCACGCCGAAGTATCAAGCGCTCAACGAATTGACGCTGCGCGGAGTGTGGCTGATGTTGGAGGCCTTCGCGGACGATCTGCCGGGCCTGATCGTTTTCGAGAACGTGCCCCGCATCGCAACGCGCGGCCGGCACCTGCTGGACCAGATTGTGGGGATGCTGCAGCACTACGGCTACGCCACGGCCGAGACGACGCACGATTGCGGCGAGCTGGGCGACGGCCTGGGCCAAAGTCGCCGCCGGTTCCTGCTGGTGGCCCGCCTGGTGCGCAAGGTGCCGCCCTTCCTGTATGAGCCGCCCAAGCGCGCGCTGCGTTCGGTGGGTGAAGTGCTGGGCCACATGCCGCTGCCAGGCGACCCGATGGGCGGCCCCATGCACCGCGTGCCAGCGCTGCAGTGGAAAACCTGGGTGCGCCTGGCGTTCGTGGAGGCCGGCAGCGACTGGCGCAGCTTGAATAAGCTGGCTGTAGAAGACGGAAACCTGCGCGACTACCTGCTGGTGCCGCAGTGCTATCCCGGCGTGATGGGTGTGAAGGGCTGGGGCGAACCGTCGGGCGTTGTGACGGGCAAAAGCCGGCCAACCAACGGCGATTTTTCCGTGGCTGATCCGCGCTTTGCCCCATCGGCCGCTTGGAAGGACGGCCAGGCACTGGGCGTGCGCTGCTGGGGCGAAGCCACGGGCACGGTGGCCGGTCAGCAAGGGCCGCTGCAGGGTGCATACAGCGTGGCAGACCCACGACACGGTGGCCCTGAGAAGCACTCGAACGAATACCGCATCGTCGCCTGGGACCGGACGGCGCGGGCGGTGACGAGCGCGCACGGTTCCGGCCAGGCTGTGGCAGACCCGCGTGCGGGCGATGATCCCGCGCAGCTGCACGGGAAATGGCACGTCACGCCCTGGGCCGATTCGACACGGGCCGTGATAGCGGGAAGCACGTCTGGCGAAGGCGCGGTGGCAGTGGCTGACCCGCGCACGAACATGAAGCGCGCCAAGGGCGACCACTACCTGACCGGCGGGCACTACGGCGTGGTGCACTACTCCGACCCGGCCGGCGCCGTGAGTGCATCGGCGTGCCACGACAACGGCCCATGGAGCGTAGCGGACCCGAGGGCGCAGGCCTGGGCACCAGCGCTGCCAGGCGCGAGCGACAAACTAGTGGCGCGCATCAGGTCACTGGATGGCACATGGCACCGGCCATTCACCACCCTGGAGCTGGCCGCCCTGCAGAGCTTCATAGACCCCGAAGAATGGTTCGCAGCTGGCGGGCCTGCTGATCGAGGCGAGCGGTTTGTGCTGGATGGTCCAAGCGACCAGCGTTGGCGCGAGGCCATCGGCAACGCAGTGCCGCGTAAGTCTGCAAAGGCCATCGGCACAGTGATGGGCCAGACCATCCTGCTGGCGAAAAACGGCGAGACATTCGTACTGGGCAGCACGCCCATTTGGGTGCGGCCGATGGTGGCGGCGCTGGCGGTGGCGAGCGAAGGCGGTGCGGCATGACCTTGATGCAACGTCAAGACGCGCTGGTGGCCAAGCTGGAGCCAGTGCACCGTCGATTCATCAGGATGGGAAACAGTGGTGGCGGTGCATACGCCGGCCAGCGTTCCCGGCTGAAACACGTGCACATCGCTGAAATGCGTGCGGCCGGCTACAGCAGAAGCGAGGCCGCAGAGAGTGCCCAGCAGTGCGACGACGTGGCGCGCTTGAACGCTGCCCACGATGTGACCCGTGAAGGGGGTGCGTGATGGCTGATCTGGTGCTGCCACTAAAAACGGCGTACTTCGACGCCATCCGCCTGGGCCAGAAGGCGGAGGAATTCCGCCTGCGCACGCCCTATTGGCGCCGCCGACTCGAAGGGCGCACCTTCGCCCGTGTGGTGTTGACCAAAGGCTATCCCCCAGCGGGCGACGACACCCGCCGCCTGGTGCGCGAGTGGCGCGGGTTCCGCGAAACCACCATCACGCACCCCCACTTCGGCCCCGAGCCGGTGGAGGTTTTCGCCATCGACGTGAGCGCGGCGCTACCGGCTGAAACCGGCCCTGCCAGCTCGACAAATTGACCGTGTGAGAAGGAAGAAGAAATGCAAACCGTCGAAAAAGTTGTGCCCCTGTTGCGCCTCCCAAGCGTGCTGCAAGCCACGGGGGTGGGCCGCACCACCCTGTACGAACGAATCAAGGATGGCATGTTCACGCCGCCCATCAAGCTGGGCGCCCGCGCTTCGGCCTGGCCAGCGAATGAGGTGCAGGCCTGCAATGACGCCATCATCAGGGGCAGCGGCGCCGATGAAATTAAGGGGCTGGTGTCTCGACTGGTGCAGAACCGCCGGCAGGTAGTGTGATGGGCCGCCGCAAGGTCAGAAAGCCAGCTGAATACACTCAGCCCATGAATTAGGAAAGGAAGTAAACATGGCGCAGAGACCTGCGGACCGAAATTTTCTCGAAGCCGCGTTGGACAACGTGGAGGTGTTGCTTGATGCAGCGACCGAGAATGAGGCAGTTAAATCTATCCCGATTCTTGGAACCGCAATCAAGCTCTGCAAGGGCTACGACGATTTGCGAAACAAGGCGTTTGCGGCGAAGGTATACAAGTTTGTAATGGAGCCCTCACTGCAATCCGCGCAGAGCAAAGCCCGCTTGCAAACTGAGCTGCATACAAGGGAGGGGGCGGCAGAGGAAGTGGGCGAGGCCTTGTTCCTGACCCTTGAAAAACTCGCTGATATGCGCAAGCCCGCCCTTCTCGCTCAGGTCTTTGTAGCCTACTTGGATAACGTGATCGACGTGTCAACGTTCAGGCGTTTGGCAGCTGCAACCGATCAAGCGTACTTTGATGACCTCGAATTGCTGCTGGAGGTACCGGACGATCATTCAAAAAAGGAAGGGCTGGTGTGGAAGATGCGGCTACTTGGCACTGGGCTGGTGTCGCCGGTAGGTGGTGAATCCTGGGAAGAAGGCGACATGATCTTTATGCAGATGACCGAACTGGGGACCTCATTCCGCAAAGCTGTTGCCCACGCCAAATCCGTAGCGGCCCAGGCGCATCGGGTCTAGTTCATTGAAGGCGCAAGTATTTTTGCGCCGACCCTAACCGTCAGGGCAGGGTAATCGCCCGCCCGCGGAGCGTGTCAAGGTGATCTGCCCACAGCTGCATCAACGCGGTGCGCTGGGGCAGATAGGTGGCGTGGTTGTATGCAGCGCTTACCCGGTCCCGCTCTTGGTGTGCCAGCTGCAGTTCGATGACGGCGTGATCCTGGCCGAGTTCATGCAGCACCGTTGAAGCGATGCCACGAAACCCGTGGCCTGTCATTTCCCCCTTGTATCCCATGCGGTACAGCGCAAACAAAATCGCGTTGTTGCTCATCGGCTTTTCATGATCGTGTCCCCCTGGGAATAGCAGGTCATTGCCTGTTCCCACCCGCTGCAGTGCCTGCAGCACTGCCACCGCCTGGGTGGACAGCGGCACGATGTGTTCAGTTTTCATCTTCATGCGGCCGGCGGGTATGCGCCACTGTGACGCCGCAAGGTTGAATTCCGACCATTCCGCCTTTATCAGCTCGCTGGTGCGCACGAACGTCAGCGCCATCAGGTGAATGGCCAGGCGCGTGCGCACGTGCCCCCGGTAGTCGTCCACGTCGCGCAGCAACTGCGGCAGTTTGGCCACGTCCACCCGCGCATAGTTCTGCTCCCGGACCGGGGCCAACACGTCAGCCGGTTGAACATCGCCGCAGGGGTTGTGCTCTGCCAAGCCGTGGCCGATGGCGTACCGGAACACCTGCCCCGAAATCTGGATGGCCCGCCTGGCTAGGTCATGCGCGCCCCGTTGCTCGACCTTCTTAGCCATGGCCACGATCTGCGGCGCCCGGATTGTGGCAATGGGCATCGCGCCGATTTGCGGGAACGCATCCAGCTCCATGCGGCGCAGCACCTGGTCCGCGTGCTTCTGCGACCGGGTGCGCGCCCAGCTGACATGCCAGGCCCTGGCCACACTCTCGAAAGAGTTATCGGCGGCCACCGCGCTGGCGCGCTTTTGCGCCTGGCGCTTTGCCGATGGGTCCGAGCCATCCAGCACCTGGCGCCGGGCATCGTCGCGGGCCTTGCGGGCCTGCAGCAAAGACACGTCCGGGTACACGCCCAGGCTTAGGCGTTTCTCCTTGCCGTCCATGCGGTACTTGAACCGCCACCATTTGCCGCCCGATGGGGCGACCTCAAGATAAAGGCCGTCCGCGTCGTAGAGCTTGCGCGGCTTTTCAGCAGGTTTCGCCGCCTTGATGGCGGTGTCAGTTAGGGGCATGTGGGGCAACTCCGGGAAGTGGGGCAATTGCTGCCCCAAAAGTTGCCCCAAAGTATAGGTGGCTGTCAGCGGACGATGCCGGACGATGAAGAACGCGGAAAGCCGCGCCACAAAAGAGAAATCCGCCAGGTCCGTATCTCTACGAACACTGGCGGATGAATAAATGGTCGGCGTGGCGGGATTCGAACTCGCGACCCCTTGCACCCCATGCAAGTGCGCTACCAGGCTGCGCTACACGCCGACAAGACTTAGATTATATGCACAAAAAACCTCAGTTCAGAGA
>NZ_JBKBXG010000090.1:0-20248 GCF_046314175.1 Acidovorax sp. | reverse complement strand
GAACGCGGCCAGATGGCGTACGAAACCGGGCGGCGCATTGTTGATATGGCCTATGAAGACCTGCGACCCTCGCGCATCCTGACGCGCGAGAGCTTCTTGAATGCGCTGTCGGTCATCAGCGTGGCCGGGGGCAGCAGCAATGCGCAGGTCCACGTGATGGCCATGGCGCGCCATGCGGGCGTGGTGCTGGAGGCCAAGGACTGGACCGAACACGCCTATGACCTGCCCCTGCTGCTGAACATGCAGCCTGCGGGCCAGTTTTTGGGTGAGCGATTCTTTCGCGCGGGCGGTGTGCCTGCGCTGATGTGGGAGCTGCAGCAGGCTGGCAAGCTGCACGCCGAGTGCGCCAGCGTGACAGGAAAAACCATCGGCGACAACCTGCAGGGCCGCGAGACGCGCGACCGTGAGGTGATCCGCCCGTTCAGCGCTCCGCTGATGCAAAAAGCGGGGTTCCTGGTGCTCAGCGGCAACCTGTTCGACTTCGGCATCATGAAGACCTCGGTGATATCGCCCGCGTTTCGCGCATGCTACCTGAGCCAGCCGGGGCACGAGGGCATCTTTGAAGCCCGCGCCGTGGTGTTTGAGGGCGCCGACGACTACCACGCACGCATCAACGACCCGGCGCTGAACATCGACGAAGGCTGCATTCTGGTGATGCGCGGCGCGGGGCCCATTGGCTGGCCCGGCTCCGCCGAGGTGGTCAACATGCAGCCGCCCGACGCGCTGATCCGGCGCGGCATCAACACGCTGCCCACGCTGGGTGACGGGAGGCAGTCGGGCACGGCAGACAGCCCGTCCATCCTGAACGCATCGCCCGAGAGCGCCGTGGGCGGGGGCCTCTCCTGGCTGCAAAGCGGCGACACCATCCGCATCGACCTCAACACCGGGCGCTGCGATGCGCTGGTCGCGCCCGAGGAAATCGCCCGCCGAAAGCGTGAACTGCCCGACCCACCCGTGCCCGCGAGCCAGTCCCCCTGGGAGGCGTTGTACCGCGAGAAGACGGGGCAGCTGGCCGATGGCGCGACGCTGGACTTTGCGCTGGCATTCCAGCGCATTTCCGAAAAGACACCACGCCACAACCACTGACAACGAGCGGGCGGGCCAGCGGTGCCTTCCCCGGATTTTTTCGAAGGACTCTCCATGAACAACATGACGGCGACGGCAGTTGCTGAACGGGCCCGCGCGCCCCAGACCGCATTGCAAGTGCTTCCCGACGATGGCCTGCAGGGCACGCTGGTGGGCCGGGTGTGGGCACCACAGGGCGCCGTTGCGGGCCCGGCTGTGGTGGCGCTGCGGCCCGAAGGTGTGTTCGACCTCAGCGCGCACTACCCCACCATGAGCACGCTGCTCGACACGCTGGCGCCCGCCGAGGCGGTGCGTGCAGCCACCGGCCAGTACCTGTGCAGCGTGGATGACCTGCTGACCAACAGCCTGCCCGGCACGCGCGACACGAGCCGCCCCTGGCTCCTGGCCCCGTGCGACCTGCAGGTGGTCAAGGCGGCGGGCGTCACGTTTGCTGCCAGCCTGATCGAGCGCGTGATCGAAGAACAGGCCCGGGGCGACGCCAGCCGTGCGCAAGCCTTGCGAAGCCAGGTCATCGAGCTGATCGGCGAGAACCTTGCCGACATCCGCCCTGGTTCGCCCGAGGCCATGGAACTCAAAACGTTGTTGCAAGAGAAAGGCCTGTGGTCGCAGTATCTGGAGGTGGGTATTGGCCCCGATGCCGAGGTGTTCACCAAGGCGCCGGTGCTGGCGTCCGTCGGCTGCGGGGACGACATCGGCATCCGTTCCGATTCGGCCTGGAACAACCCCGAGCCCGAGGTGGTGCTTGCCGTGAACAGCCGGGGCCAGATCGTGGGCGCCACGCTGGGCAACGACGTGAACCTGCGCGACATCGAGGGCCGCAGCGCCCTGCTGCTGGGCAAGGCCAAGGACAACAACGCGTCGTGTGCGCTGGGGCCTTTCATCCGCATATTTGATGGCGCGGGCTTTGGCCTGGACCAGGTGCGCAACGAAACCGTGCACCTGCGCGTGGCGGGTGCAGACGGGTACGAGCTGCGCGGCATCAACACCATGGCCAGCATCAGCCGCGACCCGGCCGACCTGGTGGCGCAGACACTGGCAGCGCACCAGTACCCGGACGGGTTCATGCTGTTTTTGGGCACGCTGTTTGCGCCCATTGAAGACCGGGACGAGCCCGGAAGCGGTTTTACCCACAAGCTTGGGGACGTGGTCACCATACAAAGCCACTGGCTGGGCGGCTTGCACAACCGCGTGACCCACAGCGAAACCGCCGCGCCCTGGCGCTTTGGCTTGCGCGCTTTCATCAGCAATCTGACGCAGCGCGGCTTGTTGCGCGACGCAGTGCTTTGACCTGCTCAGAGCAACACAGAATGGTCAAAGACGCCACTACGGAGACAACAACCATGCTGAACGCCCTCATAGACCGGTGCTGCCGGTGGATCAACATCCTCATCGCGCTGGCACTGGCCGTGATGGTGGTGATGGTGTTCGGCAACGTGGTGCTGCGCTACGCCTTCAACTCCGGCATCGCGGTCAGCGAAGAGGTGTCGCGCTGGCTGTTTGTGTGGATCACGTTCCTGGGTGCCATCGTGGCGGTGAAAGAACACGGCCACCTGGGCACCGACCTGGTTCTCACCAAGCTTCCACCCATCGCACAACGGGTGTGCCTGGTCATCAGCCACGGCCTCATGCTGTTTTGCACCTGGCTGCTGTTCAGTGGCGCCCTGTCGCAGGCCCGCATCAACTGGGATGTGGAGGCGCCCGTGACCGGCGCATCAATGGCGATCTTCTACGCGTCCGGGGTCGTGTTTGCCGTGGCGTCGGGCGCGCTGCTGCTGCTCAACCTGTGGCGGCTGCTGTCGGGGCAGATGCCAGACGACCAACTGGTGCGCGCGCCCGGCGCCGAAGAAGTGGCCACCGCCGAGGCCTTGCACCTTGCCCGCACCACCACGCCACCACCGCCATCCAAGTGAGCCCGCCCAGGAGACCACCCCATGACCGTATTCATCTTTCTCGGCGCGCTATTAGCAGCCATGGCCGTTGGCGTTCCTATTGCCTACGCACTGCTGGTCTCAGGCGTGGCGCTGATGTGGCACCTGGACCTGTTCGACGCACAGATCCTGGCGCAGAACGTCATCAACGGCGCAGATTCATTCCCGCTGCTGGCCGTGCCATTTTTCATGCTGGCGGGCGAGATCATGAACGCGGGGGGCTTGTCGCAGCGTATCGTCAAGCTGGCACTGACGCTGGTGGGGCACAAGCGCGGCGGCCTGGGTTTTGTGGCCATCCTCGCGGCCTGCATGCTGGCGGCGCTATCGGGCTCTGCCGTGGCAGACACCGCTGCATTGGCCGCGTTGCTGCTGCCCATGATGGTCAAGGCTGGCCACGACAAGGCGCGCGCCGGGGGGCTGATTGCCTCGGCGGGCATCATCGCGCCCGTCATTCCGCCGTCGATTGGTTTTGTGGTGTTTGGCGTGGCGGCGAATGTGTCGATCAGCAAGCTGTTTCTGGCGGGTATCGTGCCGGGGCTGCTGATGGGCCTGTCGATCGCTGCGGCCTGGTACTGGGTGTCGCAGCGCGAAAACATCAAGCCCCCGCCCCGTGCGACCACTGCGGAAATGCTGCAGGCCTTGAAGGAATCCACCTGGGCGCTGTTCCTGCCGGTGATCGTGATCGTGGGCTTGAAGATGGGCGTGTTCACCCCTACCGAAGCCGCCGCCGTGGCCGCCGTCTATGCGCTCTTCGTGGCCACGGTGGTGTACCGCGAACTGCACTGGCGCCAGCTGACTGCCGTGTTCGTAAATGCCGCCAAGACCACGGCCGTGATCATGTTCCTGGTGGCCGCCGCCATGGTGAGCGCCTGGCTCATCACCGTGGCCGACATCCCGCGCCAACTGGTCGCCCTGCTCAAGCCCTTCATGGACAACCCCATCCTGCTGATGATGGCCATCATGCTGCTGGTGATGGCCGTGGGCACCGCCATGGACATGACACCCACCATCTTGATCCTGGCGCCCATGCTGATGCCCGTCATCAAGGCCGCAGGCATCGACCCGGTCTACTTCGGCGTGCTGTTCATCATGAACAACGCCATCGGCTTGATCACTCCGCCGGTGGGCACCGTGCTGAATGTGGTGGCGGGGGTGGGACGCATGCGCATGGACGAAGTCACCCGGGGCGTGCTCCCCTTCATGGGCGCGCAGTTCGCGATGATGTTTTTGATGGTGCTGTTCCCGTCCATCGTGCTGGTGCCGATGCGGTGGTTTATTGGGTAAAAGTGCTCCCAAGCACCATCTGAATACTCTTTAGAGCGATTCCGATGCACCGGCGCCTCGTCAACCCCGGGCATTTCGCAAGGAGGCGCGATGTTAGTGCTGCGATTGCACTCCAGTCACTCGTCCTTCTGATAGGTAGAGAAATCTCCCTCCACTATAGACCCACTGCTCACGAGTTCCGTATTGCGTAACGGTTCTGTTGACGGACTCAGGAGACCCCCATGCTGATTGTCGGGCCTCAGCAGCAGTTAAGCCCACGACAGGATCGCTCGCGACAGATTGCTGCACTGCGTTACCCTGACTTGGTTGAGCTACAACCCTCTCAAACGCCTGCGCGCGATCACTTTCGAGCCTCTGGCGACGGCCTTCTTTCGCCTCCTGACTCTCACCATTTGCCTCATCCACAGCCCTACGGCACTTTATCTCCTCGGTACTGCCTGCGCACCTCGCATAGGGGTTCTGTGATGTCTGTTTGACTGTGGGCGGCGTCCCCGCTGCGAGGGATTGACTGGGGGCGCCTGCATCGCAACCTGCCAACACCAAGAAAACCGCCGCGCAACTCAAACCAGAAGCGAACCGAAACGTCACTCGTCGTCCTTTACTCAAATTAGTCATCGAGGCGGCTCAGTTGAAGGCCAGATTTTCTACCGACGAAGTGCCCTGGTCGGCTCTTGTCTTCACGTAAAAGCTCGCCCGTACTCTCCAGGCTGTAGTCATATACAGAGCGCGTCGCAGTATGGGAGCGAAGCTGCACTGCGCTGACGCATACGGAATATTGATTTCCGTGCTCGTCCGTAGCCAAGAAAGTTCGTACAACCGCCATCTTCTCTCCCTTAAAAACTTAGATGAGCATTCTCTACATTTGCACCTTCGTAGCAAAGCGCATGCTGCATCGGGCTCTTCGAGCAGCCTTCCTGCTTCTCAAACTGAATGAATTTGGACCGCCGTAGATTACCTGTTACCCAGAGGGATGGTCCATTTGTGGTCAGTTCGCCACCGTAAACCGCTTCTGCACATGCCGTGGCGTTTCAAGCTCGTCGGCAATGGCCACCGCCAGGTCGGCCACGCTGATGCTGCCGGGCTGATCGCCATTCATCAGCGGCGCCTCGTCACCCAGGCGGTACTGGCCCGTGCGCTCGCCGGGCTGCAGCAGGATGGGGGGCGACAGGAAGGTCCAGTCCAGTGTGTTTTCGGCACGGATCCAGTTCAGCGTCTCGCGGGCGGCCAGAGCGCCCTGCTTCCATTCAGCGGGGAACTGGGCCGTGTCCACCAGCTGCACGCCGGGCGCTACAAACAAGCTGCCGGCTCCGCCCACCATGAGGAAGCGGCGCACACCGGCGGCTTTGGTGCCGTCGATGATGGCGCGGGTTCCTTTCAGGAATTCATCGTGGATGTTGGGGTTCTCCCAGCCGGGGTTGTAGGCGCTCACCACTGCATCGTGGCCTGCGGCGGCCTTGGCGACCTGGGCAGCATCCTGGGCGTCGGCGGCCACCACGGACAGGCCTTCGCGGGGGGTCAGCTTGCCAAGGTTGCGTGCCAGCACTGTAACGCGGTGGCCGCGTTGCAGCAGTTCATCAAGCACGGCCGAGCCGACGAAGCCGGTGGCACCAATCAGAGCGATGTTCATACGAGGTCCTTGGTTTCAAAGTTGCGATGCAGTGAGAATAGGGGCTTGTCAAAGCAGGCGGTAGATGGCTAAAACTGCCTTCTCTTTGAAGCTCCACTTCACAATAAGTCCTTGTTACCTATGGAAGACCTCAAACGCATGGCCGTCTTCGCCGCCGTGGTGCAACACGGCTCGATGAGCGGTGCAGCCCGCGCTTTGGGCATGAGCACCTCCGCCGTAAGTCAGCAGGTGCGCAAGCTGGAAAGCGATGGCGGCGTCACGCTGCTGCACCGGTCTACCCGCAAGCTGGCACTCACCGAGGCGGGCCAGCGCTACCACGCGCGCTGCGCGGCCATGTGTGCTGCGGCCGATCAGGCGCGCGCCGAGCTGGCCGCGTCGCGCGATGCGCCCAGTGGCGAGCTGCGCCTGTCAGCTACCGTGGGTTTTGCGCGCCATATTTCGCCCGCGCTGGGCGAGCTGCTGTCGGCACACCCCGCGCTGCGCCTGCGCCTGCTGGTGGACGACTCCACCATCGACCTCATCAATGCGCGTATTGACTTGGCCGTGCGCTATGGGCGGCTTCAGGATTCCAGCTGGGCAGCCAGACGTCTGGGTGGCATGCAGTGGATCCTGTGCGCATCACCCGACTGGGCGGCCGCGCATGGGCTGCCACAGGACCCCGACACGCTGCTGTCCCACAGCTGGCTTGGCTTTGCGCGCGAGAACGGCGGCCTTGTAGTCGACCTGCGCAGCCCTGCGGGCGAGCAGCGCGCTTTGCGGGTGGAGCCGCGCATTGCCAGCAATAACCAACTGTCCATCCAGCAGATGTGTGAGGCCGGGTTAGGCCTGGCGCTGGTGGGCAGCATGGATGCACAGGATGGGCTGCAGGACGGCCGGCTGGTGCGACTGCTGCCCGACTGGTCGTTTGGCACGCTGGATATCTGGGCCGTGACCCCCCAGCGCGACGCGCAACCGGCGAAGGTGCGGCAGACCATTGCGGCGCTGCACCGCTATCTGCGGGACTTGCCAGGAGTGACGGTCTGAGAGATTGAGAGACTGAGAGATGAAACCACTGGTGGACTGTAGGCTGTTGCGGCACCACTTTTACGCCCCCACCCCACCGGGCCGCACTACACAAAAACAAAAACGGGCGCGGGTCACGTGGCACAAAAATGAACAGCAAATGATTGTTGACTACATTTTGATAAATATGATAAATTTAGTAAATGACGGATACCCTACCGCTGCATCAGTGGGAGGACCGGAATGAAACATGGGGAGGGGAAGCATGAGTGGGTGTGGCGTTGCACCTTGCCTCGCGGCGAGGCGCAGTGGCTAAAAACGCACCGATCTGTGCCATCCGCACCTATGCAAACCCTTATCCGACAGTGACCTCGCAGAGAAACACCAACAACTGGCGTAAAAATTTACGAACAGCTTTGGCGTTCTCCTCCTAGAATTTGTAAACGTGCGTATCAGCGCGAAGGACCCATCATGAAAGCAGTGCAGCAGGACATCGACGAGCGGACCAACCTCACCAGCACCAACAAATTCGAGCTGCTGCTGTTTCGCCTGGGCACCGACAGTGCTCTGGGCAAATCCGAGCTGTTCGGCATCAACGTGTTCAAGATCCGAGAGATCGTGGCCATGCCCAGCATCACGCCGATTGCGGGCACCACGCAGTTCTCACTGGGCGTGGTCAACCTGCGCGGGCAGGTGATCCCTGTGCTGGACTTGCCGGCCATTGTCGGCTGCAAGCCACAGACGGGCCTGAACATCATGCTGGTGACCGAGTACGCGCGCACCACGCAGGCGTTCGCGGTCGAGTCGGTGGAAGACATCGTGCGACTGGACTGGAAGCAGGTGCTCTCGGCCGAAACCAGCGGCGCTGCAGGCAAGCTGGTCACCAGCATCGCCCGTCTGGATGGCAACACCGACGAGTCGCGTCTGGCCCAAGTGCTGGACGTGGAGGCCATCCTGCAGATGGTGTCGCCTTCGGACGGCCACGAGGTCACCGAAGAAAAGGTGGGCGCCAAACTCAAACTCAGGCCCGGCACCATCATCCTGGCTGCAGACGATTCATTCGTAGCGCGCTCGCTCATCGAGCAGGAACTCAAGGTTCTGGCTGCCCCCTACGAAATGGTGAAGTCTGGAAAAGAAGCGTGGGACCGCCTCAACGCCATTGCCAAAAGCGCCGAGGCCGAAGGCAAAACGGTGCTGGACCGCGTCTCCATGGTGTTGACCGACCTGGAAATGCCAGAAATGGACGGCTTTACCCTGACGCGCAACATCAAGCAGGATGCGCGCTTTCATGGGTTGCCGGTGGTGATCCACTCATCACTGTCGGGCTCGGCCAATGAAGACCACGTGCGCAGCGTGGGTGCCGACGGTTATGTGGCCAAGTTCGTGGCTGAAGACCTGGCTGAGACCATCCGCCGAGTGCTGCCCAAATAGCTGGGTTCCGACGAGTTTTTGCAGTCAAATTGGCTGCTAGCGCTTGTCAAATAAGCGCTAGCAGCTATTATTTTTGCAGTACCGGACAGTCGACGCGGTGAACGCAGCACCCACGCGGCGCGCCCGCCTACAGACGGCAGGTCAACCAAAACGGTATACCGGGCGCTAAAGGGATTGGTGCTGAAAGGCACAGGCCCTTATTGGTAACACTCCACCAGAGTGCTTTTCAGAGGCTTTACCTCCCCGTTGGAACGCCTCCCACCTAGCCCGAGTCTGACTACCATGACACATCACATCGCCCGCATCATTTCTGTCACGGTCCTGGGCACCGTGCTGACTGGCTGCGCAACGGTGCCTGGCGACCCCTATTACCAGCAACCGAGCTACCAGGTGTATGAGCAGCCCGGCTACATCTATAACAACGCCCCCCCCGCCTACTATCCGGCGCCGGTTTACTCTGCGCCAGCGCCCATATACCGCGCACCCACCCCCATCTACTATGGCGGGCGCGATGACCGCGACGGCCGGTGGAACAACAACCGCGACAGGGACCGCGCGGAACGCGAACGCATTGAGCGCGACCGCGCCGCCCGTGACCGTGCAGACCGTGACCGTCGCGAACAGCAGGCACGCGACGCCGCAAATCGCGACCGTGCTAGGGACCAGGCCGAGCGCGACCGCAGAGCAGCAGAAGACCGGCGCAACCGCGACCAGCGTCCAGGGCGTATGGCTCCCGACAGCTACACCCCACATCCGCAAGACTGGCGCTCACGCCAGTCCGAAAACAGCGGCGAAAAGCCCTGAGCCCCGCCAGAGGCAGCAGGATCACCGAGCCCACAACCAATAGCCAATAGCTAGCAGACAAACCATGATGTTACGCCGCCACCAGATCCTCATTGGGCTGTGCGCTGCCTGGATGCTGGCAGGTGCGCAGGCCCAGGTTGTGCGCTGCACCGATGCCCGCACTGGCAAAGTCACGTATACGGACGGGGTTTGCCCAGGCGGTGCGGCGGCGCGGGAGGTGGAGCCCCGCAAGTCCCCTGCAGAGCTACAGCAAGAACGTGAACTGGCCGCCGAGGCGCTGGAGCGCAAGCAGCAACGGCTTCAGGCCGAAGCCACGGCCGCAGAAACAGACGCCCTGCGCAATGCCGAACGAGACCGTGCGCGTGCTGCTCAGGCGGCCGCAGCTGCCCCCCAGCCGCAGGACTACGCCCGCTCGCCCGAGTGCGCGCGCTCTCGCCGCAACCTGGACATGGTGGCCAGTGGCTTGTCGCGATCTACCTATGACCAAGAGCTGCGCCTGGAGGCCGCCCAGCGCCAGGTGGACCTGGACTGCCTGGGCCCGCAGGGCTATGCCGAGGTAGAAAAGGCCCGCGCCAACCAGCCCCGCGTTGTGGTGGTGCCCTCTGTGGGCAACCGCCCGCTGTACCCCGATCCGTTTCCGCAGGTGGGCAGGCCAACACCACCACCGCCACCACGCCTCACGCAGTGCGGAGACTTCAGCTGCACCGACAGCCAGGGCAATCGCTACCCGCGCGCTGGCCCTGGTCGGCTCCCCGGCCCGGCCGGGGTCTGCCGTTCGGCGGGTGGGCAGGCACCCTGCTGAGGTGGTGATGTGGGCGCTGCGGCTGCGCTGCTAAGCACGCAGCCCTTTGGCCACGCTGGGGTAACGCAAACGTACCCCCAGCTCCTGGAGCATGCGGCGGTTGTCCAGCCGCCGCGATTCGCTCATGAAACTCAGTAGCATCAACGAAAGTTGCTCTTGCGCGCCGCTGCGGGGCACCCGCGGCGGGCGTGGCAGGTCATACAGGTCGGCCGCCAGGTCAAAGTAGTCGCCCATCTTCATGTGGGTGGAATCGCTCACGTTGTAGGCCCGTTGTGGCCGCCCGCGCCACAAGGCGGCCATGCAGGCACGCGCCAGGTCGTCGGCGTGGATGTGGTTGGTGAATACATCGTCCTCGGCCACCAGCACCGGAGTACCCCGGCGCAGGCGCGCCTCGGGTGTGCCGCCCTCGCGGTCGGGCGCATAGATGCCCGGAATGCGCAGCACGCTGGCCCGCACGCCTGCACGGCCCAGGTGGCGCACCGCCCGCTCGGCATTCACCCGGCGTTGCGCGCGCGGCGTGGCGGGCGCCACAGCGCGTGTCTCGGGCACCAGCGCGCCCTGGCAGTCTCCATACACACCGCTGGTGGACGCGTACACCAGCGACGCGGGCAGGCTGCGCAACCGCAAAGCCTGGGTCAACGCCACCGTGCGCGGGTCGCGCCACCAGGCATTGCCACCAGCGCCTTCGCCCGGCGGGGGCGCCAGATGCAGCACGCGCGTGGCCACGCCAGACAGACGCCGCAATGTGGCGGCGTCATCCAGATTACCCACGAGCGGCACCGCCCCTTGCGTCCGCAGCACCGGCACCCGCCCCGCACTGGAGGTGAGTGCCAGCACCCGCATACGCCCGGCCCCTGGGCCGGTCTGCAGGTTGCGCACCACGCGTTGACCCACGTCACCACAACCCACAATGAGCAGGCGTTCGCGGCGAAAGCGGGCTGGCAGCGCGCCGAGAGGACTTTGGTTTGAGGGCAAAATCAGGTCCGTTTAGTTTGCTTGAGACGACTCCAAGGATACCCACACATGACCAGCGCAGAGGCTGCAACCCCCGCAGCGTTCCAGATCACCGTGCAGCCCAGCGGCCGCGCTTTCAGTGCCAATGCGGGCGAAGCCATCCTGGCCGCAGCCATCCGCAGCGGCGTGGGCCTGCCCTACGGCTGCAAGGACGGCGCCTGCGGGTCGTGCAAGTGCAAAAAAATCAGCGGCGCCGTGCACCATGGCGAGCACCAGTCCAAGGCACTCACCGCCGACGAAGAGGCCGCGGGCCTGGTGCTGACCTGCTGCGCGCAGCCACTGACTGACGTGGTGCTTGAATCGCGCCAGGTCACCGACGAAAGCGCCTACCCCATCAAGAAGATGCCGGTACGTGTGTCCTCGCTCGAGAAAAAATCGCACGACGTGATGCAGGTGCGCCTGCAACTGCCCGCGGCCGACACCTTCCGCTACCACGCAGGCCAGTACATCGAGTTCATCCTGCGCGACGGCGCCCGCCGTGCCTATTCGATGGCCAATGCACCGCACACACAGACCGAGGCGCCGGGTGTGGAACTGCACATCCGCCACATGCCAGGCGGCAAGTTCACTGACCACGTGTTCGGCGCGATGAAGGAAAAGGAAATCCTGCGGGTGGAAGGCCCGTTCGGCAGCTTCTTTTTGCGGGAAGACTCGAACAAGCCCATGGTGTTTCTGGCGTCCGGCACGGGCTTTGCCCCCATCAAGGCGCTGATCGAGCACATGCAGTTCAAGGGCATCACCCGCCCCACGGCGCTGTACTGGGGCGGCCGCCGCCCGGGCGACCTGTACCTGCACGATTGGATGCTGGCCCGTGTGGCCGAAATGCCGCACCTCACCTATGTGCCGGTGGTGTCCAACGCCCTGCCAGAGGATGGCTGGACGGGCCGCGCAGGGTTTGTTCACCAGGCGGTGATGGATGACTTTGCAGACCTCTCGGGCCACCAGGTGTATGCCTGTGGTGCACCCATCGTGGTGGAATCTGCACGCGATGCCTACAGCGCCCATCGAGGCCTGCCCGCCGAGGAGTTCTACGCGGACTCCTTTACCTCCGAAGCGGATAAACACGGCGGCTGAGCGTACGCTGCGCCGCCATGGGCCTGCCCAACGTACCGGCCATGCCCATGGATGTGAGGGCGACTGACGCCGCACACGGCGGCACGCCCCCAACCCAGTCCGCCACCACCTTTTCTCGCCTGCGCGCTGCCTTGCGCGGCTCTGGCCCCATGACAGCCGTGCTGGGCGTGGCGGTACTGCTGGTGCTGGGCGCAGGCGAATGGGCAACCCGCGACGAACTCGACACCCAATGGGACAACCTGCGCCGATCCGGCGAAGTGCAGGCCCTGGCCTTGCGCGGCGTGGCCACACGCTACAACTACCTGCCTTTTACCGCCGCGCAGCAGCCCCTGGTGGCGGCCCTGCTGCGCAACCCCGACTCCCGCAGCGGGCGTAACGCAGCCAACGCCTACCTGCAGGCCGTGAACGCCAACGCGGGCTCGGACACGCTGTATGTGATGGATTCCAAGGGCGTGACCCTGGCCTCCAGCAACTGGGACACGCCCAGTAGCTTTGTGAACCAAAACTACAGCAACCGCCCGTACTTTCGCGATGCACTGCAGGGCCTCGCCGGGCGCTTCTACGGCGTTGGCAAAACCACGGGCGAACCGGGCCTGTTTGCATCCGCCCCCGTTTATGACGATGGTCAGGTCATCGGCGTGGTCGCCGTCAAGGTGCAGATGCAGCCCATCGTGGACACCTGGGCTCAACTGCGCGACCCGGTGTTTCTGGCGGACGAACGCGGCATCCTGTTCCTTGGTTCCGTCACCCCTTGGCTGTACAAGACCACCCGCTCACTGTCAGCCCAGGACGTGCATCAGGTAAAGCACGACGAGCAATACGGCGCCCGCTGGACCCCGCAGCCCGTGCCCTGGCAGGTGCGCCAGCGCGAAGACCAGCCGGGGGTGGAGCTGCGGCTGTCCGACAGCGGCAAAGACTATCTGGCGTTTGAAGAACCCCTGCCCGACCTGGGCTGGACGCTCACCCTGACCGCCGACAGCAAGGTGGTGGCGCAAGCCCGGCAGCAGGCCTGGGTGCTGGCCACCCTCGCCTCGGGCCTGCTGGTGCTGGGCGCGCTGTACTGGCAACTGCGCGAGCGCCGCCTGCAAGAGAACCGGCAGGCCCGCATCGAACTGGAGCAGCGCGTGTTGGAGCGCACGCATGCGCTGCAGCAGGCACAGGCGTTTCGCCAGTCGATGGAAGACTCGCTGCTGGTGGGCATGCGCGCACGTGACCTGGAAGGCCGCATCGTCTACGTGAACGCCGCCATGTGCGACATGGTGGGCTACAGCGCCGACGAGTTGATCGGCTGCCTGCCGCCCTACCCCTACTGGCACCCCGATGAACTGGCCCGCCACTGGAAGGACAGCGACACCGCCCTGGCGGGCAAAGCCGCCCCCCAGGGCAACGAAAACCGCCTGCGGCACCGCAATGGATCGGACGTGTACACCATGTTCTACACGGCCCAGCTCATCGATGGAGACGGCAAACACATCGGCTGGATGAGTTCGGTGGTGGACATCACCGCGCAAAAACGGGCCGAAGAGCAGCAGCAGCAGCGCGAGGCGCAATTGCAGCGCGTGCAGCGCGTGATCACCGTGGGCGAGATGGCATCCACCCTGGCGCACGAGCTGAACCAGCCGCTGGCCGCACTGGTCAACTACGCGGCCGCCGCACGCTCGCTGGCGGCGCAAGGCAAGACCGAACTGCTGAACGACAGCCTCGCCGCCCTCTCGGCCCAGGCATTGCGCGCCGCTGACATCGTGGGCCGCATACGCCGCTGGGTGCGCCAGCATCCAGCGGCCCGGGAGCCCTGCGACCTGAACGCGGCGGTGGACGAATCGCTGGGGCTGCTGCTGCGCGCAGAAGCCCGGCGCCATGGCATTGCCGTGCGGCTGGACCTCGCCCGGGCGCCCCTTAAGGTGCTTGCCGACCGCGTGTTGCTGGAGCAGGTGGTGCTCAACCTGGGGCTCAACGCGCTGCAGGCGATGCAGGCCATGCCCACCGCCCCCCGAACCACCGCGCACCACGAACTGTTGCTGCGCACCACGTTGGATGCCGGGCAGGCATCGCTGCAGGTGCTGGACTGTGGCCCGGGCCTGCCGCCCGAAATCGCGCAGCGCCTGTTCGAGCCATTCTTCACCACGCGCTCGGACGGCCTGGGTCTCGGCCTGAACATCTGCCGCTCCATTGTCGAGAGCATGGGCGGCGAGCTGCTGGCCCGCAACCGCGAAGGCGGCGGCGCAATCTTTGAAATCCGTTTGCCCAAGGCGCCCACCGCATGACAGATGCCCCCCTCGCCCGATCTGAGGAAACCGAGCCCGCCACCGTCCACATCGTGGACGACGATGAGGGTGTGCGCCATTCACTGGTGGCACTGCTGCTGGCGGGTGGCTACCGGCCGCACACCTACGGCAGCGGACCGGAGTTTCTGGCCCGGGCTGACCTGGCCCAACCCGGCTGCGTGCTGCTGGACTTGCGCATGGACGGGATGAGCGGGCTGCAGGTGTTTGAAGACATGCGCAAACGGCAGACAGTGCTCAAAACAGTGTTCCTCTCGGCCCACGGCGAGCTGGCGTCGGCCGTGGCGGCCGTCAAACAAGGGGCGGTGGACTGGCTGGAAAAGCCCTGCAACGAGCAGACGCTGCTGAGCGCCGTCGCCAAGGCGGCAGCCTTGTCACAGACCGAGGCGCAACGCGCCCAGCGCCGCCACCAGCTGCTGGAGCGCTGGAACGGCCTGAGCCCACGCCAGCAGGCCGTGGCGCGCCTGTTGGCCACGGGCCTCAGCAGCAAAGAAGCCGCACGCGCCCTGGCCCAGCAAGACCCCGAGCGCCCGATAGACCCCCGCACGGTGGACACCCACCGCCTGGCCATCTTCCTCAAACTGGACATCCGTACGTCGCACGAACTGGGCATGCTGGTCGAAGATCTGGGCCTGCCCGCCGATGTTTTTCGCACCCAATGACAGGGTTTCATAAGCTTTCTTACGATTCTTTTGCACAATGGCGCCCATGAACCGCAGAAACCACCTCCTCGCCAGCGCCGCTCTTGCAGCGGTTTTTTCATCCCCGTTTGCTGCGTCCGTGGCATTTGCGCAGGACTCCGGCCAGCCCATCCGGCTGATCGTGCCCTACGCACCGGGCGGCCCCATCGACGTGACAGCGCGCGCGCTGGCCGAACGGGTGCGTGAATCGCTGGGCACGGTCATCATCGACAACAAGGGCGGCGCAGGCGGCAACATCGGCGCCGACGCCATTGCCAAGGCAGCGCCCGACGGCCTGACCATCGGCATTGCCGCCACGGCCACCCACGCCGTCAACCCCTGGCTGTATGCGCGCATGCCGTACGACGCGGCCAAGGACTTTGTCGGCATCACGCAAATGGTGCGCGTGCCCAACGTGCTCGTCATCAACGCAGCCAAGGCCGAGCAGCTCAAGATCAACACCCTGGCCGACCTGATTGCGTATGCCAAAGCCAACCCCGCCAAGCTCAACTACGGCAGCGGCGGCAACGGCAGCGCTGGACATCTGGCGGGCGAAATGTTCAAGCAGCGCGCAGGCATCTTTGCGCTGCACATCCCCTACCGCGGCGCCAACCCCGCGCAACTGGCCCTGCTGGGCGGCGAGGTGGACTTCAACATCGACAACCTGGCAGCCGCTGCCCCCAACATCCGCGCAGGCAAGCTCAAGGCGCTGGCCGTCACCTCGCTCGACGCCTCGCCTTCGCTGCCCGGTGTGCCCCCGCTGTCGGCCACGTTCAAGGGTTTTGCGATTGACACCTGGTGGGGCCTGGTCGCCCCAGCCGCCACGCCCAAGCCGGTGATCGACAAGCTGAACAAGGCGTTTGTCGCCGCCCTCAACGCGCCGGAAACCAAGACCCGCTTTGGCCTGCTGCTGGCCGAACCGGTGGCCAGCACACCCCAGCAGTTCGACACGTTCATGGCCAGCGAGCGGGCCAAGTACCAGCAGGTGGTGAAGGCGTCTGGGGCAAAGGTAGATTGACCCCCTGAGCGGCTGCGCCGCTTCCCCCAATGGGGGACGCCACCCGTGGCCCGGCGAAGCCGGTTCCACGGTGGCACTGGTGTTGCGCAGCGCCAGTTTTGTATGTTGCGGCCGAAGCCGACACTTGAAGATGAATTTTCAGGTGTTTTTGGCCTCTAGCGCTTATCCATAAATCGCTAGCAGCTCCTCTTTCAGGAGCAAACCACTCTCAACCTACCCGATCTGCCCAACTCGGCCCTTCCAGCGGATAGATGTCCTGCGACGCCACAGCCTGCAGCAGATCTGCGCCCACACGCTCGGGCACCAGGTCCGCCAGCGGGCGCAGCACAAATGCGCGTTCTGTCATGCGCGGGTGGGGCACAGTGAGTTCGGGGGTGGTGATCACCTGCTCACCAAACCACAGGATGTCGAGGTCCAGCGTGCGCGGGGCGTTGCGGTAAGGGCGCTCACGGCCTGCGAATTGCTCAATGGACTGCAGAGCCTGCAGCAGGGCTTGGGGCGTCTGCGTGGTGGCCAACTCGGCCACGGCGTTGAGGTAGTCTGGCCCGCCCGCATCGACCGGAGCGCTGCCATAGAGCGGTGACACGCGCAGCAACTGCGTGCCGGGCAACTGGCCAATGGCGGCCAGAGCAGTGCGCAGGGTGGCTTTGCGGTCACCCAGGTTGGCGCCCAAGCCGATGAATACAGAGACGCCCCCCTCAGCGTTGGCCGACTCAGCCATGGGCACCCACGCTGCGCCTGGGTGCGTCACTCGCCCGCAGCGGCGGGTGCGGCGCCTTCGCCACCCCCTGCACCACCGGGCTTGCGGCGACGGCGGCGGCGCTTCTTGGGGGCGCCACCGTCTGACGGGAACTCGGCGTCGCCATCGTTGGCGTTGGCATCGCCCTCAGCAACCTCGGCACGGGGCAAGGCGCGCGGTTCGGCGGCAGGCGCTGCGCGGGGCACTCGTTTGACCACGGGTTGCGCCTTCTGGCGGACCTTTTGTTCTTCCTTCGCCTGGTCCATCAGGTCTTCGCGGCGCTCGTCATCGGCGGTCTGGAAGTCCTGCCACCATTCGGCCAGCGCCTCGCCAACTTCACCGACATCGGCGCGCAGGCGCATGAAGTCGAACCCGGCCCGGAAACGCGGCTGCATCACCATGCCAAACGGCGTGCTGCCCACACGCTTTTCAAAACGCGGCTGCATGACCCAGATCTCGCGCATGTCGGCGGCCAGCTTGCCCCGGCCTGACACGTCGCCAATGCGCTTGTCGAACACTTCGTCGATGGCCTCCTGCAGCGCAGGCAGCGGGTGCTGGCGCTGGTTCAGGCGCGCCTGCCAGCCATTGCGCACGTCTTCCCACAGCACGCAGGCCAAGAGGAAGCTCGGGGCCACAGGCTTGCCTTCGTTGACGCGGCGGTCGGTGTCCACCAGGGCGGCTTTGACAAACGGCGTGTCGGCGCGCTCTACCGCCACATCAAGCAGCGGGTAGATGCCCTTGGCCATGCCCAGCTTGCGCAGCTGTTCGATGGTGGCAATGGCGTGGCCGGTTTGCAGCAGCTTGAGCATTTCGTCAAACATGCGGCTTTGGGGCACCTCGGCCAGCAGCAGTTGCGACTGCACCAGGGGCGCTGCTGTTTTGGCCTCAATGCTGAAACCCAGGCCGCTGAGCTTGGCCGCAAACCGCACGGCACGGATGATGCGCACCGGATCTTCGCGGTAGCGCGTGGCGGGGTCGCCAATCATGCGCAGTGTTTTCTTCTTGGCGTCCTGCAAACCCTTGTGGTAGTCCACCACGATCTGGCTGACCGGGTCGTAGTACATGGCGTTCACGGTGAAGTCGCGGCGCGTGGCGTCTTCGTCCTGCGGGCCCCAGACGTTGTCGCGCAGCACGCGGCCGCTGGCGTCCACGGCATGCTGCATTCCCGACAACTGGGCCTTGCTCGTCTTTTCGTTGCCTGCCACCTGGCCTGCGGCGGCGTTGTCGAGGTAGGCGCGGAAGGTAGAGACCTCGATCACCTCATGTTCGCGCCCTCGGCCATGCACCACGTGCACGATGCGAAAACGCTTGCCGATGATGAAGGCGCGGCGAAACAGGCCCTTGACCTGCTCGGGCGTGGCGTTGGTGGCCACGTCGAAATCCTTGGGACGCAGGCCCAGCAGCAGGTCGCGCACCGCGCCGCCCACGATGTAAGCCTCAAAACCGGCCTGCTTGAGCGTGGCCACCACGTCGGCGGCGCGGCGGTCCACCAGCTCGGGGTTGATGCCGTGTACCGAGGCGGGCACCTCTTCGCGCTTGCCGAAGTGCGGCTTGCCACCGGAGGTGCCGGGCGTCGATTTGCCCATCAGTTTGTCTAGGAACTTCTTGATCATGGAGTGAAAGTATTCAGGGGGTCGGGCACGAAACGGCGGCTGGTAGGGGCTGCAAGGCGCTCATCATTCAGCTGGTGATGCAGGCGTTTCGGCATCGGCCGCAAACAGGTCCAGTATGCGCCAGCCGCGTTCCTGGGCCAGCGCACGCAGGCGCGGGTCGGGGTTGGTGGCGACAGGGTGGTTCACCTTCTCCAACAAAGGCACATCGTTCATCGAGTCGCTGTAGAACGTACTTTCCACGTCGTCCCAGCCCAATTGCCGCTCGGACAGCCATTGTTCCATGCGGCGCACCTTGCCTTCGCGCATGGTGGGGATGCCGTCGATCTCGCCGGTAAACCAGCCACTGGCGTCGCGCACCAGTTGCACGGACAGCAGTTGCGGCACGCCCAGCGCCTGGGCGATGGGCGTGGTCACAAATTCATTGGTGGCGGTAACGATCAGCACCTCGTCACCTGCGGCCTGGTGCTGGCGGATGAGGTCGAGCGCCTGGGGCCGGATGGCCGGGGTGATCACATCGCGCATGAACTGCTGGTGGGCGGCCGCTGCCGCCTCGGGCCCGCGCAGGCGCACGGCCTCGGTGGCAAAACGCACGTAGTCGTGCACATCCAGCGTGCCCGCCTGGTAGTGGGCATAAAACTCGTCGTTGCGCCGCGCGAACTCCACGGGGTCGTTCCAGCCGATGCGGATGGTGAACTCGCCCCACTCGTAATCCGAGTCGAGCGGCAGCAGCGTGTGGTCCAGGTCAAACAGCGCGAGCCGCAGGCGGCGGGGTTCAGAAGTCATTCAGGTTCACAAAGGGACAAAAAAGAGGCGCGGCGTCATTCCGACTCCAGCATGGTTTTGAGCAAGGGGATCGTGATGGCGCGTTGGGTGCGCAGCGCAAAAGCATCGAGCTGTTCAAGCAGTTGCATGAGGCTGCCCAGGTCGCGCGAGAAGCGGTTGAGCATGTAGTCCATCACGTCGTCGCCCAAAAACACGCCGCGTGCGTCGGCCTCCTGGCGCAGCACGGCGCGGCGCTCGGCCTCGCCCAGCAGTTGCAGCTGGAACACATGGCCCCAGCCCAGGCGGCTGCGCAGGTCGTCGCGCAGCGGCAGGTCGGCCGGGGGCAGGTTGCCCGCAGCAAGCACCCAGCGCTGGCTACCGCTGGCGGGGCTGATGGCGTTGACGAACCAGTTGAACGCAGTGGCCTGCTGGGCTGTGCTGTAAAGATGCACGTCGTCCATCACCACGGCGGCCCATTGCTCGTCGAAATCTGGCGGCTCGGCCACGGAGGGGTCCAGCCAGCCCACACGGGCACTGTCGTCGCGCAATGCCTGGCGCACGGCCTTGAGCAAATGCGACTTGCCGCTGCCGGGCTCGCCCCACAGGTAGGTAGGCACGGGGGAGCGGGTGGCCTGGCTGCTACCTTCGCCCACCGCCAGGCGCAGGTGTTGTAAAGCGGCCTCATTGGGGCCTGCATGAAACCGCGCCAGCGTGGGCCCGGTGGCCAGGCCAATGTCCAGCGCCAGCTGTTTCATCATGGCTGCGCCCCAGGGGCGCGCAGGCCAAAGCAGCGGGTAGGGGCACAAAAACGCATGGGCTTGAGGGGCAAAACAGGGCAGCAAGAAGGGGTGAGCGGGGGGCACTGGGTGCGCAACCCGTAAAATCTGGGCAAATTTTAGTCTGCTGCGCACGCTGTTCCGTGCCGTCCCTGCCTTGAGCCCCCCTATGAGCACCTCTGCCACCTCCCCCACCCCCCTGTCCTACAAAGACGCCGGCGTTGACATCGATGCGGGCGACGCCCTGATTGAGCGCATCAGGCCGCTGGCCAAAAAGACCATGCGCGAAGGCGTGCTGGCAGGTATTGGCGGGTTTGGCGCTCTGT
>NZ_JBKBXG010000089.1:0-21493 GCF_046314175.1 Acidovorax sp. | reverse complement strand
TTTTTCTTCACCACCAACAACCCAGATCAATACCTGAACCACCAGCAGAACTACCAACT
Organism: Acidovorax sp.; assembly: GCF_046314175.1. GTDB lineage: Bacteria > Pseudomonadota > Gammaproteobacteria > Burkholderiales > Burkholderiaceae_C > Acidovorax. The sequence continues at coordinate 21,434 of NZ_JBKBXG010000089.1, read as the reverse complement.
ACGCCCTACATCTCTGCAGCACCGCGTTAGTAGCGAAGCCCTCGACTATAGCACCGTTTTTGAGGGGCACCAGAGAAATTGAGCAAGAGATCGACTTTTTGCCAATCAACCTCTCAGAAGCGCCACTTCTCAAGCAGCTTGTCAGGGCTGAGACTGTCATATCCTTCGAACGGCTGATGAATCCAAGGGTTGGTTGACAGGAACTCCACCGAGTAGTCAGGAGAGAACGTGGAGAGCCCTTTGGTCCATATCACTGCACTGCGTAGTTCCGTGATGGGCGCGTAGTTCGTCTTGAGCATGTTGATCACGGCATGCAACGTATGTCCAGAGTCTGCCAAGTCATCAACCAAGAGCACCTTACCTGCAATTTCACCCTTCGGCGTAGTGATAAAGCGTGCGATGTCCAGATGGCCTTGGACGGTACCTGCCTCGGCACGATAAGAACTTGTGGACATGATCGCCAAGGGCTTGTCAAAAATCCTGCTCAATATGTCGCCAGGCCGGAGCCCTCCCCGTGCTAGGCACAAGATCGTATCGAACTTCCAACCTGACTGATGTACTTTGAGGGCCAGCTTCTCAATGAGGCTGTGGTATTCGTCATAGCTGACGTAAAGGTGTTTGCCGTCTTCGGTCAACATGGGATAGTTCCTGGGTAGTTTGCTTTTAAGGCAGCAGTTACTTCGGCATGCCCGCGCTCAGGCCGCAACATAGGGATGGCGCATCATGATGGTGTGATCACGATCAGGGCTGGTGGAGATCATGTCGATGGGGACACCAGTGACCTGCTCGATTCGCTCAAGATAGCGGCGAGCGCTCTCTGGCAACTTGGCGTAGTCGGTAACGCCGACTGTGGAATCGGACCAACCTGGCATTGATTCGTAGATCGGCGTACAGCGAGCGATGTCTTCAGCGCCCATAGGAAGCAACTCAATACGCTCACCATCCAGCTCGTATCCAGTGCAAAGCAGCAACTCTTCCAAGCCATCCAGGACATCCAGCTTGGTAATGCACAAGCCTGACAAACCGTTGACTTGGGCGCTGCGCTTCAGCAATGCAGCGTCAAACCACCCGCATCGTCGACTGCGACCTGTGGTCACGCCCTTTTCTGCACCGACGGTACTCATGTGGTAACCGGGAGTTCCAGGCGTTTCCCAGTCGAGCTCTGTTGGAAAAGGGCCGCCACCCACGCGAGTGCAGTAAGCCTTAGTAATTCCCAAGACGTAATGCAGCATGCCTGGTCCCACCCCAGAACCCGCGGCTGCATTTCCGGCGACACAATTGCTGGATGTCACATAGGGATAGGTCCCGTGGTCCACATCCAGCAGAGTGCCTTGCGCACCCTCGAACAATAGATTAGCGCCTGCACGATTGGCTTCGTTGAGCTCGCATGAGACGTCTGCCATCATGGGCTTTAGCAGTTCTGCATGGCGCATAGCCTCGGCAAAAACAACATCAAACTGGACCATGCCGTTAAGGATATATGGCTTGAGCGCATCACCAAATACGAACGAGCCCGATCCCAGATAAGTGGTCAACACATGATTGTGAAGATCAAGCAGCTCGCGTAGCTTGGAGGCAAAGCGCTCTGGATACTTTAGATCTTGCACCCGCAATGCACGGCGAGCAATTTTGTCTTCATACGCCGGGCCAATCCCTCGCCCGGTCGTCCCGATTTTCTCCGCGCCGCCTTGCTCACGCGCAGCTTCCCTCGCAACATCGATCGCTGCGTGAAACGGCAGGATCAAAGGACAGGCCTCACTGATGCGCAGCCGAGAGCGCACTTCTACTCCTGCCCTTTCAAGCCCTTCGATCTCGTCGAACAGTTTCGCAGCCGAGAGAACGACCCCATTGCCGATATAACACTTCACTCCAGGACGCATGATGCCGCTGGGGATTAGATGCAGCGCAGTCTTGACTCCATTGATCACAAGCGTGTGACCAGCGTTATGCCCGCCTTGGAATCGAACAACACCTTGCGCACTCTCCGTCAACCAGTCGACCAACTTTCCCTTGCCTTCGTCGCCCCACTGGGTGCCAACCACCACAACGTTACGACCTTTGGTTGCTTTCATCTCAAACCCAATTCAAATATCAGTTTACTTAAACAGCCTGCACGACCCACTGGCCTGCAATCTGCACTAATTCGCGGTCGCAGTGGAACTCGTCCACTTCACTCTCATGACCCGGAAGTACACAAACCACGGTTTCCCCCCCGGCACGCAACTTCGAAATAGCCGCGTTTACATCGCTGGACTCCCCCCAAGGAGCACGAATCGCGGCTTTCAACGCCCGCGGAGCAACGACCCCCACCACCTGCTTGATGTCGAGGCTAAAACCTGCCGCCGGTCGATTGCGACCGAACACTGCGCCGACTTCGTCATAACGACCACCACGCACTAACGCATCGCTCGCACCACAGGCATAAATTGCAAAACGTGCGCCGCTGTAATACGTATAACCACGCAAGTCGGCAAGATCGAAGGTCACCGAAGCGCCGTCCAGGCGAGATGCCAGCCATTTCAAATTTGATAGCACCTCACGCATACCTGCTATGCGTTTTAGCGCATTTTCTGCCTCGACCAATACCGAAGCATCGCCGTACAATTGCAACAGCGCCAGAAGACCCTCGCGAGAGTCCTTTGGAAAACACTGAGTCAGCGCAGCCAACTCCTGCGAGTCTTTTGACGCCAATGCAACCTGAATTCCATTCAACTGCTGCGGAGTCAGAGAAACACCAGCGAGCAACGTCCTCACAACACGTACATCAGCCAGATCAATCGTGGTGTCCTGCACTTCAGCGATGCTCAAGCACTCGCGTGCCAGTTGCAACACTTCAAGGTCAGCCTCCAACCCCGCATGGCCATAGATTTCAGCGCCAAATTGAAGTGGCTCGCGGGTAGCGTGAGGGCGATCAGGACGGGTATGCAGCACTGGGCCGCAGTAGCACAGCCTCGAAATCCCTTTCCGATTGAGCAAATGTGCGTCAATGCGCGCCACCTGCGGAGTGGTATCCGCACGAAGCCCCAGCGACCGCCCGGACAGCTGATCGACCAGCTTGAAGGTTTGCAAATCGAGAGCCTCTCCAGTCCCTGTCAACAAGGACTCCAGATGCTCCAGCATGGGAGGCATCACAAGCTCATAGCCATAACAGCGGGCTGTATCAAGCAGCCCGCGACGCAATTCTTCGATGTGCCGCGCTTCAGACGGCAAGACATCGGCAATGTGATCCGGAAGGACCCAAGCAGACATGGAGAAAAGGAGAGGCTGTTAAAACCGCGATTCTACTGGCATCGCCCCTGTGACCCGAACAAGTTGTACGGCGGCAGACGTTTGCGGAGATCAAACCCAGTGGTTGGATTGTGATAAGCATTGCCAGAACCGCCACCAAAGAAACGAGCCCAGCTGACTCGCGGCCCCGATCCCACACGCGCTGGTCAGAACGTCAAACGGGCAGTTCAACCAATGCGCAAAGCTACCCGTCGAAATCGATAGCTCATCTCATCCCGTTAGAGGAAACCGACGGGATGAAAGCACATGCTTATTTGCGTGGTGCAACCGGAGAAAGGGCTGGAACCCCACCCCGAAAGGTCTTGAAAAACTCCGATGACGCTGGGTCGAGCACCAATACGTCGCTCTTCTTGCTGAAGCTGGATTTATAGGCCTCCAGGCTACGATAGAACTGCGCAAATTGAGCGTCACGCCCAAATGCCTCCGCATAGATACGCGCAGCCTCTGCATCGCCCTCGCCTTTCAGCTTTTGCGCGTCACGGTATGCGTTGGCGATCGCAATTTCTCTTTGACGGTCAGCATCCGCCCGGATCTTTTCACCTTCCGCAGCACCAGTCGAACGTAGTTCGTTGGCCACGCGCTTACGCTCTGCTTCCATGCGGCGGTATACAGATTCAGTGATAGCCTCCACGTAGTCCACGCGGGTAATTCGCACGTCCACAACATCCACACCCCACGGCTTGGCCCCGCGAACTGTTTCAAGTACTTCGCGCTTTACATCAGCCATCAAGGCTTCGCGCTTAAGCGACAGCAGGTCTTTCACGGTCCGTTTGTTGATTTCTTCTTGGAATGCATTACGGACAACCCTATTGAGTTGCATGGCACCCGCACTTTCATCGAGCCCAACGTTGCGGATGTATTCAGTGGGCTCCGAGATACGCCAGCGAACGTACCAGTCGATCACCACACGCTGCTTCTCTGCGGTGAGCATAGGCTCGGTATCCGAGCTATCTAGCGTTAGCAGCCGCTTGTCGATGTAAGACACATTTTGAAAGGGAGGCGGGAGCTTCCAGTTCAGCCCAGGCTCGGTGATGACCTCCTTGATCTGACCCAGCGCGTAAAGCACGCCAAACTGACGTTGATCAACAACAAAGAGCATCGAGCTCATCAGTGCGAGCACCACCAAAAAAGTGGAAGCAATAAAACCAACTCTGTTCACAGGTAACTCCTAGCGAGCTTCACGATCGCGTGTGCGACTGCTGTCACGCGCCCGCGGGTCAGTGGATAAAGAGGCGGGGGCAGCCGGGACACCAGTCGGGGCAACGATTGCGGTCGATGAATCCTGAGCTCCGGATCCGGTCGCAACTCCTTGCATGATCTTGTCGAGCGGCAAATAGAGTAAGTTGGACCCTTGACGAGAATCGACCAGAACTTTGGTCACACTCCCATAGATCTGCTGCATCGCTTCTAGATACATGCGATCACGTGTGACCTGCGGCGCCTTCTGGTATTCAGTTAGCACCGAAGAGAAACGCTGAGCGTCACCTTCGGCCTGCGCAACGATGCGAGCTTTGTAGGCAGCGGCTTCTTCATTCAATCGAGAAGCAGAGCCCACCGCACGCGGGACAACGTCATTGGCATAGGCTTGTGCCTCGTTTTTGGCGCGCTCCCGCTCCTGTCCCGCTTTGAGCACATCATCAAAAGACGCTTGAACCTGCTCAGGAGGACGAACACCGCCCTGCTGCAAATTTATTCCGACAACTTCGACACCAACCTTATATCGATCCAGAATTGTCTGCATCAGATCTCGAACACGAGGCGCGATCTGGTCTCGCTCCTCGGCGAGAGCGGTATCCATGCGCATTTTTCCTACGACTTCCCGGACCGCTGTCTCCGCCGCCTGAACAACGGCCTCGGACGGGTTCTTGCTTTCAAACAACCAGGCTCTTGCATCGCTCAAGCGATACTGCACGGCGAATTTGATCTCAACGATATTCTCGTCTTCAGTCAGCATTGCAGACTCGCGCAGACCCGTGCTCTTGATGATGCTGTCTCGTCCCACATCGGCAGACCGGATCTGAGTCACAAAAACAAGCTCATGCCGCTCGATGGGATACGGCAAGCGCCAATTGAAGCCTGCACCAACCGTGCTTTTGTATTTACCAAACTGGGTGATAACAGCTTGCTGTCCTTCTTGGACAATGAAGAACCCAGTTCCAAGCCAAATGACAAAAATGACTCCGGCAATCAGCCCAACGCCTACACCGGCACTTTTCATATCAGGCTGAAAACCACCGCCTGACCCGCCGTTGTTTCCGGCACCTCGTCCGCTACCGCCACCCTTGCCCCCGAAAAGGCCTCCAAGTTTGCGATTGAGGTCTCTCCACAATTCGTCGAGATCGGGGGGTTGCCCACCAACATTTGGTCCCTGCTCACGGCCGCGATTGCCGGATGGCGGTGGTGTGGGCCGATCTTCTGGCCGCGCAGCCTCATCGGGTTTGTCGTCGCCACGACCCCAGCGAGGGTCGTTTAAATTAAACATTCCCCGAATGCGTTCTGGCAACGATGCCCATCGCTGGGTCCGGTTCTGAAAATTCATGCGCAAAGTCTCTGGTTCTCTGAAGAAGTTGATCAATGCTTGCATTGTGCCCAATTAGCTCAATTCATCCGGTAATTCAATAGCTGCATCTGGGGTCATGGGCTCTGCCTCTGCCAGCACCTTAAATGAAAGTAACGAACGCAGCCTTTCTAGACCTTCGCCAGATCGCGCGCTTACAAAAAGCCGGGGAGCCATACGGCCGTCCAGTTCGTACATATCTTCCAAAGCACTCGGTCGCTGCTCCACGCCCAGCGCATCCAGCTTGTTAAACACCAGCACCTGAGGAATTTCAGAGGCTCCAATTTCACGTAACACACGTTGCACCTGAGCCATTTGCTCCGGGTATTCCACATTAGAAGCGTCTACAACGTGAAGCAGCAAGTCTGCATCCACAGCTTCCTGGAGCGTTGCCTGAAATGCGTCTATCAGTCCGTGAGGCAGATCTCTGATAAACCCCACCGTATCAGACAGGGAAACCGATCTTCCCGCGGCGCCCAGATACAACTGTCTGGTCGTAGTGTCCAATGTCGCAAAGAGTTGGTCTGCCGCGTACGCCCGCGCTTTCACCAACGCGTTAAAAATGGTGGATTTCCCCGTATTGGTGTACCCCACCAGTGAAATGTTGAACGCATCCCGTCGCTCGCGCTGCCGACGTTGGGTTGAGCGCTGGCGCTTTACCTTCACCAGGCGTTCACGGATGCGCTTTATGGCGTCTCCAATCATGCGACGATCCAACTCGATCTGCTTCTCGCCAGGGCCACCACGTGATCCGATGCCACCTGTCTGACGCTCCAAGTGGGACCAGCGGCGAACGAGCCGTGTGCTCAAATACTGTAGCCGAGCCAACTCCACTTGAAGCTTTCCTTCGTGACTTCGTGCACGCTGAGCAAAGATCTCAAGAATTAGAAGCGTCCTGTCATTGACGGGCAACTCGATTTGACGCTCGAGGTTACGTTGTTGAGCGGGACTAAGCGACTGGTCGAAAAGAATCTCTACTGCGCCGTGCATTTGGGCGAGCATGCGAATTTCGTCCGCCTTGCCACTGCCCACGAACAAGGCCGCATCGGGAGCCTTGCGCTTGCAGGTAATGCGCGCTACTGGTGCCATACCTGCGGTTTGTGCAAGCAGCCCCAGCTCGCCCAATTCGGAGTCAAAATGCGGAAGCCCGAGATCCACCCCCACCAAAACGACGGGGGTGGGCGCGGGAGAGATTGCGGCCGTCACCGCGCACCCGCCCCGCACATATGTTGAGCTTGAAACAAAAATGAAGGTAGCAACGAGTCAGGCGTTGGCGCCATCTGCTTCTGGAGTGTCAGGCGTAGAAAAATTGACAGCACGTCCAGGGACAATGGTCGAGATAGCGTGTTTGTAAACCATCTGGGTTACCGTGTTGCGAAGCAGCACCACGTACTGATCGAAAGACTCGATCTGCCCCTGAAGCTTGATGCCATTGACCAAGTAGATGGACACTGGAACATGTTCTCGACGCAGTGCGTTGAGGAAAGGGTCTTGCAAAAGCTGGCCTTTATTGCTCACGATATTCTCCGTGTTCAAGATGTTGTTGTAAACCACCACCTTACCACAGCAAAGCGAACCCTCGGCAGAGGCGAAGCATGGCCCCTCTCGGATTCGGCCTTTGACTATGCATCATCCTTTTCTGCGAATGGATTGTGAGAGGTTTTCATCTCAATTCGAAGCGGCGTTCCAACCAAATCGAACTCTTTGCGGAAGCGGCCTTCAAGGAACCGCTTGTACGCGTCTGTTACGTGCTCCAGTGAGTTCCCATGAACGACGATCACAGGAGGATTCATTCCACCTTGATGAGCATAGCGAAGCTTGGGACGGTACATGCCTGCACGCTTGGGACTCTGGAATTGCACAGCCTCCAAGAGCAACCGCGTCAAGATAGGCGTTGACATTTTGCATGTTGCCGCCTTGTGCGCCTGCACGATAGATGTCCACAACGGACCTAGCCCTTGCCGCTTCTTCGCCGAAATGTAATGAAGCGAGGCGAATTTCAGGAAAGCCAGACGCGTCTCAATCGAGCGCTCCAGCAGCTGCCGCTGATAGTCGTCTACGGCATCCCACTTGTTAACCGCAACGACTACGGCCCGGCCGCTTTCCAGGATATAGCCCGCAATATGCGCATCTTGGTCTGTAACCCCTTGAGTCGCATCGAGCAACAACAGCACGACATTTGCTGACTCGATGGCCTGCAAAGTCTTCACCACCGAAAACTTCTCTATAGCCTCAAAAACCTTACCCTTGCGGCGAAGGCCTGCCGTATCCACCAATTCAAATTTCTGCCCATTGCGCTCAAACGGCACGGTGATGGCGTCGCGAGTGGTACCGGGCATATCAAATGCTACGAGCCGCTCTTCGCCCAGCCAAGTGTTGATCAATGTGGACTTGCCGACATTTGGCCGCCCTGCCACGGCCAACTTGACTATGCTTTTATCAGGGGAGCCATCCGTCTCCTCAGGATCTGCAAGATGCAGTGGTTCCAGCGCGATGTCGACCAAGCTGCGAATACCTTGACCATGTGCAGCGGAGATGGGAAACACCTCACCCAAACCGAGTTCATAGAACTCAGCAAGCTGCACACCCTCCAGCATCCCTTCAGCCTTGTTGGCCACCAAAACACAGGGCTTGCTCAAACGCCGAAGATATTTTGCAATGTCATGATCTTGAGCGGAAACTCCAGCCCGCGCATCCACAACAAAAATAACGACATCCGCCTCCGCAACCGCTTGCTGCGTCTGCTTGGCCATTTCCCGATAGATGCCGCTAGAAGCATCTGGCTCAAACCCGCCCGTATCGATAACGATGTACTCGTGTTTGCCTTGCTTGCCATTCCCGTAATGCCGGTCACGCGTAAGCCCTGCGAAGTCTGCGACGATCGCGTCGCGAGATTTCGTCAGACGATTGAACAACGTGGACTTCCCGACGTTCGGACGCCCCACAAGGGCGATAACTGGCTTCATTGAGTAAGACCTATCAATCAGGGCGGAAGCCGAAAATGTTGCCGTTGCGCGTAACGACCACCAAGGTGTCACCTGCAACGACGGGGGCAGCGCCTATACCGGAGCCATCAGTGGAAAGGCGATTGAGCGGCGCTCCATCGGTGCGAGAAAGCAGGTGCACCAACCCGGTGTCATCACCGACAACTACAGAGCGCCCGAGAAGTAATGGGGCCGTAAGCTTACGGTACTTCAGTCGATCCGTTGCCCACAAACGGGAACCGTCGACACGGCGCCAGGCAATCACAGCGCCATTGCTTTCTGTGCCGAATACTGCCTCCGCGTCCCCGTGGATGCCTTCAGCACCGGAAGCAGGCTGCGTCCACGAGACAGTACCCCTCACTGGGTTGACACAACCGACGGAGGCCTGAAAAGCGCGGGCGCAAATACTATCGCCCTCCCTGCTGGTTCGACCTACCAACTCAACCAATCGCTCAACATCGTTAGTCCCACGAGGGCTAGCCAATGGCGCCTCCCATCGCACGCTGCCGTTGTCAGGATTGAGGCCGACCAAGCGCCCCGACAAACCCACAACCAACGTGTCGCCTACGGGACGTAGAACGCCAGCTTGACGCAAAACCAAGGCTTCACCCGGCCGCTGTTGCGTCCACAACTTGCGCCCGGACGCTGCATCAAAAGCAGAAACAGACCGATCGGCAGACAACACAAATACGCGGCCGCCTGCAACGAGCGGTGGGGTAAACACCTGCGCACCCAGCGAATGGCGCCAGCGTTCGCGCCCAGCATCCAAAACGACCAATACGTTCGCGCGCGAGACAACGGCGGCAGTGTTGCCATCAGCGCCCAGCCCGGCAGACAGTGGCTCGCCCAGACTCGTACGCCACACATCGCCCCCCGTGCGGGCATCAATGGCCGCAACCACTCCATCTGCAGATGCTAGCGTCACAACGCTTCCGGCTGAATGCACCTCCATGGGCATACCCGCCAACCCACCCACACGAGCAGTCCACGCCTGGCGCACACCAAGAACAGCTACGTTAGCGCCGAGATCAGCGGGGACTGGCTTGGAGCCCCCCCCGCCCCAGAGCGATGAACAACCAGTCAAAGCAGTCACAATCGCCAAGACGAGCCCGCCACCGCAGAGGCGCGCGGTGCGGCGCACTGGAAAACCAGAAAAACGCATGGTCACTTTGTCCCTCCCACCGCATCAGCCGCCGTCACAGCCAGGCTAACGGGCGAGACACCGAGTGCGTTGAGCTTGATCTCAACCAACCGACGGTATTCGACGCCCTCCTCAAACGATTTGTAAGCAATGGTGTACTCGGCGATAGCCTCTGTACGTTTGTCTTGCAAAACAAGAATATCGCCCTTGCGATCTGCGTACACAGCTTCAAACTCGGAAGGTGCAGCGCTCGAAACAAGCTTGAGCGCTTCGTCATAATTTTTTTGATCCATTAACACGCTGGCCAATCGCAGCTTCGCAAGCGCCTTAAGCCCATCGTCTGAAGATTTCTCTGCAACCCAACTCAATGCCTCTTTGGCGCCATCTGGATTTCCATTGTCCAGAAGACTTTTCGCAAGCGTCAGCCCTGCCTGCGCCGTTTGAGTGGTGCCAGAGTACTTGCCTTTCAGATCTGCAAATGCTTGCTCCATCCGAGCTGAGTCACCGGAACGGGCCGCTGCATCCACAGCGTCGAACAAGGCTGCTGCCTGAACTGCCTGGCGATTCTGCCAATATTGGTACCCGTTCCAGGCAGCCAGAGCGCCTGCAACCAGGATCAACACAGAACTGATTAATGTGCCCCACGTGTTCCAGAAATGCTTGAGTTGATCAAGCTGCTCTTGTTCTTCAAGATCGAGATGTTTTGCCATGGGATATATACGTTTCAGGGATTGGATTGTAGGTGGGGCGCCCAGTCTGCCAAAGCGGCAAGCGCTTTCTCGGATTGCGCCCCAACACCATCGCGCAGCGATTTCAGCGTCACCATGCCTCGGGACAATTCGTCATCTCCAAAAATGAGCGCATGCAACGCGCCGCTGACATCGGCCTTCTTGAACTGCGATTTCATGCTGCCCATGCCGTCGGCCCCAGCAGGCGCTGCGTGCATCTGCACCTTGACCCCTTGCATACGCAATTGCTCAACAGTTGACACGGCCAGTGGGAGTGACGCCGACGAGGGAATAATGGCATACACATCGGGCACCAGCGACGGAACAACGTTACCCTGCTCTTTCAAAAGCTCAAGCACCCGCTCCACCCCGAGCGCCCATCCAACAGCAGGAGCTGGTTTGCCACCGATTTGCTCAATCAGGTAGTCGTAGCGCCCCCCGCCACAAATCGTGCCTTGCGAACCCAATTGATCCGTGACGAATTCAAATACAGTGAGGTTGTAGTAATCCATGCCTCGCACCAGCCTGGGGTTGACACGCCACTCCACACCATTGGCTTCCAAGATCGCCTTGACAGCAGAGAAATGGGCCAGCGATTCGGGTCCTAGAAAATCAATCAATCGCGGCGCTGCTTCGATCATCGCCTGCATGGCTGGATTTTTAGTATCGAGGATTCGCAGGGGATTGCTGTGAAGTCGTCTCCTCGCTTCTTCGTCCAAAATGCTCGCGTGCTGCTCAAGATAGGCGATCAATGCCGCACGATGGGCTTTTCGTTCAGCGGGCTGCCCAAGGCTATTGATTTCCAAACGAACATTTTTCAGATCTAGCTCGCGCCACAATGCATTCGCTAGCAGGATCAATTCAGCATCTACTTCAGCCCCGGGGAAGCCCAAGGCCTCAGCGCCTATCTGGTGAAACTGACGGTAGCGGCCGCGCTGAGGACGTTCATGACGAAACATGGGCCCCATGTAGTAGAGCCGCTTGCCACCCTCATAAAGCAAGGAATGCTCGGCAACAGCCCGGACAACGCCGGCCGTCGCCTCAGGGCGCAGGGTCAGTTGTTCGCCATTGAGCCTGTCCTCAAACGAATACATCTCCTTTTCGACAATGTCTGTAACCTCTCCGAGCCCGCGAACGAACAATGCCGTAGGCTCAACGATTGGAGTACGGATGTTTCGATAGGCGTATCTCTCCATGAGCTCGCGCACCTTGCCCTCCAACCACTCCCAATGTGCAGACTCCGGGGGCAAAATATCATTCATGCCCTTTACAGCAACGAGTTTCTCGGGCTTGTTTGGAACGGCTTTTTGTTCGTTTGTCACGATCTGTTTTTCTTGGGGTAGAAAGTAGTTAGAACCCACAAGTCTGTGGGGAATCAGCGCCGTGTAACGCGCCGCCGAACGGCGGATCAGGGAGTGACCACAGCCTTGGCGCCGAAGCGCCTTTCGATGTACTGCTCCACGATTTTGTGAAACTCGTTGGCAATGTCATCGCCACGCAGGGTCAGGGCTTTTTCACCGTCGATGAACACAGGTGCAGCCGGGGCTTCACCTGTGCCAGGCAGGCTGATACCAACGTCTGCATGTTTGCTTTCGCCGGGCCCGTTGACGATGCATCCCATCACAGCCACGCGCAAACTCTCCACACCCGGATAACGAACGCGCCACACCGGCATCTGCGAGCGCAAGAAATCGTCGATCTGCTTGGCCAACTCCTGAAAAGTCGAACTGGTGGTGCGACCACAGCCGGGGCAGGCGGTAACGCTGGGCACAAACACGCGCAAACCCAGTGCTTGCAATATTTCCGACGCAACGACCACTTCCTGAGTACGTGCTTCACCCGGCTGGGGCGTCAACGACACACGAATGGTGTCACCAATGCCCTCTTGCAGGAGCACCGACAGCGCAGCAGCAGAGGCTACGGTACCTTTTGTGCCCATTCCCGCCTCAGTCAGGCCCAAGTGCAAGGCGTAATCACAGCGGCGAGCCAATTCACGATAAACCGCAATCAGGTCTTGCACACCGCTTACCTTGCACGACAGGATGATCTGGTTTCCGTCCAACCCCATCTCCTGAGCCCTGTTCGCTGACTCGATAGCCGACGTGATCAGCGCCTCGTACATCACTTGGCGTCCTTCCCAGGGTGAGGCGCGACGGCTATTGATGTCCATCAGACCCGCCAACAGTTCCTGATCGAGACTACCCCAGTTCACACCAATGCGTATTGGCTTGTTCCAGCGCATGGCAGCGTCGATCATCTGGCCGAACTGAAGATCCCGCTTGTTGCCCTTGCCAACATTGCCTGGATTGATCCGGTACTTGGACAATGCTTGGGCGCAGTCGGGAAAGTCCGTCAATAGGCGATGGCCGTTGTAGTGGAAGTCCCCGACCAGAGGAACACTCTCACCCATTCGATCAAGCTGCTCTCGAATATACGGAACAGCAGCTGCCGCCTCAGGGGTGTTGACTGTGATGCGCACAAACTCAGATCCGGCCTGCGCCAGCTCTTTGACCTGGATTGCAGTGCCAATGGCATCCACAGTATCGGTGTTGGTCATCGACTGAACACGAACAGGCGCATCACCTCCAACGGAGACGACACGTGACCCCCACACCACCTGGGCCTGTCGCGAACGACGCGGCAAAGGCGACGAAATCGCCACAGGTTCAATATCTCGCTGTGCGTTTTCCACTATTTCACCTCAAAGCGCGCAACATTTTCGCGTGACACCGCCGTCAACTCAAACGGCTTGCCACGCACAAAAACCTCGGTCACGTCTGCACGACCAATCACCACAGACAAGGGCAGAGCGCCCGACACAGACACAGACTCCGCAGCTGCAAGATTGCGCTGAAGCACTACGGCACCCGCCGAATCCCTTACTTGAACCCACGATTCGCTACGAGCGCGCAAGAGCAAGATACCTGTTGGCGCCACAACGCTGGCAGGCGCACTAGCAGAGGTGACGGGTGCGGAAGCAGGCTCCGCCACGGGCTGGGTTACCGACGCTGCTAAGGGCGGAGCTGTCTGAGTCGTCCCCAAGACTTGATTCACTGGAGTCTGGTTTACTGCTCGCTCCACCACAACCCCAGCCTCCGAGGATGCGCCTTCGTTTGCCCCCGGGCGCCGCTCAGTGCTGGCGGAAACAGCACTGCCTGACGCGTTGTCGGATTGTCGGGGGAAATACACCAGTGCCAAGGCACCGGCAAGAAGCGCAAGCACCACCACAGTCACAGATCGGGACGTTGAACTCCCAAACGAAGGGGAAGATGTGTACGGCGCGGATGACGTTACAGCCCGCCCTTTGACCGGCGCATTCAAACCTGCAGAATCTTCCGACAGTCGAGGACTGTGGCTTTGCGGCAGCAATGCCAAGATGGGAGCCGCATCCACCTTCAGGGTTCGGCAAACGCTCGACGCTAGCGCTCTCACAAACACGGTATCCGGCAAAACCGAATAGTTGTCTGCTTCCAGGGCCTCCAATTTGTTCACAGGCACCTTCAGTGCGACTGCCAACGCCGCAATGTGCATGCCTGCGGCTTGCCGTGCCTCCTTCAACATGCCGCCGGCTGTCACTCCACCTTCCACTACCGCACCTTCACTCATTGAATGCCCCGCGTTCGTATGCCCCCAGTTCCTTGGACTCAGGGAACCGCTTGCGCAACTGATCGGCCAACTGCCTCATCGCAACGGTGTCGCCAATCGCACGTTCAATTTTGATTCCCAACCAAAGAGATTCAGAGTTGGACAGCTCACTGTTATTGAGCCGCCGAATGTAAAACTGAGCGCGCGTCAACTCATTGCGCCGAAGTAAAAGCGATGCCAAGTGATATCCCACCACAGGGTTGCCCGCATCCAGCTCGTAGGCCTTGAGCAACGATTGCTCGGCATCAGCAAACTGACCAGCTCCCGATTGGCACAACCCACGCGCCATCAGCGTCTTGCTGCGCGCGGTGTAGGCAGGGTTGGCGATCGCCCGCACAAACTGTTGATCGGCCTCTGCATATTTCTGCTGCTGACACATCAACCAGCCGTAGTTATGCAATAAATTGGGGTCGTTGCCGCGCAATGCCAACGCACGGCGGAAGCTGTCTTCGGCTTGAGGAAAGTCACTAAGCCGCATGAAAATCAGACCACGCAGATTGAACGCATCCGCATAGCCAGGGTCCGCCGCCAGAGCCTGCTTGACTTCATCCAAAGCCACCGCAGTTTGCCCCATCTCGAAATAGTTGGATGCAAGCTCAAGGCGAATGCGAGCGCGGCGACGTGACTCAGGCTCATCCGACGGAGTAAAACTATCAGCACTGCTACCGATGCCCGATATACCATCCCCTTTGGTTGCGCAGCCTTGAATCATCACCGCGCAAACCACCGCACTACATGCCGTGAGTGTCCAGCGGCCAAATTGCCACCAGCGTCCAACCAATCCCACCATGTAGAGCCTCCTTGATATAAACCGAATTACGAAATCACGTGACAGGTTTGAGCATGATTGTGCGCTGCTTCGCCATACGCTCTGCGGCACGCGTGCGATCTTTGACATCTCCAGCCAACTGGCCGCATGCCGCGTCAATATCATCACCTCGTGTTTTGCGCACCGTTGTGACAATGCCAGCGTCGCTCAGAATTTTTGCAAACGCGGTGACTTGATTCTGCGCTGAACGCAAGAGCCCTGACGCGGGGAACGGATTGAAGGGTATGAGATTGAACTTGCATCGAACCCCTGCACCCCGGGCCGGCTTGACGAGTTCAATCAACTGTTGGGCATGTTCAAACTGGTCGTTCACCCCGTCGAGCATGCAATATTCGAAAGTAATAAAGTCCCGCGGAGCATGCGCGAGATACCGGTTGCACGCATCCAGCAGTTCTCGAATCGGATACTTGCGATTGAGCGGCACCAGATTGTCGCGCAAGGGGTCGTTGGGCGCGTGCAACGAGACCGCCAAGGCTACAGGGCAGTCCTGCGCCAGCCGGTCCATCATCGGCACGACGCCTGACGTAGAGACCGTTACCCGGCGACGCGACAGGCCATACCCGTGGTCGTCCAGCATAACGCGCAGGGCCGGCAGCAATGCCGAGTAATTTTGCAGCGGCTCACCCATCCCCATCATCACCACGTTGGAGATGACGCGATCTGCAGTGTGTAAGCGCTGGCGCAACGAATGCTCGGCAAACCACAATTGGGCAACGATCTCCCCCGTTGTCAGGTTACGACTGAAACCCTGGTGCCCTGTCGAACAAAAACGGCAGCCTACCGCACAGCCGGCTTGCGAAGACACACAGAGGGTGCCGCGGTCATCCTCGGGGATAAAAACAGCTTCAACCGCATTGCCATCGCCCACGTCAAACAGCCACTTCACGGTGCCGTCCGACGATACATGCTCCGATATGACGGGCAGTGCCTCGACGCGCGCACAGCCTTTGAGCTTGTCGCGCAAGGCTTTCGCCAAGTCGCTCATGGCATCAAAATCACTTGCGCCCCGCTGATGAATCCAGCGAAACAGCTGGGTTGCGCGAAAACGCTTTTCGCCCAGTCGCTCGCAAAAAGCGGCCAAGCCGTCGAGGTCAAATTCGAGGAGATTCGTGGTCATCGCGCCCGCTTCCCAGTGGGCAGGGCGCATTCGCCCCCATGGCGCAGGCATCCCACGATCGCGGGAACAGGCATGGGGACCACCATATCAACGCGAGTAGACGTTCAGGCCAGGGAAGAAAAAGGCGACTTCTGCCTGAGCCGTTTCGGCAGCGTCAGAGCCGTGCACTGCGTTTGCGTCGATGCTGTCAGCAAAATCAGCGCGGATGGTGCCTGCTTCTGCCTTCTTGGGGTCAGTAGCTCCCATGAGTTCGCGGTTCTTCAAAATCGCGTTCTCGCCTTCCAGCGCCTGGATCATCACGGGGCCGGAGATCATGAAGTCGACCAGATCCTTGAAGAAAGGACGCTCTTTGTGCACAGCGTAAAACTGCTCAGCTTCCAGGCGCGACAGGTGAGCCATACGAGCAGCCACCACTTTAAGACCAGCGGCTTCAAAGCGAGCGTAAATCTGACCGATGACGTTCTTGGCCACTGCGTCGGGCTTGATGATGGAGAGAGTGCGTTCGATAGCCATATGAATTTTCCTGATTGGATGTTGCTGTGATTCGTTTGCCCGTTGGACAAAGCCCTCGATTCTAACCGTTGATAAAAGCAGGCCCGATTAGCGGCCGCCCCGGCGGGGGCCACCCCCCCCCGGGCGGCGCTTGTCCTGGCGCTGTCGGGACAAGCTGTCCACGCCGATATAACCGACGGACGTTTTCAATGGATCTGGCTGCGACGCTACAGACTGGCGATCATTTCCGCCTGCAGTGTTACCCCGGGCGCCCTGCGCTGGCCGACCTCCGCCGTCGCGGCGAGGCTTCTGCCCGCGCGGACCTCCGGTTGGTCCGCCCTGGGACATGTTTCCACGGGGACCATCACCCACCCGCGGTCCACTCCGCCCCCGGCTTCGGCTGCTCCCGCCTCGCCCACCAGGACCTGGAGCAACATCATCGCGACCCTCCAGCGGTTCAGCACGCCCAGCGCCGGCAGCCTGCACCAACGCTCGGATGTCGCTGTCGTCCAGTTCCAGCCACGCACCGCGCTTGAGCCCCCGCGGCAACACCATTGCGCCGTAACGGATGCGAATCAACCGGCTCACGGCATGCCCGACGGACTCCAGCATGCGGCGCACTTCGCGATTGCGTCCTTCGGAAATAGTGACGCGATACCAGCAGTTGGCGCCTTCGCCGCCGCCATCTTCAATCGAGCCGAACGAAGCCATGCCGTCGTCCAAGCGCACGCCGTCCAGCAGCTTTTGCTTTTCCTCATTGCTGAGCGCGCCAAGAACACGCACGGCGTACTCGCGCTCCAGCCCGAAGCGGGGGTGCATGAGCTTGTTGGCCAATTCGCCCGAGCTCGTAAACAGGAGCAAGCCTTCGGTATTCAGATCGAGACGTCCCACTGACTGCCACTTGCCGTTCATCAGCCGCGGCAGCTTGCGGAAAACCGTAGGGCGATTCTGCGGGTCGTCATGGGTCACCACCTCGCCCACCGGCTTGTGATAAGCGATGACACGCGCCGGTGGAGGATCGATGCGATAGCGGATGGGCTTGCCGTTGACCTTGACCTGGTCTCCAAACTGGATGCGCTGTCCGATATGGGCGGGCTCGTTGTTGACTGAAATCCGGCCTTCCAGAATGAGTTGCTCCATCTCAAGCCGTGACCCCAGCCCCGCCTGGGCAAGCACCTTATGAAGCTTGGGTGTTTCCACCTGAGGCAACAAAACACGCTTGGAAGGGACCTCCACTTCAGAGGCATCGTCTTCATCGAATTTACCCGAGACCACATCCTCGAACCGGTAACCCTCAACAACCGGGGCAGCCCCTCGGCGCTTGTCGCGGCCTTGGCCCTCTGCGCGCGGCACACGTGCCCGATGCCCCCCGGAAACATGCCGCTGACCTTGGACAGAGGCAGCCCCGGCTTCGACAGGACTCGCATCATCTGGCAAGCGACCCGCATCCTGCGGCGCCGGTTCAGGTGAGGCTTCGGAAACCAATGAGTCGGGAGACTGCACGGACGGAGCGGCAGCTTCTGCGCCAGCAACAGCCAAGTCGTCGGTCTTGACGACCTTCTTGCGAGGCGCACGTTTGGCGGCGGGCTTCTTGGTATCAGGCGCCATGTTGGCAGCCTCAGGGACCGGCGCAGCGTCCGGATTTTCGGGGGTCGAGTCGTTCATCAAGTGTTTCCCTGGATACCGCCAGGGGTATCAGCGTGGTCGTCGCGGAGATCTGTCTCCACATTCTGAAAAAAATCATCCACTGGTTGCGCAATAGTGCGGTCCTGGTCGCCCTCTCCCCGCGCATCAGCCTGTCGGGCTAGTTCTGCACGGGGGTCCAAGTCGGCCAGCGCTGGGGCTGGATCAGGCTCAATCACGCCCTGCGCCGCAGCCGCCATCGCCTCCAGCACATTCGCGTTGCCAGTCGGGTCGTCCAACACGGGCAACTGGTCCAGTGACTGCAGGCCCATGTCATCCAAAAACTGCCGGGTCGTCGCAAACAGCGCCGGGCGCCCTACGGTCTCGCGGTGCCCAATAACCTCCACCCAGCCCCGATCCTCCAACTGCTTGACGATCAGGCTATTGACCGTCACCCCACGGATGTCTTCGATGTCTCCCCGGGTGACCGGCTGGCGGTAGGCAATGATGGCCAGCGTTTCCATAGTGGCGCGCGAATAGCGCGGCGGTTTTTCGGGGTGCAATCTGTCCAGGTACTCGCGCATTTCCGGGCGACTCTGAAACCTCCATCCTGTCGCCACCTGCACCAACTCCACCCCTCGCTGCGACCAGTCAAGCTGCAATTCGTGCAGAAGGACTTTGAGGGTGTCGGATCCCAGCGCGTCGTTGAACAATATGCGCAACTCGCGCAATGGCACGGGCTGCTGCGCGCAGATCAACGCAGTTTCGAGGACCCGTTTGGCATCCACCGTATTCATGGTTCAGCGATTCCTGGAAAAGTGCCACGCGTTGCAACGGGTGGCACATCAACAGCAGGGGGCAAGCAGCGAGGGCGAAAGCGACAAGAGCGCGCTGTTCAAGAGCGCAGGCGCGGCGCAGGAGCCCGGTGGAATTCCAACTTCGGGCGGGGGCCTGTCTGGCCATCAGGGCGCATTGTAGCCCAGCCCCCACAAAGACAGCACCTGTTGCATATCGTCTGGCAAGGGGACATGGAACTCCAAGGCCTCACCTGTCATGGGGTGCGTGAACGCCAAACGGTAGGCATGCAAAGCTTGACGCTGCATGTGCTCCACCGGTGCACCACCGTACAAGCTATCACCCACCAACGGGTGTTTCAAAGACGCCATGTGTACACGGATCTGATGGGTACGCCCCGTGTGCAGGGTGCACTGCACCCAGCAACCACCATTCACCGCATCCAGACACCGGATATCGGTGCGTGCCGATTTTCCGGCATGGATCGCCAGATCCACCACCGCCATTCTCAACCGGTTGCGCGGATCGCGCCCTATGGGGGCGTCCACGGTGCGGGCCTTGGCCCCCGTCCACGATCCGTGTGCCAGCGCAAGATACTGGCGCTGCACCTTCCGCGCAGCAATCAGGGCGACCAGCGCGTCCATGGTAACGCGGTCACGGGCCACCACCATCAGCCCGCTGGTGTCCTTGTCAAGGCGGTGGACAATGCCCGCTCGCGGCACCAACTGCGCCTTTTCGTCCCGGGCCAGCAAGCCATTGAGCAGCGTTCCACTCCAATTGCCAGGCGCTGGGTGCACCACCAGCCCTGAGGGCTTGTTCACCACCAGCAGGTGTGCGTCCTCATAAACCACATCGATAGCCATTGGCTCGGGGCGAAAGGCCTGGCTCTGCAAGGTGGGGCGCATTTCCAGCACCACCTGATCCCCGGCCTTCACCCGGGCCGATGCTTTCAGGACCGGTTTGCCATTGACGCTGACCAGCCCCTGCGCGAGCAGCTGCTGCAAGTAGCTGCGGGAAAACTCAGGCACCAGATCGACCAGCGCCCGGTCCAGCCGGGCGGCGTGCTGTTCCGCACCCATCTGCATGGGCCGCAGCTCGCTCTCGGCACCTGCCAACGCTTCGGACTCGTAGACAAGCAAACCGTCATCCACCTCCGTCAGGTCATCAACGACGGGTAATTGGCACTCCGGCGGATGATCGCCCATGGGCTTCAACGGGCGGGCAGGTAGCGCGACGGATCGACGGGCTTGCCTTGTCGGCGAATTTCAAAGTGCAGCTTCACACGATCTGCATCCGTGCTGCCCATTTCCGCAATTTTCTGCCCCTTGCGAACCGACTGGTCTTCCTTGACCAGCAAGGTCTGGTTGTGGGCATATGCCGTCAGAAAGGTATTGTTGTGCTTGAGGATGACCAGGTTGCCATACCCGCGCAACCCCGCCCCGGCGTACACCACGCGACCGTCGGCCGCAGCGAGCACGGGGTCGCCGGCCTTGCCTGCAATGTCAAAGCCCTTGTTGCGTGCTTCATCAAACCCGGCAATCAACGATCCCGCCGCAGGCCAGATAAAACCCACATCGTCTTCACCTGCCGTCGCAGGCGCGGTGGCTGGCGTTGTGGGGGCTACAGCCACCACCGGGCCAGAGGCGGCTGGTGTGGCAGGCTTGGCTGCGCTTGAAGGCGTGGCGGGTGCGGCGGGTGCGCTGCCGGGGGCCGCAGGCGTCACGCTGGACGAAGTAACGGGACGTGTGACGACGCCGGTATCTGCGGCCACAGCCTGCGATACGGCAACTGGAGGCACAACACGCAACACCTGGCCCACCTCGATGAGGTTGGCGTTGTCCAGGCTGTTCCAGCGGGCGATGTCTTTCCAGCTCTGGCCCGAATCAAGGCCAATGCGAATCAGGGTATCTCCGGGTTTGACTGTGTAGTAGCCGGGTTTTCCAGCGTTTTCTGCGCCGGGCAACGGCTTGATGGGAGTGCCGACCACTACACCGGACTGCACATCAGACGCAGGAGCGGAGGACGAAGTGCCTCGGTCTTCCACTGGAGCCTTGTACAGCCGGGTGCCACAGCCGGTGAGCACCAGACCCGCCAGTGCCACGGTAAACCCAACTACAAGACCACGCGATACGAACATAAGCAATTCCCTTCAGGCAATCCCCGATTTTAGAGGGACAAAATGCACAGGCTCCAGCACGCTTTGTTTCAATCCGTGTGGGGTTTTGTCGATCACAA
>NZ_JBKBXG010000088.1:0-21797 GCF_046314175.1 Acidovorax sp. | reverse complement strand
CACGGGCTGCTTCCACGGCGGCGTTCAGCGCCAAGATGTTGGTCTGGAACGCAATGCCGTCGATGACGCTGATGATGTCTGCAATCTTGTTGCTGCTGGCGTTGATGCCTTTCATGGTCTCCACCACTTCGGCCACCACATCACCGCCTTGCACTGCCACGGTGGAGGCGCTAACCGCCAGCTGGTTGGCCTGGCGGGCGTTGTCTGCGTTTTGGCGCACTGTGGAGCCCAGCTCTTCCATGGAGGCGGCGGTTTCTTCCAGCGCGCTGGCTTGTTGTTCGGTGCGGGCTGAGAGGTCGTTGTTGCCTGAGGCAATCTGCGAACTGGCCGAGGCTACGCCTTCGGCATTGCCGCGCACGCCCGACACCACGCGTGCCAGGTTGTCGCGCATGTCGCGCAGTGCGTTGAGCAACTGACCCATCTCGTCCTTGCCACCGGGTGGCACTTCGGTGGTCAGGTCGCCTTCGGCAATCGCACGGGCGGCGCGCACGGCGTGACCGGCCGGGCGGGTGACGGCGCGGGTGATGCCCACGCCCAGAAGAGCGGCAAGCACCACGCACACGGCCAGCGTGATCAACAAGGACGCACGGGCCACGATGAAGACCTGCGCGGCCTCTTCGGTCGCTTTGAGTGCGTTATCGGCGTTGAGCTTTTGCATTTGGCCCAGCGTTTCGGTCACGGCGACGAAGGCGGTTTCAGACTCACCGGCGTAAACCATGACCAGTGCGTCGCCGGTCAGCTCCAGCGTCTCGGCCGTCGTGAAGTCCACGGCATTGGCAATCTCTACCAGCTTGGCCTGCAGCACGGCATATTCGGCCTTGCGCAGCTTGTAGTTTTTATAGACTTCCTGCTCTTCGGGGCTGCTGATCAGGGGTTCATACGTGGTCTCAAGCTGCGCGATTTCTTTGGCGCGCACGCCCACCTGTTCAGAGAACGCCTTGACCTCGATGATGCTGCGCGATGTGACCATGCCGGCTTCAGAGCGGCGCATGCGGTTGTAGAGCACGCGCAGATCCCCCGTCTTTTCAACGCTGGGCAGCAGGTTGGTGGCAATTTCTTCGGCATTGCTGTTAATGCGAGACATCTGCACCAGTGCAATCACGCCCAGCACCGTGGTCAGCAGCACTACTGCCAAAAACCCGGCACCCAGTTTGACGCCGATGCGCAGATCGGAAACTTTCATGAATCACCCTTCACATTGCGTTGCCCGCAGGCAGTAAAGCGGCTCCCGGTTGGAGCCGCATAAGCACATTGACGCGCACTCACTTGTATAGCACGCCAGCACCCATCTGTAACCAAATGCAGTCTACCAGTGCCCCAGCCGCAACAAAGCGGGCTTTCCCCTGTGGGCGCAGTGCCATGCGACAACAAAAAGGCATGCGGGTATTGCTACGCGCATGCCTTGTAGGAGACACTACTTCAGTATCTTTTTGATAGCTTCTAGCGCTTTATGGACAAGCGCTAGCGGCCAATTAGAGCCAAATTTCGGCTATCAGGCCTGGGCCTTCTTGTAGGCCTCGACACCGTCGGTGACTTCCTTCTTGGCGGCATCGACGCCTTCCCAGCCCAGCACCTTGACCCACTTGCCCTTTTCCAGGTCCTTGTAGTGCTCGAAGAAGTGGGCGATGGCGTTGCGGCGCATGGCGTTCACGTCGTCAATGGACTTCCAGTGGTCGTACATGGGCAGGATCTTGGACGTGGGCACGGCAATGACCTTGCCATCCACACCGGCCTCGTCTTCCATCATCAAAATGCCCAGGGGGCGGCAGGTGACCACCACACCGGGGTGCAGGGGGTAAGGCGTGATCACCAGCACATCCACCGGGTCGCCGTCGCCTGACAGCGTCTGCGGCACGTAGCCGTAGTTGGTGGGGTAGTGCATGGCCGTGGTCATGAAACGGTCCACGAAGATGGCGCCCGATTCCTTGTCCACCTCGTACTTGATGGGGTCGGAGTTCATCGGGATTTCGATGACGACGTTGAAGGTGTCGGGGAGGTTCTTGCCTGGGGGGACGTTGTTGAGGGACATGTCTTTGGATAGTGGTTTGAAAACGGCAACCCGCGATGCAGAGGGTGTTACGCGCTCTGATGCAGCGCAAACAAGCGTCGGGATTAACCCTGATTTTAGGCGCACGCCCCTTTCTGCCCGCTTGCAAACCGGCGTTTGCCTGTAAATTGGGTCTGTTGGCCAATCGACTCCTGCCGCGAAAGCATGGGGAGCACGAGGAAGCAACGCAGCGGGGATGCCACCGATGCGTTGGTCCCCCTCCGTGCAACACACCCCAAGGAGAATTGAATGGCTGCAAGTTCAGCACTGACATCCCCTCTCATCCTCGCCCTGGTCTGCGGGCTCATTGCCGTGGCTTACGGCATATGGGCCAGAGGCTGGATTCTTGCCAAAGACCCCGGCAACGCCCGCATGCAGGAGATCGCGGCAGCCATCCAGGCGGGGGCCGCCGCGTATCTCGCCCGACAGTACAAGACCATTGCCATCGTGGGCGTGGTGCTGGCGGTTCTGATCGGCATCTTTTTAGACGTGACCACTGCGGTGGGGTTTGTGGTGGGCGCAGTGCTCTCGGGCGCCTGCGGCTTCATCGGCATGAACGTGTCGGTGCGCGCCAATGTGCGCACGGCGCAGGCCGCCACGCAGGGCATTGGCCCCGCGCTCGATGTCGCGTTTCGCGGCGGGGCCATCACCGGCATGCTGGTGGTGGGGCTGGGGCTGCTGGGCGTCACGGGCTTTTACTGGTTTCTGGCGGGCAATGGCAACCACAACCCCACCACCAACCTGGCCACGCTGCTCAACCCGCTGATCGGCTTTGCGTTTGGCTCGTCGCTGATATCGATCTTTGCGCGGCTGGGCGGCGGCATTTTCACCAAGGGCGCCGACGTGGGTGCCGACCTGGTGGGCAAAGTCGAGGCCGGCATCCCTGAGGACGACCCGCGCAACCCCGCCGTGATTGCCGACAACGTGGGTGACAACGTGGGCGACTGCGCCGGCATGGCGGCCGATCTGTTCGAGACCTACGCAGTGACGTTGATCGCCACCATGGTGCTGGGCGCCCTGCTGGTGATGACGGCGCCCGTCAACGCCGTGGTCTACCCGCTGGCGCTGGGCGCGGTGTCCATCATCGCGTCGATCATCGGCTGCTTCTTTGTCAAGGCGTCGCCAGGCATGAGAAACGTGATGCCCGCTCTGTACAAGGGCCTGGCCATTGCGGGCGTGCTGTCGCTCATCGCGTTCTGGTTCGTCACCGCCTGGATCATGCCGGACAACGCCATCACGGCCACCGGCACGCAGCTGCGCCTGTTTGGCGCCTGCGCCACGGGCCTGGTGCTGACGGCGGTGCTGGTGTGGATCACCGAGTTCTATACCGGAACGCAGTACTCGCCGGTACAGCACATTGCCCAGGCATCCACCACCGGCCACGGCACCAACATCATTGCGGGCCTGGGGGTGTCGATGCGCTCCACCGCCTGGCCGGTGGTGTTTGTGTGCACGGCCATCATCGTGTCGTACGGCCTGGCGGGCCTGTATGGCATTGCGGTGGCCGCTACGGCCATGCTCAGCATGGCGGGCATTGTGGTGGCGCTGGACGCGTATGGCCCCATCACCGACAACGCAGGCGGAATTGCCGAGATGGCCGACATGCCACCCGAAGTGCGCGCCGTGACCGACCCGCTGGACGCCGTGGGCAACACTACCAAGGCAGTCACCAAGGGCTACGCCATTGGATCGGCCGGTCTGGCTTCGCTGGTGCTGTTTGCCGACTACACACACAAGCTGGAAAGCTACGGCAGGGCGATCAGCTTTGACCTGTCGGACCCGCTCGTGATCGTGGGGCTGTTCATCGGCGGGCTCATCCCCTACCTGTTCGGCGCCATGGCGATGGAGGCCGTAGGCCGCGCAGCGGGCGCCGTGGTGGTGGAGGTGCGCCGCCAGTTCCGCGACATCCCCGGCATCATGGAAGGCACGGCCAAGCCTGAATACGGCAAGGCCGTGGACATGCTGACCACCGCCGCCATCAAGGAGATGGTGATCCCCAGCCTGCTGCCCGTGGTGGCACCCATCGTGGTGGGCCTGCTGCTGGGGCCGAAGGCGCTGGGCGGGTTGCTGATGGGTACCATCATCACCGGCCTGTTTGTGGCCATCAGCATGTGCACCGGCGGCGGCGCGTGGGACAACGCCAAGAAGTACATCGAAGACGGCCACCACGGCGGCAAGGGCAGCGAGGCGCACAAGGCCGCAGTGACGGGTGACACGGTGGGCGACCCCTACAAGGACACCGCAGGCCCGGCGATCAACCCGCTGATCAAGATCATCAACATCGTGGCGCTGCTCATCGTGCCGCTGGTGGTCAAGTTCCATGGGGGGTAGCGCACCCGTGTCGCGCGAAAGCCAGGCCTGATCGGCCTGACATCCATGAAAACTAGGGGCCTTGGGCCCCTTTTTGCCGCGTAACATTGCGTAAACCACGGCAACCAACGGCAGACAACACACACCGGTCTCCCTTCATCCGAGAAGATCGCCTTGACACACACCACACCGTCGACCCCTGCCCCATCCGCTAGCAGCGCCACAGCGCCCTACCGGCACATCGTTGACGACGTGCTGACCCAGGCCCGGCCGTTGATGGACCGCGTTGCGGAGGCCACGCGCATGTCCCTGCAGTCGCGCCTGGACCAGGCGCGCACCCCCGGCGAGCACCACGCCATGCTGGAAGCCAAGCAGCAGTTGCAGCGGCTGGCGTCGGTGATGGGTGAGCGCTACCCCGACGCATTGCGCAAAGTGCTTGACGAGGAAGCAGCGCAGGCCGACACCCACAAACCCACGCGCTCCCTGTTCACCGTGCATTTCGATGACCTGGAGTTGATGGACGAGTCGCAGATCAACGACAGCGTAGAGCGCGCCCGCGCCCGGCAGGTGCTGATCTCCGCTGTAGAGGGCCCCTTGGCCGATCTGGATGCCTTGGTGTGCGCAGCGCTGGGCCTGCCGCGCGTGCAGCCAGAGCACAACCCCTTGCGCCCTGAGGTCTTCCTGCAGGCGCTGCAGACCGTGGTGTCGCAAATGCAGGTGTCCGCACAGGTGCGGCATGACTGGATAGGACTCATGGCCCAGGCGCTGGGCGCCGAACTGCGCGGCCTCTACAAGGCGCAGGTGGACCGCCTGAGCCAAAGCGGCGTGCAGCCGGTGGGCTACGCCATGCGCCAGGCCAGCGGCGACTACGTCTACGTCGCCCCCGCTGCGGCAGGCGCAACGCAGGGATTCGCGTCCGACAACGACCTGTCCACTGCGGCAAGCTCTGGCGACCCGCTGCTGACACTCGACCGCCTGCGCCGACTGCTGCTGGGCGAGTTCAGAGACAGCGCCGCTGCCGCGCAAGCGCCAGCCCCTATGTCCTCACCGATGGGGGACGCCAAAGAAAATTTTGCCGACCGCTTTGCACGCGAGTTCGAAAACCCCGATCAACTCCCCCACCTTGACGCGCCCGCCACCGACTTCGCATCCACCGTGCCTGCCGCGTTCGAAGCGCTGCAGGAGATGAACCAGGTCGGCCACATGATGGAGCGGCTGGGCAACCAGCGCGCTCATGGCAACACCAGCAGCCCTGGCGACGGCAGCGACAACACGGCCGTCCCGCCTCGCAAACACGCCGGCGGGCTGGGCGAGGCCCTGAGCATGGAGGTAGTGGCGCTGATGGTGGACAACATCGCGCGCGACACCCGGCTGCTGTGGCCCGTGCAGCAGTTCATCCGCGCGCTGGAGCCCGCGCTGATGCAGCTGGCCGTGGCCGACCCCCGGTTTTTCAGCCACAAAGAGCATGCCGCGCGCCGCCTGCTGCAGGACATCACCGACCGCAGCCTGGCCTTCAACAGCCCCGAGGCGCCCGGTTTTCAGAGCTTCATGCGCTCGCTCATGAACATCGCCGGCCCGCTGGCCAGCGACACCATTGATGGGCCCGAAGACTTTGAGCGCGTGCTGCAGCAACTGCATGCCAAATGGGCTGAAAAAGACCAGCATCACCAGCACGAACGCCAGCGCGCCATCGAGACCCTGCAGCACGCCGAGCAGCGCCACCAGCTGGCCGCCCAGATCTCGCGCGACATGTGGCTGCTGCCTGACATTGGCAAGGTGCCCGATGAGATATCCCGCTTCTTGATGGGCCCGTGGGCCCAGGTCATGGCCCAGGCGCGCCTGACCGCCTCCCCAGACAGCGCGGCGCCCGGCCGATATGAGGAACTGGTGGGCACCCTGGTCTGGAGCACGCAGCCCGCGCTGACCCGCGCCAACACCGGCCAGCTTGCACGCCTGCTGCCCAGCCTGCTGGCCACGCTGCGCGATGGCCTGGCGTCCATCGACTATCCCGCAGAGCGCACCGAGGCTGTTTTTGACTTGCTGATGCAGCTGCACGAGCAGGCGTTCAAGCCTGGGCCCGGCGCCGCAGCGCCGCCACCGCCACCGCCACAGCCAGCACCCGATGCCGAGGCGCTGCGGGCGCTGCAAGCCGCGACACAATCCGGCCCGCTGGACGACGAAGACCCCTGGGTTGCACCGTCAGAAGCCAGGGAGTCCGGCTACATGGACGTCTCTGCCACCTTGTCGCAAGATCCCGAGAGCACCGCCCCGACACTACCGCCCAGCGCCATGGGCATGCTCACTCTGCCGCCGCTGGCGGCAGGCATGTGGATAAACCTGCTGGTGGGCGGCGAGTGGGAGCGCACACAGCTGTCCTGGATCGGCTCGCACGGCAACCTGTTCCTGTTTACCAGCGCCACAGGCCGCACCCAGTCGATGACGCTGCGGCTTCTGGACAGGCTCTTGCAGCAAGGCGCCCTGCAGATACTGACCGAACAAAACGTGGTGGATGGCGCCCTGGACGCCGTGGCGCAAGTGGCCATGCACAACAGCATGGAGAGCAGGCTGTGAGCCGGTAAGGCCACGGACCCGAAGTTTGCTCCTGAATTGTGAGCTATCAGCGATTTACAGATAGGCGCTGAAGGCATATTTGGCTTGAATTTTTCCGCACTGATAGTGCCAGTATGTCTTCCGGGCCGTCCCCCGCACCACGGTGTGCGGCCGACGCCGCCTGGCGCCGTGCATTGCCCAGTGGTGGTCAAACGCCACGGACGGTGATACCCTGCACCCGTCACTCCAGGGCTTTGCAGAATTCAGCAGAATTTGTCAGGGCCTTAGCCCGCTTAGGCGGGCTTTTTTAATGGCTCGCCCGCTTAGGCGGCCATTTTTTATGGCTCGTCCGCTTCTGCGGGAGTTTATTGACTCCCCCGCGTCGGACAGCTTCACCTCCCGCCCGACCCGGCGATTGCTTACGGGCCCGCCGCCTCGCTCGCGAAGGGCAACGTCAGCACCACACGCAAACCGCCCAGGGCTGCGGAATCCAGCTCCAGCCGACCGCCGTACATGGATGCCAGGTCCTGCACGATGGCCAGGCCCAGCCCCGTGCCAGGCACTGTTTCGTCCAGCCGCACGCCACGGTCCAGCGCTTGCGCACGCTGCGCCGCACCAATGCCAGGGCCGTCGTCCTCCACACTGATCACAAGCCGCAGCGGCTGACCGCCAGGAGCCTGCGCCTGCAAGCGCACGGTGGACTGTGCCCATTTGCAGGCGTTGTCCAGCACGTTGCCCAGCATTTCCTGCAGGTCCTGCGCCTCGCCCGCAAAGAACAGCGGGGCGTCGGGCAGACAAATTGCGATATCCACGCCCCGCCCAGCATGCACCTTGTTCATCACCCGCACCAGGCCGGCCATCACGGGCTCCAACGCCGTGCGCTGTCCGGGCAGGTGCGCTGACGCAGCGACACGGGATCGCGCCAGGTGCCAGTCGATGTGCCGCCGCGCCACCTGCACCTGGTCGTGCACCAGCGCCGTCAACGCAGCCAGCGCGGCGCCATCACGGGGTGCTGGCTCGCGGGCCGCGTTCTCCAGCACCGAAAGCGGTGTTTTCAAGGCATGGGCCAGATTGCCTGCCTGGGTGCGTGCGCGTTCCACCACCTCGGCATTGCGGGCCAGCACCCCATTGAAGTCATCCACCAGCGGCTGCACCTCGGCAGGGAAAACACCCTGCAATTGGGTGGTGCGGGCCCGCTGCACATCCTGCAAGCCCCGCTGCAGCGCCTGCAAGGGCCTCAGGCCCACGGCCACCTGGGCCCACGCGGCCGCCGCCAGCAGCACCAGCAGGGCCGCCAGCGACAGCGCCAGCACGCGCGTGAACTGCGCGGTGGCCGCTTGGGTGGCCTGCAGATCGGCCGCCACAATCAGGCGCCAGCGCGCCGCATCCACGCCCTCGGCACGCACGGTGCGCTCCAGCACCAGCAAGGGAGCACCCTGCGGGCCTTCCACCTCATGCACATGCACAGCACCATCGGTCAGCGCATCTACTTGCAGAGCCAGGCTGGTGTCCCACAACGAGCGCGAGCGCAACACCCCCGCCCTGCTACTCCCATCGGGCGCCATGGCGTCCACCTGCCAGTAAAGGCCCGAGTAGGGCTTGAGCCAGCGCGGGTCCGACAGCGCCTGCGCAGAGACCATCGGCTGGCCCTGGGCATCAAACTCCAGCCGTGCCGTGACCTGGTCCAGCTGCTGCACAAGGGCCGCCTCGAACTGGCGCTGCACATGCTCGCGGAACAGCCCACTGAGCACAAAGCCCGCCAGCACCACCGCCACGGCCACCCCCGCCACCGTCACGGCCAGCAGCCGAAACCGCAGCGAGCGCGACCAGTGCAAACGGCCCCGGTTTGCGCCCCGGTTCATGGCGGCACCAGGCGGTAGCCCATGCCACGCACCGTCTCGATACGGGCCGCGCTGGCCGACGGCGACTGCAGCTTTTTGCGCAGGCGCCCCACAAACACTTCGATGGTGTTGGAGTCCCGGTCAAAGTCCTGCGCGTAGATGTGTTCGGTCAGCTCGGCACGTGACACCAGCACGCCAGGCCGGTGCATGAGGTAGTCGAGCACCTTATATTCGTGCGCCGTGAGTGCCACGGGCTGGCCCGCGCAGGTCACGCGGCCACTGCGGGTGTCCAGCAACCAGTCGCCACACTGCAGCATCGCCGACGCCTGCCCGCTGGCACGGCGGATCAGCGCGCGCAGGCGGGCCAGCAGTTCTTCGAGGTGAAAAGGCTTGGTCAGGTAGTCGTCGGCACCGGCGTCAATGCCCGCCACCTTTTCGTGCCAGTTGTCCCGCGCGGTGAGGATCAGCACCGGCATGTTGCGCCCCTCGGCCCGCCAGCGCTTGAGTACCGTGAGCCCATCCACCACCGGCAGGCCCAGGTCCAGCACCACGGCATCCACCGCTTCGGTCTCACCCAGAAACTGCGCGTCGCGCCCGTTGTCGGCTTCGTCCACGGTGTAGCCCGCGCCTTGCAGCGCGGTGCGCAACTGGGTGCGCAGCTGCGTGTCGTCTTCTACGAGGAGGATGCGCATGAGCGTTGGTTACGGGGCAGTTCTTAGCGGTGTTCTCGGCCAGTAAGTTGATCGTCGCGCGATTTGACGCGCAGCACCTCGGCCGTGCGTGCATCGAGCTTGACCTTGGTCAACTGCCCTGCAGGGGTCAGCAGCTTGATCTCGTAAATCCAGCGATCCCGCTCCTGCTCCAGCTCCACTTCGAGCACCTGGCCGGGCACTTCGCGCTGCAGGCGCTCCAGCACTGCGGGCAAGGGCAGCACCTGGCCTGCCTGCACGGCCTGCCGGGCGCGGTCGTGGTCGTGGTCGTGGTCGTCCTTGCCGCTGGCAACAGCTGGTGGCGCGGCCAGCGCTGCGGCCCATAGCGCCAACGCAGCCAGCGCCAGGCGTGCGGTGTGGTGGCGGGTAGGGGTGCGGCAGGCCAAACAGAGCATGGACGCATTGTCGGGCGGGGTTTCTGAACGGCCGATGAACGGATCTTTCACGCGCCGTTCAGGCTGGGGTTTCAACAATGGCTGCATAGGACAACAAACACCCAAGGACACCACGATGACAACTGTTCGCACCCTGGCCCTCGCTGCACTGTGCCTCTGGGCCGCAGCCAGCCCCAGCCACGCCGCTGACACCACCGCCGCCCAGCAACTCGCGCGCTGGAGCGCACAGGCCGGCAGCCCCGGCAATGCCGACAAGGGCAAGGTGTTCTTCACCACCCGCCACGGCGGCGAGTGGTCTTGCGCATCCTGCCACGGCACACCGCCTACCGCGCAGGGCAAACACGCCAGCACCGGCAAGTCGATTGCACCCCTGGCCCCCGCCTTCAACCCCAAGGCCTTCACCGACACCGCCAAGGTGGACAAATGGTTTCGCCGCAACTGCAACGACGTGTTGAGCCGCGAATGCACGGCTGTCGAGAAGGCCGATGTGTTGGCCTACGTTAGCGCCTTCAACGCACTCAAGCCTTGAATCTCAAAACCATGAAAAAACTTGCCTCCATTCGCCCCGCCGCCAAGGCCGCAGCACTGTGCATGCTGGCCCTGCAGACGCTCCCCAGCGCCCACGCCGACAGCGGGCGCGCCATGCCCCGCAACGTGCCCAGCGCCTACACGCAGGAATGCGCCGCCTGCCACACCGCCTACCCACCGGGCCTGCTGCCCGCAGCGTCGTGGAACCGCGTGATGACGGGCCTTACCAAACACTATGGCACCGACGCATCGCTGGACGCGGCCACCGTGCGCCAGCTCAACCAGTGGCTGCAGGCCCACGCCGGCACCTACAAACGCGTGAACGAGGAACCTCCCGAGGACCGCATCACACGCTCGGCCTGGTTTGAGCGCAAGCACCGAAAAATCGAGCCCGCCGCCTGGAAGCTCGCCAGCGTGAAAAGCGCCGCCAACTGCGCGGCCTGCCACACGGGTGCCGACCAAGGGCAATTTGACGACCACGACCTGCGCATGCCTGCGGGGCTGGACGCCCGCTCGCGCCGCGCCTGGAATGACTAAGGGCGGCGAATCCGACATGCGTCCCATCAAGGAAAACACAATGAACAACACCCCTTCCCTCCACCCAGCCAGCGCAGCAGCGCAAGCAGCGCCCGCAAAATCGCCCAGCCGCTTGGTCACTGACGCGCCCACACGCATGTTCCACTGGCTGTTTGCCCTGTGTTTTGTGGGCGCCTACGCCACTGCGGACGGCGAACACTGGCGGCTGCTGCACGTCACGCTGGGCTACACCCTGGCGGGCCTGCTGAGCTTTCGCGTGCTGTACGGCATCTTCGGCCCGCGCACTTCGGGCCTGGGCCTGCTGTGGCGCAAGCTGGCCGGGGCTCCCGCATGGCTGCGCGCCCTGCCCAAAGCAACTTCCATCACAAAAATCAACTGGCGCCAGGGCCAGAACCTGTTCATGGCACTGGCGGTGGTGCTGCTGCTGGTCCTGGTCGTTCCTATCACCTTGAGCGGCTATGCCACCTACAACGACTGGGGCGACGTGTTGGGTGGCGACTGGATCGAAGAAGTGCACGAGTTCTTCGGAGAAGCCATGCTGTTTGTTGTGCTGGCCCACCTCGCATTGATTGCCGGCCTGAGCATGCTGCGGCGCAAGAATCAGGCGCTGCCCATGCTGACCGGGCGCGTGGAAGGCCCAGGGCCCAACCTGGTGCAGAAAAACCGCACCTGGCTGGCGGCAGCGCTGCTGCTGGCAGTGCTGGCCTTTGGCGCATGGGAGTGGCAACAATCGCCCAATGGTTTGATTGCCAGCAGCACGACGAGCGAGCGCAGCAGACACCACGATGATGACTGAAGCCCGTCAAAACAACTTTCAGGATCAACCCATGAAGATCTATATGTGTGTGGTCTGCGGCTGGATCTATGACGAAGCTGCGGGCCTGCCCGATGACGGCATTGCCCCGGGCACCTTATGGGCCGATGTGCCGGACGATTGGCGGTGCCCCGAGTGCAATGTGGGCAAGGCAGACTTTGTACTGTGCGAAATGTGATCTGTGCAGCGGTTAGATCGCAGCGCCAGCGCACAGACACTTTCACTGATCAGCGGTATAAGAAAGATAGCCTCCAGCCCCCCCATACCGCCACGCCCCCAGATGCCTGCAAAACCCCCACCGACAGGCCTTGACCCAGCCGTTGCCGCTCAGCGCCTGCGTGAAGAAGGTCCCAACGAACTGGGCATCAGCCAGCGCCGCACGCTGCGCGACATGGCCTGGGACGTGGTGCGCGAGCCCATGTTCTTGCTGCTGCTGGGCGCTGGCGGCATTTATCTGGCGATGGGAGATGCGCACGAGGCGCTGATCCTGCTGGGCTTCGTGGTAATCATCATGACCATCACCGTACTGCAGGAGCGCCACACCGACAACGCGCTGAACGCCCTGCGCGACCTCTCCAGCCCGCGCGCGCTGGCGCTGCGCGGCGGCGCCATGGTGCGCATTGCGGGGCGCGATGTGGTGCGAGAAGACTTGCTGATGATTGCCGAGGGCGACCGCATTCCGGCCGATGGAACGCTGCTGCAGGCGCACGAGCTGGCCACCAACGAGTCGATGCTGACCGGCGAATCCGAGCCCGTGGCCAAGCAGCCTGCCGACAAGGTATTTGCAGGCACGCTGGTGGTCAGCGGCCAGGGCCTGCTGCAGGTGGCGGCCGTGGGGCGCCATACCGAGCTGGGCCGCATTGGCCAGTCGCTCGACACCATTGCGCTGCAGGCCTCGCCGCTGCGCGAAGAGATGGCACGGCTCACGCACAAGCTGGTGCTCATTGGCCTGTCGCTGTGCGCGCTGCTGGTGGCCCTGTTCTGGGCACTGCGGGGTGACGCGTTGCAAGCCGTGCTGGCAGGCATCACGCTGGCCATGGGCATCCTGCCGCAAGAGCTGCCGGTGATCATGATCGTCTTCCTGGCCCTGGCCGCCCGGCGGCTGGCGGCGCAGCAGGTATTGACGCGGCGACTGAACGCCATAGAGACACTCGGGCAAACCACTGTGCTGTGCGTGGACAAGACCGGCACCCTCACGCAAAACCGCATGGCTGTGGCCGCGCTGTGCATTGCAGGCGAGGAGCTGGATGTGCAGAACCTGCCCGCAACACAAGGCCAAACAGGCGATACGGCGCTGCCAGAGGCCTTTCACGAACTGCTCGAGTACGCCGTGCTGGCCAGCGAGATCGAACCGCACGACCCCATGGAGCAGGCCTTTCACCGCATGGCGGGCGACCAACTGGTGGGCACCGAGCACCTGCACCCCGCCTGGTCGCTGGCGCGCGAATACGAGCTGTCGCCCCAGCTGCTGGCCATGAGCCATCTGTGGCGCGACGGCACCGCTGCGCACGACACCGTGGCCACCAAGGGCGCGCCCGAGGCCGTGGCCGACCTGTGCCACCTGCCCGACGCAGAGCGCGCGGCCGTCAGCGCCCAGGCCGCCCGCCTGGCCGACCGGGGTTTGCGCGTGCTGGGTGTTGCCAAGGCCCGTCACCGCACGCAAGACGACTGGCCGGAAAGTCAGCACGACTTTGAGTTTCAGTGGCTGGGCTTGGTGGCGCTGGCCGACCCGCTGCGCCCCGAAGTACCCCAGGCCATTTCGCAGTGCAGGCAGGCGGGCATTCGCGTGGTGATGATCACGGGCGACCACCCCCGAACAGCCCGCGCCATTGCGGCTCTGGCGGGTATCACGCACGACAGCGTAGTCACCGGCGATGAGCTGCCCAACATGTCGCCACAAACCCTAGCCGAGAAGATCCGGCAAGTTAGCGTATTTGCCCGCATCAAGCCGCACCAGAAGCTGGCACTGGTCGAAGCCCTCAAGGCCCAGGGCGAAGTGGTGGCCATGACGGGCGACGGCGTGAACGACGCCCCCGCCCTCAAGGCCGCACACATCGGCATCGCCATGGGGCAACGCGGCACCGACGTGGCGCGCGAGGCGGCAGCGCTGGTGCTGCTGGACGACGATTTCGCAGCAATTGTTCAGGCCATCCACCGGGGGCGCCAGACCTTTGCCAACCTGCGCCAGGCCATGGTCTACACGCTGGCCGTGCATGTGCCCATCATTGGCCTCGCGCTGCTGCCGGTGCTGTTCGGGCTGCCGCTGGTGCTGGCCCCGCTGCACATTGCGTTTCTGGAACTGGTCATCGACCCGGCCTGCTCCATCGTCTTTGAGGCCGAGGAAGGTGCGGCCGACCTTATGCAACAGCCGCCGCGAGGGGCCGACGAGCCCCTGCTCTCTGCCCGCCACGTCCTGTTGAGCATGGCGCAAGGCAGCGTGGTGACGGCCGCCGTGGTGGGCCTGTATGCCTGGTTGCTGAGCCAGCCGGCACATGCCGCCACCGCCAGCACGGCCGCGTTTGTGGTGCTGGTCGCTGCCAACGCAGCGCTCATCCTGCCAAGCCGCAGCAACCAGACAAGTCTGCGCAGCTTGTGGACAGGCCTCACACCTGTCAGCCTGTGGGTGCTGGGCGGCACGATGGCGGCGCTGACTGCGGTCACCACCGTGCCCTGGGTGGCCAACGCCTTCAAGTTCTCGCCGTTGTCGCCCCTGCACTGGGTCATGGCGGTGCTGGCAGGGCTGGCGTTGATGGTGGTTTTTGCGGCCAACCAGCGGTGGCTGCAGCCAGCGACACGGGCGCACCATCATTCGCCTGCCTGACCACCCTGCTACATGTCGCAGCTACACGCCATGCCCATCGTTCTGGATTCGCTCGACCACCTCGTCCTCACGGTCGCCAGCGTTGAAAAAACCAGTGCGTTTTATCAGCGTGTGCTCGGCATGACCGCACGAGAGTTCAAACCGGGGCGATACGCCCTGCACTTTGGTACGCAAAAGATCAACCTGCATGAAGCGGGGACGGTGGTGGACCCTAATGTGCGCCACGCCACCGCCGGCTCGGGCGATTTGTGTTTTCTCACCGCAATGTCGCTTGAACAGGTCATTGCGCACCTGCAGGCTGAGGGTGTCGCCATTGTGCAAGGCCCGGTGAGTGCCACGGGCGCGTGCAACAAGCTGCGGTCTGTGTATATCTACGACCCGGATGAAAACCTGATCGAGATCGCAAATGAAGTCTGAGAAGGCGCGGCGCGTTGTGCGCGCGATCAGAACTCCGCAGAGATCGCCGCCCGCAGCAACCCGGCCGCGGGGTCCACCAGTGCCTGCAGGTCGCCCGCCCGTTCCTGCTCAATGGCCTGCAGCACCATTTCGTTGATGCCGCCCACCACTGCCATGGCCATCATGGGTTGCAGCGGGGCCTTGCGCTTGCGCTCGCCGGGGCGGTTGTTCACGACATCCAGCATCAGGTCGGCCAGCTGCTGGTTGGCGCGGCGGCGTGCGGCCAGCCCGGCGGCGCCCAGGCCCAGTATCTCGATGAATAGGGTGCGCAGCAGCACAGGGTTGCGCGCCAGCACGCCAAAGTAGGCGGCCATGGCCTGCTCGACCTGCGCCTGCCAGTCGCTGTGCGGGTCAATGGCAGCGCGCAGTACCGCGATGGCATTGCCGCTGGCGGCCTCGTACAGCGCGATCAGGCATTCGGCCTTATCGGCAAAGTTTTCATAAAAGGTGCGGCGTGACACGCTGGCCTCGCGCACGATGTCGGCAATGGTGGTGTCGGCATAGCCCTTGGCGGCCACGGCGCGGGCCATGCCCTCCAGCAAACGGGCGCGGTGAACGTTGTCTGCAGCAGGGGCAATGGTTTCGGTCATGGCGGTTTGAGCACATCAAGTTTGGCTTAGGTACTTGACAGTACCACATTTGAGCTGCATCATACAAACCACTGGTACCGCGAAGTACCAAGCGTTTTTCATCCCACGGACCCGCTCCCGGAGATTGCCCCATGACCGAACTTGTCGTCCGCCGCCTGCTGATAGACCTGGAAACCCCTTTCGCCCCGCAATGGTGTGGCGGCGACGCGTTTCGCACGGCGTTCTTCAACGCGCTTTCGATGAGCTTTCCGGTGGGCGAGCAGTTCTTCATCGACGCGGTGAAGGGCGGCCACAAAGCCATGCCGCCCGAGCAACATGCGCTGTTTGCCGACGAGGTGCGCGGCTTTATCGGGCAAGAGGCCACGCACCGCCGCATCCATGCGCTGTTCAACGGCCACCTTGAAAAGCAGGGCCTGGTCAACGCATGGGCACCACGTGCGCAAGAGCGCATGAAGCTGTTTGAAGGCGCCGACCCGCGCCATCCGCTTGCCGTGACCGCTGCCAACGAGCATTTCACCGCGCTGCTGGCCGAATGGCTGCTGGCACACCCCGAAACGCTGGCAGGCGCCGAGCCCCGTCTGGCCACGATGTGGCAATGGCACTGTGCGGAAGAGTCCGAGCACAAGAACACGGCGTTCGACATCTATCAGGCGCTGGGTGGCAGCCACGAGTGGCGCATCACCTGGTTCCGCCGCATCACCCTGGTCTTCATCGGCGACGTGTTGCGCCAGACGGTACTGAACCTGCGCCAGAACGGCATGCTGTGGAAGTGGAGCACCTGGGCCAGCGCGGCGCGCACGCTGTTCGGCAAGGGCGGCCTGGTGCGCGAAACCTGGCGTCCCTGGCGCGCATACCTGCGCCGCGACTTTCACCCCAGCCAGCACGGCACCGATCTGTCGGAACGCTGGCTGGCGGACCACAGCGATGCCTACACGCCCGTGGGCGCGCGCTGACAACGACAAGCTGAAACCATGACTTCAAAGAAAACGCCCCGGCGCACCGGCCGGGCAGGCGAAGCTTTGCTCTGCCTGATCGCATCCGCCCTCGCCCCAATCGCTGCCCTGCTGCCCGTGGAGGCGCACGCCGCACCCCTGGCGTTTGACGCCGCACTGCAGCAGCTGAACCAACGCTCCGACCAACTGGCTGCATCCCGCAACGCGGTGGAAAGCGCCCAGCTGCGCCGCGACGCCATGCAGCGCCTGGGCGGTCCGGTGGTCAATCTGAGCGGTGCGGCCTACCGCTACAACGCCAACCTGGACGTGGACCTGAACCCGCTGAACCAGGCGCTGCCCGGCGTGCTGTCGCAGCTGCCGCCCCAGCTGGCGGGCGCGCTGGCCCAGTT
Organism: Acidovorax sp.; assembly: GCF_046314175.1. Lineage (GTDB taxonomy): Bacteria > Pseudomonadota > Gammaproteobacteria > Burkholderiales > Burkholderiaceae_C > Acidovorax. The sequence continues at coordinate 4,856 of NZ_JBKBXG010000088.1, read as the reverse complement.
GCCGCACCTGCCGTCGAGCTACACACTCAACCGCAGCAAGAGCGACACCACAGCGTCGGTCTCTGCCATCTGGCCCCTGTACATGGGCGGCGCCAGCAATGCCGCACGGGGCCTGCTGGATGCACAGACGCAAGAAGCCGCGGCCGACGCCGCCAAGGCCGGCCACGAAGCCACGACCCTGCTGGTGCAGCGCTACTTCGGCGCCCAGCTGGCCGAGCGTGCCGCCGCACTGCGTGAATCGGCGCTGGCCACTATCGAGCAGCACGATGCCGCCGCGCAGAAGATGCTGGACGCTGGCGTGATTGCCCGCGTCGATCGCCTGCAGGCCCGCTCCGCACTCGAAGACGCGCGCCGCAACGCGCGCAAGGCCCGCGACGATGCCGACCTGGCTGCCACAGCGCTCACCCGCACGCTCAAGGCCGCCGAACCCGTCACGCCCACCAGCCCGCTGTTTGTGCTGGGCCAGCCGGTCGAGCCCCTGCCCCATTTCATCGACACCGCGCTCGCACACCACCCGGGCCTCGACAAGGTCGCGGCCAAAAAGGAACAAGCCACGCAGCTGCACGCCGCCCAGGAGGCATTGCGCAAACCGCAGGTGTTTGCGTTTGGTCAGCGCCAGCTCAAGACCGGCCGCGACGCCGACTGGGTGGCCGGCGTGGGCGTGCGCTGGACGCTGTTTGACTCCATCGACCGCAATGCGCTGGCCGAATCGTCCAACCGCCAGATCGAGCAGGCCGAGCGCACCGGCGCGCAGGCGCAAAACGACATCGCCCTGCTGGTGGAAAAGCGCTGGCTCGCGCTGGAGCAGGCGCGCCGTGCCTACTTTGCGCTGCAACCCGGCCTGGAGCTGGCCGACGAGATGCTGCGCCTGCGTACCTCGGGCCTGAAGGCGGGCACCAGCACCACGCTGGACCTGATCGACGCCCAGGTCAACCAAGCCAAGGCGCACACCGAACGGGCCCAGGCCGCGCATGACTACGTGAAGGCGTTGGCCGACCTGCTGGAGAGCTGCGGCCTGTCGGAAGACTTTGGCAAATACATGGCGCGTGCCGACGCATTGAAAGTGGAGTGACTCGGTACACCCCCCTGAGCCGCTTTGCGGCTTCCCCCCGCTCTCGCATTGCTGCGCAATCCGGGCAGGGGGACGCAGCCAGCGCGGCGGGGCGGCCCTTGCGCGGCTGCCCGCGCTTGGGGCGCGCCAGTGTCACGCGCTACGACCACAAATGACTGAGAAGAGAGAACAAACACCATGAGCAGCAAGACAACCAAGACCGCTATCGCCGCAGCCGCTCTGGTCGCTGTAGCGACCTTTGTAGGCTTTGGCCTGTGGAAGGCCTCGCAGCCCGCGCCCGAGGTCTTCCAGGGCCAGATCGAAGCGCAAGAGGCCGACATTGCCCCCAAGGTCACCGCGCGCATTGCGCAGATCCTGGTGAAAGAAGGCGATCAGATCGCCGTCGGCGCCCCGCTGATCCGCATGGACAGCCCCGAGGTCACCGCCAAGCTGGCGCAGGCCACCGCGGCGCAGGAGGCTGCCCAAGCCCTATCGGACAAGGCCCAGCATGGCGCACGGCCGCAAGAGATTGAAATGGCCCGCCTGAACTGGCAGCGTGCCGTGACCGCCGCCGACCTGGCGGACACGTCGTTCAAACGGGTAGACGGCCTGGCCCGCGAGGGCCTGGTAGCCGCACAAAAACGCGACGAGGCCGAAGCCAACTTCAAGGCCACGCGCGACCAGGCCCTGGCCGCCAAGGCGCAGTACGACCTGGCCCGCGCAGGCGCCCGCACCGAAGACCGCTCTGCCGCCAGCGCCCAGGCGCGCCAGGTAGCCGGAGTGGTGGCCGAGGTGCAGGCCGCCCAGGCCGAGACCGAACTCAAAAGCCCCGTGGCCGGTGAAGTGTCCAAGGTGCTGGCCCGCACGGGCGAGCTGTCGCCCCAGGGCGTGGCCGTGGTCACCGTGGTGGATTTGAAGGACCAGTGGGTGGTGCTGAACGTGCGCGAGGACCGGCTGCAGCGCTTTGCCATCGGCAGCGAGTTCGACGCCACGCTGCCCGCGCTGGGCAACAAGGCGGTGACGTTCAAGGTCTATCACACGGCCGCGCTGCCCGACTTTGCGACCTGGCGCGCCACCCGGGCGGGCCAGGGTTTCGACGCGCGCACGTTTGAGGTGCGCGCCCGTCCGGCAGCGCCCATCGACGGCGCACGCCCCGGCATGACGGTGCTGGTGCAGTAGGCCACGGCACCGACAAGAACCAGTTCATTTCAAGCAAAAAGTGCCTCTAGCGCTTATCCATCAAGCGCTAAAAGCTATGAATTCAATAGTAAACAGTCTCACCCGCGAAGCCCGCCGCCTGCGCGCCAGCCCCTGGGACCTGGCCATGGTCACCTGGGTGCCGCTGCTGGCCGTGGCGCTGATGTGGTGGATCTTCTCGGCCGGCCTGCCGCGCCACCTGCCCGTGGGCGTGGTGGATGCCGACCAGTCGAGCCTGTCGCGCCAGATGGTGCGCATGCTGGACGCCACGCCCGGACTGCAGGTCACCCAGCACTACGCCAACAACGCCGAGGCCGAACGCGCCCTGCGCAGCGTTCAGGTGTATGCGGTCATCACCGTGCCGCGCGACTTTGCACGCACCGTCAAAGAGGGGCGTGCTGCGCAGGTCACGCTGCTGCACAACGCGCAGCTGGGCACCCATTCGGGCGTGCTGCAACGCGACGTGCGCGCCGTGGTGGGCACGCTGTCGGCCGGCATCGAAATGGCCGCGCGCAACAAACGCGGCGAAAGCGCCCAGGCCGTGCACACCAGCATGGAACCCATCCACACACAGATGGTGGCGCTGTTCAATGTGTCGAGCAACTACGAGCAGTTTCTTGGCGCAGCGCTGATCCCAGCGCTGCTGCACATCCTTGCCATGACGGCCGGTGCGTGGGCTGTGGGGCGCGAGCTGCGCGACCGCACACTGGGCGAATGGCTGGGTGCGGGCGGCCTGCTGAACGCTGCAGGCGCGCTGCTCGGCAAGCTGGCCCTGCCCTGGGTGTCGCTCACGCTGGTGGGCCTGCTGGCGCTGGTGGGCATCACCTGGGGGCGCGGCTGGCATCCGCCGGGCAACCTCTGGTGGGTGGCTGCGGCGCTGGCGCTGCTGATGGCCGTGTCGCTGATGGCGGGTGCCGCGCTGGCGGGCATCACACGGTCGCTGCGCACCGCCTTATCGGGCACGGGCTTTTTTGCGGCGCCCGCATTTGCGTTCAGCGGCGTGGCGTTTCCGCTGGCGGGCATGCCGGTCAGCGCCCGCGCATGGGCCCAGGCCATGCCCTACACACACTACATTCGCATGCAGATCGAGCAGTTGCAGATGGGTGCGCCGCTGGCCACCAGCGTGTCGACCATGGTGGCGCTGGTCATCGCCACCGCCGTGTTGTGGCTGTTGAGCGCCACCGCGCTCACCCTGGCCCACAGGCGTCCAGAAACCTGGGGAGGCCGCTGATGAACACCACGATGAAACCCATGCCGGTGGTGACGCCACCGCCCCAGGGCCTGCTACGGGCCTGGCTGCAAGCGCTGGCCACCATAGTGCGCGACAAGGGCGTGCTGCTTTTGTTGATCGGCGCGCCCGTGCTCTACGGTTTTTTCTACCCCTGGTTCTACGCCGACGAGGTACTTACCCGCGTGCCGGTGGCCGTGGTGGACATGAACCGCACCAGCCTCTCGCGCCAGATCACCCGGTTTGCCGATGCCGACCCGCGCATTGAAGTGCGCATGGTCACCGGCAGCGAACGCGAGGCGCAGGAGGCGCTGTGGCGCGGCGAGATCGAGGGCTATGCGCTCATCCCCACGCACCTCAAGCGCAACGTGGTGCGCGGCGAAAACGCCGTGGTCAGCATCGAGGCCAACGGCGCCTATGCGCTGCTCAACAAGGCGGTGCAATATGGCTTTGCCGAGGCGGTGGGCACGGTGTCGGCGGGGGTCGAGATACGCAAGCTGCAGGCCAGCGGCCAGAGCGCCCAGCAGGCCCGAGCCAGCCGTGCGCCGGTGCAGTTGCAAATGGTGGCGCTGTTCAACCCCACCGAAGGCTACGGCAGTTTTGTGGTGCCTGCCGTGGCGTTGCTGATCCTGCAGCAGACGCTGCTGATGGGCGCCGCCATGCTGACCGGCACCTGGGTGGAATCAGGCCAGCACCGCGCCAGCGCCACCACGTGGCTGGGCCGCCTGCTGGCGCTGTGCACGCTGGGCTGGGCCAGTGGGCTCTTTTACTTTGGCTGGATCTTTGTGCTGCACGACTACCCGCGCGGCGGCAACCCGCTGGGGGCGCTGGCGCTGCTGGCCTGCTACATCCCTGCCATTGCTGCGATGGGTGCCTTGCTGGGACTGTGGGTGGGTAACCGTGAACGCGCGCTGCAGGTGCTGCTGTGGACCACGCTGCCCATCGCATTTGTGGCCGGGTTCTCGTGGCCGGTGGAGGCGCTGCCTGAGCCGCTGCAGTGGCTGCGCTGGCTGCTGCCCAGCACGTCGGGTGTGCAAGCGTCGCTGCGACTCAACCAGCTGGGGGCACCGTTGGCGGCAGCGTTGCCGTACTTGTGTGCGCTGGTGGTTCTGGGCGCAACTTCTACCGCTGGAGTTATCAGGTTGGGGCGGCGTGCGGACGCTTTGGCTGGCTGATTTTTTTGCTTTGAGTGACTGATCGCGCTATGTGCATGTACTGCCGTCTGCTGGTGAGCGGAGGGCGGAGGCCGGGGTGTGCGCCCGGCGGCGCAGTAACTTTCTCTTGCGTCGCCAAGAGAAAGTCACCAAAGAGAAGGCGACCCTACACGCTGCGTCCCTCCGCTTCGCTGCGGGCAACCTGCGGTGCTCGCGTCCAGCGGGG
>NZ_JBKBXG010000087.1:0-21908 GCF_046314175.1 Acidovorax sp. | reverse complement strand
CCATCACCGGCTGGTTCACCGAAGACTTCACCCTGGCCGAGCTCAAAACCCTGCGCGCCCGCGAGCGCATCCCTGCGCAGCGCCCGGCCAACGTGGCCTACAACGGCCAGTTCGAGGTGCCTACGCTGCAGGAGGTGATCGACCTGGCCAGGGCGGCCACGGCCAAGACCGGTCGCACCATTGGCATCTACCCCGAGACCAAACATCCCACTTACTTCCAGTCCATCGGCCTGCCGCTGGAGGCGCCGCTGCTGGCCGTGCTGGAGAAGAACGGCTGGAACCACAAGGACGCCCCCGTGTTCGTGCAGTCGTTCGAGGTGGCCAACCTGCAGGCCATCCGCAAGCTCAGCAGCGTACGCCTGGTGCAGCTGGTGGCGCCCTCGGGCCGGCCGTATGACTTTGTAGCTCAGGGCGCGGCCAACACGCGCGCTTATGCCGACCTCATCACGCCCGAGGGCCTCAAGCAGGTGGCCACCTATGCCAATGCCATCGGCCCCTTCAAGACCCTGGTGGTGTCGGTCAAGGACGGCATTCCCGGCGAGCCCACGACGCTGGTGGCGCGCGCCCGCGCCGAAGGCCTGGCCGTGCACATCTGGACGCTACGGCCTGAAAACGTCTTCTTGCCCGCAGGCCTGAAGAAAGCACCGACCACCGATGGCACCGTGCGCGGCGACAGCGTGGGTGAGATCACGGCCTATCTGCGCGCAGGCATCGATGGCTTCTTCACCGATGACCCCGCCGTGGGCCGCGCTGCCGTTCAAGCATTCACGGCGACGAAGTGACGGGTGCCGGGCGCGGCTTGCCCGGCGCGGCGCGTGCGCCCTGGCGTTGCCCCAGTTGCCGCGCCTTTTCCACCCACTGCGCCAGCCGCTCGGTGCTGGCGCTGCGCACCGGGCCAAAGCTGTGCACGCGTACCGGCCGGATGCCGCAGAACTCCAGGATGGCCTTCTTCATCTGGTGGTGCCCTGGCATGCGTGTCACCCAGCGGAAGTACCAGGGCGGCGAGTCCATGGTCACCAGCAGCTCGGCCGAGCGGCCTGCCAGCAGCTTGTCCCACAGTGATGAGCCTTTGCGGTACTTGAAGGCATAGCCGGGCAGCAGCACGCGGTCGATAAAACCCTTGAGGAGCGCGGGCATGGCGCCCCACCAGATGGGGTAGACCCAGACCAGGTGGTGCGCCCAGGTAATGTCGGCCTGCGCGGCCAGCAAGTCAGGTTCCAGCGGCTGGACGGCGCCGTAGCCTTGAAACAGCGGGTTGAACGCCAGCTGCCCCACGTCCAGAAACCGCACCTGTGCCCCTGCTTGTTGCGCGCCGTCGGCATACGCGCGTGCCATGCCAGCGCACAGGCTGTCGGCGGCGGGGTGGCCCAGGATGACCAAAATGTTTTGCTGCTCTGTCACAGATGCTCCCTCACGGTGGTGTTGATGGCGCCATCGTCACCTTGCCCCACGGGGCAGAGTCAAGCGGTCAGATCAAGTCGGGGCGAATCTCGCGGCGCCCCCTGCGGTAGCTGCACCAAATTGCGCGGGATTGTGTGCGGGGGGAGCCACCGTCAGCGCGGAAGGCGTGGCGCAGGCTTCGGGTGCCACGGGCACGGCCAGCGTGTCGCAGGTGTGCAGTTCAGCTTCAAGCCCCGCCAGAGCTTCGTCCAATGCAGCAAGTCGCGCCAGCTCCTGCGCCACGGCCGCCCGCCGCCCGGCCACCAGCTGGGCCATGCGTTCCCAGCCAGCGGCCGTGTCGATGTGGGGCAGGTCGTTCAGTTCCGACAGCCGAAAGCCCAGCGCCTGGGCCCGGCGGATCAGCAACACGCGGGCCACATCGGCCTCGCCATACTGGCGGTAGATGCCCGCGCGCGCTACCGTGCCCAGCAGGCCACGGGCTTCGTACAGCCGGATGGCCTTGGGCGTGGTGCCCGTGCGTTGGGCGAGTTCTCCGATGCGCATGGGCGGGTCCTGGTGAATGGAGTGATACTATAAAAATAGTAGCTGCAAGCGCTTATGGATAAAGCGCTAGAGGCCAATTTGACTCATATTCTGCTCTGGCTGAGCCTTCGGCGGGCCTCGGCCCCGACGCTGCACGATAAGCTGCGGCGCTCTGATTCACCTTCTGCCCCTACCGACATGCCCCAGTTTGCCGCCAACCTGAGCCTGATGTACACCGAGCTGCCGTTTCTGGACCGCTTTGCCGCTGCGGCGCACGACCGGTTCACTGCGGTGGAGTTTCAGTTTCCGTACGCCTTCGAGCCCGCCGACATCGACGCGCGGCTTACGGACAACGGCCTGCAGCTGGTGCTGTTCAACGCGCCACCCAGCGGCACCGACCGCGCCAGCTGGGCCAGCGCAGAGGGGCGGCCCGAGCGCGGCATGGCCGCGCAGCCGGGGCGTGAGGCCGAGTTCCGCGCCGGGGTGCACGAGGCGCTGCGTTATGCCCAGGTGCTGGGCTGCCCGAGCATCCATGTGCTGTCGGGCGTGGTGCCGCCGGGCGTGGAGCGCGAATCGCTCAAGGACCTGTGCGCCAGCAACCTGGGCTGGGCCGCTGCCGAGGCTGCCCGCGTGGGGCGCGACATCCTCATCGAGCCCATCAACCTGCGCGACATGCCGCGCTACTTTCTGAACCGGCAGGACCACGCGCACGAACTGCTCGATGCGGTGCAGGCCCCCAACCTCAAGGTGCAGATGGACCTGTACCACTGCCAGATCGTGGAGGGCGACGTGGCCACCAAGCTGCAGCGCTACCTGCCCACCGGCCGCGTGGCGCACATCCAGATCGCGGGTGTGCCTGGGCGTCAAGAACCCGACCGGGGCGAGCTGAACTACCCGTTTCTGTTCGACACCATCGACGCGCTGGGCTACACCGGCTGGGTGGGCTGCGAGTACAAGCCTGCGGCGGGCACCACAGCGGGGCTGGGCTGGCGTGACAAGGCTTTGGCGGTGCGCAGGTGATTTGCTAGAAGGTTTTGGAGGGCTGTTCCAGTACGCGCGAATGCGTAAGGGAATGCGTGAATAAATGTAACAAGCCTCTGGCCGTAGAGTGAAGTAGAGCGTTCTCACGCATTCGAGACACTTTTCTTAGACCGGCTCAGCCGGCTTTTGCATCTACTCCAGGAGACATTCCGCATGGCCGCTTCCACCGCCAACAACCGTTCCGTCGCGCGCCAGGTCACGCTCACTGCCATTGCGTTGGTGGCGCTGGTACTGGTGCTGGTGGGGCTGGCCATTGCCGTGCTGACTGAGCGCAGCACCCGCGCGCAGGTCACTGCCAGCGTGGGCGATACGGCGCAAAGCGTGGCCCAGTCGCTGGACGCGGCCGACAACACCAACCGCGAGCTGGTGCAGCTCACCATGCGCGGCTTTCAGCGCCACTTTGAAGCCACCTTGCAGCTCGATGAAGCCTCGGGCGAGCTGCGCAGCTACGGCGCGCTGGTGAACGAAGACTACGGCTCGGTCGACAGGTTCGCCAGCGAAACCGGCGGCATCGCCACCGTGTTTGTCAAAAAGGGCGACGACTTTGTGCGCGTGACCACTTCGGTCAAAAACGAACAGGGCGAGCGCCAGCAGGGCACCCCGCTGGGCAAAGACGACCCGGCCTACGCCACCGTGGCCAAGGGCGAGCCCTATACCGGCGTCACCGTGGTGGGCGGCAAACCCTACATGGGGTATTACCTGCCGGCCAAAGACGCGTCGGGCAAGGTGGTTGCACTGCTGTTCATCGGCAACGACATCAGCGTGTTCCAAACGATGCTGCAAAAGCAGGTGGCACAGACCCAATTTTTTGAGCGCGGCGGCACGTATGTGATCAACCCCGGCACGTCGCTGGACAAGGCCGTGTTTGTGTACCACCCCACCGCGCGTGGCAAGCGCGTGCTGGAGGCCTACCCCGAGGCCCGCCCGTTTTTTGAAGCCCTGGCCGCATCGCCCGACGGCTTTGTGCGCGAGGCCGCGCCCGTGCTGGGCGCCGGTGCCGAAGACCCCTGGGCCCTGGTGCGCAAGACCAGCGGCGGCTGGTGGGTGGTGGCCGAGGTGCCCGACGGCGAGGCCATGGCCAGCCAGCGGCGCGTGACGATGGCCGTGTGGGGCCTGATGGCCGTGGCGGTGGTGCTGCTGGCCATCGGCCTGTTCCTGATGCTGCGCCGGGGCATAAGCCGCCCGCTGCAGGACCTGACCCAGGCCATCACCCTGGTGGCGCAGGGCGACCTGACCGAAGCATTCCGCACCACCCGGCGCGACGAGATTGGCGCGCTGGTGCAGGAGGTCGAGGGCATGCGCCAGCGCTATACGCAGATGCTGCAGCAGGTGCGCACGGCGGTAGACAGCATCACCACCGCCAGCGCCGAGATCGCCAGCGGCAACCAGGACCTGTCGGCCCGCACCGAGGCCACGGCCAGCAGCCTGGCGCAGACCGCACAGAGCATGGAGCACCTCACCTCCACCGTGCGCCTGTCGGCCGACGCAGCGCGCCAGGCCAACCAGTTGGCCAGCACCGCCGCTGCGGTGGCCGCACGCGGCGGCCAGGTGGTGGGCGAGGTGGTCACCACCATGGGCGACATCAACCAAAGCTCGCGCAAGATCGCCGACATCATCGGCGTGATCGACTCCATTGCCTTCCAGACCAACATCCTGGCGCTTAACGCCGCGGTGGAGGCTGCTCGTGCAGGTGAACAGGGCCGGGGCTTTGCCGTGGTGGCCAGCGAGGTGCGGTCGCTGGCCGGACGCAGTGCCGAAGCCGCGCGCGAGATCAAGGCGCTCATCGGCGCGTCGGTGGAACGGGTGGAGTCCGGTGCGCGCCTGGTGCAGAACGCGGGCACCACCATGGAAGAGATCGTGGGCTCGGTCAAACGCGTGGGCGACATCATTGGCGAGATCACGGCGGCATCCAATGAGCAATCTGACGGCATTGGCCAGGTCAACACCGCCGTCAACCAGCTTGACCAGATGACGCAGCAGAACGCGGCGCTGGTGGAGGAATCGGCTGCTGCAGCCCAGAGCCTGCGCGAACAGGCCACGCGCCTGGCCGGTGCGGTGCAGGTGTTCAAGTTGTCGCCCGGTGACGGGAGTGGCGAAGGGAGTGGCGGCGGGCAGATGGACGTGGCCGCACTGGTCGCCCCTGGCAGCCGCGCCCGGGTGCTTGCGCAGCTGCACTAGAGCACCGCTCCCGGTCGACGGACCGCAGTGGCGGCGGACATGCAGAGGTTTGCGGCACCAGGGCGTTGGTTTATGCTGGCCTGACAGCCCCTCAACCCCTTTCCCCTCAAGTAATCATGGTTGCCCACGTCCCCACCATGCTGGCAATGATCATTGTCAGCTCACTCATGATGGCGGCCTCCATGGCCGTGGTGGGCTGGGGACGGCGGCGCGATGGCTTGGGACACTGGGCAGCGGCGCTGCTCGTCAACGCGGTCGGGCACTTGCTGCTGATGTTGCGGGATCAGGTGCCTGATGTGCTATCCATCGTATTGGGCAACCTCCTGTTGTCCAGCGTATTTGTGGGGCTGATCGCCGCCATCTACCAGTTTCAGGGCCGTCCCATCGCGTGGCTGTTGTTGCTGGCGCCCTCGGCGCTGGTCACGGGCTTTGTCATTGTGTTCATCGACAACTTCTCCGCGCGGGTGGGGTTTGTGGGGCTTGTCATCGGGCTTCAGGCGCTGTGGGCGCTGGCCACGGCGCTGGAGCGCCGTCACGCCACCGTGGGGCGCGGGCTGTGGCTGCTGGTGGCGGGGCTTGGGCTGGAGGCGGTGGTGCTGATCGGCCGTGCGGCGCTGGCCGTGAGCGTGAAAGGCGCAGAGTCCACCATTTTGCAAAGCAGTGGCCTGCAGACACTGACGTTCGTGGCTACCTTTTTTGTGGTGCTGGTCAGCTCCATGGGGTTCGTGTTCATGTCCCGCGACCGGGCCGATGAGAACAACCGCGTGATGGCGGCACTCGACCCGCTCACCGGTGTGGCCAACCGCCGCTCGCTGATTTCCGCGCTGGACCGCGACGTGGCGCGCGCCGTGCGCACCCGCGAATCCATCGCGCTGATGATGGTGGACATCGACCATTTCAAGCACGTCAACGATGAATACGGCCACCCCGTGGGCGACCAGGTGCTGTGCAGCGTGGTCAACGTGCTGCGACAGCGCGTGCGCGCCCAGGATCTGGTGGGCCGCTACGGGGGTGAAGAGTTCATGGTGGTGCTGCCCGACACCGGGCTGTCCGGCGCCGAGCAACTGGCCCGCGAGCTGTGCAAGGCGGTCGAGGTATCGCGCTGCAGGGTAGACGGCACGGAAGGCGACGGCATCGCCGTCACCGTGAGTATTGGTGTCTTTGGCGGGCGCCTGGAGTCGGGCGACAACTGGGACATGCTGATTGCCGCCGCCGACCGCGCCCTGTACCAGGCCAAAGAAAACGGCCGCAACCGGGTCGAGGTGGCCACGGTGCTGCGCCGCCCCAGCGCGCACGCAGGGGCCGGCGCCAATCCCGAGACCCAGCCAGCGTCTTCCTATTGATTCGTGGCGCGCGGGCGGGTGTTGTGTTGGAATGCTGGTTTTGATTCCACCGCTTCCAGGAGAGCCGCCATGAACGCCCGTGTCCCCCCCCAAGTCCTGCAACCCGCACTGGCCCTGGAACGGGTGAGCCAGGCGTGGGACAGCGACATCGTTCGCCAGCTCACCGACTACATCGCCATTCCCGCCAAATCTCCCATGTTCGCTGCCGACTGGGCCGAGCTGGGCCTGCTGGACACCGTGGTGCGCAACGCCGCCGCGTGGGTTGAGGCGCAAAAGGTAGAAGGCCTGAAGCTCGAGATCGTGCGCCTGGAAGGCCGCACCCCCGTGCTGTTTTTCGAGATCGACTCCACCCAGCCCGGCGCCACCGACACCGTGCTGATGTACGGCCATCTGGACAAGCAACCCGAGTTCTCCGGCTGGCGCAACGACCTGGGCCCCTGGACCCCCAAATACGAAGACGGCAAGCTGTACGGCCGAGGCGGCGCCGATGACGGCTACGCGGTGTACGCCAGCATCGCCGCCGTGCAGGAACTGAAGCGCCAGAACGTGCCCCACCCGCGCATCGTGGGCCTGATCGAAACCTGCGAGGAAAGCGGCTCGCGCGACCTGCTGCCCTACATCGATGCCCTGAAGCCCCGCATGGGCAACGTGGCGCTGGTGGTGTGCCTGGATTCCGGCGCGGGCAACTACGACCAGCTGTGGCTCACCACCAGCCTGCGCGGCATGGCCAGCGGCACGCTCAAGGTGGAGATCCTCACCGAAGGCATTCACTCCGGCGACGCTTCGGGCCTGGTGCCCTCGTCGTTTCGCATCATGCGGCAGGTGCTGGACCGGCTGGAAGACAGCGCCACCGGCCGCCTGCTGCCCGCCAGCTTTCACTGCGAAGTGCCCGCCGACCGCGTGGCACAGGCCCGCGCCACGGCCGCCATCCTGGGCGAAGAGGTGTACAAGCGCTTCCCCTGGGCGCACTACGACTGCGGTGGCTCCACCACCTTTGCTCTGCCCACCACCACCGACCCGCTGCAGGCGCTGCTCAAGCGCACCTGGGAGCCGACGCTGAGCGTGACCGGTGCCGAGGGCTTCCCCGCCCTGCAAGACGCAGGCAACGTGCTGCGCCCCTACACCGCGTTCAAGCTCAGCCTGCGCCTGCCCCCGCTGGTCGATGCGGCAGAAGCCGTGCAACAGCTCAAGTCGCTGCTCGAAGACAACGCGCCCTACCAGGCCAAGGTCACCTTCCAGGGCGGCGGCGGTGCCACCGGCTGGAACGCCCCGGCCACCACGCCGTGGTTTGAAAATGCCCTCAACGAAGCCTCGCAGGCGCATTTCGGCGCGCCCTGCGGCTACATCGGACAGGGCGGCACCATTCCGCTCATGAACATGCTTAGCGAAGGCTTCCCCACCGCGCAGATGATGGTGTGCGGTGTGCTGGGCCCCAAGAGCAACGCACACGGCCCCAACGAGTTCTTGCATGTGCCGTATGCCAAGCGCCTCACGGCCTCGGTAGCGCACGTGATCGCGGCCATGGCGCAGCAGGCGGCGGCGCCTGCCGAGGTGGTCTGATTCCGCAGACTTTTCGGTTTATTCCTTCTTCCTTTTGAGCGGGCCCTGACAACGATGCACAAACGTGTTTTTCTGCAGGCCTGCGCGGCCACCACGCTGGCTGCGGCGGTACACCCTCTCGTCCATGCCCAGGCGACTGCGGCAACTGCAGCGGCAGCGGGTGCCTCGGCTCCACCTGGCCCGCGCCACACGCTGTCGGGCACCAGCAGCGAGGGCAAGCCCGTTGCGCTGACGGACTTTGCGGGCAAGGTGTGCCTGGTGAGCTTCTTCACCGCAGGCTGCGCGCTGTGCACCAACGAGCTGCGGCTGATGCGCGAGTTCTATACCAACAACCGCCAGCGCGACTTTGTGCTGCTGGGTGTGAACATGGACGAGAAGAGTACGGACTTCATGCAGTACATCGAACTGCTCAAAGTATCCGTGCCTGCCGAGCAGCGCTTTCCGATTGCCTGGCGCAACGCCGCCGGACACCAGGACAGTTTTGGCGCCATCACCCGCCGCCCCACGCATTTCGTGCTCAACCGCCAGCACCAGCAGGTGCTGCGCCGTGAGGGCAACTTCCAGCCCACCGACTGGGACGACCTCTGGGCCTCGATCGCCTGATGCACGGGCTCTGCCCGTCTGTGTTCCGCGTTCCAGCGCCTTCCTGCGCTGCTTTGCACTGCCCGCCGCTTTTGTCTGTCCTTCATGATTTCTGACGACCTCGCTCCCTCGACCCTCACCACCTTTACTGCCAGCGACGGCGAGAACCTGGCCGTGCAGGACTGGCCCCTGCCCGACGGTGAGCCCCAGCGCGGCACCGTGCTGCTGGTGCATGGCCTGGGCGAGCATGTGGGCCGGTACGACGCGGTGGCGCGCCGTCTCAACGACTGGGGGTTTTCCGTGCGCGGCTACGACCAGTACGGTCATGGTGAATCGGCCGGGCCCCGTGGCGGGCTCACGTCGGACCTGCGGCTGCTCGATGACCTGGCCGACCTGGTGGACGCCACGCGCGCGCGCATTCCTGCAGGCCACCCGCTGGTGCTGCTGGGCCACAGCATGGGCGGCCTGGTAGCGTCGCGTTTTGTGTCGTTGAAGATGCGGCCCGTGGATGCGTTGGTGCTGTCCTCCCCCGCGCTCGATGCGGGTTTGGGCGCCGTGCAAAAGCTGCTGCTGGCCACCTTGCCGCGCATTGCGCCCAACCTGCGCGTGAGCAACGGGCTTGATGCGCAGTACCTCTCGCACAACCCCGCCGTGATCGCTGCCTACCTGGCCGACCCGCTGTGCCACGACCGCATCAGCGCCCGCCTGGCCCGTTTCATCGCCGACGGCGGCCCCGCCACCGTGGCCCGCGCCGCGCACTGGAGCGTGCCCACCCTGCTGATGTGGGCGGGCAGCGACAGGCTGGTCCACCCCACAGGCAGCAGTGCCTTTGCGGCTGCTGCGCCCAAGGCGGTGGTGCATTCCCACTGCTTCGAGCCGCTGTACCACGAGCTGTTCAACGAAAGCCCCGAGCTGGCGGCGCCAGTGTTCAATCTGCTGCAGCAATGGCTGGTGCGGCGCTGCCCCGTAGTGGGGTAGGCGCAGCCACCAAATTTCAAGCCAAATTGGCCTCTAGCGCTTGTCTGTCAAGCGCTAGTAGCTATCATTTTTTAAGCAAACCACCCAGCATTCCGAACAGGTCGTTCGATGTGCCAAACCCGCCCTGGGGCGCCTCGCCGCGCGGGCTGAGCTGGTCGATCAGGCCCGGCAGCACCTGGGCCAGTTGGCCCGCCGCGGCGCCAGGGCCTACGCCCAGTTGCGACGCGATTTGCGACAGCGGGCCGCTGCCCAACACATTGGACAGCTGCTCGCCCGAGATCGCCTGGTTGGGCCCCGTGCTGAGCCACGACGAAATCACATTGCCCAGGCCCGCCTGCTGAAACTTGGCCATTAGGCCCGGCAGGCCACCGACCGGGCCGTCGTTGCTGATGAGGGACATCACCGCTTGCACCAGCTGCGGGTTCTGCGCGGCCATGCTGATCAGGCCGCCCAGGCCGCCCAGGCCGCCCCCGGCCCCACCTGCGGCAGCGGCGCCGCTGCCGCCTTGCGACGCGTTGTTGATGACGGCACCCAAAACGGAATCAAGCAAACCCATGGTGTTCTCCTGCAGAAGGAATCAATAACAGCCGCACAGCGACTGGGCAATCACGCATGGTACGCAGGGTGGAGGTGGCCGCTGTGTCAACAATCGTGAATTCTTCTACTGCAGAGCCTTTCGCAATAGGCGGGGGACGCGAGTGTTGGGGCCGTGGCGGGGCGTTGCCGCCTCGTTGTCAGAGGCCGGTTGCAACGCGCTTGCGCTGCCAACCCAGCCACGCCAGCGCCAGCCCCGTCACCACAATCGGCACCAGCGAGCCTGCGTTCAGCAGCGTCCAGCCCTGTGTGGTGACCAGCACGCCCGATGAAAACGCGCTCAGCGCCAGCGTGGCGTACACGCAGAAGTTGATGGCCGCCTGGGCGCGGTCTTTCTCCTCGGGGCGGTAGGCCGTCATGGCCAGCGCGGTGCCGCCGGTGAACAGAAAATTCCAGCCCACGCCTAGCAGAAACAAGGCGATGCCGAAGTGGTGCAGCTCAATCCCTGACAGCGCCACGGCCACGCAGGCGAAGTTGAGCACCACGCCCACGCCCATCACCGGCAGCACGCCAAACCGCTTGATCAGGTGGCCGGTGAAAAAGCCGGGCGCAAACATGCCGATGACGTGCCACTCCAGCACCAGCGCAGACGCATCAAAATCAAAGCCACACACCTGCATGGCCAGCGGCGTGGCGGCCATCAGCAGGTTCATCACGCCGTAGCCCAGGGCTGCGCCCAGGATGGCGACCACCATGGTGGGCTGGCGCAGCAGCTCGGCCAGCGGGCGGCCCCGGGCGGGTTGCCCGGCGGCGTTTAGCACCACGGGCTGCGCCTCAAAGCGGATGGCGGCCATGCACACCATGGCCAGCAGCGCCACACCCATCAGCGCTATGTAGGCGCCCGCAAACGGCACGGGGAACAGCGTGCGTGTGGCGCTGGCCAAGTTGGGGCCTGCCACCGCGCCCAGCAGGCCACCGGCCAGCACCAGCGACATGGCCTTTTCGCGGTAGTCCGGCGCGGCCAGCTCGGCGGCCGCAAAGCGGTACAGCCCGCCGTTGGCGCTGTAGTAGCCCGCCACCAGCGTGGCGGTGCACAGCAGCCAGAAGTTGGCGCTGAACGCGGCCCAGGCGCACAGCGCGGCCGACGCCACAGCCACGGCCAGCCCGATCTGGAACGACACCTTGCGCCCCCAGCGCATCTGCGTTTTGGCCACCAGCGGTGTGGACAGCGCCCCGCCCACCACATAGCCCATCACCGGCAGCGTGGCCATCCAGCCAAAGGGCGCCAGCTGCAGCCCCACCAGGCCGTTAATGGCGATGAAGACGACGTTGTTGGTCAGAAACAGGCCTTGGCACAGGGCCAGCAACCACAGGTTTTTGTTCATGAAAGGCGACGGCTGTGCAAGGTAAGGAACTCCGGGTCGTAGACGCTGGCCTTTGCGGCCAGCGCTCAGGGGACTAGCCCAGCAAGCCCTTGGGGATCTTGTCGGCCTTTTTCTCCACCGGGTTGGCCAGAAGCCATTGGGCGGCGTACTGGCGCATGAACTCCTTGGCCTTCTCGGGCCGCGCGGTCAGCCACGCGTCGTAGGCGCCTTCGTTCAGGATGGCGGGCATGCTTTTTTCGCTGCCGGGCTGGCCGTAGCGGTGCAGCAGCGCGTGGTTGTTGGCGTTCACGTTCAGCAGGCAGTAGCTGATGATGACTTCGCCATCGGCCCCTTGCCAGCGCGCCCACAAGCCTGCGACGCCCATGGGCTTGCCGTCCACGCGGGCGACGCGGGTGGGCACGGCCTTGCCGCTGCGCAGGTCGTCTTCATAGAACGCGTTCATGGGCACGATGCAGCGCTGGCCGTTCAGCCACGCGTCGCGGAACGCGGTGCCGGTAGAGGCCGTGTCGGACTTGGCGTTGACCAGCTTGGTCGCGCGCAGCTTCGCGTCTGACGCGGACTTGACCCAGTGCGGCACCAGGCCCCACTGGGCGGACACCAGCACGCGGTCGGTGTTGATGGCGGGCACCTCTGTCGACTCTTGTGGAGGTGCGTCAGTCGGAACATCAATGGCGACATCGGCAGCCGCCTTGGCAACAGGCTGGGCGATGGCCGCTGCCGTGGCGGCATGGACGATGAAGAAGCCTGGTTTGCGTGGCCACAGGTGGCGTTCGCCCAGCGCCTCGGGGGGCGCCACCGCGAACGATTCGCTGTAGGCATCGGCGGTGGGCAGGGTTTCGTAATGGGTGCTCATGCGGCGATGGTAACTGTGTCGCCGATGGATTTGAAGCAAAAATGGGCTCTAGCGCTTATTGGATAAGCGCTAGTAGCTATAAATATTGAAGTGATCGATGCAGGGCTGCCAGCGACAGTAGCTGCCATGGGCCATTCATCCCATGGCAAAACGCTGCTGCTTTCGACATACTGTGCGCCACCCACCGACTTGGAGCAAAGGCACGCCATGCAGCACAACGTTTCCCGTTTCATCGTTCACGCCGCGGGCGCCGCTGTGCTGCTGGCCGCGGCAGGCGGGGCCCATGCCCAGCCGCAGAAGCTGCGCCCCGGTCTGTGGGAGCACACGGTGGCCATGAAAAGCCAGAGCGGCCAGATGGAGGCCGCCATGGCGCAGATGCAAAAGTCGCTGGCCAGCATGACGCCCGAGCAGCGCAAGCAGATGGAGCAGATGATGGCCCAGCAGGGCGTGAGCATCGGCCCCAAAGGCAACACGGTGAAGATGTGCATCACCGCCGAGCAGGCCGACCTGGACAACATCCCGCCGCAAGAGGGCTGCACCCAGAACGTCAAGCGCACAGGCCCCAACACGGTGGCCATGACCTTCAGTTGCAAAGGTAGCCAGGGCGAGCCGCCCACCTCGGGCGAGGGCACCATGACCTTCAGCGGCCCCACGGCCTACACGGGCAACTTCAAGGTCAAGACCACCCACAGTGGCAAGCCCGAGCAGATCGACATGGCGCAGACGGGCAAGTGGCTGTCTGCCGACTGCGGAGCGATCAAGCCCGTGCGCTAGTCCCGCTGTGGACTGCCGACGGGCGGTGACCTGAGGGCGCCACCACCACGCGGTTGCGGCCCAGGGCCTTGGCGGTGTACAGCGCCTGGTCCGCGCGCTCCAGGGTGTGCTCCACGGTGTCGCCCGGCAGGTGCAGCGCCAGGCCCATCGACACGGTCATGTGCAGCGTGCCCGTGGCGTGGGGGATGGCCATCGCAGCCACGGCGCGGCGGATGCGTTCGAGCAGCTCGCGGGCGTCTTCGGGTGGGGTGTCCGACAGCATCAGCACAAACTCCTCACCGCCCCAGCGGGCCAGCACGTCGGTGTCGCGCACGGAGTCCCGCACCGTGCTGGCAAACGCCTGCAGCGCGCGGTCGCCCGTCGCGTGGCCGTGGGTGTCGTTGACGGGCTTGAAATGGTCAATGTCCAGCTGGGCCAGCAGCATGGGGCGGCCGCTGCGCACGCTGCGCCGGTGTTCCAGGCCCATCAGGTCTTGCATGGCGCGGCGGTTGATCAACCCGGTCAACTCGTCGCGTGACGCCAGTTCGCGATTGACCCGCAGCGCCTCGGCCAACGCCACACGCTGCTCGTGCAGCCGCACGCGGATGCGATGGATGCGCAGGTTCAGCGCCACGCAGCCGCTCAGCACGATGAGCACCATCAGCGCATAGGCGGTGTCCAGGTATCCGAGCGGGCTGGCACTGAAGCGTGAGGTGACGCCGATGGCGCAGGCAAAGGCCAGCAGCGCAAACGCGCCAATGCCGATCACCTGGGCCATGGTGAGTGCAAAGGTGCCAAAAAAGAGAATCATCGCCAGCACGCTCGGGATCAGGCCCCGCGCGTCGCCCGCCAGCACATAGGCCACGGCACCGCTGGTGATGGTCCAGACCATCTGGGGAATGGTGAGCGAGGGATCGCGCAGGCGGGCCGTTTCTCCGGACCGGATGTAAGCCGTCATCACCACCAGCCCGCCCACCGACATGGCGGCCCACCACTGCACGGCGGTGGCGTTGACGGCGCTGCTGGAATGGGCCACCAGCAACATCACGCCCGCGCTGCTGGTCATCAGCACCAACGCCAGCAGGGCCATGCTCACCAGCGTGCGCCGCTTGGGGTCGGTGGAGAGGATGACGTCCCTCAGGCGTTGCCAGCGGGAGGATGTGCGCAAGATAGAGACTCCTGCCAGTTCGATCGGCCGCGGGGTGCGCGGGGGGCCAGCGGGTCGGTGGCTACCGGCCGGTCGGGCATTTTACGGCGAGGTAACAGCGCGCGTACAGCCCTGCGGGTCGCCCCCAGAGCAGTTCATTGGGAACGCGGTGTCAGAGGGTGAGCGCAGCTAGGGCCGCCAGCGGGGCGGTTTCGGCCCGCAGCACGCGCGGGCCCAGAGTGACCGGTGCAAAGCTGTGCTGCACGGCCAGGTCTTCTTCTGCGCTGCTCAGGCCGCCTTCCGGGCCAGACAGGAACAGCACCGGCGCCTGGCCGCCCTCCATGCCCGCAGCGGTGCGCAGGGGTGACGTGCCGGGTCGCAATGACAGCAGCAGGCGTTGGGCCATCCCCGCGGCCGATGCAGAGCCGGGCGCAGCGTTGGCGCGGACCCATGCGGCCAGGTCGATGGCGTCGTGCACGACCGGTACGCGGTTGCGCCCGCATTGCTCGCAGGCCGCCACGGCCACGGCTTGCCAGTGGGCGATCTTCTTGTCGGCGCGGTCGCCCTTGAGCTTGAGCACGCTGCGCTCGGCCACCAGGGGAGTGATGCTGGCCACGCCCAGCTCGGTGGCTTTTTCGACCAGCCAGTCCATGCGGTCGTTGGCGGTGATGCCCGCCAGCAGGTGCACGGCGCGGGTGGCCTCGCGGTCGATGGCGTGGTGGGCGCCCACCCGCACCTGCACATCGCTGCGGCCCATGCGCAGCACGGTGGCGTCAAACTCTCCGCCGGCCTCGCCCGCACCCTGCCCGCCGTGGAACAGGGTGATGGAGTCGCCCGGCTGCAGGCGCAGCACCTGCACATGCCGCGCGGCGCCGGGGGGCAGGTCCAGCTCGATGCCCGTGGCCAGAGGGGTGGGGCAGTGAAAACGGGGCATGTGCTACCTAATTTATAGCTGCTAGCGCTTTATGGATAAGCGGTAGAGGCCAATTTGACTCAATATTTGGGCGGGTTGTGCCTGCGCGGTGGCGAGGTTGCACACCCCCACCATGGCATCCACTACATCCGGCCGTACGCAAAGCCCGTCACAGGCTCGGTGCCCTCGATCTGGTCGAGCATCTTGAGCAGCGGGCCCAGCTGCCGATAGCGGTCCGTTGTCGTGCGGATGTAGTGCATGAAGCGCGGTGCATCGGCCAGGTACTTGGGCTTGCCGTCGCGCAGCGTCAGCCGTGCAAAGATGCCCGCAACCTTCAGGTGGCGCTGCAGGCCCATCCATTCCACGCTGCGGTAGAACTCGCCGAAGTCATTGCCCCAGCCGCTGGCACTGGTCGCGCCCAGCAGGCCGGACTTGCGGGCCTTTTCCCAGTAACGCACGGTAATGTCGATGACAAACTCTTCTTCCCAGCTGATGAACGCGTCGCGCAGCAGGCTGGCAATGTCGTAGGTGATGGGGCCGTAGACGGCGTCCTGGAAGTCCAGTACGCCCAGCGGCGCGCCTTGCTCCACGGGGGCCATGAGATTTCTGGTCATGAAGTCGCGGTGCACATAGACCTGGGGTGCGGCCAGGTTGTGCGCCACGATGGCATCAAAGGCGCTGTTCAGCGTGGCCTGCTGCGTGTCGTCCAGCGTCACGCCGCGGTGTTGTGCCAGGTACCAGTCCGGGAACAGCGCCAGTTCGCGGCGCAGCAGCGCCTCGTCGTACACCGGCAGCACGCCGGGCTGGGACGCCTTTTGCCAGTCCAGCAGCACATCGGTGGCCTGCTGGTACCAGGCGTAGGCGTCCTGGGGCTTGTCGGGGTTGAGCAGATCGATCAGCGTCTGGTGTCCCAGGTCGCTCAGCAGCATGAAGCCGCCGGGTTCATCAAACGCCAGGATCTGCGGCACATTCAGCCCGGCACCGGCCATCAGCCCCTGCACCTGTACAAACGGCTTGCAGTTCTCCTTGTCGGGCGGCGCATCCATCACGATGCGGCTGCCGCCTGCGGCGCTGTCCATGCGCAGGTAGCGCCGAAAGCTCGCATCGGCCGACGCCGGGCGCAGCGTGGCGGGCAGCAACTGGTGCTGCGCCACCAGGGGCGCCAGCCAGGCCTCAAAGGCCGTCTGGCGGGCCGCGTCGGGCCAGGTCACCAGCGAAGAAGGGGGGCTTGCCACGGCCGCGCCGGATGGCGGGCTGGAGGGGGATGGGGGGAAAGGGTGGCTCATGGATAATCCGATTTTACAAACCCGCTCCCAGCGCGCTGTTCCTTGGTGACAGGCGACGCCCGGCGCGGGTCCTTTCATCTGCCCCAGCCCCCATCGCCCCACGTGCCACGCTGCAAGACCCCCTCCGTGCAGACCCCCTCCCCCCGGACCCGGCCCGCCACGGCGAACGCTGTGCGGCTGCGTCCTCCGGTGCCCGGTGCGCTGGCCTATGCCGTGGCCCTGGCCTGGTGCGGGTTCCCCCTTGCCGCCACGGCGCAGTCGGCGGCGCCCAGTGGCTGGGACGCGCCCCCGGCGCTGCGCAGCTCGCCCCTGCTGCAGGAAAAAATCCCGGAAGACGTACGCTCACAGCTGCCCATCTTTGTCACCGGCGACCGGGTGGAGGGCCAGACCGACCTGAACGCCGTCATCGAGGGTAATGCCGAGCTGCGCCGCGGCGACACCGTGATCCGCGCCGACCGCCTGGACTACAACGTGCCCGAAGACCTGGCCAAGGCCCAGGGCAAGGTGCGCATCAACCGGGCCGGCAATGTGTACGAAGGCACCGCGCTGGAGCTGCGCGTGGAGGCGTTCGAAGGCTTTTTCAGCGACGCGCGCTACCAATTTTTGGCCAACCAGGCACACGGCGAGGCCACGCGCGTGGACTTTATCGACAAGGACCGGGCCGTGGTGCACAACGCCACCTACACCACCTGCGAACGCGGCAACGAAGCCAGCTGGCAGCCGGACTGGGTGCTGCGCGCCAGCACCATCCGCATCGACAATGAAGAAGAGGTGGGCACGGCGGAGAACGCGGTGCTGGAGTTCAAGGGCTTGCCCATCCTGCCCATTCCGTACATCACCTTCCCGCTGTCGGACAAGCGCAAGTCCGGTCTGCTGCCGCCCACCATCGGGCTGGACAGCCGCGATGGCGTGGCGTACATGCAGCCCTATTACTGGAACATTGCGCCCAACCGGGACGCCACGCTGCGCGCTGCGCTGATGACCAAACGCGGTGCCAACCTGGGCGGCGAGTTCCGCTACCTGGAACCCACCTACAAGGGCGAGTTCAGCGGCGACGTGATGCCCGACGACCGGCTGCGCGACCGCCTGCGCTGGGGCTACAGCGCCAAACACGAAGGCAGCTTCAACACCCCCATGGGCGGCTTGGGCCTGAACATCAACGTCAACCGCGTGAGCGATGACAACTACTGGCGCGACTTTGGCCGTGCCTCCGAGGTATTGCGCCAGCGCCTGCTGCCGGGCGATGCCACGCTGTCGTGGGCCCGCAATGACGTGTCGGCGTCGGTGCGCACCCTCAAGTGGCAAACCCTGCAAGATGTGAACTCGCCCATCGTGCCGCCGTACGACCGCATGCCCCAGCTGCAATGGCGCTACGCGCCGTCCGAGCTGGGCGGCGGGTTTGATGCGAGCGTGGTACTGGACAGCACACGCTTTCAGGCTGCGCGCGCGCTGACGGGCCAGCCCAACGCCAACCGCAGCTTTGCCATGGCGCAGATCAGTCGGCCGTTTCTGGCGCCGGGGGGCTTTGTCACGCCGCGCCTGCAGCTGCACGCCACGCAGTACCAGTTTGATTCCGCGCTGTCCAACGGCGACCGCTCGGCCGCCCGCACCCTGCCCACCTTCAGCCTGGACAGCGGCCTGGTGTTTGAGCGCGACGCCGCCTACTTTGGCCGCGCGTTTTTGCAGACGCTGGAGCCGCGCGCCTTCTACACCTACACGCCCTACCGCGACCAGAGCCGCCTGCCCGTGTACGACACGGCGGCCAATGACTTCAACTTTGCCACCATCTACACCGAGAACGCGTTTGGCGGCAACGACCGGCTGGCCGACAACAACCTGCTCACCCTGGGCGTGACCACCCGCCTGCTGGACCCAAACACGGGTGCAGAAGCGGCGCGCTTTGGGATTGCGCAGCGCCTGCGCTTTTCGGACCAGAAGGTCACCCTGCCGGGCGGTACGCCCGCCAACGAGCGCCTGTCCGACCTGCTGTTGGGCGCGGGCATCACCTGGACGCCGCAGTGGGGCTTTGACTCCACGGTGCAGTACAACCCCAAGACCGGCCGCTCCATCCGCTCCACCATCGGCGCGCGGTACAGCCCCGGCAACTACCGCACCGTGAGCGCTGCCTACCGCCTGCAGCGCGGCACCAGCGAGCAGATCGACATCGGCTGGCAGTGGCCGCTGAACGACCTGTGGGGCGACAAGGGCCAGGAACTGGGCAAGGGCCGTGGCCAGGGCACGGGCCGCTGGTACAGCGTCGGGCGCCTTAACTACAGCCTGCAAGACCGCAAGCTGGTGGACACCGTGGTGGGCCTGGAGTACGACAGCTGCTGCTGGATTGGCCGCGTGGTGCTGGAGCGCCTGCAAAGCAGCGTGACCACGTCCAACACCCGGTTGCTGTTCCAGATCGAATTCGTGGGCTTCTCGCGCCTGAGCCTGGGCTCCAGCCCCCTTGAAACCTTCAAGCAAAATGTGCCGCGTTACCAGTACCTGCGCGAGCAGGTCAGCACGCCCAGCCGTTTTAGCAACTATGACTAACGCTCTTTGACCAACGCCCTATGACCAACGCACTCCATCACCGTGTCATTGCCCTGGCCATCGCCACAGTGGCAGCTATGGCGTCGCAGGGCGCCGCCGCACAAGGGTTGCGCCCCTCCGGCGCGGCCACGGGCAGCGGGTTGTCGTCACCCCGCCCGGCTGCAGCGCCCTCCATCACCTTGCCCGCGCCGGGCGCCGCCACCAGCAGCGCGCCACGGCAGGCGGACTTCATCGTGGCAGTGGCCAACTCTGAGCCCATCACCAACAACGAAGTGCGTTCGCGCCTGGCGCGTGCCGAGGCCCAGCTGGCGCAGCAAGGGGGGGCCATGCCGCCGCGCGACTTGCTGGCCCGTGAAGTGCTGGAGCGCCTCATCCTGGAGCGCGTGCAGCTTCAGCAAGCGCGCGAGTCCGGCATCAAGGTCGATGACTTCGCGGTATCGCAGGCCGAGCAGGGCGTGGCGCAGCAAAACAGCATGACGGTGGACGAGCTGTACCGCCGCCTGGCGCGCGACGGCATGAGCCGTGAGCGCTTTCGCGAAGAGCTGCGCAACCAGCTGCTGCAGCAAAAGCTGCGCGAGCGCGAGGTGGAGGCGCGCGTGAAGGTGACGGACCTGGATGTGGACCAGTACCTGCGCGAACAGCAGCAGGGCAATGACGTGTCGAACATGGAAATCAATCTCGGCCACGTGCTGGTGCTGGTGCCCGAGAACGCAACGCCCGCGCAGGTGGTCGAGCGCCAGGCCCGCGCCCAGCAAGCGGCCGACAAGGTGCGTGCGGGTGAGGACTTTGCGGCAGTGGCTCGCGAGTTTTCCGATGCGCAGGAAGGCCAGCGTGCCGGTGGTTTGCTGGGCATGCGCCCTGCCGACCGGTATCCAGAGCTGTTCGTCAATTCCACCCAGGGGCTGCCGGTGGGCGGCATCGTGGGACCGTTGCGCTCGCCGGCCGGGTTCCACGTGCTGAAGGTCGTCGAGCGGGTCACCGCCGGTGTGCCCACCACCGTGGTGCAAAGCCATGCCCGCCACATCCTCTTGCGCACCGGCCCGCAGCTGACGGAAACCGCCGCCGCAGCGCGCCTGGCCGACTACCGCCGTCGCGTGCTGGCAGGCCAGGCCGACTTTGCCGCGCTGGCCCGCGAGCATTCGCAGGACGGCAGCTCCAAGGAGGGCGGCGATCTGGGCTGGGCCAACCCCGGCCGCTATGTGCCCGAGTTCGAGCAGGCCATGAACGCCCTCAAGCCCGGCGACATCAGCGAACCACTGGTGTCGCGCTTTGGTGTGCACCTGATTCAGCTGCTGGAGCGTCGGGAGGCCAAGCTCACCCAGCGCGAACAACGTGACATGGCGCGCAGCACCGTGCGCGAGAAAAAGCTGGACGAGGCCTACGCCACCTGGGCGCAGGAGCTGCGTGGCCGCGCGTATGTCGAGTATCGCGACCCACCGCAGTAACAGATCGATGAACCGACCGATGAACAGACAGCAGGTACAGCCGCGTTGAAACACATCCCCCGCAAGCGCTTCGGCCAGCATTTCCTGTCCGACAAGGGCATCATCGAAGACATCGTCCAGGCCATTGGCCCACAGCCGGGCCAGCCCATGGTCGAGATCGGGCCGGGTCTTGCTGCGCTGACGCAGCCTCTGGTGGAGCGCCTGGGGCGCCTCACGGTCATTGAGCTGGACCGCGACCTGGCGCTGCGCCTGCGGCTGCACGGCCAGCTCGATGTGATCGAGTCCGACGTGCTCAAGGTGGACTTCACCGCATTGGCGCAGACGATGCGCGACAAAGCCGCGTTGCCCGACCTGCGGCTGCGCGTGGTGGGCAACCTGCCCTACAACATCTCCACACCCATCCTGTTCCATCTGCTCGACCATGTGCAGGTCATCGAAGACCAGCACTTCATGCTGCAAAAGGAAGTGATCGACCGCATGGTGGCCAAGCCCGCCACCAGCGACTACGGCCGCCTGTCCGTGATGCTGCAGTGGCGCTACGCCATGGAAAACGTGCTGTTCGTGCCGCCCGAGAGCTTTGACCCGCCTCCCCGTGTGGACAGCGCCGTGGTGCGCATGGTGCCGCGCGCACAGCCCGCACCGGTGTCGCTGCCCTTGCTCGAAGAGCTGGTGCAGGTGGCTTTCAGCCAGCGCCGCAAGCTGCTGCGCCACACCCTGGGCCGCTGGCTCGAAGCCCGCCAGTTTGCTGGCCACTTCGACACCCAACGCCGCGCCGAAGAAGTGCCCGTCGCCGAGTTTGTGGCTCTGGCGCAGGAGTGCTCATAAATCAATAGCTGCTTGCGCTTGATGGACAAGCGCTAGAGCCTGATTTGACTGTAATTTTCAGCAACTGAAGCAGTCCAAGCCAGGGATGCCACGCAAGGACCTCCCGGCAGCGAGGGATCGTCCCCCTTCCCGAATTGCGCAGCGATTCGAGAGAAGGGGCAAGGCGCAAAGCGCCTCAGGGGGATGTACCGAATTCAGGCCGCGTTGAGCCAGTAACTGGCGTTGAATGGGCTGCTCATGCGCAGCGCCATGGGGGACACGTCAACCAACTTGTCCGTCGGCATCTTCTCGACGGGTTCCCCGCCGATGTCGATGCCGAGAGTGCCCTTGGTGTCCGTAGCCTCATTCGCCCGTTCTGCTTGGCTGGTGGATGCAGAACGGGCTACAGAAAAGAATAGAAACACCGGAACGGTATCTTGCGGTCACCCCAGTAGTCGGCGGCGTCGCGGAAGATATCGAGCAGCTGTTCACGCGCTTCCTTGTCGAACTTGCCCGTGGCGGGAATCTGCTCCAGCACCACGATGAAACCAGGCTGCGGGCCCGATTTATGCAAGGGATCCGTCATGCAGTCGTACAACGCATCAAAGTTCTTGCCGAAGTGCGACGGGAAGGTGAATTGCCCGG
>NZ_JBKBXG010000086.1:0-22519 GCF_046314175.1 Acidovorax sp. | reverse complement strand
CGGTCAGGTCCATGGGCGCGAATTCACGCACCACGGTCTTCACGTCACGGTGCATCTTGGGCGGCTTGCCCAACAGCACGTTCATGGGCATGTCCACGGGCAGCTTCTGGTCGTCGGCCGTAGCAGCAGGGTCGTGCAGCACCAGCTGGCGCTCTTCGGTGGCGGTGCCGATCACGGCAAACGGGCAGCGCTCGCGCTCGCAGAAAGCCTGGAACAGGGGCAGCGATTCGGGCGCAATGGCCAGCACATAGCGCTCTTGCGATTCGTTGCTCCAGATTTCTTTCGGGCTCATGCCGGACTCTTCGAGCTGCACGGCACGCAGATCAAAGCGTGCACCCCGGCCCGCGTCATTGGTCAGCTCGGGAAAGGCGTTCGAGAGGCCGCCTGCGCCCACGTCGTGGATGGCGAGGATGGGGTTGGCCGCGCCCTGCGCCCAGCAGTGGTTGATGACCTCTTGCGCGCGGCGCTCGATCTCGGGGTTGCCGCGCTGTACCGAGTCAAAGTCCAGCTCGGCCGCGTTGGTGCCGGTGGCCATGGAGCTGGCGGCGCTGCCGCCCATACCGATGCGCATGCCGGGGCCGCCCAGCTGGATCAGCAGTGAACCGGCGGGGAACTCGATCTTCTTCGTCAGCTCAGCATCGATCACGCCCACGCCGCCCGCAATCATGATGGGCTTGTGGTAGCCGCGCTGCACGCCGCCCACGTTCTGCTCGTACTCGCGGAAGTACCCGTTCAGGTTGGGGCGGCCGAATTCGTTATTGAACGCCGCGCCGCCAAGAGGCCCTTCGACCATGATTTGCAGCGGGCTGGCAATGTGCTCGGGCTTGCCCACGGTGCTGCCCCACAGCTTGCCCACGGTAAAGCCGGTCAAACCCGCCTTGGGCTTGGAGCCCCGGCCCGTGGCACCCTCGTCGCGGATCTCGCCGCCCGCACCGGTCGATGCGCCGGGGAACGGGGAGATGGCCGTGGGGTGGTTGTGCGTTTCCACCTTCATCAGCACATGCTGGGTAGCACTACTCTTTTGATAGCTATTAGCGCTTGATGGATAAGCGCTAGATGCCATTTTGGCTACAAATCGCTCCACCTCATGGCCTTCCATGACCGAGGCGTTGTCCGAATACGCGATCACGGTGTGCTGGGGCGCCAGATGGTGCGTGTTGCGGATCATGCCAAACAGGCTCTTGTCCTGCGCCACGCCGTCGATGGTGAACTCGGCGTTGAAGATTTTGTGGCGGCAGTGTTCGCTGTTGGCCTGCGCGAACATCATCAGCTCCACATCGGTGGGGTTACGCGCAAGGCCCGTGAAGGCGGTCACAAGGTAGTCGATTTCATCGTCGGCCAGCGCCAGACCAAAGCGGGTGTTGGCGGCTTCCAGGGCAGCACGTCCACCTGCCAGTACGTCCACATGCTCCATGGGCGCGGGCTGCAGTTCGGTGAACAGGGCAGCTGCGGCACTGCGGTCGGCCACCACCGATTCGGTCATGCGGTCGTGCAGCAGGGCGGCCACTTGGGCAAGCTGCTCAGCCGTCAGCTCGGGGGCTTTGCCCAGCAGACCGGATTTGAGGCTGATGCGGTATTCGGTAATGCGCTCCACCCGGCGGATGGCAATGCCACAGTTGCGCGCAATGTCGGTGGCCTTGGAGGCCCAGGGCGACAGCGTGCCCAGCCGCGGCGTGACGATGAGCACGGCGCCATCTTCAGGGCCTGCGTACGGGTCGCCGTAGGTCAGCAGCGCGGCCAGGCGCTCTTGTTCTGCCGCAGTTGGCGTCGCATCGGTGGCCACCAGGTGCACGAAACGCGCTGCAATGCCAGTGATCTTGGGGTGAATGGCCTCCAGGGCGGGTTGGAGTTGCTGGGCGCGAAAGGAGCTGAGGGCGTTGCCGCCCGCCAGCGTGGTCATGTGCAGGGTCACGGTAGCGGCCTGTTGGGGGGTGTGAGGGGTACGGTAGAGGCGCCGACCCAAAGCCCAGGCCGTTGGGCCTGAGCGGGTGGACAGCCCGGCATTTTAACGGGCGTACCACCGCCCCCGGCGGCCGCGCGGGGGCGATGGGATAATTGCGGCATGAGCATCACCATCAAAAGCGCTGAAGACATTGAGGGCATGCGCCTGGCCTGCCGCCTCGCCTCCGAAGTGCTGGACTACATCACTCCCCACATCAAGCCCGGTATCACGACGAAAGAAATCGACCGTCTGGGTGCCGAATGCATGGCCCAGCAGGGTACCATCTCGGCCACGGTGGGCTACCAGCCCCCGGGGTACCCGCCCTACCCTGCATCCCTGTGCACCTCGGTCAACCATGTGGTGTGCCACGGCATCCCCAATGACAAGCCGCTCAAGAAGGGCGACATCGTCAATGTGGACGTGACCGTGATCACCAAGGATGGCTGGTACGGCGACAACAGCCGCATGTTCCTGATCGGCGAGTGCTCGATCGCAGCCAAGCGCCTGTCGGCACTGACGTTTGAGGCCATGTGGCACGGCATCGTGCAAGTCAAGCCCGGCGCCCATCTGGGCGACATCGGCCACGCGATCCAGAAGTTTGCCGAAGGCCAGGGCTTTTCCATCGTGCGCGAGTTCTGCGGACACGGCATTGGCAAAAAATTCCATGAAGAACCCCAGGTGCTGCACTACGGTCGCCCCGGTACGCTGGAAGAACTGGTGCCCGGCATGGTGTTCACCATCGAGCCCATGATCAATGCTGGCCGCCGCGAGGTAAAGGACTTTGGCAACGACGGCTGGACCATCGTGACCAAGGACCACAGCCTGTCGGCACAGTGGGAGCACACGGTGCTGGTTACCGAGACGGGGTACGAGGTGATGACGCTGTCCGCAGGCTCGCCGCCTCTGCCAGCGTTTGTGACGGCAACCGCCACCTGAGCAAAACCGCAAGTCCTCACCCTGCCCCTGCCAGCCGCACCGGGGTGACGGCGCCACGGTTCGCACAACTCTTGCATGGCATTTTCATGGCCCCCAACTGAGCACATTCCGACCATGACTGAAATCCATGCCCTGCGGGACGCCTACCGCAGCGACAAAGCCGCACTCCTTGCCGCCATGCAGGCCACTGGGGCGTCCACACGCGGCATCCGCGTGCTGCTGCGCAAGATCTCCACCTTGGCTGGCCAGCTGCTGCAAACACTGTGGCAGCGCGCCGAACTGCCGGACAACCTGGCGCTGGTGGCGGTGGGCGGGTTTGGGCGCGATCAGCTGTTCCCCCACTCCGATGTAGATGTGCTGATACTGCTGCCCGATGGCACGGCGCCCGAAGCTGGAAGCGCGCTGCGCTCGCAGCTCGAAAGTTTTATCGGCAGCTGCTGGGACGCCGGGCTGGAGATTGGATCGAGCGTGCGCACCGTGGCTGAGTGCTTGGCCGAGAGCGCGGGCGATGTCACCGTGCAAACATCGCTGCTCGAATCCCGCCTGGTCTGCGGCAACGCCGAATTGTTTGCGGAGTTTCAGCGCCAGTACCGCAAGCAGATTAGCCCGCAGGCGTTTCTGGTGGCCAAGACGCTGGAGATGCGCCAGCGGCACAACAAGTACGAAAACACGCCCTACTCGCTAGAGCCCAACTGCAAGGAATCTCCCGGCGGGCTGCGCGACCTGCAGATGATTCTGTGGGTGTCCCAGGCGGCGGGGCTGGGCCGCAACTGGAAAGAGCTGGCGGCAAGTGGCATGGCCACCGCGTTCGAGGTGCGCCAGATCGAGCGCAATGAAGCCCTTTTATGCCTGATCCGTGCGCGCCTGCACGCAGCAGCGGGTAGGCATGAAGACCGGCTGGTGTTTGACCTACAGACCGCCGTGGCCGAATCGTTCGGCTACCGCTCGCAAGCGCCGGACGGGTCACGCCTGCCCATGCGGGCCAGCGAAAGCCTGATGCGCCGCTACTACTGGGCGGCCAAGGCGGTCTCGCAGCTCAGCCAGATCCTGCTGCTCAACATCGAGGAGCGGCTAAACCCGTCCACCCACGAGCCGCGCCCCATCAACGAGCGGTTTTTTGAAAAGGCCGGGCTCATCGAGGTGGCGAGCGACGACCTGTATGCGCGCGACCCGCACGCCATCCTCGAAACGTTTTTGCTCTACCAGACCACGGTGGGCCTCAAAGACCTATCGGCCCGCACACTGCGCGCGCTGTACAACGCGCGTGGCGTGATGGACAGCGCCTTCCGGCGCGATCCGGTCAACCGCGATGCGTTCATGCGCATTCTCATGCAGCCCGCCGGCATCACCCATGCCATGCGGCTGATGAACCAGACCTCGGTGCTGGGGCGCTATCTGTGGGTATTCCGCGGCATCGTGGGGCAGATGCAGCACGACCTGTTCCACGTGTACACGGTGGACCAGCACATCCTGATGGTGCTGCGCAATGTGCGTCGCTTCTTCATGGCCGAGCATGCCCATGAATACCCGTTCTGCTCGCAGCTGGCAGGTGGCTGGGACAAGCCATTCATCCTGTACATCGCCGCGCTTTTCCACGACATCGGAAAGGGCCGCGGCGGCGACCATTCGCAGATCGGTGCCGTGGAAGTGCGCCGCTTTTGCCGCCAGCATGGCGTGGACCGCGAAGACGCCAAACTCATCGAGTTCCTGGTCAGCGAACACCTGTGCATGAGCCGCATCGCCCAGAAGGAAGATCTGAGTGACCCGGATGTGATTGCAGCGTTTGCCCGCCGCGTGGGCAACGAGCGCTATCTCACAGCCCTGTACCTGCTAACGGTGGCCGATATCCGCGGCACCAGCCCCAAGGTGTGGAACGCCTGGAAGGGCAAGCTGCTGGAAGACCTGTACCGCGCCACGCTGCGCACGCTGGGCGGACGCGCTCCTGATGCCGCCGCAGAGATCGAGGCGCGCAAGCGCGAAGCACTGGTGCTGCTGGCCCTGAGCGCCCTGCCGTTTGAAGCGCACAAGGCCCTGTGGGCCACGCTGGATGTGAGCTATTTCATGCGCCATGAGGCAGCGGACATTGCCTGGCACACGCGCCATCTGTCGCGTCATGTGGGCGCTCCGCGCCCTGTAGTGCGAGCACGCCAGTCGTTGGCCGGTGACGGCTTGCAGGTGATGGTGTATGCGCCAGACCAGGAAGACCTGTTTGCCCGCATCTGCGGCTACTTTGACCGCGCGGGCTTCAGCATTCTGGATGCGCGGGTGCACACCGCGAACAACCGGCATGCGCTGGACACTTTTCAGATCGTGGCCGCTGACCAGGCCGGCCATTACCGCGAGCTGACCCACATGGTGGAGAGCGATCTGGTGCGCGTGATCGAAGAAGGCGGCCCCTTGCCCGAGCCCGCGCGCAAACGGGTGTCGCGCCGGGTCAAGAGCTTTCCGGTCGCCCCGCGCGTGACCCTGCGTCCAGATGAAAAAGCCCAGCGCTGGCTGCTGGCCATCTCCGCCAGCGACCGCGCGGGCCTGCTCTATCTGGTAGCCCGCGTGCTTGCACAGCACCATCTGAGCGTGCAACTGGCCAAGGTCAGCACATTGGGCGAGCGGGTGGAAGACACCTTTTTGGTGCAAGGCCCCGAGCTGCAGAACAACGCGCGCCAGATCCAGATCGAGACGGAGTTGCTGCGCGAGCTGTCAGCTTAGCCGTCTACCATTCCGAATTATGCTTCCATATTGATAGCTACTAGCGCTTATCCATCAAGCGCTGGAGGCATATTTCATTCATATTTCTAGCCAATCTTTGGGAGAAACCCAAAAGCCGTCAATCCGGCAATGGCTGCGCGCTTCAATCGTCTTCGGTGGCGCTGATGTCCGGAAACAGCACCTCGGTAAAGCCGAACTGCGTGAAGTCGCGCACCCGCATCGGGTAGAGCTTGCCGATGAGGTGATCACACTCGTGCTGAACCACGCGGGCATGGAACCCATCCACGGTGCGATCAATCGGGTCGCCGTATGGGTCAACCCCTGTGTACCGAATGCGCAACCAGCGCGGCACTTTGCCACGCAACCCGGGCACCGACAGGCAGCCCTCCCAGTCCTCTTCTTCTTGCGATCCCAGCGGCGTGATCACAGGGTTGAGCAAGACCGTGGGCGGGACCATCGGTCGGTCAGGGTAGCGTGGATTGAGCTCGCCCGACCCAAAAATCACCAGCTGCAGATCCACACCAATCTGCGGCGCCGCCAGCCCCGCCCCGTTGACCGACCGCATGGTGTCAAACATGTCCCGCACCAGCAGGTGCAACTCGTCGGTGTCAAAGGCTGTCACCGGCTGGGCCACCCGCAACAGGCGCGGGTCTCCCATCTTGAGAATGGTGTGGATGGTCATGGAGTGTTGAAAATGCAGGAGCGAGAGAGGTCAAGCGCTTGAATGGCTGAATGGACCAGCGAGCTTTTGAGCCAGCTTGCATGGCCCGAGCAGCATACAGCGCGCAAGGCCGCAACGCGGGCGCGCACGCGCCACATACAAGCGCCCCCTGCTTCTCCACGAAACGCTCACTTTTTGTGTATATAATCGTGGTCTTGTTCCTCGATAGCTCAGTCGGTAGAGCGCCGGACTGTTAATCCGTAGGTCCCTGGTTCGAGCCCAGGTCGAGGAGCCAAGAATTTGCAGGCCCTGCATGTGTAAGCGGGGCCTTTTAGTTAGACAGTAAATTACCGATCATTCCTCGATAGCTCAGTCGGTAGAGCGCCGGACTGTTAATCCGTAGGTCCCTGGTTCGAGCCCAGGTCGAGGAGCCAAACGAAAGCCCTGCACCCACCGGTGCAGGGCTTTTTTGTTGCAGGTCGTCCGGGGCCCAGCGTCACCGAGGGCATGCGGGACAATAGCGCTCTTTGACCCACCACCCGATGCCCCCGCAATTGCCCTGGCTGGAGCCCGAAGACCCACTACCCCACCCCAGCGATGCCTGGGGGCTCCACGACCCAGCGCCAGGTCTGCTCGCCGCAGGAGGAGCACTCAGCGTGTCCACCCTGTGCGCCGCCTACGCCCAAGGCACCTTCCCATGGTACGGCCCCGGCCAACCGATTTTGTGGTGGGCACCTGATCCGCGCATGGTGCTGCCGGTGTCGGAGTTTCGCCTGCACCGGTCCTTGCGCAAGACGCTACAGGCCTTTCGCAACCATGCCGATTGCGAGATCCGCGTAGACAGCGCTTTTAGAGACGTCATCACCGCCTGCGCCAACAAGGAGCGCGATGGCCAAGCAGGCACATGGATCGTGCCCGAGATGGTTGACGCCTATGAAGCGCTTCACCGGGCGGGCTATGCCCATAGCATTGAAACGTGGATCAACGGCAAGCTGGTGGGTGGTTTGTACTGCGTGGCGCTCGGTCGCGCTGTGTATGGCGAATCGATGTTTGCGCATGCCACCGATGCCTCCAAAATTGCCCTGTCGGCACTGGTGTGTCTGTGCCGTCGCCACGGCATTCAGATCATCGACTGTCAGCAGAACACGCAGCACCTCGCCTCGCTGGGCGGGCGCGAAATATCGCGCGCGCAGTTCCTGACCGAGGTAGACCGCGCCCGCAAACAGCCCGCACCACTGTGGACGTTTGAGCCCGTATACTGGAATGAGCTGCTGCCATCCACATCGCCCAAGGCATGACGCAACTCAACGACCTTCCCCTGCAGACCCTGCAGTTTTACGCGACAGCCCCCTACCCCTGCAGTTACCTGCCGGACAGGCAGGCCCGGTCGCAGGTCGCCACGCCCAGCCATCTCATCCAAAGCGACATCTATTCAGACTTGGTCGCCAAGGGGTTTCGTCGCAGCGGGATGTTCACCTACCGGCCGTACTGCGACGGCTGTCAGGCCTGCACACCCCTGCGTGTGCTGGTCAACGAGTTCAAACCTGGCCGCAGCCAAAGACGCTCGACGGTGCAACATGGCAACCTGTACGCACGGGTGCTGCGTCTGTGTTTTGTGCCTGAACACTACCAGTTGTACCTGCGCTACCAGAACGGTCGCCATGCGGGCGGCGGCATGGACCATGACAGCATCGATCAGTACACCCAGTTTTTGCTGCAAAGCCGCGTGAACTCCCGGCTGGTGGAGTTCCGCGAAATCAATGAATCAGGCGAGCCGGGTACTTTGAAGATGGTGTCCATCCTGGATGTGCTGGATGATGGCCTCTCTGCGGTCTACACCTTTTATGAACCCGAGCCCCACTGCAGTTACGGCACTTACAACGTGATGTGGCAGATTGCGCAGGCCAAATCGCTGGGTCTGCCTCACGTGTACCTGGGGTACTGGATAGAAGCCAGCCCCAAGATGAATTACAAGGCGCGTTTTCATCCCCATGAAATCCGTACCAGCGGCCAATGGCAACGCGTGAGCGCAGCGCCACCCCCGAGCGACTGAAATCGCCGCAAGGCGGGGTGGCATTTCACAAGGTAAGATGCAGCGGCTCTTGCACTACAGCCGCTCATGAAAAAAATCGACCCCAGCATCCCTGTGAAACCCAGCGTTCAAGTGCTTGAACGCATGTTTACGCTGATTGATGTTCTGGCGTCCCGCGAAGAGGCGATCTCCCTCAAGGAGATCAGCGAAAAGACGGGCCTGCACCCTTCCACCACCCACCGCATCCTGAACGATTTGACCATCGGGCGCTTTGTGGACCGCCCTGAATCCGGCAGCTACCGACTGGGAATGCGGCTGCTGGAACTGGGCAACCTCGTCAAAGCACGCCTGAGCGTGCGCGATGCAGCGCTGACACCCATGCGCAATCTGCACAAGCTGATCCAGCAGCCAGTCAACCTGAGCATGCGCCAGGGCGATGAAATTGTGTATGTTGAGCGTGCTTACAGCGAGCGCTCCGGCATGCAGGTGGTCCGCGCCATCGGCGGGCGTGCCCCGCTGCACCTTACGTCGACCGGCAAACTGTTTCTGGCGCTGGACGATCCTCAACGCGTGCGCGCGTACGCGACACGCACAGGCCTGTCCGGCCAGACCCGCAACAGCATCACCCAGCTGCCCATCCTTGAGCGGGAACTGGCCAAAGCAAGGCAATATGGCATTGCCCGCGACAACGAAGAGCTAGAACTTGGCGTGCGCTGCATGGCGGCAGGCGTGTATGACGATCAAGGCAAGCTGGTAGCGGGTCTGTCCATTTCTGCCCCCGCAGACCGGCTGGATGAAGGTTGGCTTTCCAAATTACAGGCCACGGCCAGTGAAATATCTGTTGCCCTGGGCTATGTCGCCACTACAGAAACTCCCAGCGACCTGACAACGAGTACGGCGCGAAGCTTGGTGCGCTAATCGAGAGCAAGGAAAGGGTCCCAACCTCTCCGTGACCCACATCACGAAGAGGAGCTTCATCAGCACCAATAATTGTCTATAAGCCGTTGTTGGACCGAACTGCCTGCAGCGGCGTTGCAGGCAGCAAGGGCAGTGCTGGCAAGGTCTCGACCCACTGGCGCACACGCTCGGCATCACCCAGGCGACTGAATTTACCTGCAGAGTCCAGGAAGACCATGATGATCTTGCGCCCTGCCACCTGCGTCTGCATGACCAGGCAACGTCCCGCCTCAGAAATGTAGCCCGTTTTCTGCAGACCTATTTCCCAGGACGGGTTCTTCACAAGGCCATTGGTGTTGTTGTACTGCAGCGTCTTTTGACCCACAGCGACTTCGTAGCCAGGCGACGTGGACAACTCACGCAGCAAGGGGTCTCCGTGCGCAACATTCACCAGCGTCGCTAGGTCGCGGGCGCTGGACTGGTTGCGGCTGGACAGCCCAGTGGGCTCCACGTAGCGGGTATCGGTCATGCCCAACAGGCGCGCCTTCGTGTTCATCTGCGTTACGAAAACAGCCAAACCACCAGGGTACGTACGACCCAAGGCGTGGGCCGCGCGATTCTCACTGGACATCAGCGCCAGATGCAGCATTTCGCCGCGTGTGAGCGTGGTTCCCACCGTCAGCCGTGAACGGCTGCCTTTCTCAGTGTCCACATCATCCTGGGTAATGGTGATGGGTTCATCCATCGGCAAGCTGGCCTGCGAGATGATCATGCCGGTCATCAACTTGGTGAGCGAAGCGATCGGCAACACGGCATGGTCGTTCTTACTGAGGAGCACCTCATGGGTGTCCTGATCAATCACCAAGGCCACGCTTGATTTCAGATCCAGCGGGTCCGTGATGTCATGCAGCCCGGCCATTTGCCCGAACGAGGGCCTGGAAGGAACGTAAGCAACACGGGTGGGTGCCTTCGCCATTTTGGCGGTGATGCGTACCGGCTTGGTGCTGGCGACCGACTTACGGGGAGCCACAGCACGTTTGGACTTTGCAGAGCTGACCTGCTCTTTTTTAGCTGCTGCTTTTTTTCGCTCACTCGCATGGGCAACGGGTGCGACCAGCGCCGCGCTCACGCAAAAGACGCCCAAAAGCTTGAAAAATCGACTCACTGCGGTGCGGTGGGCATGGTGCATCAAAGTGCTCCAAACGGTAAAAAGTGTTGTGCAGTGTACAGAATCAAAAAAAGTCGCGCAAGATCAATAACTTGCGCGACTTTCCCAGAAAGTGAATGAAATTATAAAATCAACACTCAGCCTTGTGCCGCCACCCGATCAGCTTTACTTTGTAACTTGTTCAGCGCACTGAGGTAGGCCTTGGCAGATGCGACGACGATGTCTGGATCTGCGCCCACGCCATTGACCACGCGGCCGCTGTTTTGCAAACGCACCGTCACCTCGCCCTGGCTCTCGGTAGAGCCGCTGATGGCGTTGACGGAATAAAGCACCATTTCCGCTCCGCTCTTCACATGCGACTCAATGGCCTTGAGCGATGCGTCGACAGGTCCATTGCCATCGGACTCGCTGCGCACCTCCTGCCCGTCAATGGTGAACACAATGCGCGCGCGGGGTTGCTCGCCGGTTTCGCTTTGTTGAAAAAGCGATACGAAACCGTA
This sequence comes from Acidovorax sp., assembly GCF_046314175.1. Taxonomy (GTDB): domain Bacteria; phylum Pseudomonadota; class Gammaproteobacteria; order Burkholderiales; family Burkholderiaceae_C; genus Acidovorax. The sequence goes on along the minus strand of NZ_JBKBXG010000086.1, from coordinate 11,677 downwards.
TTGTTCCTTTTCACTGGTCACGCTCTCGTCGCTTACCAGCGCGAGGATGTCCTCGTCAAAGATCTCGCTCTTGCGGTCAGCCAGCTCTTTGAACCGTGTGAAGGCGGTGTTGACTTCGGTTTCGCTCTCCAGGCTCACACCCAGTTCTTGCAGACGCTGCTTGAACGCATTGCGACCGCTGAGCTTGCCCAGCACGATTTTATTTGCGCTCCAGCCCACATCTTCGGCGCGCATGATTTCATAAGTGTCACGGGCTTTCAGCACGCCGTCCTGGTGAATACCGCTGGCATGGGCAAAAGCATTGGCACCCACAACAGCCTTGTTGGGCTGCACCACAAAGCCGGTGGTCTGACTGACCATGCGACTGGCTGCCACGATGTGCTGGGTATCGATGCTCAGATCCAGATTGAAATAGTCACGGCGCGTCTTGACAGCCATCACCACCTCTTCGAGAGAGCAATTGCCTGCGCGCTCACCCAGGCCGTTGATGGTGCACTCGACCTGGCGCGCGCCGCCGATCTTGACTCCGGCGAGCGAGTTGGCCACTGCCATGCCCAGGTCGTTGTGACAGTGCACCGACCAGATGGCCTTGTCGCTGTTGGGGATGCGCTCGCGCAACGTCTTGATGAAGTTGCCATACAGCTCGGGGATGGCGTAGCCCACAGTGTCAGGCACGTTGATGGTGGTCGCTCCCTCGTCGATGACCGCCTCCAGCACGCGGCACAAAAAGTCTGGGTCGCTGCGGTAGCCGTCTTCAGGGCTGAACTCGATGTCGCCTACCAGGTTGCGCGCGAAGCGCACCGACTGCTTGGCCTGCTCCAGCACCTGGTCCGGCGTCATGCGGAGTTTCTTCTCCATGTGCAGGGCCGACGTGGCAATGAAGGTATGAATGCGGGCACTGGCCGCGCCCTTGAGGGCCTCTGCAGCGCGCGCAATATCCCGGTCATTTGCGCGGGAGAGCGAGCAGATGGTGGATTCCCGAATCGCATTGGCGATGGCCTGCACCGCTTCAAAGTCCCCATTGGAGCTGGCGGCAAAACCAGCCTCGATCACATCCACCTTCAGGCGCTCCAGCTGGCGCGCAATGCGCAGCTTTTCGTCCCGGGTCATGGATGCGCCAGGAGACTGCTCGCCGTCGCGCAAGGTGGTATCGAAAATGATCAGTTTGTCAGCCATGTCGTTTCTCCTGGGTCTAATGAAGTTGAGGGAGGGAGTGGGGTTCACCCGCAACACTGAAAATATGGCGCCCAAAACAAAAGGCCCGTTGCGGGTGCATACGGGCCTTTGTGAAAAAGTGTGCGCGTGCGCCTACTGTCTCCGCCCGTGGGGAGGTAGCAGTAGTGCCAGAGCAAACGTATTCATGCGGTGCAATGTAGCACAAGTGGCTTGAAGCCAGCACGGTCACTTGTGAAGCCCGCGCTCGTCCGGCTCATCGGTCGATGTGCTGATCACGCTGCTGTGCTGGCCTTTGGCCTTGCGCCAGGCGTATACGCCGTAGCCGCTGACACCATACAAGACGAACACGCCAAAGAGCACGATGGGTGGGTGGATGTTGATGATGGCAATGCCCAAGGCAATGAGCACGATGACCACAAAGGGCACGCTCTTTTTCATCTGCACGTCCTTGAAGCTGTAGAACGGCACATTCGTCACCATGGTGAGACCTGAATACAGTGTGAACGCAAACATGATCCAGGTGATCTGGTTCCACGTCAGCCACAGGTCCTCCCCTCGTCGCACGCCCAACTCCGTCATGAGCCAGATGAAACCGGCGACCAGCGCTGCAGCTGCAGGTGACGGCAAACCCTGGAAATAGCGCTTGTCGACCACCCCGGTATTGACGTTGAAACGCGCAAGACGCAGCGCAGCGCAGGCGCAATAGACAAAAGCCGCAATCCAGCCCCAGCGCCCCAAGCCACGGAGCGACCATTCATAAGCAATCAGGGCAGGTGCGGCGCCAAAAGACACCATGTCCGACAGCGAATCCATCTGCTCGCCAAACGCGCTCTGGGTATTGGTCATGCGCGCCACACGGCCGTCCAGGCTGTCGAGCACCATCGCGCAGAACACACCCACAGCCGCCAGATCAAAGCGGCCATTCATGGCCATCACGATGGAATAGAACCCCCCGAACAGCGCCGCCAGCGTGAACAGATTGGGCAGGATGTAGATGCCCTTGCGCCGCTTGCGCACCATGACCTCGGCGACTTCGGTGGATTCATTGTCGTCGTGCATCAAAAAGACCTCCAGCGCTTGCCTGCAAAGCGCAAGCAGCTATTAAATTTATAGTATTTGAGAACCACCCAGTGGGCCAGCAAGCCGTCGCTCGCATCCAAGGCGAAGGCCGCAGTGTAGCGCTTGCAAACAACTCGCCACGCCAATGAAAAAGGCCACCGAAGTGGCCTTTGAGTGGCTCAGGAACCAAGCATCAGTTGCGGGTCTGGTCGACCAGCTTGTTCTTGGCAATCCAAGGCATCATGGCGCGCAGTTGACTGCCCACCACTTCGATGCTGTGGTCGGCCGTATTGCGGCGGCGGGCCGTCATCGATGGGTAGTTCAGGCGGCCTTCCTGGATGAACATCTTGGCGTATTCGCCGTTCTGGATGCGCTTCAAGGCATTGCGCATGGCGGCGCGCGATTGCTCGTTGATGACCTCAGGACCGGTCACGTACTCGCCGTATTCGGCGTTGTTCGAGATCGAGTAGTTCATGTTGGCGATGCCGCCTTCGTAGATCAGGTCCACGATGAGCTTGAGCTCGTGCAGGCATTCGAAGTAGGCCATTTCAGGGGCGTAGCCCGCTTCCACCAGGGTTTCGTATCCCATCTTGATCAGCTCGACAGCACCGCCGCACAGCACGGCCTGTTCGCCGAACAGGTCAGTCTCGGTTTCTTCCTTGAAGTTGGTCTCAATGATGCCTGCCTTGCCGCCGCCGTTGGCTGCAGCGTAGCTCAGGGCCAGGTCACGGGCCTTGCCGGACTTGTCTTGGTGCACGGCCACCAGATGGGGCACGCCGCCGCCTTGGGTGTAGGTGTTACGCACGGTGTGGCCAGGGGCCTTGGGGGCCACCATCCACACATCGAGGTCAGCGCGGGGCACGACCTGGTTGTAGTGCACATTGAAGCCGTGGGCAAAAGCCAGCGAAGCGCCTTGCTTGATGTTGGGTTCAACGTTGTTCTTGTAAACGGCTGCAATGTCTTCATCGGGCAGCAGGATCATGACCACGTCTGCAGCCTTGACCGCGTCGTTCACTTCCAGAACGTTCAGGCCGGCCTTGCCAACCTTGTCCCACGATGCACCACCCTTGCGCAGGCCAACCACCACCTTCACGCCACTGTCGTTCAGGTTCTGTGCGTGGGCATGGCCCTGTGAGCCGTAGCCGATGATGGCCACGGTCTTACCCTTGATCAGGCTCAGGTCGGTGTCTTTGTCGTAGAAAACTTTCATGGGTAGCTCCGGTTGAAATACGTTGTTGGGGTTTGAAAAATAAACAGTCGATTGTCTTATATCGCATTGGGATTCGGCCAGATGGCTAGGCGGGGAGCCGCAGACAGTGCTGTAGCACGGCAAGGCTCCCCAACGACGCTAGCCGGTCGAAGGCCAATCCGTCACACGCGCAGAATGCGCTCGCCGCGGCCGATGCCGCTGGCACCAGTGCGGACAGTTTCGAGAATGGCCGTGCGATCAATGGCCTGCAGGAACGCGTCGTTTTTCGACTGGTCGCCGGTCAGCTCGATGGTGTAGCTCTTGTCGGTCACGTCGATGATGCGGCCACGGAAGATGTCGGCCATGCGCTTCATTTCCTCGCGCTCCTTGCCCACCGCGCGCACCTTCACCATCATGAGCTCGCGCTCGGTGTAGGCGCCCTCGGTAAGGTCCACCACCTTCACGACCTCGATGAGGCGGTTCAGGTGCTTGGTGATCTGCTCGATCACGTCCTCGGAGCCCGTGGTCTGGATCGTCATGCGCGACAGCGATGGATCCTCGGTGGGCGCTACAGTGAGCGATTCAATGTTGTAACCACGGGCAGAAAACAGGCCCACGACACGCGAGAGCGCACCGGGTTCGTTTTCCAGCAAGACAGCAATGATGTGTTTCATAGGTGCAGATTCCTCTTTTCGCTGCCCTCCCCCGTGCACGGTAATGCACGGGCTTGGCAGGCAATAGATTCGTCAAAAAATGATTGCTATCTATTTGATAGCTATTAGCGCTTATTGAATAAGCGTTGGAGGCCGATTTTGCTTAAAGATCTTCCGACCCCAGCAACATTTCGGTAATGCCCTTGCCGGCCTGCACCATCGGGAACACGTTCTCGGTGGGATCGGTGCGGAAGTCCATGAACACCGTGCGGTCCTTGAGTTTGCGGGCTTCGCGCAGCGCAGGCTCCACATCCTTGGGGTGCTCGATCAGCATGCCCACGTGGCCGTAGGCTTCTGCCAGCTTCACGAAATTGGGCAGCGCATCCATGTAGCTGTGGCTGTAGCGTCCAGAGTACTCGATCTCCTGCCACTGGCGCACCATGCCGAGGTATCGGTTGTTCAACGAGCAGATTTTGATCGGCGTGTTGTACTGCAGGCAGGTGGACAGCTCTTGAATGTTCATCTGCACCGAGCCTTCGCCGGTGATGCAGAACACTTCCGAGTCCGGCTTGGCCAGCTTGATACCCATGGCGTAGGGAATGCCCACACCCATGGTGCCTAGGCCACCGGAATTGATCCAACGGCGTGGCTCGTCAAAGCGGTAGTACTGCGCGGCCCACATCTGGTGCTGACCCACGTCGGACGTAATATAGGTGTCCGCGTCCTTGGTCATGTTCCACAGTGTCTCCACCACGTACTGCGGCTTGATCACGTCGCTGCTGCCCATGCTGTACTTCAGGCAATCACGCTTGCGCCAGCCTTCGATGGTGTCCCACCAGGCCGCCAGTGCGCCTGCGTCGGGGCGTGTGCTGCTTTCGCGGATCATGGAGATCAGCTCGGTGATCACATCCTTCACATCGCCGACGATCGGAATATCGACCTTCACGCGCTTGGAGATGGAGGACGGGTCGATGTCTACGTGGATGATCTTGCGGTCGTTCTGCGCGAAATGCTTGGGGTTACCGATCACGCGGTCGTCAAAGCGTGCGCCCACAGCCAGCAGCACGTCGCAGTTTTGCATCGCGTTGTTGGCTTCGATGGTGCCGTGCATGCCCAGCATGCCCAGGAACTTACGGTCGGACGCGGGGTAAGCGCCCAAGCCCATCAGCGTGTTGGTGACGGGGTAGCCCAGCATATCCACCAACGTACGAAGTTCATTGGTGGCGTTGCCCAGGAGAACGCCTCCGCCCGTGTAAATGTAGGGGCGCTTGGCAGTCAGCAGCAGTTGCAGCGCCTTGCGAATCTGGCCACCATGGCCCTTGCGCACGGGGTTGTAAGAACGCATTTCCACGCTCTGTGGATAGCCGGTGTAGGGCACCTTCTTGAACGAAACGTCCTTGGGCACATCCACTACCACAGGCCCGGGGCGGCCAGTGCGAGCAATATGGAAGGCCTTCTTCATTGTCATGGCCAGGTCGCGCGGGTCCTTGACGAGGAAGTTGTGCTTGACGATGGGGCGGGTGATACCGACGGTGTCGCATTCCTGGAAGGCATCCAGCCCGATAGCGTGCGTGGGCACCTGGCCGGAGATGATCACCATCGGAATGCTGTCCATGTACGCGGTCGCGATACCAGTAACAGCGTTGGTGAGGCCAGGACCAGACGTGACGAGAGCGACGCCGACTTCACCAGTGGCACGGGCATAGCCATCAGCAGCATGCACAGCCGCCTGTTCGTGGCGTACCAGCACGTGCTGAATGGTGTCCTGCTTGTACAGCGCGTCGTAGATGTACAAAACGGCGCCGCCAGGGTAACCCCAGATGTACTGAACGTTTTCAGCCTGGAGCGACTTGATGAGGATCTCGGACCCCATAAGATCCTGAGCATTAGAAGCGGGGGAAGTGTTGTTGCCCTGCGCAGCAGCGGCAGCCGAACTGAGTTCAGCTTTGGAGATTTCCATGATCAATCAACCTTTGTGAATTTCTCTGACGAAAAACCTTGGGTGCTCCTCGCACGCGCTCTTGTGAAGCCAGCTTGGAACTTGAGGCCAAGGACATGAGCGGGATGATTGCCCGCCGGACCGTGACCCGTTTGCCTTTTGAATTGCAGCGGAGATTATCGCACTGCAACACAACCAAAACCAACGAACGCCAAAAAATTCATGGCCAGATGCGATAATCCGCGGCTCTAGCGCGCCAGATAGCGACATCTTTGATGCCTCTCGGCGCCGACCCTTCCCGGACTGACCCGTCTTGGCAACCGAACAAGAACTCTCCGACTTCCTCAAAAGTGTAGAAAAGCGCGCATTCAAGCGCTCGGTCTATCACGTTCGCAACGAGGAAGCAGCGCTCGACATTGTTCAAGACAGCATGCTCAAGCTGGCAGAGCACTACGGTGACAAGCCAGCCAACGAGCTACCCATGCTGTACCAGCGCATCCTGTCCAACTGTACGCTGGACTGGTTTCGCCGCCAAAAAACCCGCAATGCACTGTTTTCGAGCATGAGCGACTTTGAAGGACCCGGCGAAGATGGCATGGATTTTGATCTGCTGGAAGCCTACTCGGGGCCAGAGAACGGGGAACGAGCAGAAAGCGCCGAGGACCTGACCCGCCGGGCGCAGATCTTTCACGGGATCGAAGCCGAGATCGCCGAGTTACCCCCACGTCAACGGGAAGCGTTCCTCATGCGTTACTGGGAAGAAATGGATGTAGCAGAAACGGCAGCCGCCATGGGCTGCTCCGAGGGCAGCGTCAAAACCCACTGTTTTCGCGCCATACAAACCCTCAGCAAGGCACTGAAGGCCAAAGGAATCGAGCCATGAACACTGTACAGACCCCATCAGCACAAGCAGAAGCCGCAGCAGAGCGCTTTGCGCTGCGCGTCGCAACGCGGTTGTCAGGCGGTGCAGACGACTTGCCTTATGACATCTCGGAGCGGCTTCGCGCGTCGCGCATGCAGGCCCTGGCCAAGCGCAAAAAGGTGACTGTACCCGCGCGCATCGCGGCTCCGGTCATCGTCAACGGCGGTGGCAGCGCCACCCTGGGGCGTGGTGGTGAAGGCGGCGGCTGGTGGAGCACCCTCGTTTCCGCAGTTCCGCTGATGGCTCTGGTGGTGGGTTTGGTGGTGATCAATATCGCGCAGGACGAGGACAGCGCCAACGATCTGGCGGAGGTCGACGCCGCCTTGCTGACGGATGATCTGCCGCCAGCCGCCTATGCAGACCCAGGTTTCGTACAATTTCTAAAGACTTCCGCACAGTCGAACTGACCAGACTGAACCCGGACTGCATGCACCCACGCCCTTCCCACACCCCCCTCGCCCTGCCAGCCTTCGTGCTGGCCTTGGCGCTTCTGGGCGCGCTTGCGGTGGTGGGCGGACAGGTATGGATGCAGATGCGCATGGCCCCGGGCACTTTGTTGCCAATAGGCGCAGAGGCCGCCATCGCTGCGCCCAACAACGTGCGGCCTGTGGTCTCAAACGGCTCGACATTCGTGCCCATGATCCAGTCTGGACCCGGCTGGGAAACGCTGACGACCCCGCAGAAACTGGCCCTGTACCCGCTGGCGGAACGCTGGGCACTGATCAGCGAGGCGCAAAAGCGCCGCTGGCTCTCTCTGGCCACTAACTTTTCTGCACTGCCGCCCGAAGAGCGGGACAAGTTTCATGACCGGATGACGGACTGGGCCAGCCTGAGCGGGCAGCAACGCAACCAGGCTCGGCTGAACTACGCGGTGACCAATAAGTTAGCGCGCGACGATAAACGCGCTCAGTGGGAGGCCTACCAGGCACTGTCTGACGAAGAAAAACAGGCCTTGGCAGCCAAGGCAGCCCCAAAACCCAAGGGTGCAGCGACCGCACTGCGCCCCGTGTCACCCAAGAAGCTGGCGCAGGTTCCAGCGGCGACGCAGGCCAATCCGAACCGTCCGAACGCCCCCAAGATTCCACCGGTCATTGACCAATCGCCTCGGGTGGCCGCACCGGTAACGCCCGCTGCCACTTCCAATGCAGGATCACCTCCTGCGCACAGCGAATCCACGGTGGTGGAGACTGCGCCTGTCTCCGTTCCAGTGGCGGTGCCGTCCGCGCTGCCTCCGCTGGCTGCCAGTTCGTCCGACACTGCGCCATCGGCGAGCACCTTACCCGTGACGCCGGACACATCAGGCCTGTATCCTCAGTAGTTTTTCAGCCTGACACCGCCCTGCGCGGTTTTTTACGGAATGCCCGCCTCTCCTCCCGCCCGCACGCCGCAAGTCGACAGCACTTCTGACGCATCACCCCATGCCCTGGGCACCACAACACCCAACCTGTGGCGGCGCATGGCATGCTGGCTGTATGAAGGCATGTTGATGTTCGGCGTGGTCTTCATCGCCGGATACCTCTTTGGCACCCTCAGCCAGACTCGCAATGCCATGGACAACCGCCATGCACTTCAGGCCTTCTTGTTTGTGGTGTTCGGCATTTACTTCACCTGGTTCTGGGCCAAGGGGCAAACCCTGGCACAAAAAACCTGGCACATCCGTGTGGTGGACAAAGCCGGCCAACCTATTACACAGGCGCGCGCGCTGCTGCGGTATGTACTCAGCTGGGTCTGGTTCATCCCCCCGCTCGCCGCCTATTCGTTTGGTGTGGGTGCCGTAGAAGTGCTGGTGCTGACGTTTGGCTGGGTAGCGATCTGGGCCATCTTTAGCCGGTTTCATCCCGAACGGCAGTTCTGGCACGACGCACTGGCGGGCACCCGCCTGGTGCATTTTGAGCTTCCAAAAAAATAGGCCCGGTCCGCGCGCAGCGCCACAGCCACGCGCGTGCAAGACGACGAATCCATGTCCCCATCGCCCACCGAACCCACACCGCCCGTCAACCCTCAAAAGGCCCGTTCTGGACTGAACCGCGTCTGGCATGCGGCGGGGTATTCGATAGAGGGCCTGCGCGCAGGCTGGAACGAGAAAGCTTTTCGCCAGGAGGCTATTGCCGCCATGGTGCTGCTGCCAGCGTCGCTGTGGCTGGGGCAAAGCTGGGTAGAGGTGGTCCTGCTGGCGGGCACGGTGGTCATCGTGATGATTGTGGAACTGCTCAACACCGGCATCGAAACCGCCATTGACCGCATAGGCCCTGAGTGGCATGACCTGTCCAAGCGCGCCAAGGACATGGGCAGCGCTGCCGTGCTGCTGGCGCTGCTGTTGTGCATGGGTACCTGGGCCGCGGCAATTTTTCAGAGGATTTTCCATGGCTGAACCGGCTTTTTCTGTATGTGTGTACTGCGGTTCCCGCCCCGGTGAGGACGCCGCCTTCGCCCAGGCCGCCAAAGCTGTGGGCCAATGGATTGGATCCCACGGGGGCCAACTGGTGTACGGCGGCGGCCGCAGCGGCCTGATGGGCACGGTGGCTGAGGCCACACGCCTTGCAGGTGGACGCGTGGTGGGCGTGATTCCCCAGGCCCTGGTCGACAAGGAACTGGCCAACCGCCAATGCGACGAGTTGCACATCGTGCAGACCATGCACGAGCGCAAGGCCATGATGGCTGAACGCAGCGACGCATTTTTGGCCTTGCCCGGAGGCATTGGCACGTTCGAGGAATTGTTTGAAGTGTGGACGTGGCGCCAGCTGGGTTACCACGACAAGCCCCTGGGCCTGCTCAACGTGGCCGGCTACTACGACGGCCTTTTGGGCTTTCTGCAGACCAGCGTGGCCAGCGGCTTCATGGGCGAATGGCAGATGGGCCTGCTGCACGCATCCACCGACGCCGAGGCCTTGCTGCGCACGCTGGTGCAAGACTCCGGCCCCGACCAAGCGCCCGTCCCGCTGCGCTCGGTGATCTGACAGCCGTCAAAAACTGGCGCAGCGCAAGGCCAGCGCCACCGTGGAACTGGCTTTGCCAGGCCACCGGTGGCGTCCCCCTCTCCGGGGGAAGGCGCGAAGCGACTCAGGGGGAGCTTACACCGCTGCGTCGTCCAAATCCCCCGTGCGAATGCGCACCGTACGCTCCACCGCAGTCACAAAAATCTTTCCGTCACCAATTTTGCCGGTGCGCGCCACGTTCACGATGGCGTCAACGCAGCGGTCCACGTCTTCGGTTCGCACGACCACCTCGACCTTCACCTTGGGCAAAAAATCCACCACGTACTCGGCGCCACGGTACAACTCGGTGTGGCCCTTCTGACGGCCAAAACCCTTCACCTCGGTCACGGTGAGGCCGGTCACGCCACATTCGGCCAGGGCTTCGCGGACTTCTTCGAGCTTGAAAGGCTTGATGACGGCAGTGATCATTTTCATGGCGGGTCTCCTGGAGGATGTAAAAAACGGGTATTGAGGACGATGCGCCGAAGCGTTACGCCCTGAATTTGCTGGTGATAGGGTAACGCCAGTCCTTGCCAAAGCTTCGGCGCGTGACACGAATCCCTACCGGTGCCTGGCGGCGCTTGTATTCATTGAGCTTGATCAGGCGCGTCACGCGCTCCACGTCGGCGCGCGCAAAACCGCTGGCAATGATGGACTCGATGGGCTCGTCGTTCTCCATGTAGCGCGCCACGATGGCGTCCAGCACCTCGTAGGGCGGCAGGCTGTCCTGGTCTTTCTGGTCAGGCCGCAGCTCGGCGCTGGGGGGGCGCGTGATGATGCGCTCTGGAATCGGACTGGCGCCCGTGCCATACGGATCGTTGGCGTTGCGCCAGCGGGCCAGGTCGAACACGCGGGTCTTGGCCACGTCCTTGATCACGGCGAAGCCCCCTGCCATATCACCGTACAGCGTGCAGTAGCCCGTGGACATCTCGCTCTTGTTGCCCGTGGTAAGCACGATGGAGCCGAACTTGTTGGACAGCGCCATCAGCAGCGTGCCCCGGATGCGCGCCTGCAGGTTCTCTTCGGTCGTGTCTTCGGCCAGCCCTGCAAAATCGCTGGCCAGTGCGGCCTTGAAGGCCTCGAACTGCGGCTTGATGGAGATCTCGTCGTAGCGCACGCCCAGGCGCTCGGCCATGTCGCGGGCGTCGATCCAGCTGATGTCAGCCGTGTAGGGCGACGGCATCATCACCGTGCGCACCTTGTCGGCCCCCAGTGCATCCACGGCAATCGCCAGCACAAGGGCCGAATCGATGCCGCCCGACAGCCCGAGCAGCGCGCCCGGAAAGCCATTCTTGCCCACATAGTCGCGCACGCCCAGCACCAAGGCATCCCACAGGTCGGCCTCCAGGCTTTTCTCTGGGGCTACGTCTGCTTCAATTTTGATAGCGGATTGCGCTTGGTGGACCTGCGCAAAAACCAGTTTTTCTTCAAAACCCGGCCCCCGGCAGGCCACCGAGCCATCGGTATTGAGCGCGAACGAGCGGCCTTCAAACACCACCTCGTCCTGCCCGCCGACCAGGTGCGCGTACACCAGCGGCAAACCCGTCTCGGCCACCCGCTCGCGCATGGTGGCTTCGCGCTCGGCGCTCTTGCCCAGGTGGAAAGGCGATGCATTGATCACCGCCAGCATTTGTGCCCCCGCCGCTGCGGCATCGCGTGCAGGGGTGGCAAACCACGCGTCTTCGCACACCAGCACCCCCACGCGCACGCCTTCCACCTCGAAGATGCAAGGCTTGTCGCCCGCCACAAAGTAGCGGCGCTCGT
>NZ_JBKBXG010000085.1:10217-22535 GCF_046314175.1 Acidovorax sp. | reverse complement strand
CGGAAGCACCATGAAGGCAATACGCAAGCCCGGAAACATCGACTTGGTGAACGTACCGATGTAGATCGTTCGCTGATGCGGGTCCAGTCCCTGTACGCAGGCCGTGGGTTTTCCCGCGTAATGGAACTCGCTGTCATAGTCATCCTCGATGATCCAGGCATGGTGCTGCTGGGCCCATTCGATGACGTCCAGCCTCCGGTCCAGCGCCAACGTGACTCCGGTCGGAAACTGGTGCGAAGGCGTAAGAAACACCGCCTTGCCCGGTTGTCGCACCTTGCGCAGGTGCCCCACCTGCATTCCCTCGGCATCCAGCGGGACGGGCACGCATTCCAGCCCCGCGGCGTCGAACGCCTTGCGTGCGCCGTGGTACACGGGGTCTTCAATGAAGATGCGATCGCCAGCGTCCAGCAGCACGGTAGCGCACAGGGTCAAGGCTTGCTGGGAACTGGTGACCACCAGCACACGCTCGGGGGTGGCATGCGCGCCGCGTTCGAGGTTGACGTAGTTGGCAATCGCGCGCCGTAGCGGTTCCATCCCTTGCGGGGGGCTGTGCAGCAGCGCTGTGGTGCCCCAGTCCTTCAACACCTGCCGCTCCAGCCGCTCCCAGGTGGCCAGTGGGAAAGTGCGCGTTTCCGGCACGCCAGGAGCAAACGGGCGAGGAGTCAGAAAGTCTCGCACCCCGCCAGCACGGTACATGGCCGTACCGCGCTGGCTCAGCCGAAGAGGTGCCCGCTGTGGTTCAAGGCGCCGCGCCCTGCCACGTCCAGGCAAACGCAAAGCCCGCTCCGAAATGAAGCTCCCGCTACCCACGCGTCGCTCGATAAAACCCTCTGCATGTAACTGGCTGTATGCCGACTCCACTGTGTCGCGTGACACCTCTAGCGACTTCGCCAGGGCGCGGGAAGCAGGCAACGGTGTGGCGACATCGAGTGCGCCGTCGAGTATCAGTTGCCGGATCGCGCGTTGGATGCGCGCGTGCAGGGGCAACGCGCCATTTGCCGGATCAAGGATCCAGGCTTTTACGGATTCGAGTTGCGCATGCTTGAACAATTGGCTGGTATCACATCAAAAAATTGGTAGGGCACAGTATGCCATTCAGGATCTATAAATCCTTACCAGCTTCAGCCCAACAGATCACTTTCAAGAGCTCGATACAAACCATGTCATCCGCGTCGCCCTCCCCATCCTCCCGCTTGCTCGACCTCACCCATCCCATCGTCGCGGGTCTCATTTCGGTCATCGTCAACTATGGCGGGACCTTCATTTTGGTGTTCCAGGCGGCCAAGGTGGCAGGTCTGAGCCCGGAGTTGACAGCATCGTGGGTGTGGTCGATTTCGATTGGTGTGGGAGCTACGGGAATCATCCTGAGCTGGCTGACGCGCGAGCCGATCATTACCGCCTGGTCCACACCGGCGGCGGCGTTCCTGGTGACGGCACTGGCCACCACGCCCTATGCCGAAGCGGTGGGCGCGTACCTGATCTCCGCCGCGGCCTTTGTGGCGCTGGGGCTGTCAGGCTGGTTCGACCGCTTGATCCGGCTGATTCCTCCGGGCGTGGCCGCAGGCTTGCTCGCGGGCATCCTGCTGCAGTTCGGCATCCAGGCTTTCGGCGGCATGGGCATCGATCCGGTACTGGCTGGCTTGCTGATCGCGACCTACGTGGTGCTCAAGCGGCTCAGTGCACGCTATGCCGTCGTGGGCATCCTGGTGCTGGGTCTGCTCTTTCTGCTCATGCAGGACCGGGTCGACCTGTCGGGACTGTCGTTGAGGCTCGCCGCCCCGGTTTTCACCATGCCTGCGTTCTCGCTCAATGCGCTGCTGAGCGTCGCCTTACCCCTGTTCCTCATCACGCTGACCGGCCAGTACATGCCCGGCATGCTGGTGCTGCGCAATGACGGGTTCAAGACCAGCGCCAATCCCATCGTGGCGCTGACCGGGCTCGGCTCGCTGCTGATGGCGCCGTTCGGTTCGCACGCCTTCAACGTGGCCGCCATCACGGCCGCCATCGCCACGGGCCGGGAGGCGCACGAAGATCCGTCCAAACGCTGGATCGCGGGCATCGCCGCAGGCGTGTGCTACATCCTCGTGGGCGTTTTCGGCGTGACGCTGGCGGGCGTCTTCATGGTTTTCCCGGCAACCTTCATCACCACGCTGGCGGGCCTGGCGCTGCTGGGCACCATCGGCGGCAGCTTGGCCACTGCCCTGGCCGACGTGAAGACGCGCGAAGCGTCGCTGATCACCTTCCTGGCTGCGGCGGCCAATATCACGCTGCTGGGCATCGGTGGTGCGTTCTGGGGCCTGGTGGTGGGCCTGGCGGCCCACGCCGTGCTCAATGGCACGCTACCGCGCCGCGGGCGCCCAACCACCGCGGCACCGGCCGCCGAGCCCATGATCATCAAGAGGGAAAGGAACCAGGCCAATGCTTGAGCCACCGGACACCCAGACCCGCCACGGCCAGCATGGCCGCTATCCGCAGGCAGCTTCCGTCGAAGATTTCCGGCACAACCTGGCGGCGGTGCGGGCCCGCATGGATGCCACCTGCCACCGTGCGGGGCGCGACCCTGCTGGGGTGCGACTGCTGCCGGTGAGCAAAACCAAGCCCGAGCCCAGTCTGCGCCTGGCCTACGCGGCGGGTTGCCGCCTGCTGGGTGAAAACAAGGCGCAGGAAGCCTTCGGCAAATGGGAAGCCATGCAGGACCTGGCCGATCTGCGCTGGTCGGTCATCGGCCATCTGCAGACGAACAAGGCCAGGCTAGTGGCACGCTTCGCCAGCGAGTTCCAGGCACTGGACAGTCTGCGCGTGGCCGAGGCGCTGGAGCGCCGTCTGCAGGCCGAGGGCCGCGCGCTGGATGTGTTCGTGCAGGTGAACACCTCGGGCGAGGCCAGCAAGTACGGCCTGTCGCCCGAGGACGTTCCGGCGTTCCTGCGCGCCCTGCCCGCTTTCCCGGCACTGCGCATGCGCGGGCTGATGACGCTCGCGCTGTTTTCTTCCGATGCTGTGCGGGTGCGCCAGTGCTTCACTCTGCTGCGCACTTTGCGCGACCGGTTGCGCCAGAGTGCGCCCGCCAGCATCGCCTTGGAAGAGCTGTCCATGGGCATGTCCGGCGACTTCGAGATCGCCATCGAGGAAGGTGCCACGGTGGTGCGCGTTGGCCAAGCCATCTTTGGCGCTCGCTCCATGCCGGATAGCCATTACTGGCCCGACGCGCACAGCACCAAGGAGCCACGCCCATGAAAACTGCCATTGCCCTGCGACATCTGCATTTTGAAGACCTGGGCACGCTCGAGCCCCTGCTGGTGGCGCGCGGTTATGCGGTGCGCTATCTGGATGCCCCCATCAATGACTTGTATGCAGTGGACATGGCTGCGGCTGATCTGCTGGTGGTACTGGGTGGTCCCATAGGCGCCTTCGATGACCACATCTACCCTTTCCTCCGCGACGAACTGGCGGTAGTTCTGCAGTGGCTGGCAAGCGGGCGCCCGCTGCTGGGCATCTGCCTGGGTGCACAGCTGATTGCCCGCGCACTTGGCGCGAGTGTTGCCAGCATGGGTGTCAAGGAAATCGGCTTTGCGCCACTGACACTGACCCAGAAAGGCGAGGGGTCACCATTGGCGGCGCTAGGCCAAACGCCGGTGCTCCACTGGCATGGCGACCACTTCGGCATTCCCGACGGGGCAACGAGGCTGGCGGGGACACACCCCTGTGCCAACCAAGCTTTCAGCATAGGGCGCAATGTGCTGGCCCTGCAATGCCATCTGGAGGCCAATCCGCGCCAAATTGAGCGCTGGCTCGTTGGTCATGCCTGCGAATTGGCGCAGGCTGGCATCGACGTGCGTGCGTTGCGCAGCCAAGCGAAAACTCTGCAATCCCGCTTGCCGCAGGTGGCACGGGCTGTATTTACAGCATGGCTGGACGAGATCGAGGCACTTCGTCCCTGAGAGGCTTCATGAGAGCTGCCGCTGGAGGCGTGACCCAGACCGGCCGCTTCCAGCCTGAACAAGTCGGACATAACTTGGCGGCCAACAATAGCTCGGTACCGATGATCTTGGTCAAAGCGAGCCGCCATCAGTCCACCATGCTGATGGTCATCGAGGATCTCACTTGCGCCGATCCTGCCAGTTGTTCACCAACCGGCTCCATGCCGCCATGCGATCACCTGCCGGCGTGCCGGCTGTCCCGGAGTTGCTGACCACCAGCCGATCGATCACGGCCTCCTGCTCCTGGCTGAACTCCTGTGGAAACATCGGTACGACGGTGACAATGCAGTCCCCAGCCTCTGCCTCGTTCGTCCACGGCAGGCCCGCGTTTTTGATGCGGTAGTTCAGATGGCCCCGCCGCAGCTTCATCTGTTGCAGCCCGCGGGGGGTTGGAACCTCAATCCAGCGATTGGCCATCCATGCAAACCCATCGACGGGCAGCTCGCACTTCAAGGTCCCATCGGCTTCAGCTGTGAAGAATTCGTGCGGCTGCAGCTCCACGCGCACGCGCAGCGCCAGCTTGTGCTGGCGTCGATTGCCCTTCACTCGGGCGGTGACATCGAGCAGGTCGCCAGCGCGCGCGCCTGGCGCGACCGGCACCCGGCAGCGGTACTTGCTCGGCGGTGCCTTACCGCTCGCCGCGCAGGCAGTGCAGTTGTGGCGCGTCTTCCCCTGTCCCTGGCAGGCTGCGCTTTTGTCAGTGGACGAGATCCAGGCGAACCAGAGATGCTGCCGGATGTGGCCGGCGCCACCGCATTCACTGCACTCGGTAGCCTGCAGTTGCAGGCCACTGCCGGCGCACTCGGCGCAGTCTTCGATCACCTCGCCTCGAACTTCCCTGACGCAACCGGTCACCACCTCCTCGAGCGTGAGACTGATGGTGTGCTCGACGGTGGATTGTTCCGCACCGGGGGTGGGATCTTCGGTTTCAGCCTCTGGTTCGGCCCGGGCGTTGCGGATCATTTCCAGCGCCCGATTGATACGCTGAATCTTTCGCAGGGCATGCGGGCTGTTGTTGCGATCTGGGTGCCAGCGTGCGGACAGGCGGCGCCACGCAACCTTCACCTCGGCATCGCTGGAGCCTGGTGCCAAGCCGAGTTCGTGGTAAGGGTCGTCGAGGTCCATGATCCCATTGGCGCAAACTATGTTGCAGCGCAGCATAGCAGCAGGCGCAGTGGGCTGGCGGGATCCTCGGGCTGGGCGGGCCGGTCTGGCGTCCTCTGTGCATGGCCGACCTTTCCCGATCTCAGGGATATCTGCTTTCGGGTCTATTCTGTTGAAGAACTCGGAAGCTCCCGAAATGCCCAACGCCGGCAGAGAAATCGACTCGTCCTAGGATCGAAGAACTCACATGCTGGCAGGGGTGAAGGCCCCCTTGAAAGCACGGCTTAAGGCAACGGTTGGGAGTTTTTGACAGAGTAGAGGCGACAACCGTTGGCTGTTAGGTTATCCCGAACGACTTGGTTCAGCCTTGCTCTGCCCACGCCGTATCCACGGCAGGTCCGCAGCGATTGCCGTCATCCATTCTTAGCAGTCGAACGCGCACTATCGGCCAGATAGCAGACGTTAGAAATCGTCACCAACGAGGACCGCACTCAAACCACTTCTGTGCGTGGTTGCAGGCGATACGCGCCACGGGTGAGCGTTGTCGTGGCGGCCCTGTTGTGAAAAATGTTGCGCTTTCTGAGCTCTTCAGCGCTGTGCTCGGCAGGCGCATGCGTAACGATTAGCAAGGGCTGCGACCGAACCCCGACACTTGCTGCAAGTCGCGCTGATAGCTAGTTACCGTCCGGGAACAGGAATCCTGTCTCGCATCAGCTTGGCATGCTCCCATGAAACCGCTCAAGGATGGCGCGTGCGCGCCCCGCCTGTTTGGCTGCGTACAGTGCCTGGTCTGCGGTGGCCAGCAAGGCCGTGGCACACAACGGCGGTGTGGTGGAGGTAGTTTCGCGTAAACCTGCGCGTGCTTGATTCCAATGGTTTGAGGCTTGATCAAATGAGCCGATGCCAATGGAAACGGTCAGAAAGCCTGTGGCACTGGCGCTGTGCGGAATCTTTAACTGGGCCACGTTCGCCATTAGGGTTGCGGCAACGCCCATGGCGCCGTCGCCATCGGTATCCGGTAGCACCAGCGTGAATTCTTCGCCACCATACCGTGCGACCAGGTCTGCCGGGCGGTTAGTCGCCCTCTGCATGGCCCGAGCCACTTGGACCAATGCCTCGTCTCCTGCGCCATGACCATAGGTGTCGTTAAAGCGCTTGAAATGATCTACATCCAGCATCAGCACGGCAATGGCGCTGCGGCTGCGCTGCGACCGTTTGCACTCTCGAAGTAGCGTTTCATCCAGTGTTCTGCGGTTGGCCACACCCGTCAAGGCGTCGGTGGATGACAACTGGCGCAGCCTGTTCAACGCACGTTTGAGCCGCAGCTGGGTTCTCACCCTTGCCGCGACGATTGCCGGGTGAAAGGGCTTGCCGATGAAGTCTGCCGCGCCTTGGGCCAGCCCTTCCTCTTCCATACCCTGACTACTATCACTGGTGATGAAAATCGCCGGGATATCTTCCCACTGCGGTTGGGAACGTATCGCGCCCAACACGTCGAAGCCTGACAACCCAGGCATGTGGGCGTCCAGCAGCACCACATCCGGGGGCTCCTGCTCCAGCAGTCGAAGGGCATCCGCGCCGTTGAGCGCGTAGCGAATACTGCCGATGCCCGCCAGCGCTTTTGCCAAGACCTGGACCACGGTGATGTCGTCGTCGACGATCAAAAGACTGGCGTGGTCAGAGTCAATGAGATGGGGCATTGAGGGAGTAGACATGTGGGGGGCGAGTGAGTGCCAATCGTTTCTTGGTCGAACTCAACTCAAGATCTAGGAGTGTCCATCAAATTTGCGAGGGTCGAACGTTGAAGGGATCACGCCCGACAGCATTCGGCTTGCCTCTGCGAATTCCAGGCGGTTGACCGCTTGATGAAGGGCGTTGATCGCCTCGCGGCCCATCCACTGCGTCAGTTCCGGAGCGAGTGTCTCCATCTCTGTCAGGGCCGCCAGGTCTTGCCGGTTCAGCAATTGCAGGAACACGTAGATGCGTTGCAGGCTGGCTTCGGAAAGGCCACTGGTTGTTGGCGTTTGCGTGGACACCTCAGTGGTAGGGGCGGGCTTGATGGCCTTGTTCCTTGTGGCCAGCACGCTTTCGAAATCAGCTTGCAATTGGCCCAGTGCGACGTTCAGCGCCTGCAGCAGACCCATCAAACCTGGCGGTACGGTGGCTCCAGGATGCCAATCGCTTTGGAGGTCCCGCAGCTGTGTTTCCAGGTCAGCCGTCAGGGCGTTTATAGCTCTTGCACCAAGCATGCCCGCTGATCCGCGCAGCTTGTGCACGCGCGCCAGCAGCGTGGAGAAGGCTTCTGGGGTATAGCCGTCGCTCAACAAAAAGCCAGCACTGCAGTGGTCGTGCACCATGCGCCGCATCAGTTCGAGGAACAAGTGTGAATCGCCCTGCAGTAGCTTCGTGGCGTATGCGGTGTCAATTCCTTGTATCTCGGGCCACTGCGTGCCCACGGTCTGCGGGTGCGGCGACACACTGCCAGCCGCCATCGGTGGCGTACCCTGCGCCTTGCCGACGTGGGTATGTACTGTGCGCACCAGCAAGCTGGGGTCCAGTGGCTTGGTCAGGAAGGCATTCATACCCGCAGCCTCAGCGCGCCGCCTTTCTTCGGACAGCGCACCCGCCGTCAGCGCGATGATGGGCAGGTCGGCCAGACCCAGGTCCTTGCGGATACGCGCCGTGGCTTCATAGCCATCCATGACGGGCATTTGTACATCCATGAGCACAGCGTCGAACAGGGTGGCGCCAGGGCTCTGCGTAGTCGTCAGAGCCTGCAGTGCCTCCTGACCGTTCATGCAGGTTTCCACCCATGCACCTTCCTTCTCCAGAAGCCTGCGGGCCACTTCCAGGTTGATGTCACTGTCATCCACCAAAAGAATACGCACGCCTTGTAGCCAATGTCCTTGCATCGCATCCAGGCGGGACGCTCCAATGACGTGGCCGTACTGCCCCGTCAGTGCGGCGACCGAGGCGTTAACCGCATTGAAGAGGGTGGACGGCTCCACCGGTTTGGTCAGGATCCGATTGACGATGCCATGGATGTCGGCGCTCGCCACCTTGCCCCGCTCGTGAGCCGACACAACCAGGGTCGCGGGCAGAGACACCGCGCCCAGGCGATCTGCCAGCATCTGTAGCGCCTCGATGCCATCCATCCCAGGCATTTGCCAGTCCACCAGCAATGCGTCCGGCAGCGGCTGGTGGGCATCGACCAGATCTTGCACTTTATGGACCAACTCCGTACCGGAGGCCATGGGAATGGCGCGCCAGCCAAACGCATGACACATAGCCACCAGGCCCTTCAGATCAATGTCGTTATCGTCGGCTACAAAGATGGTGAGCTGGTCCTGGTGGGATGTTGCCTGCAGAGGCTTGCTGTCTTCGTGCGGCACCGCAAAAGGCAATGTCACCCAGAACGTGCTGCCCACCCCCTCGGCGCTGGTCACACCCACGTCCCCTCCCATCAGGTGGGCCAGCCGCTTGACGATGGAAAGCCCCAGGCCGGTGCCTCCAAAACGGCGGGTGGTCGAGGCATCGGCCTGTGCAAACGGCGTGAAGAGATTTTTCAGCGCAACCTCGGATATGCCAGCGCCGCTGTCCGCCACCGAAAACTTCAGCCAGGGGCGGTCATCGCTGGTCTGCGCAGCCTGGTGGCGCTCTACCCGCAGCAGCACAGAGCCCTGCTGCGTGAACTTGATCGCATTGCTCACTAGGTTGGAAAGCACCTGGCGTAGTTGTGTGGGGTCGCCTAGCAGGGCCGCAGGGCATTCGTCCAGGCCTTGCAAGTCCAGTGCGATGCCCTTGCCGGATGCCTGCGGTGCAAACAGCTGCGCCACTTCAGAAACGATGTCCGCCGGGCTGAAGCCCACGGATTCGGTGGTCATCTCTCCGGCCTCTATCTTGGAGATGTCCAGCACGTCGTTGATGATGCCCAGCAGCGATCGCCCTGCAATCTGCAGTTTGCCCAGCAGTTGTCGCTGATCGTCATTTAGTGGGGTGTCAGCCAGCAGATGCGCTACACCCAGCACAGCGTTCATGGGGGTGCGGATCTCGTGGCTCATGTTGGCCAGAAACATGCTTTTGGCTGCGCTCGCGGTTTCGGCAGCTGCCTTGGCATGGCGCAGCGCGCTATCCTGGCGGTAGCGTTCCGTCATGTCCTGGGCAATGCCAAGGTGCCCCAGGATATTGCCGTGCGTGTCGCGAATGGTGTTGACCGACAGCTGAACGGGCAGATGCTTCCCGTCTTTTCGCACATAGGTCCATTCACGGGTCTCGAACCCCAGTCTTTCCGCCTCATGCACGAACACCCGGAAGCCTTGCACCGGGTGTCCATAGCGCTCGGTCAGTTCCTTGCCGTAAGCCTCGACCTCCTCCATCAGGTGCAGCGGGGCGGGTGAACTGACGCCGACCAGCTCGTGCGCCGCGTACCCCAGCATTTTTTCCGCCCCGGTGTTGAAGAGGGTGATGATGCCGTCAGGGTCCGTGGCAATGATCGATTGCTGGGTGGCAGCATCAAGAACACCGCCCAGCATGGCCACCGCACGCTGGAGTTTCTCCTCTGCCTCCTTCATCGGGGTCACATCCTGGTGGGTGCCATACATCCATTGCGGAGCTCCCTCGGGCGTGCGCGTGGTGACCCGTCCTCGGGACTGGACCCACACCCAATGTCCTTCTCTGTGGCGCATGCGCACCACACTTTGGTACTGGGCATCTTCACCGCGAAAGTGGCGCTCCAGCAGTTCTTGCGCCTGGGATAAGTCGTCGGGATGGCTGTGTTCGGTCCAGGTTTCAATGCGGGTAGGTTGAAGTTCTGCGACGGTGTAACCAATGATTTCCGCCCAGCGTTCGTTGCTGGTGATGATGCCGGTCTGGACGTTCCATTCCCAGGTGCCCACGTTGGTACCTTCGATGATGGATGCCAAGCGCTCGCGTTCCCGAGCAACGGTCAGGCGGCTTTCCGCAACGTCGGTGATGTCGTGCACGATCACATACAAGCCCTGGACTTCCCCGTCCACCACGTCGGGAAGGTAGTTTGCAAGCGAATGCCGGTCGCCTTCCCCGCCAACTCGGGGGATCGTGCGCTCGAACTGCTGCACCTCGCCCCGCAGGGCACCTTCGATGTACGGACGGTTGCGCTCAAAGAGTTCACCGCCCAAAAGCGTAGACATGTGCTTGCCAGAAAGGCCGGCTGGATCGACGCCAAACCAATCCCCGTATGCCCGGTTGGCCACGCGGTTGCACAGATTCTTGTCCCAGTAACCGATCATGGATGGCACGGAGTCCAGAACGGTCTGCAGATCGCGACGCGCCGTCTCCAGTTCTGCGGTGCGGTCCTTCACTTGCTGCTCCAAGCTGTCTGCCAGATCACGCATCTTTTGCTCCGCGCGCAGCCGCTCGCTGATGTCGCGCACCAGGCGCGCAATGCCGATGATTTCGCCATGAGCACCGCGGATGGCTCCTGCTGTGATGGAGACGGGCGTGATGGCCCCTTCTTTGGTCATCAATGTCGTATCAGCGGGCGCTGTTTCGGCATTGGCGTGCACTTGGCGCACCAATTGGGCGGCTGTTCTGCGTTCCTCCACGGGCGTCATTCGCTCCAGCAGTGGCTCGCCTAGCGCTTCGCTGCGCGGGTAACCCAACAGCCTTTCGGCCGCGCTGTTCCAGATGATCACCCGCCCATCGTTGGATTCGCCAATGATGGCGTCCGCAGAGTTCTCGACGATGGTGGCCAGTTGAGCCTGCTGGATAAGGATTTTGCGTTTTCGATCCTGGCCCAGCTGGATGGCCCCAACCAGCATCGCCAATAGCAAGCTGGCCCCCAGCGAGGCAGCCAAGACGGTCCGATCGGGTAAAAGGTTCAGGTTGCCGACAAACCCTGGCCTTGCAGACATTTCAATCCGCCACAGACGCCCGTACACCTCACGTTCCACGGACTGGCTCATCACAGCCCTTTGCAACGGCTGTGCATATTTACTGTTAAACACCGCTTCGGGTTGAGCGGGGTTGGACATGTCGGTGATGGTGAGGTCGTATTGAAGCTGCGCCAAATCAAAGTCGGCCAGAACCTCGCTGAGCGCCAGTGGGGAATAGCTCCATCCGAAACCGTTGGACTCGCGTTCTTCGAGGGTGTCTGGAGTGACGCCGCCTCGATAAATAGGTAGTAAGAACAGCAGCGATTTCTGGGGGTCACCGGAGGCTTGTACGAGCGTAATAGGGCCGGTGATGGTTGCCTTGCCAGTCTGCAAGGCAGACTGGGCCGCCTGTCTGCGGTTTGCCTCTGAGCCGATATCAAGTCCAATGGCGGCACTATTGCGCTCCGCAGGCTCGATGTACTCGATCACAAAGCGGTCGCCCTCATGCCCGTTCAAAGTCTTGATGGCAAAGTCCGGGCGACCGTCGGCACGCCGTGCCTGCAGGTAGTCGTCCATTTGAGTCCGTGAAACATGGCGGATAAAGCCGAAGCCGCGCGCCCCAGGGAACTCTGTATCAATGTCCCTGGTTTTGCTGTACTGCTCAAACAGGCGATTGTTAATACCGTTTTCGCCAGCAGTGAGAACCGTGCCGCGCACACCACGCAGGCCGTATTCGTACAGGCGCATCCGGTTCTGCAGTCGCTCCACCACTTCAAACGAATGTGTTTCAAATGCCGAATGCGCTTTGCGTAAGTTACTGTCGGCCTGCCACCAAGTGAGCAGAGCACTTGCCAGCGCGCCCAGGAGCAATGTAGCTGCCATCCAGGCGATGACAGGTGTCGCGATATTGTTGAGACGCATGGGGAGGGTCGGATAGCCGTCTGGGCTGACACGGCCAACGCATGGTTCGTTACTCAATGTCGTCACAATAGTGCAGTCCCCGGGGTTGCCGCAATACGTAGGTGCCCTTTTAGACCGGGCGACAACGTGTTCATTCGACGTGCGTGTTGAGTTTCATGATCTGGTCTGGTAGTCGGGTGACCATTTTGGTATCAATGCATACCCTTGCGCCAGACGATGTGGTTCATGCAGGTGGTCACCGAGCTGCGCAACCGGGGCGTACAGGACATCTTCATCGCCTGCGTTGACGGGCTCAAGGGCTTCCCCGATGCCATCGAGGCGGTGTTCCCCAAGGCAGTGGTACAGCTGTGTATCGTGCACATGGTGCGCCACAGCCTGAACTACGTCTCGTGGAAGCGCAGAAAAGATGTTGCGGCGGACCTGCGCCACATCTACCAGGCTGCCACCGCCGAAGAGGCAGAGCT
>NZ_JBKBXG010000085.1:0-10207 GCF_046314175.1 Acidovorax sp. | reverse complement strand
CTGGGCGAGTTCGAAGCCAAGTGGGACTTGGACTACCTGCCCATTGGCCAGTCCTGGCGCAGGAACTGGAGCCGACTGACGCCGTTTTTTGACTACCCGGCAGAAATCCGAAAGGTCATCTACACGACCAACGCCATCGAGTCGGTGAACATGGGGCTGAGGAAGCTGAGCAAGAACCGGGGCTCGTTCCCCAGCGACGAGGCGCTGACCAAGCTGTTCTACCTGGCCCTGCGCAACATCAGCCAGAAGTGGACCATGCCCATCCGTGATTGGAAGGCTGCGCTGACCCGCTTTACCATTCAGTTCGTAGACCGCATCTCCGTCAATTGAAGTCCGAAGCGAAGAAGCTGGCTGCCTGGGTGTTGAACCAGAAATAGCCCAGGGCTTCGCTCATAAAAAAACCCGCTGGAATCCAGCGGGTTTTTTATGCCGATGGCGCCATGGGCGTGGCCTTACTTGCCGGCAATGGAACGGATGAACGCCAACGTTTCACATCCGATCAAATCCAGGTCGTTGTCCAGCGTCGCCACATGGTAAGAATGGTCAAGCCAACGGAAATCGATCCGGCTGCTCCCCAGCCTACGCACGATTCGAGGGCCGTTGCTCGGATCGACGACGTGGTCCTCACGCGCCTGGATCACGAGGGCCGGGCACTTGATGCGAGGCAACAGATCGTGCGTCACGGCCATAAGGCCATAGACCTGCCGGAACGCGAGCACCGGCACTTCGGGATACGCCAGCTCGGTCACGCCGGGCGCCTTGATGTCGGAGCCAATGCCCGGTACGGTAGCCGGCAGCCCGGTGGCCAGAGCGAGTCCAGCCATGTCGGCGGAGTTGAGCTGCACCACGCCGTTGATGGGCACGGTGCCTCTGATGACGTCAGGATGCATGGCAGCCATGTACAGCGACAAGGTGCCTCCCATGGAGAGCCCCACCATGTAGATTTGTGAACAGGTCTTGCGCAGGCTGGTCAGTGCCTCCTCCACGGAAGCGATCCAGTCACTAGCTGTGGTGCGAGCCATGGCAGCCGGAGACACGCCGTGACCGGCCAGACGCGGCCCTATTACGGTGTAGCCAGCCTTGGCGATCTGTTCACCCAGGGGACGCATGCTCTGCGTGGTGCCAGTGAAGCCGTGGCATACCAACACGCCGACGTCGTTGCCGGCAAAGAAGAAGGGCTCGGCTCCAGACAGGATGGGTTCGTCACTCATGTGTTTTCCTTGTGGTCAAAAAGAAGCGGGGAAATTCATCGATTCTTCAGGCTGTAGGCCAATGCGGCGACCGCAATGATCGCGCCTTGCAACATCAGGCGCCCGGGTTCGCCCAGGCCCAGGCTGGTCAGGAAGTTGAACAGAAAGGTAAGCATGAAAGCCGCTACCGCCGGGCCTGCCATGCCGCCTTTGCTGCGCCCAAAGGTCACCCCTCCCAGGATGGCTGCGGCCAACGAGTTGAGCGCGAGATCCTGGCCCAGCGTGATGCTGCCCTTTCCGACGAAACCGACCAGGATGAACCCGCAGGCGACCGAGATCAACGCCGAAATCACATGAACGGCAAACACCACGCGCAGGTGCGGCAGGCCGGACAACGCAGCGGCTTGCGGGTTGCTCCCCACCGCATCCAGAGTGCGTCCGAACACGGTGCTTCGGAGCAAGAGCACCGCCGGCACCAGCGCGACCAGCCAGAGCAACACGGAAACGGGCCACCCATATACCCGCTGGCGCACCAGTTCGACCAAGAACTCGGGTGCATCCCCCGGGGCGCGAAACTGCGAGAGCGCCACCACGCAGCCCGTCAGGATCATCGACATGGCCAGCGTGACGATCATGGAAGACGCCCGCGTCCCGACGATCAATGCACCGTTGAGCAAACCGACCACCAGACCGAACAGAACGCACAGGCCTGCAGCCGCGGAGGACGACATCGGAAAGTAGCCACTGGTGAGCAGATAGGCAACCGCCACGATGACGCCGCCCGAGGACAGGTCGATGGAACGTGCCCGCATCACGAGCGACTGCCCGATCACCGCGAGCCCCAGTGGCGCCGCCTGGCGCGCGATCAAGGGCAGCAGCATGGCCGAAATAAGCTGTGGTCGCATCACCGCAGCGAGCAGCAGAAGGATCAACAGGGCAGCATAAGCCGGCGGCAGATCGCCCACCCACCGAAGCACCTTGCGCCAGGGCGCCGCTGGTGGCGTCGATGCAGAAAACACCGCACTCACAGGCCCACCACCTTTCTTCTCTGCGAGCACACGGCCAGCAACAACAACAATCCCGTCACCGCACCGCGCAGGAACGGCGAGATGCCGAACAGGTTGATGCCGTTGGTAATGAGGCCCAGGCTCAAAGCGCCAATGACAACGCCCAGGATGCTGCCCACGCCTCCGGTCAACTGCACTCCACCCAGCGCGACGGCAGCAACGGATTCAAGGCCAAACGCGGCCCCCATCGTGGGATCACCTGCGGAGACCCGAGCGGTCAGATAAATGCCGGCCACCACCGCCAGCAAGCTGCACAACACATAAGCGGCAACGACGACTGTTCGCGATTGCACGCCATTGAGATGGGCACTTCGGGCCTGTGCCCCCACGGCAAAGATGTGCAGGCCCAGACGAGAGCGATGCAGCAATACATACACTGCCAGCATGCACGCGGCGCACCACAGCAGAGGCAGCGGCACGCCCGCAGCGGTGCCGTTGACAAGCTGGCCGAGTGCGGGTGCCACTTGACCGCCTGGAATGGGCAATACCAGATATGCTAACCCCTGCAGGAACGTCATGGTCGCGAGCGTCATGATCAACGGATGAATGCCCGCGATGGCAATGCCCAGACCGTTGACCAGACCAACGCAGAGGCCCATCAAGAGCGCCAGCACGGTGCCGGTGAAGGGGTCCGCTTGGGTGGCGATCAGGCATCCCGCCAGGCTCATGACACTGCCGACAGAGAGGTCGATGCCAGCCACCAACGCCACCAGCATCTGCCCGAGCGTGACGATCAGGAGTGCGGTAATCTGGCCAGTGACATTGGTGAGGTTCTGTGCGGCCAGAAAGTTGGAGGCAGCCAGAGAAAGAAAGACGATCAGCAGCACGGGCAGTGCGAGCGTCATGCGGCCTATGCCGGTCCTAAACGTGTTCATGCGTGCGATGCCTCCTGCATCTCTTGTCTGACAGCGACAGGTTGGATCAGCGCGAGCGCCAGCAACTGCTCTTCGGTGGCATTCGCCGCAGGAACATCTCCTGCAATCTGTCCGCCGCTGACCATAAGAATCCGGTCACAAAGACCGATGAGTTCAAGCAGATCGGAAGACAGCACGAGCACGGCACCTCCCTGCTTGGCGAAATCTCGCAGCAATCCATAGATCTCGGCCTTGGCCCCAACGTCCACGCCGCGAGTGGGCTGTTCGACAAGCAAGGTGTCCACACCCGCGCAGAGCCATCGCCCGATCATCACTTTCTGCTGATTGCCGCCAGAAAGATCGCCCACGTTCTGATCAAGCCCCCGCGACCGCAACTGCATGCGCTCAGCCAGACCGATCACGACCTCGCGCGAACGCGGCGCGCCGCGAATCAGTCCCAGACCTCGCAGCAGGCCCAGTCCGATGTTGTCCGAGATCGGCAGGTCCAGATAAAGTCCTTCCTGCTTGCGGTCTTCGGGTACAAGGCCTATGCCCCGCCCCACTGCCCTGAGGGCTCCTTCGCGCGGATCGTACCGTTGCTCTTGCCCTTGCCGATCCCGGCGGACGACGTCGCTCCCGGCAGGGCGGATCACCCCGGCCAGAGCCCGCACTATTTCGCGCTGGCCCTGACCTTCCAGGCCACCCAGCCCAACGATCTCTCCTCTGCGCAGCGCGAAGGCGACAGGCGTGGCGCCGGGTGCGATCGTCAGCGCACGCACTTCGAGTGCAGCCAAACCTACATCAGCTGCCTCGGCGCGCGGAGGAAACAGCGCCAGCAAAGGACGTCCCACCATGAGGGCAATCAACCGATCGTGGCTCAAAGCCTCGATGGGCTCGGTCGTCACAAGACGACCATCCTTGAGCACGGTCACCGTATCGCACAACCGGAAAATTTCATCCAGGCGATGGCTGATATAGAAGACCAGCTTGCCCTGAGTCTTGAGCGACCTCAGCAAGGTCTCGAGCTTGTCGACCTCCGCGCGATTCAGCGGTGCCGTTGGCTCATCGAAGATGAACACCTGCGCATCGGTGCTCACACCTTTTGCGATTTCCACCAATTGCTGTTCGCCAACCGTGAGACTGCCACCTGCACGCAGCGGATCCAGCGAGATGCCGATCCGGGTCAGCACCGCGCGGGCCTCAGTCAACATGCCCGAGCGGTCCAGCAGACCCGCACGAGACCGCTCCCGACCCAACAACAGGTTTTCAGCCACGGTCAGGTTGGGGAGTACCGTCAGTTCCTGGAACACCGTGGAAATGCCGGCTGCGCGCGCTGCCGCCGGATCGCGCAGCGACATCGCTCGCCCGTTCATCAGAATTTCGCCTTCGTCGGGTTGGTGAACCCCTGCGAGCAGTTTCATCAACGTCGATTTGCCGGCGCCGTTTTCGCCTGTGATGGCATGGATGGATCCCGCTTTTCCCACAAGATCCACGTCCTGCAGCGCCACCGTTGAACCAAACCGTTTGCCTATGCGGCGCACGGCGATGAGATCGGCCCCCCCGAGGGAGACCGCTTGAAGATCGGTCATCAGAAACTCGGCCTCTCAACGACGGAACAGTTCCTTGAGCGTGGGTTCCGGCAGCGTGGAGGGCAGCCAGTAAGCGTCGTTGAGGTCCGGCCGGTAGAACTTATCCAGGTCGGCCTGCGTGATGGCGGGCGGCGACGAAAAATAGGAGCGGTACAACGGCTTGCCGTCCAGCAAGGCTGCGGCAGCGCGAACCATGGCGGCGCCCAGCCCGGGGGTGAATTGCGGCGCGACACTCTTCACACCGGTGGCTTTCCACACGCGCAAGAAACCGTTGTTGCCTTCACCCGTCATGGGGACGAGCGGCTTGCCGGTCTCCTTGAACACATCGATGCAGGCGCGCGTCATTTCGGCACCGGAGAACCAGATGCCGTCGACCTTGTCGCCAGAAAGCACCAGGTTTTCGCAGAGCTGCTTGCTCTTCGCGTAATTCCAGTCGCCGAAGACCTCCTTCGTCACTTTCATCGACGAGCCCTCGATGGACTTGCGGAACCCGTTGTAGCGCAACGTCTCCTCTTCCACACCAGCAACACCGCGAAACGCCCACACATTCCCCTTGCCATCGAGTTCCTTGCGCAAATACTCACCACCCTGACGGCCGAAGACCTCGCCCGCACCCATCAACTCGACGGTCGAATTCATCGCTTTGCCAAACGCACCGAACACTACCACCGGGATGCCCGTCTTCGCCGCCTTCTCCACCAAGGGTGCACCGATCGCCGAAGAAATAGGGCCTACGATCAGCACATCTACCTTTTTGGTCAGAAGGTCTTCCACGTCGGCCACTTGCTTGGCCGCTTGCCAGTTGGCTTCGACAAAAATGAACTCGCCGATGTTCTTGTCCTGCGCGGCGGCATGGCGCATTTCCTGGATCATCTGCACGATCCATGTGTTGCCCACGCCACCAAAGGACACGCCTACGCGCCAAGGGCCGGCCTTCTTGAACTGGCCGGGCTTGGTCTGTTCTTTCGACGTGGGCGTGAGCAGGTTGTTGGGCAACAACTCCACATCTGCCGCCAACGCAGGTGCACACAAGGCCACGGTGGTCGCCAGAACACCGATCCAGCGAAGGCCACGGAATTTGAGGTGAGACATGAAAGCTCCAGAAGATAACGACGGGGGGGCTTGTCCGAACCGCTCTTGGCCAGACAAGTTCGTTTTTGTTCGTTTCCATCGACGCCACGCCATCCAAATCGGGATGACTTATCTTTCGCGCTTCATACTGATGGCGCGCCTTGGGGAACAGCAGCCGGATAGGCTTTTGGACCGAAGCGAACGTCTTTCCGACATTCACTCCGCTTGCTGAAACGATCAATACGCACGGATTGTTCGATTGAATCTGTATTTTTATGA
The DNA here is from genome assembly GCF_046314175.1 of Acidovorax sp. Classification (GTDB taxonomy): domain Bacteria; phylum Pseudomonadota; class Gammaproteobacteria; order Burkholderiales; family Burkholderiaceae_C; genus Acidovorax. The sequence goes on along the minus strand of NZ_JBKBXG010000085.1, from coordinate 4,157 downwards.
TCAAGGTTTTCCCTATATATGATCATTTATTTTCGTTTTACCACCTGACTACTTTCGTTTTGCACCAGTTCACACTCTCCGTGGAAAAACAAAAAAGCCGCCTGGGGCTGATGCCCCGGCGGCAACGGATACGCAGGCCTCGCCAGAGCGAGACCTACCGTCAGTTGTTCTCTGCCAACGGCAGATGACTTCTTACCCCTGCTGGGACACGGTCACAAGGGAGATAAGAAACTGGCACAACTGCTGACGCTCTGAATGACCGCTGTTGGCGCTCACCGCTGTCCAGTCATCTTCCGTGCATGTCTCACATCAGCTTTTGGGCAGCCGCCAGCAAGTCAGCCGATTTGAACCAACTCGTGGTCAATGTACTTCTTCATTCAGAAGTCCCTGGGTAAGTTCCAAGGCGTCCTGGGTGCTCAGCCATGCTGGGCGCGGACGACCTTTTTTCGTGTCGCACCTGAGCACTGCATCGATCATGTTTGGGGGAATACCTGTGATCCCGATCCGCGCACCTACAAGTCCTCCGACTATGCAAGCATTCGTATCTGTGTCCCCTCCATACCCGAGGACACTTTGCAGTGCGTCGATGTACGGAGTGCCGAGTCGCATGTGATGAAAAGCGTGGATAAAGGCGATACGCACAAACCCCATGCTGTGTTGTCCGTCTGGCAATGTGCCAATGGCCGCATCTTCGAGCCATCCATGCACTTCCTCCGAGTCGTCTCTTGGGGCAAGTGCAAGCGCCCATCGCGCCTGCTCAAACGCACCCTCAGTGTCGTTGAGATGGAGTAGCAAATGCCGAATGGCAACTACGTAGGCAGCGCAGGCCCACAAACAGCTAGGATTTGGATGAGTGAGGCGTGCATCGTCGCAGGCGGCTTTCACCGCATCTTCCTGTGACACTCCTGTAGACCAGATGCCCAGCGCACTGGATCTCATGAGGGCTCCATTCGCCTTGGAGCCCATGTTGTACATCGCCGCTCTTCTCGAAACAGAATCGGCTATGAAATCTCCGTCTTCGATCGGTCCCCCGAGTGCTGCAGAGGTAGCTTGCCCCATATCGAATGGATTGCTGGCAACCCATGCGCGGTAGTTGGTCGCGACCTTCTCTCGCGGAAATACTGTAGAACCTACGAGGGCACGGGCGAGTGAGAGCGTCATCTCTCCATCGTCTGTGATTTGGCCTGGAGCTAGTCCAAAGACTCCTCCACCCTTCATTACTAACGCTTCGCCCACATCGGCCTGCGTCGGTATTCTTCCGAGGAACTCCAGTCGAGATCCTGCTGCGTCGCCGACCAATGCGCCTAGCAAACATCCTTGAGCCAAGTTCTGGATGGAATTCATGCTTTTCTTCCCGAGGAAAAATTCTCCTGCTCTGCGGCAGTACAGGCATCAAATGGAGGCGTGTCGGGTGCGTCTTCAGTCATCCACCGGCATAGTTCTCGCGACACGAAGTCCGCAAACACAGCCATGGAGTCTTGATCGTCAGGGATTGATTCTCCCGCCGGCCCCCGAGCATGAAAACTCCACACCTGGCCCATCCAAGTGACTCGCAGCCACACGTCACCATCCTTCCCACGCCAAAAGTCTGCGACGGAAGAACCGGACCCAGAAACGCCTCCCAGAACCGTACAGCCCACTCCGGGTACCAGGCAGCGCCTGAGACCCTTGGCGGAAAACGCAGGCAGGCTTGTCACTATGAGCGCGCTGGTCGAATTCAAGACGTAGCCCATTTCTTGCCAAAGAGCTCCTTGCCGTCTGTCACCAATGGACCAAATTCATGAGTCTCACGATTGAGAAGACGGTAGCCCGTCTCCGCCTTTTTCTTGGTATTGCACTGGTACAGCAAAACCTTGCACACTTGGTAAAGATCAGCCACTCGTTCCATACGGGCAATTTCTTCGCGCGTGGGTGTCTTTGCACCGCCGCCCTTGACCTGGATGAGCATGATGTCGAAGAGGTCTAGGTGCTTGAGGTCGGCGTCCTCGGGGGAGTCTGATAGTTCCCAACGCTTTCGGATGGCCAGGATGTCAACGATGCCTGCAGACTCTCGACCCTTAGGCCCCGGAAAGTCGACCCATTGCCACCTCCCGCCATGCTTGCGTGATTCACGGATCAAATGGGCCTTGGCCAAGGCGGTAGCTTTCTTTGCAGTGTCGATGGCACCTGTTGCAGCCTTTTGCCATTTTGTGACCGAATCAACTCCATCAATCGACGGGTTCTTTTGTTGCGAGTCCGCGTGCAGGGCAACCTCTGGTGGAGTCTCGATCCTTTTACGCATCTGAGCCTCCTTCAGCAAAGAAATTCTTGGTACTCAGTTCAGATTCACCGTCCCATCGGTAAGCGACCAGCGGACCACCTTTCCCGGCGCTGTAATCCACACACGCAATCTTGCTGCTCTGGAGTACAGGCTCGCCTTGCATCCAGTAGTGGCCCATGAAAACCGGTTTGCGCTGGTCGTAGATAGGCCTACTCTGAGCAGGTACGGTTGCTGCGGGAAGCGCCATACGCGCCTCATCCGGCATGAGCGCCAAATCTCGATAGCTATGACTGGTTTCGTCCCACCAGCGAATGCGCACATTGCGCCGTTCGTGCCCGTCCTTGTCAAGAAACGCGTGCCCGTCAGGGAGCGCGACTTCCAAACCCTTGGTCAAACCCTCAACTGCTTCAAATACCGCGTCGCCCTGACGGCTCGCCCGGACCATCAATTCCGTGGTCAGTGTTTGCGAGGGCCCCAGCAAAGGTTTGAGTTCCGAGATGTAGCCGTCATGCCAACAAGCGTGAATCACTCGCAATTCGGGCAGGTCCAGCCAGAGCGGCAAGGTGAGAAACCATTCGATGATTTCATCGTGCAGTCGCGTCCCCTCAACCTCCGCCAGGAAATGCTGGTGCTGTTGACGGTTCTTAGCGCCGGTTGCACCGTGGCGCGGACGCAGAAAGAACCCTTCCGCAGTGGCAGGGTCTGCGGTGTGCCATGCAATTGCATTGAATTCGTGATTCCCGAGTATTGCCAGGGCGCTGCCAGACTCCACCATGGCGCGCACGATCCTGTAGGTGTCCACCTGCCGAGGCCCCCTGTCGATGTAGTCGCCCACAAAGATGGCTCTGCGATGCGGGTGCTGAAATGCCCCGGCTTTCAGCCGATACCCCATCCCCTCCAAGAGAGCCTCTAACTTGCTCGCCTGACCATGTACGTCTCCGACGATGTCGTAGCCCATGAGATCCCCCTTAGTTGCATAATGCCACTATTGTGCATGTGTTAGTGGCAATTTGCAATTATGATTAAGAATCGTGAACTCTTCCCACTCGTCAGTGTCGATATCGCGTTGTTCAGCGTGGTCGATGAGTGCCTTAAAGTGCTGCTGGTGAAGAGGGCGCAAGAACCCGAAGTCGGGCAATGGGCATTGCCTGGTGGCGTGCTCAAACCCCATCTGGACAACTCTCTTGAAGCGACGGCGCGCCGAGTACTAGCCGACAAGGTGGCCATTGAATTGCCACATCTGCAAGAAGTGCGCACATACAGCGGGCCAGACCGCGACCCCCGAGGGTGGTCTATCGCCGTCTTGTTTTATGCCTTACTACCTCTGGACAAGACCGATGCCGTTGTCCGTAACAAAGTAGAGGCAGTGGAATGGGTGGACGTTGTCTCTCCAAAACGCCGCCTGGCTTTTGACCATTCGGAACAACTGGAGGTAGCGGTCCAGAAACTGCGGGCCAAAGTGACAGCAGATGTACTTCCCCTACACCTGCTGCCCGAACACTTCACGTTGTCGCAGTTGCAAAAGGTGGTCGAGATCATCTTGGGTCATCCACTCGACAAGAGTTCTTTCCGACGACGCCTGAAGACATCGGACGACATTATTGAGACCGATGAGTTTGTGCGAGGGGCACAACGTCCGGCGCAAGTTTTTAGGGCCAGGCAGGACTTCACGTTCTAGGAAGGGGAGATTGGCTCGTGAAGACGAGGCTCAGCCCAGATGAGCTGTAGTGAACTGGTGAGATATTCAGATGCAAGGCAACGCCCTCTGAGCGAGGCTAGAACATTCAAATAAGCCCACTCCCAATGACGCGTCGGCAGTGGAAATGTGATTCCATTCTCCTGTCTGATCGGGATGTACGGGCTCCGCTCAAGCGAAGGACTCTACCTACGGGTGGAG
>NZ_JBKBXG010000084.1:0-22638 GCF_046314175.1 Acidovorax sp. | reverse complement strand
GAACAGCGCATCGTCAAAGTAGCTTGAAACTGGTAGTTGGCTTGCGGCCTGCTGCAGTTGAAGACTTAAATCAGACATGGGTGACCTGACCTAAAGACTCCCCACAGGGAGAAAGTGTGGGAGGTGCGCCTGGGAAGAGCGCATCTGGAAAAAGAAAACCGGCTCAGAAGGGGGCCGGCTCGAAGTGAATGGGATTATAGGCGGTGGGGTTATTCCCGCACCCCCGTTACGTGAATAGGAAACATGGGCACGCCCGCACAGGTGCCGCAGCATCAGCCCAGCGTTTATCCGACACCGGCGCCGCGCTGCTGCGCCTAAAATGGCCGGTTTTTCACCTGCGCTCTGCCGCTCCCTCCATGCCCAAGGCCCCCGCAACTGCCGCTCGACCTGCCGAACCTGCCAGCTATGAGGCGGCCCTGGAAGAGCTTGAGCAGCTCGTGGCCCGCATCGAGTCCGGCCAACTGCCGCTGGATGACATGCTGGCGGGGTACCAGCGTGGCGCCACGCTGCTGGCTTTTTGCCGCAAAAGGCTCGATGCCGTGCAGGACCAGATCAAGGTGCTGGACGACGGCCAGCTGCAACCCTGGACGCAGGAATGAGTGCCATGTCCATGCCGATGGGTTCCGCATTTGACGTGGCTCCGTGGAGCCAGAACCACCTGACCCGGGTCGAGCAGGCCCTGTCGCAATGGGTGGGCGAGGGCGCTCCGGCGGGCTTGGGTGACGCCATGCGCTATGCCGTGCTCGATGGTGGCAAGCGCCTGCGGCCGCTCCTGGTGCTGGCGGCTTACGAGGCGGTGTGCAGCAGCGCATCTGTGGCCACGCCCGCGCTGGACGACGCGGCCATCCGTGCAGCCTGCGCGGTCGAGCTGATCCACGCCTATTCGCTGGTGCATGACGACATGCCCTGCATGGACAACGACGTGCTGCGCCGGGGCAAGCCGACGGTGCACGTGCAGTTTGGCGAGGCCCCGGCCCTGCTGGCGGGCGATGCCTTGCAGGCGTTTGCGTTTGAGTTGCTCACACCCGACGACAGCCTGATCCCGACCGCAATCCAGGCCACCCTGTGCCGTCTGCTGGCGCGTGCAGCCGGTTCTGCGGGCATGGCTGGGGGCCAGGCGATTGATCTGGCCAGCGTGGGCGTTGCGCTGGCGGAAGACCAGCTGCGCCAGATGCACCGCCTCAAGACCGGCGCGTTGCTGCAAGGCAGTGTGCTGATGGGCGCGGTGTGTGGTCACGCCGCCGCCACGGCTTACCAGGCACTGTCCGATTACGGTGCCGCCATGGGCCTGGCGTTTCAGGTGGTGGATGACATCCTGGACGTAGTGGCCGACTCGGCCACGCTGGGTAAGACCGCAGGCAAGGATGCCGCCGCCGACAAGCCCACCTATGTCTCGTTGCTGGGCCTTGCCCGCGCGCAGGCCTATGCTCAGGAGCTTTTGGTGGAAGCGCATTCCGCGCTGGCCCGCAGCGGCTTGCCCGATACCCGCGCTTTGGCCGCGCTCGCTGACATGGTGGTGCGGCGTTCCTACTGAAGCCAACGCCCACACCGTGTACGCTGCACCAGCCCATAGCGCCGCCGAGTGCTGAAAATTGTGTCAAATTGGCCTCTAGCGCTTATCCATAAAGCGCTAGCAGCTATTAAAAATATAGTAAATGTCCACGATGTCCTTCCCCCTGCTGCAGACCATCAATGACCCGGCCGACCTGCGCCAGCTCTCGCGCGCAGACCTCAAGGCACTGGCCGCCGAGCTGCGTGGGTTCGTCATCGAAAGCGTTTCGCAGACCGGCGGGCACTTAAGCTCCAACCTGGGTACGGTCGAGCTGACGATTGCGCTGCATCACGTCTTCCACACCCCCGACGACCGTCTGGTGTGGGACGTGGGCCACCAGACCTATCCGCACAAGATCCTCACCGGCCGCCGCGACCGCATGCACACGCTGCGCCAGTTGGGCGGCATCTCGGGCTTTCCGCAGCGCGCTGAAAGCATCTACGACACTTTTGGTACCGCGCACTCCAGCACCAGCATCTCGGCCGCCTTGGGCATGGCGCTGGCTGCCAAGCGCAAGGGCGAAAATCGCCACGCCGTGGCCATCATTGGCGACGGCGCCATGAGTGCAGGCATGGCCTTTGAGGCGCTCAACAATGGTGGCGTGGCCGATGCCAACCTGCTGGTGGTGCTGAACGACAACGACATGAGCATCAGCCCGCCCGTGGGTGCGCTCAATCGCTACCTAGCTCAGCTCATGAGCGGGCAGTTCTACGCAGCCGCCAAGAACGTGGGCAAGACCGTGCTGCGCCCCGTACCGCCGCTGCTCGAACTCGCCAAACGCTTTGAGCAGCAGGCCAAGGGCATGGTGGTGCCTGCCACCCTGTTCGAGAAGTTCGGCTTCAACTACATCGGCCCCATCGACGGGCACGACCTGGATTCGCTCATCCCGACGCTGGAGAACATCAAGAGCCTTAAGGGCCCGCAGTTCCTGCACGTGGTCACCAAAAAGGGCCAGGGCTACAAGCTGGCCGAGGCCGATCCCGTGGCCTACCATGGTCCTGGCAAGTTCGACCCTGCGGTGGGCCTCGTCAAAAGCACCTCTGCGCCCAAGCCCACCTTCACCCAGGTGTTCGGTCAGTGGCTGTGCGACATGGCTGCGCACGACGCTCGTCTGGTAGGGATCACGCCCGCCATGCGCGAAGGCTCGGGCATGGTGGAATTTGAAAAGCGGTTTCCGGACCGGTATTACGACGTTGGCATTGCCGAGCAGCATGCGGTGACGTTCGCAGCCGGCATGGCGTGCGAGGGCGTCAAGCCCGTGGTGGCTATTTACTCCACCTTTTTACAGCGCGGCTATGACCAGTTGATTCACGACGTGGCGCTGCAGAACCTGCCCGTGGTTTTCGCGCTGGACCGCGCAGGCCTTGTGGGGGCCGACGGTGCCACGCACGCCGGTGCGTATGACATCCCGTTCGTGCGCTGCATTCCCAACATGAGCATGGCATGCCCCGCCGACGAGCGCGAATGCCGCCAGCTACTCAGTAGCGCCTTCGAGCAAGACCACCCCGTGGCGGTGCGCTACCCACGTGGCAGCGGTGCGGGGGTGGCTCCGCTTGGCAACCTGGAGGGCCTGCCGTTCGGCAAGGGCGAGATCCGCCGTGCGCGCAAGGGCACCGACGCCAACTCTAGCGTTAACTCAAGCGTCAATGCACCCCGCATTGCCATTCTGTCGTTCGGCACCTTGTTGTATCCCGCGCTGGAAGCCGCCGAGGCGCTGGATGCGACCGTGGTCAACATGCGCTGGGCCAAGCCCATTGATGAAGCATTGCTGCGCGAAGTGGCTGAACACCACGACGCCCTGGTGACGCTGGAAGACGGCGCGATCATGGGCGGCGCTGGCAGTGCGGTCACCGAGGCGCTCAACGCCGCCGCCATCGTGCGCCCACTGCTCCAGTTGGGCCTGCCCGATGTGTTCATCGAACACGGCGACCCAGCCAAACTGATGTCGCTGCAAGGGCTGGATGCCGCGGGCATTCGCGCCTCGATAGAGGCACGCTTTCTGCACACAAGCGCCCCGTGATTGCCGCTGGGTAGCGTCTTTGAGGTTACAGATTTCGGCGTGATTTTTCGGGCGGATGTCGGGGCTTGCTGTGCACCTTTTTTGTGCTGTCCCGCAGATGCTTGCAGAACCCTGAAGTCTTGTACAAGACGTTGAGTTTTCGCGGGAAAACCCGCAAAAGTGCCAGGGGGCATGTTCCTACAATGAATGCGGCTGAAACATGTCCTTGGGTCGCCGCGCACAACGCTGCTCCTAAGTTTTGCAATCACTATATCGGAGAGAACCTCATGGATCGTCGTTCAATCATCAAGCAGGCCGGCATCGCTGGCGTGCTGGCTGCAGGCGTAGCACCTGCTGTCCACGCCCAGGCAGCCGTTCGTTGGCGCCTGGCCTCCAGCTTCCCAAAGTCGCTGGACACCATCTACGGCGGCGCTGAGGTTTTCGCTAAGGCCGTCAAGGCCATGTCGGGTGGCAAGTTTGAAATCTCCGTGCATGCCGGTGGCGATCTGTTGCCTCCCTTTGGCGTGGTGGACGGCGTACAGGCTGGCACTGTGGAGATGTGCCACACAGTTCCTTACTACTTTTATGGCAAGAACCCCGCCTTTGCGCTGGGCTCGGCCATTCCGTTTGGCTTTAACGCCCGCCAGATGAACGCATGGATGATGCACGGCAACGGCCGCAAGCTCATGAATGAGTTCTACAACGGCTACAACATGACCAGCTTTGCAGGCGGCAACACGGGCACCCAGATGGGCGGCTGGTACCGCAAGGAGATCAAGTCGCCTGCTGACTTCAAGGGCCTGAAGATGCGCCTGGGCGGCGGCCTGGTGGGCGAAGTGATGCAAAAGCTGGGCGCAGTGCCCCAAAGCATTCCTGGTGGCGAGGTGTACCAGTCGCTCGAAAAGGGCACGCTGGATGCTGCCGAGTGGGTGGGTCCGTACGACGACCAGAAGCTCGGCTTCAACAAGGTCGCCCCGTTCTACTACTACCCCGGCTGGTGGGAAGGCGGTCCTGAAGTGGACTTCTTCATTAACAACAAGGCGCTGGAGTCCCTGTCGGCTGAAAACCGCGCCATCGTTGAAGCTGCCAGCGCGCTTGCTGCTTCTGACATGCTGGCCAAGTACGACGCACTGAACCCGGCAGCCCTGAAGCAGCTGGTGGCTGCCAAGACCAAGGTGCTGCCTTTCTCGCAAGCCGTGATGGACGCATCGTTCAAGGCATCGATGGAAGTGTTTGCCCAGAACGACGCCAAGAGCCCAGAGTGGAAGAAGATCTACGCCGACATGCGTACCTTCCAGCGCGACCAGATCCTCTGGTTCCGTTTTGCCGAAGCCCGTTACGACACCTTCATGTCCGCACAGAAGGTCTAAGCGCGCAAGCGCGGGGCGGCAGCGTCAGACGTTGTGCCCCCCAAGATCTTCAAAGCCCGCCTGGTTTGCCCGGCGGGCTTTTTCGTTTGTGTTGATGGGTGGTGCGTAGCAGGTAGCAGGTGGAGACGTGGCCCTTTCGCTGTTGCGCTGGGGGCGCAGAGGGCAGCCTCGGGCGCGCTCAGGGGGCGAAGGTGCTGTTGAATGCTTCTGGGGCCTGCTGAGAGGCCTGAAGAGACGCGCAATGAGCACACCTTCTTTGAAATGGTTTGACAGGCATGGGGCAATATCGTGGGCGGGGCGCGTTCGGTCGTTTTCAGCGCAGCCTCCTCCCGCGCGCTGCATTCAGTACAAATGAAAAAGCCCCCTGACAGAAATCCTGTCAGGGGGCTTTTCTTGTCGGGTCGCAGCTATTGAAACCTGCGACCTTTAGGCGCTTCTGGAAACCCGGTGCAGCAGCTTGATCGCCGCTGCTGGCACCGTCGCCGTTCAGTTCTTCTTGTCGTTCGCCATCGAGTCTTGCAAGGCCTTGAGCGGATCAACCTCGTCTGAAGATACCGCCGGTGCATCGCCCTGGGCTGCGTCAGCAGCGGGGTCGCTCGCGGCGTCCAGGGTCGGGTCGGCTGGGGGAGCAAAGTCGCCGCCCATGTTGTTCAGGCGTTCCAGCACGTCCTCCTCACTCATGGTTTCAGCCTTGTCGACGTTGCCGGTCACCAGTCCTGGGTTGGCCATGATCAGCGCCACCATGGCGATCTGGATGCAGATGAACGCGATGGAGCCCTTGTAGATCTCCGTGGTGGTCACAGCGCGGATTCTGGCCCCTGTCACCCTGTCTTTGTAGTCGTTGCGTGGCGCCACGCTTCGCAAGTAGAACAGCGCAAACCCGAATGGCGGTGTGAGGAACGAGGTCTGCAGGTTCATCGCGATGATCACGCCAAACCAGATCATGTCGATGCCCATCTTCTCGGCCACAGGCACCAAGAGTGGCACGACGATGAACGCGATCTCGAAGAAGTCGATGAACATGCCCAGCACAAAGATCAGCAGGTTCACCACGATCAGGAAGCCCAGCTGACCGCCCGGCACCTTGTCAAACAGATGCTCTACCCAGATGTGGCCATCGGCCGCATTGAAGGTGAAGCTGAACACCGTGGATCCGATCAGGATGAACAGCACAAACGAGGCCAGGCGCGCCGTGTTGTCCATGGCTTCCTGCATCAGGGTCCAGCTCAGGCGGCGCTTGATCATCGCCAGAACCAGGGCGCCCACAGCGCCCATGGCGCCGCCTTCGGTGGGCGTTGCAATGCCCAGGAAGATGGTGCCCAGCACCAGGAAGATCAGTATCAGCGGGGGCATTAACACAAAGGTCACTTGCTCGGCCAGGCGAGACAGCAGGCCCAGGCGAGCCACCCGGTTGATGATCGACAGGAACAGCGCCGTCAGCGATGCCAGCGTCATCGACAAGATGACTATTTCGTCCTTGGGCGACGGCATGCTGCGTTCGAGCCAGCGTGTCATCAGACCGTCGTGCACCTGGGCCCAGACAACACCTACGGCTGCGCAAACGACAACCAGCGCCAGCAGCGACTTGTGGCCCGAGTTGCCATTGGGTTCGCGGTAAATGCGTGCCTCAGGCGGCAGGGCAGGTGCCCACTTGGGCAGCACGATGGCCACGATGACCACAAACAGCACATACAGGCCCACCAGCATGAAGCCTGGCACCAGGGCGCCTGCATACAGGTCGCCCACCGAGCGGCCCAGCTGGTCGGCCAGCACGATCAGCACCAGCGACGGCGGGATGGCCTGCGCCAGCGTGCCCGACGCGGTGATGGCACCGGTGGCGAGCACTCGGCTGTAGCCGTAGCGCAGCATGATGGGCAGCGAGATCAGGCCCATGGAGATTACGGCCGCGGCCACCACGCCGGTGGTGGCTGCCAGCAGCGCACCCACCAAAATGACGGCAATCGCCACGCCGCCCCGCAAGGGGCCGAAGATCTGACCCACGGTCTCCAGCAGGTCTTCGGCCATGCCGGATTTTTGCAGGATGATGCCCATGAAGGTGAAGAACGGAATCGCCAGCAGCGTGTCGTTCTGCATGATCCCGAAAATGCGCAGCGGTAGCGCCTGGAACAGCACAGAGGGGAAGAGCCCCAGTTCAATGCCGACCCAGCCAAAGCCCATGCCGGCAGCTGCCAGCGCAAAGGCCACCGGAAAGCCCGTCAGCAGCAGCAGCAGCAGGCCGCAGAACAGAAGCGGTACGAAGTTCTGTGTGAGGAAGGTCACTAGCATGGCTTAGCCCGCCTTGGAGGGAGTGGGTGCGAGGGACTCGCGTTCGAGCTGCTCGGCCATTGCGGCAGCGAGCTTTTCTTCTTCTGTGGGTTCATCGTCGTGCGAGAGTGCGTCGGGCCCCACACCGCGCAAGAATGCGATGCGCTTGATGAGCTCGGACACTCCCTGCAACAGCAGCAGCGCAAAGCCCAGCGGGATCAGCCCATAGGCAGGCCAGCGCACCAGGCCGCCCGCACTTTGGGACATTTCGCCCGACTCCCAGGCACGCACAAACAGCGGCCATCCGAGGTCGATACAGATCAGGCAGAACGGGAACAGCACCACCAGGATGCCGACGATGTCGATCCAGTTGCGGGTGCGCGCTGACAGGCGTGATGCGATGAAATCAATGCGCACATGGGCGTTTTTGAGCAGGCAATAGCCCGCGCCCAGCATGAACACCCCGGCAAACAGGTACCACTGGATCTCCAGCAACGCGTTCGAGCTGATATTGAATGCTTTGCGCACTACGGCGTTGCCGGCGCTGATGAGGGTGGTGGCCAGAATCAGCCACATGCTGAGCTTGCCGACCCCGTTGCTCAGCCAGTCCACTGCCCTGGAAAATTTGAGTAAAGCCTGCATGGTGTCTCCAATTGAAAGGCCGCTTGTATGACATGCGGTGTGGCCCCCGGATCAACGAAAGCCACCCGACTAACTTTTACAAGGGCGCGATTCTACGGAGCAGTTTAGGCCGAGCCTGACGGCAGCGTGACGGGGCTATCCCTTGGCAGAGGCTGACCTTGTTGCTACATATATAGGAGCAATTAGGGTTTCTTCCTAGATGTTTTTGCTGGCTTGCGGCGTGCAAACTGCCACCACGGCAGCGCGCTGCTCATCGCCAGCACCTCTCCGCAGTGCCAGGGCGCATAGCCGGACAGGGCCGCCATGCGTGTCTGCCAGTCCGGGGTTTGCAGTAAATTGCGCAACGCCACGGTGGCGGGTTGGTCCAGGCTGGCTTTCAGGCAGGCCAGGTGGTAGCGCTCATGCGCAAGCGGTACAAAGCCCAGTCCGCGCGCACGGGCGGCCAGTTCGATGCCCATGCCCACATCGGCTGCGCCGGCCGCCACGGCCTCGGCGACGGCGGTGTGCGAGGGCTCGTTCAGTGCGTAGCCCGTCAGGGCGTCGGCTGCAACACCAGCCTGGGCCAGCAGGTCGTCCAGCAATACCCGGGTGCCGCTACCCAGCGGCCGGTTCACAAACCGCGCGCCCTTGCGCACCACGTCGGCCAGGCTATGCAGCGCCAGGGGGTTGCCCGGCGCCACGATGAGGCCCTGCGTGCGCTGGGCAAAGCCGATGATCTTGTGCAGGCCCGGCTGCAGCAGCGGCTTGTAGGTGCGCGCGGTCAGCGTGTCGGCAGCGGCATCTTCTACCGTGTGAAAGCCTGCCAGCGTGCACCGCCCCTCGTTGAGTGCGCGGATCGCGTCCACGCTGCCCGTGAAGCGGATATCGAGGTGCAGTGCGCCCGCATCAGCCTGTGCGGCAGCGTGTGCGCGCAACGCCACCAAGGCATCGTCGTGGCTCGCGTACAGGGTAAGTACATGCGCATGGGGATCAAAGGCCACGGCAAACGCGCGCTCCAGGTCGGCGTGCAACGCGGCGATTTGCGGGGCCAGCCGCGCCTGCGCCTGGCGCTCGGCCCACAGCAGTTTGGTGCCGAACTCGCTGAGCTGCGCCGATTGGCCCTTGCCCCACACGATGAGTTCGCCGCCCAGTTGGTCCTCCCAGCGCTTGAGGGCGCCCCACACATGGCGGTAAGACAGGCCGAGCCCGCGCGCTGCGCCCGAGATGGAGCCCTGCTCGGCCACGGCCTGTAGCAGTTCTGGCAGCGGATTGCGGATGACTGCATTGCCCGCATCGCGGCTGAGTGTGTAGTGAAGTTGGACCCTATGCACGGACGTTCATATCGCTGGATATTGGTGGGGTGCCTACGATAGCCGAACGCGATCACAAGGCTTTCCCCGTCCCGATGTCCACTCTGTCTGAAAGCGCGAGCACAGCGCTGCAACTCACCCTCTCGTCCGACCCCGTTCTGTGGACCATCGTGGGCCGGTCCTTGTCTGTCAGTGCCACTGCCTGTCTCATTGCCTGCGGCGTGGGTCTGGTGCTGGGTGCCTGGCTGGGTGTGGCCCGGTTTGCGGGGCGCGGTGCGGTGCTGGCGGTGCTCAACACCTTGCTGGCAGTGCCGTCGGTGGTGGTGGGGCTGGTGGTGTATTTGCTGCTGTCGCGCAGCGGGCCGCTCGGGTCGTTGGGGTGGTTGTTCAGTTTCAAGGCTATGGTGCTGGCGCAGGCCATACTGGTTTTGCCGGTGGTCACCGCGCTCACGCGGCAGGCGGTGGAGGACGCGGAGCGCGCGCATGGCGAGCAGTTGCGGTCGATGGGCGCGGGCCCGCTGCTGCGCAGCCTGCTGCTGGCATGGGACGAGCGCTACGCGCTGCTCACGGTGTTGATCGCATCGTTCGGGCGCGCGATCTCTGAAGTGGGCGCGGTGATGATTGTGGGGGGCAATATCGACGGCTTTACGCGCGTGATGACCACCGCCATTGCGCTGGAAACCAGCAAAGGCGATCTGCCCCTGGCGCTGGCGCTGGGCATCATTTTGCTGGCCGTGGTGCTGGCGCTCAATGTGCTGATCGCCCTGGTGCGGCGCTGGCGCGAGCGGGTGGATGGCTTCGCCGCCAGCACGCCAGTGGGGGTGGGCGCATGAGCGCGCCCGTGGCCCGGCCCTGGGTGGACATGCGCCAAGTGACCGTGCGCTACGGCCGCGTGCAGGCGCTGGACCAGGTCACGCTGCGCATCACACCTGGTGAGCGCGTGGCGCTGGTGGGCGCCAATGGCAGTGGCAAAAGCACGCTGCTGCGGGTGCTTCATGGCCTGGCCGATGCCAGTGGGGGCGGGTTTCAGTGCAATGGCGATATGCGCCAGGCCATGCTGTTCCAGCGCCCGCACATGCTGCGCACCAGCGCACAAAACAACGTGGCGCTGGCGCTGTGGCTGCGGGGCACGCGCTGGCGCGATGCGCGCACTGCCGCGCTGGCCGCGCTGCAACGCGTAGGGTTGCAAGACATCGCGGCGCAGAACGCGCGCACCTTGTCAGGGGGCCAACAGCAGCGTGTGGCCCTGGCCCGCGCCTGGGCGCTGCGGCCCGACGTGCTGCTGCTGGACGAACCCACCGCCAGCCTGGACCCCCATGCCAAGCGCGAGGTGGAGGCGCTGATGGCCGACTTTGCCGCCAGCCACGGCGCTGCCGGGTCCGCGCACCCGGTGACCATGGTGTTCAGCAGCCACAACCTGGGCCAGGTCAAGCGCCTGGCCAGCCGCGTCATCTACATGGAGCACGGCCGTGTGATGGCAGACCTGCCGGTGCACGACTTTTTCAACGGCCCACTGCCCGAGGCCGCCCGTTTGTTTGTCAAAGGAGAACTGGTATGACGAGAATTGACCCCCACGCTCCCCACTTCGTGCGGTCGCTGCCCCTCGGGGAGGCTTTTTCATGTTGGGGCGGCCCGGCGATAAAAAAGTCCAAGCCTTTTAGGCATCCAGCGCTTATCCATAAAGCGCTAGTAGCTACTATTTTGGTAGCGTCTGGTTCGGTGTTTGCACAGAGCATCACCATGGCATCGACCACGTCCACCGAGCAATCGGGCCTTTTTTCGTACCTGCTGCCCGAGTTCAAGAAGGCCAGTGGCCTGGACCTGAAAGTGGTGGCGCTGGGCACCGGCCAGGCGCTGGACATGGCGCGCCGTGGCGACGCCGACGTGCTGTTTGTGCACGACCAGGTCGCCGAAGAAAAGTTTGTGGCCGAGGGCTGGGGCGTGAAGCGCTATCCCGTGATGTACAACGATTTCATCCTGGTCGGCCCAAAAAACGATCCGGCAGGAACGAAAGGCAAGGACATCGTTCAGGCGCTCCAAAAGCTGGCGTCCGCCAACGGCAACTTCATCTCGCGCGGCGACAAGAGCGGCACGCATGCGGCCGAGCTGCGCTATTGGAAGCTCGCGGGCGCTGACGCTGCCAGGGGCAGTGGATACAAAGAATGTGGCTGCGGCATGGGCCCGGCGCTGAACATCGCTGCATCCAGCGGCGCTTACGTGCTGGCAGACCGCGGCACCTGGCTCAACTTCAAGAACCGTGCAGATCTGGCGGTGCTGGTGGAGGGCGACACCAAGCTCTTCAACCAGTACGGCGTGATGGTCGTCAACCCCGCCAAACATTCCCATGTCAAAGCGCAAGACGCGCAGAAGTTTGTCGACTGGATCGTGTCGCCCGCTGGCCAGAGCGCCATCGCGGGCTACAAGATCGGCGGCGAGCAGCTGTTTTTTCCTAATGCCGTGAAGTGACTCTTGGCATCCCTGAGGACGGGCGTACCGACCCTACTCATCGTCCCTGTGGTGGCTGCTGCGCCATATGGCGCGCACCAGCCACAGCCCGCACACCACGGCGCCAAAAAAGCCCAGGAACCCAAACGCTGGCAGCCCAAACAGGGTGGGCCCTCCCTTGACGGTCATTACGATGGACGACCCGATGATCAGCGCCGCAATCACAAGCGCCATCGCAAGGCGATTGGCCGACCTGTCGATCTGGTCGCCCACGCGCTTGAGGTGTGCCAACTCGATGCCCACCTGCAGCTTGCCGCGTCGCGCATTGCGTAGCAGCCGGGCCAGGTCGTCGGGCAGCTGCTCTACGGTGACCAGCGCGCGCCGCAGTGTGCTCCATGCGCGGGCGGTAAGCGCCTTGGGCTGGTAGCGGTTTCTCACCATCTGCCGAAGCAGGGGCAGGGTTTCGGTCGCCATGTGAAAGCCCGGGTCCAGGTTGCGCCCCATGCCCTCCAGCGAGATGAAGGCCTTGATCAAGAGCGCCAGGTCCGACGGCAGGCCCAGGTGGTGTTCGCGCAATATGGCGCTCACATCGGCCAGCATCTGGCCCAGGCCCAACTGCGCCAGGGGCACGCCGTGGTACTGGTCCACAAAGGCCTCGATCTCGGTCTCCAACTGGCCCACGTTCACGCCGGGGCCGTCTCCGGTCCAGCCCAGCAGCACGTCCACCACGTCCTGGGGCTGGTGTTGCACCAGGCCCAGCAGCAGGTGCAGCAGGTCGTCGCGGCGGCGTTCAGACAAACGCCCCACCATGCCGAAATCGATGAAGGCAATGCGGTTGCCGGGCAGATAGAACACGTTGCCCGGGTGCGGGTCGGCATGAAAGACACCGTCTTCCAGAATCATCTTGAGCATGGCCTGTGTGCCACGGCGGGCCAGCAGGGGCCGGTCAAAGCCTGCCTCGGGCGTCAGCGCATCCAGCGCGTTGCCGGGCACGCCGTCGATGAAGTCCTGCACGTTGACGCGTTCACTGGTGTGCGCCCAGTGCACGCGCGCAATCACGATGTGAGGCAGCGAGGCCAGGTTGGAGGCAATGCGCTCGGCCTGGCGGCATTCGCCTGCCAGGTCCAACTCGCGGCGCAGGGACCGCGCAAACTCACGCACCAGCTCTTGCGGGTGGTAGGGTTTGAGCGAAGGCAGCTCGGCCTCGGCCAGCGCGGCCAACCGTTGCAACAGGCGCAGGTCGGCATGGATGGTGTCGGCGATGCCGGGGCGGCGGATCTTGACGATCACCTCGCTGCCGTCGTGCAGTCGGGCGCGGTGCACCTGGGCAATGGATGCGGCCGCCAGCGGGGTGGGGTCAAACCACGCAAACACGTCTTCGGGCTCGCCGCCCAGGTCTTCGCGCAGCTGTGGGCGCAGGGCCTCGATGGGCACGGCGGGCACGTGGCTGTGCAGCTTTTCAAACTCTGCAATCCACTCGGGGCCAAACAGGTCCGCCCGGCCCGCCAGGATCTGTCCGAACTTGACAAAGGTCGGCCCCAGTTCTTCCAGAGCCATCCGTACCTGCGCGGGCGGCTCCACCCGCGCCAGGTCGGCCGCGTGCGTCCAGTTCAGCGCCTGGCCTGCGCGTTCGAGTTTGTCGGCCAAACCCATGCGGCGCACCGTATCGCCAAAGCCGTGGCGCACCATCACGCCCAGAATTTCCTTCAGGCGGCCCAGGTCTCGCGCGGTGTCCAGGGTCTCGATCAGCATGGGGCGATGATAGTGGGCGGTTGCCTCTCAGCCCCTCAGAACGCCAGCGCGGGCTTGTTCACCATCAGGTAGAACACCACCACCATGGCCACAAATGCTGGGTAGCCCAGTGCCTCCCAACGGCGCGCGTAGCGCCAGTACAGCGGTGGCAGCTCGCCGCCGCTGTGTGCTGCCTCGGCTGCCATGTCGCGCATGCGCAGCTGCAGCCACACCACGGGCAGCCAGCAGGCCCCGGCAATGGCATACAGCAGCAGCGACACGGCGAGCCAGGGCGTTGTCAACGGCAGCCCCGCCATGTACGCCATCGCCAGGCCCGTGGCAGGCTGCACAAAACCGGCGGGCGTGGTGAACCACCAGTCCGCCCGCACCACCAGCCGTGTGACCACGGCCTGCGCCTGCACGTTGCCGCTGCGGTTGGTGAAGAACATGTAGAACGCCGAGCCCAGCCCTGTGCCCACCAGCAGCACGCTGGAGACGATGTGGACCCACTTGAGGATGAGGTACAGGCTCATGGCGACGGGGGTGCGGCGTCTTTGAGCAGCACCAGCAGGATGGCGGCTATGGGCAGGTTCTTGGTCAGCGGGCCCAGCGGGTGCAGCCACCAGCCGGGGTCGATGAGGGTGGCCAGCAGGGTCATCACACCCATCAGGCCCAGGGCGGCCCAGTAGGCTGCGCGGCCGGGTCGCCATGCCAGCCATAGGCCCAGCGCGGCATCGGCGGCGGCACCTGAGAGGATGAGGGCGGTGGCCAGGCGCGGATCGGTCAATGCACGGGGGAGGCTGACCAGCAGTTCCCGGCTTTGCCCCTGTAGCTCGACCACGCTGACGATGGCCGTGACGAGCCACACGAACACAAGGCTCAGGCGCAACAGTTGGCGGGATGCTGGGTGCATGGCTTCAGGGCCTCCGATAAATGGAAGGAGCTACGGCGCTTCATCCAGCGTGTCCGTCACCATGCCCCACCGGGCAAACTCGGGCGCAAAGGCCTGCAGTGGCAACTGGCTGGTGCTGGTGTGCGCGCCGGTGGGCAGAGTCTGGCCGGCAGCGATCTGCCGGGCCAGCAGAACGGCCGCCATGCAGGGGATTTCGGGGCCATGGTCGTCATCGGCTGCAAGGTGCCATGCGCGGCGGCGGGGGCGGCTTTGCGCGTCGGTGCCTGCCACGCGCACCACCATGCCGCCCAGGCCCGTGCCCATGAAGTCCAGCACTCCGCCCGTGTGGTGCATCAGCCAGGCCAGTTTTTCGGGATGGGGCAACACTCCCCAGTGGCGCAGCGCGGCAATGGCAGCAAAGGTGCGCTGCGCCAACTCCACCTCCAGCGCAGCGCGGAAGGTCACGCGGTCACGGGCCTGGTAGTGCGCCGGAAACAGCTCCAGATCCGGGATGTCGCACACTGCGCCCATGCGCGGGCGCAGTCGATGGAACTGCACGGGGGTAGGCTGTGCCCAGCCGCGCTGGGGCTGCCAGCGTCCGCCGCGCCACATGTCAATTGGGAGGCCGCAGTAGGTCAGCACTGCCGCCAGCGTGGCCTGTCCGCGCGGCGCGCGCTGTGCGGGGGCGATGCAGATGTCGATGCTGTCGATGTGCTGCCAACCCGCGCAGAGGTTGTCCACCACGGCGGACGACAACGCGGGCACGGTGCTGGCGCCCGCGATGGCCGTGCGCTGCGCTGCGGCGAAGTGCGGGTGCAGGGCGGCCGGAAAGTCGCACACAAAACGGCGGCCATCAGCCAGGTCAATGTAGTGCGCACCGGCGTCGGCTGCGGCCTGGGCCACGCCGTAGTCCTGCGCCTGAAATGGCCCTGCGGTATGAATGACAAGGCCCACGCCCAGTGCACGCAGCCGGTTTGCCAGGCCCGGCGCACTGTGGTCCAGTGCGATACCCTGTGCGCCGTGGTGCAGGGTGGCGGCCAGCGCGTTGGCATGCGCGGCGTTGCGGCCTGCCACCAACAGCGCAATGTGGTGATGGTTGGCCGGGTCGCCAGCCAGCGCCCGGCAGATGCGGGCGCCGAAGTTACCGTAGCCGCCCAGGACGAGTGTTGTGAGTGTAGTCAAGACGTGTTTGCAGGTTGCGCTTAGGTTCTGGGTGCCCACGGCACCGGGGCCAGCGCGGGCGAGCGGGATGAGTGGGCAGCCCAGGCGCTGCGGGGTGCCAGCAGTGCGGCCTGCAACGCGGCACGCTGCGGCTGCATGGCCGTCTGGTGCCATGCAGGCACATCTGCAGCGGGCATCGGCTTGCTGAACACATAGCCTTGAATGCTGTGCAGCCCCACCGCGGCCAGGGTTTGCAATTCTTCAATCGTCTCTACGCCCTCTACCACCACCGACAGACCGAACTCCTGCGCCAGCGCGCCCACATGCCGCAGCAGCGACTGTCGGCGCCGGTCCTGCGCCAGCTGGCGCACAAACAGGCGGTCGCACTTGATGCCTGCAATTGGCAGATCGGCCAGCATCCCCAGCGATGAGTAACCTGCACCAAAGTCGTCCATCAGCACGGCCACGCCCATGGCGGCCAGGTCGTCGATGGCCGCCACCGTTTGCGAGCCCAGCGCAATGATGGCGTGCTCTGTCATCTCCAGCTTGAGCATGCGCGCGGGCAGCGCACGCTGGGCCAGTTCGTCGCGCAGCCAGGGGGCAAAGTCGTCGTCCAGCAGCGTGATGGGGGCCACGTTCACACTGATAGCGGTGTCGTGCAGCCCCGCAGCTTGCCAGGCCTTCACGCAGTCCAGCGCATTGCGCAGGATCATGCGGTCCACCTCGGCAGTTTTGCCCTGCAACTCACACACCAAGAAAAAGGTTTCGGGGTTGATGTTGCCCAGGGTTTTGTCGGTCAGGCGCAGCAGCGCCTCAAACTGCACGCCGCGCTGCTGAAAATCCACAATGGGCTGAAAGTGCAGCGCCAGCCGCTCGGGCCGCAGCAGGGTGTGCAGGTGATCGGCAATCAGCGACAGCTCCATGTCGCGCTCGGCGTTCTGCGCCATGTTGGACACCCGCATCAGCGACAGCCCGCGGCGCATCAACTGCTGGCGCCCCGCGTCCCAGCGCATGTTGCTCAACTGCTCGATGGCCACCGCGATGGCAAACAATAAGACGATGACCATCAACGCAATGCCATCGGACTCGCCGGAAGGGTCGCCCAGGTGGAGGGGGAACGTGTTGACCAGTAGCCAGTGCAGCAGCAGGATGGCGCCGCCGCACAGCAACTTGTCCTTAAAGGTCTGCTGCCGAAAATGCGGCGTAAGCACGCTGAGCTTGGCCGAGCGGTGGCGCACGGAGGTGTAGGTGGCAATCCCTACGGCCGTGGCCATGGACAACACAATGGCCAGCCAGTTCACCTGCGCAAAGCTGTTCACATGACCGCGTGTGATGGTGAAGTGCGCCGCCAGCATGCCCGCCGCCAGCAAGATGCCCGCAAACACAATGCGCCGTTTGTTGGCGCTGGTGCTGAGCGTGGGGATGGTAAAGCGCGCACTGATCGCCATGATGAGCAGGCCGCTGAGCGCGGGCACCAGCTCTAGCACGTGGTGTGCGAGTTCGGCATACATGAAAAGCCCCACCACGTCCAGCGCCCACACGATGCACCCAATACACAGTGCCGCGTGCGACGCACTGATTCGGCGGCTGGATGGATCGACCGAATACGCCGTGTGTTCCACCAGCCGCTGACACACATGCACCACCAGTGATGCCAACACCCAGAACAATACGCTTTGCAGCAGCGGCGGAAACCCCACCGCAAACGCCTGTATAGCGCCGTGCCAGATTGAAACCATGTCCATGCACTCTCACCCTTTTTTGGAGGTCATCATAAGACCGAAGTGTGGTGCCTTTTCTTACACAGCCGGCCCGTCGTCGCATCGAGCTGGTGCCCTGCGGTTTGACACCGCAGCCGCGCTCAATTCACGATCGCAATGCCTTTGACTTGCGCAAAAACCGCCTTGCCAGGGAGCAGTGTGAGGGCCTGGGCTGAGCGTTGCGTCATCCGGGCGAGCAGCCGGGTGGGGCCTACATCAAGTGCCACCATGCACTGACCGGGGCAGTCATCGATCACCTGAGCCACTGTGGCGGGCAGGATGTTGAGGATGCTTGTGTTCACCTGCTCGGCCAAGGTCAGGCTGACGTCGCGCGCCTGGATGCGCAGGCGCACCGTGTCGCCGACCGGCCGCTCCGTAGGGCTGGCCAGAAGCAACTGCCCGCCAGCAAACTGCACGGTGGTGATGTGGTCTGCTGCGTCGTGGCGCAGCACCGTTCCTTGCATCACCGAGGCGGCCGCATCACCGTGCGCCAGCGGCAGGTCCAGCCGCACCAGAATGTCTTCGGTGCTCCCGCTCGCCAGCACCCGTCCATCCTGCATGAGCACCATGTGCCCGGCCAGGCGTGCCACTTCGTCGATGGCGTGGCTGACATACAGCACGGGGATAGCGAGAGTGCGGTGCAGCCGCTCCAGGTAGGGCAGTACCTCGGCCTTGCGCTGTGCGTCCAGTGCGGCCAGGGGCTCGTCCATCAGCAGCACGCGCGGCCCGGTGGCCAGTGCACGGGCCATGGCCACGCGCTGGCGCTCGCCGCCCGACAGGGCGTGGGGCCTGCGGTCCATTAGGTGGGCGATGCCCAGCAGGTCCACCACCTGGTCCAGCGCTACGGTGTGCCGCTCTGGGGGTGTGCGTTTGCGGCCGTAGTCGATGTTGCCGCGCACGCTCAGGTGCTCGAACAGGCTGGCCTCCTGGAACACATAGCCCAGCGCGCGCTGGTGCGTGGACCGCCAGATGTGTTCGCCGTCGTCCTGCCAGACCTCGCCGTTGACCACCACGCGGCCCGGCTGGGCGCGCGCCAGCCCCGCGATGGCGCGCAGGCAGGTGGTCTTGCCGCAGCCTGAGGGACCAAACAGGGCAGTAACGCCGCGCCCGGGCAGATGCAGGTCCACGTCGAGCGTAAAGCCACCAGGACGGGCGAGCATCAGGCGTGCATCGATTTGGTTGTCGGCCATCAGGACACCATGGATGCGCGGCGGCGCGTGAGGTTCAGACCCAGCAGCACCAAGAAAGAGAACAGCACCATGCCGCCCGCCAGCCAATGCGCCTGCGTGTATTCAAGCGCTTCCACATGGTCGTAGATCTGCACCGAAACCACCCGCGTCACTCCGGGGATGTTGCCGCCCAGCATGAGCACCACACCGAACTCGCCCAGCGTGTGCGCAAAGCTCAGGATGGCCGCTGTGATGAAACCCGGGCGCGCCAGCGGCAGCGCCACGGTGAAGAAGCGGTCCAGCGGCCCGGCGCCCAGGGTTGCCGCTGCCTCCAGCGGGCGGGTGCCGATGGCTTCAAACGCCGCCTGCAGCGGCTGCACCGCAAAAGGCAGCGAATAGATCAGCGAGCCCGCCACCAGCCCCCAGAAGGTGAAGGGCAGGGTGCCCACGCCCAGCCACTGCGTGAACTGGCCGATGGGCCCGTTGGGGCCCATGGTCACCAAGAGGTAAAAGCCGATAACCGTGGGCGGCAGCACCAGCGGCAGCGCCACCACGGCCGACACCGGGCCGCGCCAGCGCGATGGCGTGTGCGCCAGCCACCACGCCAGTGGCGTGCACAACACCAAAAGCAAAGCCATAGTGGTGGCCGCCAGGCGAAGCGTGAGCCCAATGGCCGCCAAATCTGCGCTAGAAAAAGGCATGAAGAGGGTGAAGCAGTCCGAGAGCCCGCAGGTGTGTCAGAAACTATAGCCGTACGACTGGATGATGGCGCGCGCCTTGTCACTGCGCAGGTAGGTGAGCAACGCGGCGGCAGCCGGGCTGTCCTTGCCAGGGTTGAGCAGCACGGCATCCTGGCGAATGGGGTCGTGCAGGTTGGCAGGTACCTGCCAGGCCGAGCCACTGCGGACCTTGCCATCGACTATTACCTGCGAAAGCGCCACAAGTCCCAGCTGAGCATTGCCCGTGGAGACAAACTGAAA
This sequence comes from Acidovorax sp., assembly GCF_046314175.1. Classification (GTDB taxonomy): domain Bacteria; phylum Pseudomonadota; class Gammaproteobacteria; order Burkholderiales; family Burkholderiaceae_C; genus Acidovorax. The sequence continues at coordinate 3,383 of NZ_JBKBXG010000084.1, read as the reverse complement.
GGTCTGCGCGATGTTCTCGCCCTGGACTAGGCGCGGCTGCAGCGCAGCCGCAACGCCCAGCTTGTCCATCACCTGGACCGCTGCTGCGCCATAGGGCGCGAGCTTGGGATTGGCAATGGCCAGGTGCTTGAAGTCCCCTTTCTTGAGCACATCGCCCTGGGCATCCACATAGTTGGCCTGTGCACTCCACAGCACCAGGGTGCCGATGGCGTAGGTGAAGCGCGAATTGGGCGCCGCCTTGCCCTCGCGCTCCAGCTTGGCGGGCGTGGTGTCGTCGGCCGACAGTAGCACCTGGAACGGCGCTCCGTGGGTGATCTGCGCGTAGAACTTGCCGGTGGCACCGAACGAGAGCTCGGCCTTGTGCCCGGTGTCGGCCTCAAAAACGGCCGCAATCTTCTGCATGGGTGCCGTGAAGTTGGCGGCCACAGCGACGGAGACGGTGTCGGCATGCGCGGTGTGAAGAGCCGCGAAGACCCACCCCGCGAGCGCGATGGAACGGGTCATTTTTGTGTAGCGATGTTGCATGGTGGGCCGGCGTCAAAGCGCTATTCGTTTATGGAATAGCGCGAGTATATGCACGATGGACAAATCTCCCGCCGCTACCTGTCGCTACCTGTCGCTACCTGTCGCTGCCCGTCGTTACCCTGTGCTACCCATCGCTCCTGCGTCGCTGGCCCCACAAGGCAGTGCTCAGGCATCATCCACCCATGCCTGTTTCACCCTCCCTCACGGATGCCCTGGGCCATGCCCTGGCTGACAAACGCCTCGACATCCTGCGCCAGATTGGCGAGTGTGGCTCCATCTCGCAAGCCGCGCGTGCCGTGGGCGTGAGCTACAAGGCCGCGTGGCAGGCGGTGGACACGCTGACCAATCTGGCGGGCACGCCGCTGGTGGACCGTGCGGTGGGTGGGGCCGGGGGCGGCGGTGCGCAGCTGACCGAGGCGGGGCACCAGCTGCTGGCGGCGGCCGATGCGATGGCGCAGGCGCGGGGGGCTGTGCTCTCACGCTGGCAGGCCACGCCGCATGCGGGGCCTGCGCTGGCGCGGCTGGCCGTGCGCACCAGCATGCGCAACCAGTTGCCCTGTGTGGTCGAGCGGCTCGTGGTGCGGGGGCAGATCGTGGAGGTGCTCCTGCGCCTTGGCGCCGACGGCGAGGGCGCTTCTGCGTTGGCCTCACGCATCACCCGCGAAAGCGCTGAACTGTTGGGCCTGCAGCCGGGGGTGACCGTGCAGGCGCTGTGCAAGGCCACCGCGGTGCGGGTGGAGCGGGGTGGGCGGCTGGCATCCGCTGCTGCATCCGAGGCCGATGCGGCAGCGATCGATGCGCCGGGCACCCACCGCCTGCAAGCCAGAGCCACGCGCGTAGTGCGGGGTGACTCGGGCGATGAGGTGTCCGCCGCGCTGGTGGGTGGATTGCAAATGGTGGGCTTTGCAGCGCCTGGCAGTGGCCTGCGTGCTGGCAGCCCGGTCGTGCTGGTTGTCGAAGAAAACGCCGTGGCGCTGGCGCTGGCCGAGGTCTGATGCCGACACGGCTGCTGCACACTGCGGTTGGCATGTTTTGCTACTTAATTTGTAGCTATTAGCGCTTATTTGGTAAGCGCTAGGGGCGAATTTCACTTGGATTTTGCACGCTGCGCCGCCCGTCTGCGCCAGTGCCCCCGCCGACAGTCACAGCCCCTTGGGGTGCCCCAGCTTGCGGTACACCGTCGCGCGGCTGATGCCGAGCGCCCGGGCAGCTTCTGCCACGTTGCCGCGGGCGTCTTGCACCGCCTGGCGGATCAGCGCGGTTTCGGCCTGGCGCAGCGGCGCCGCTGCCGGGTGCACGCCCGCCAGCGCCGGGGGCATGGCGTTAGCTAGATGGCAGGCCCCACGGGCGTGTTCTGGCAGTTGCGCCAGCGCGTGCAGGCGCAGGCCCGACCACAAGGGCAAGTCCATGGGCTGCACAGCGTGCCGCCGGGCGGCATCGAACAGCATGGCCCATGGCATGGCCAGCAGTTCGCTGGCGTGGATGGGTGCACCCGGGGTGCGCAGCGGCTGGGGTACCAACTGGCGGGCCATGCTGTTGGCGCCCAGCACAAACCCATCGCCGTCCAGCGCCATCAGTCCGTCGCCTTCGCTGCCCAGCGGGCAGCCGGGCCAGTTAAGGCGCAGCAGCAGGGCATGGGGCAGCTGCAGCAGCATGGCGTCTTCCATCGCGCGGGCCGACCGCGCCACCAGGTGGCGCAACTCGGGCCGCTCGGGCACATCCACGCCGGTCAGATCGAGCATTCCGATGCACTGCCCGTCGGGGCCGAAGAGCGGCGCCCCCGCACAGCTGTAGCTGCTGTTGTCGTCAAAGAAATGCTCGCCCCGGTGCAGCCACACCGGCTGCAGCTCCGCCAGGGCTGCGCCAATGGCAGTGGTGCCCACGGCCGCTTCCGACAGGTCGATGCCCACGCGGCCAATGGCGCTGGCGCGCGGGTCGCCGGGGTCGCAATGGCCTTGCACATCGACAACGATGCCGCGTGCGTCGGTCAGCATGGCGAAGTAGTGCATGCCCGCAATGGCGCGGGTGAGCTGCTGCAGCACGGGCCGCGCTGCGCGCAGCAGGTGGTGGTTCTGCTCGTGGCTGTGGCGCAGCGCTGTCGCGCTGACGGCATCAAAAGCCACCCGGTGGGTGGGGTTGAGCCCCTGGGCCAGGCAGCGTTGCCACGACCGCGCAATCCATGGCTCTACCTCGGCCCGCAGGGGCGCTGCGCCATCCGCCAGCAGGCTCTGGCGCGCCTGTGCAATCAGCGCGTGGCGGTGGGCGGGGGAGGTGGGCGCGGAGGACAGCATGGTGAACCGAATCCTTGAGCTGCGCATGATGCGCTGGTGTGCGCTGCAACATGTTTCATTTTGAGAATATCCAGCAAGGGGCGCCGGAAATCTAGGGTTGTCCCTAGGGAATGTGGCGGGTACGAGGCACAAGATGCGCTGGCTTATCCAGCCAAAAAACCCTTCCAGGAGACAGCCAGATGCAAGTCCAGTTCACGGTCAACGGGCGCGCCGCCAGCGTTGACGTCCCTCCCAATACCCTGCTTGTCCATGCGCTGCGAGAGCATTTGCTGCTCACCGGCACCCATGTGGGTTGCGACACCAGCCAGTGCGGGGCGTGCACGGTGCATGTGAATGGCCGGGCCGTCAAATCCTGCGCCATGCTGGCGGTGCAGGCCCAGGGGGCCGAGGTGACCACCATCGAAGGCATGGCCACCCCCGACGGCACCATGCACCCCATGCAGGCGGCGTTCAAGGAATGCCACGGCCTGCAATGCGGCTTCTGCACCCCGGGCATGGTGATGAGTGCGGTGGACCTGTGCAAGAACCACCCCAACGCCAGCGAAGGCGAGATCCGCGAGCTGCTCG
>NZ_JBKBXG010000083.1:0-22656 GCF_046314175.1 Acidovorax sp. | reverse complement strand
CGATCTGGACGGTGGCGACATCCCCCAGGCGCACAGGCACCCCTGCGCGCGACACCAACGGGATGGCGCGGAAGTCGTCCAGCGTCTTGAGATAGCCGCTGGCGCGCACCATGTACTCGGCGCCGGACAGTTCCAGCACCGATCCACCCGTTTCCTGGTTGGCATTCATGATGGCCTCGCGCACCTGCCCCTGAGTGAGGCCTTGGGACGCAAGCTTGATGGGGTCGAGCACGACCTGGTACTGCTTGACCATGCCCCCGACCGATGCCACCTCGGCCACGTTGGGTAAGCTCTTGAGTTCGAACTTCAGGAACCAGTCCTGCAAGGCGCGAAGCTGGGCCAGGTCGTTTTTGCCGGTGCGATCTACCAGGGCGTACTGGAAGATCCAGCCCACCCCGGTGGCATCTGGGCCCAACGACGACTTTGCCGTGGCGGGTAGCCGCCCCTGCACCTGGTTCATGTATTCCAGCACGCGGGAACGCGCCCAGTACAGGTCCGTGCCGTCCTCGAACAGGATGTAGACGAAGGAGTCGCCAAAGAACGAGAAGCCACGCACCGTCTTGGCGCCCGGAACGGACAACATGGTGGTGGCCAGTGGGTAGGTCACCTGGTTCTCCACAATCTGCGGAGCTTGACCTGGATAGGAGGTCCGGATGATGACCTGGACATCCGACAAATCGGGAAGAGCGTCCACGGGGGTACTGCGCACGCCCCACACGCCCCAAGCGGTCAGCATGACAGTCGCGAGAAGCACCAGGAACCGGTTCGCCACCGACCAGCGGATCAGACGCGCGATCATGGCTTGATCCTTTCCACGGCGATGATCACGAAGTCCTTGCCTTGCTGCTGGAAGGTGAACCTGACCTGCTGCTCGGGTTTCAATGTCTTGGCCAGTTCAGGACTCGCCAGCTTGAAGGGCATAGTCATGCCAGGCCACTTCAGTTCAGGCACGGCATCATGGGTCAGAGTCAGCTCGGTCGGTGTGACCTCATCGACCACTCCCCGCACGGTAAAGCTCTTGGACGCCGGAGCAGCAGAGATCGAAGAACCCTGTTCACTGATTGGTTGTGCGCTGCTGCCTTGAGACTGTGCAGGCAAGATGCCTCGCAGGCTGGCTTCCGAGTCAATCAGGAACTGTGCCGAAGCGACCACCTGTTGTCCTGCGGTCAGCCCGCCTTGAACGACGAGGCGGTCATCGATTTCTGCGCCGAGTTGGACCTGGACGGGGTGGTACTTGCCGGGGCCATCCACCACGTAGACCAGCGCCCGCTTGCCGGTGCGGATCACCGCTTCGCTGGGCACCAGCAGCGCTGGTTGTGTCCGTCCGGCCAGAACGATCTGCCCGGACATGCCAGCCTTCAGCCGCTGGGCGGGGTTGGGTAGCTCCAGCCGCACACGCACCGTGCGGGTGTCCCGGTTGGCCTCAGGGAGGATGCTCACAACCCGGGCTTTGAGGGTTTCGCCCGGAAACGCGGCCAGGCGGACCTGGGCGTCCTGCCCCAGCTGCAAGGGCCCGCTTTGCGCTTCGGGAACGGCCGCTTCGATCCAGACGCTGGCCAGACCGTTTACGCGGACCAGGCTGGCCCCGGCAGAGACCGTCATGCCTTGGCGCACCATCAGTTCGGCCACCATCCCAGCCTGCGGGAAGGTCACCGTGTAGCGGCCTTGAGGTTCGCCCGTGCGCTCCACCTGGGCCACCAGCGAGGCCGGCATACCCAGCAGCAGCAACCGCTGGCGCGCGGCTGCCGTCAGCGACTCGTCCTTGAGCTCCCGGACCGCGAGAAATTCACGCTGCGCAGCCACCCATTCGGGCAGTAGTAGGTCGGCCAATGGCGCGCCTGCCGCCACCACGTCGCCCGGGGCCCGAGCATAGACACGCTCCACAAATCCAGCAGAACGCGCCTGGACGATGCTCACATCCCGGTCGTTGAGCTGGACCGTGCCCAGCACGTCCACGTCGGACCCAATGTCGCGCTGCTCCACCGTGGCTGTGCGCAGGCCGAGGGCTTGCACTGCCTGCGCAGAGACGCTCAGGCCGGAGCTTTCCTGAGTGTCCTCATCCGCATACTTAGGAACCAAGGCCATGTCCATATAGGGGGACTTGCCTGGCTTGTCGAACTTCTGCGTCGGCGACATCGGGTCGTACCAGTACAGCACCTTGCGGTCGGCTTTTGCTGCTTCTGTCGATGCGGGACTGGCTCCCACTGCGTGGCTGTTCGCGGTGCGCCATTGGGAGACGCCCCAACCGAGGGCGATGCCAGCAGCCACCAGTGCCACGGCCACAGCGGTCTTTCTGAAAACGGTATTGGTCATGTGGTTCTCCCTTCAGTCGGCAATCAGGCTGTTCAGGCGGGCAATCACGGTGTCCCGCTGTGCCTGCAGATCAATGAGCCGCCAGTGCGTCTCCCGCACTTGGGCCCTTGCCGCCAGCACGGCGCTCAAGTCGCCTTTGGCAGACTGGTAATTGGCCAGCGCGAGTTCAGCACGCCCCTGTGCCAGACCCATGCCAGCCGATTGCAGCCGCTCGATCTGACTGTTCAGTGCCGCCAGCTCTGAGGCGCTGTCCTCCAGCTCCTGCAGGTGCCTGCGGGTCACATCTTCCTGCTCTGCTTCCAGGCGCTGCAGCTCCAGCTGCTTGGCCTTGATCTGAGGTGCCTGGCGTCGCTCCTGTTGCCAGGGAAGGTCAAAGGTCACCTGGAAGGACACCATGTCGCCCCAGCGCCGGTCGCGGCGGCTGTAGGCCACTTCCCAGGACCAATCACCCTTGGTTTCTGCCTGGGCTTCGCGCGTCTCCGCCAAGGCCATGCCCTGCATGGCGGGGTACAGCGCCAGTTCGGCATGGCGGTGTACCTCCGAGCGCAGCTGGTCCAAGGGGCGGCTCAAGGACCCTGGAGTGCCCTGCAGTGCCTCGTCGGCACGGGCGCCAACCCAGCGCCGCAACATCGCCCTGGCCTTGGACCGCTCCCGCTGCAGATCGTCCCTGCGGTCCGACAACGCAAGCGCCTCCTGCCTGGCCATCAGGAGGTCTCCCGCCTGGGCCGTCCCCCCCGCAATGCGGGCAGGCAGGCTGTCTTGGAGGCGCTGGTTCTCACTCAGTAAACCGGCAAGTACCTGGTCGCGCTGTTCAATTGCCTGGGTCATGATCCACGCTTGGCTCAGCTCCTGGCGGATCTGCAGGCGCTGGACCGCCAGGGTGGCGCGTTCACGCTCCACCTTGGCCTGTGCACTGGCGATCTGGGCATCGCGCTTGGCCCGGTTCGGCACCTCCTGCATCAGCGCCAGGCGCTGCATGGTCATGGACTCGCGTGTGAGGCTGAAGCGGTCCATGCCGCTGATGGGAAAGTTCTCGATCCCGACTGAGAGCTTGGGATCCGGCAGGGTTCCAGCCGCTTTCTGAGAGCTGCTGGCCGCATCAACCTGCAGCCGCTGGGCCACGATGCGGGGGCTGTGCTGCTCCGCCAGATCCAAGGCCTCGGAGAAGCCCAGGGCGTGGGCCTGGTTGCCAGCCAAGACGATGCCGGATAGCAGCAACCCGAGAGCGCCAAGGCGCAGTTGGTAGAGTTCGCGCACCTGGATGCGCTGCGAGATGGGATGAATGCGCTGGTGCGCAGACGGGCGCTCGCAGGGAGCGCCAAAGGAGACGATGGGCATGATGGTCCTCGAAATGAAGGGGCACGAAGTCAGACTTGCGCAAACGCTGCAAGGCAGCGCGCAAGACGTGCACGATCAATTCCGAAAGACCTGATGGGTGAGATAGATGGGGGGAGAGCCTGCTCGACTGTCCAGATCCGCGTAGACAGCCCGAGGGTCAACATGGCGCTCGGAGTCCAGAATCGCAGGCAGCACATAGGCGACCCAGATGGCGTGCGCAGCGAGCGCCTGCAGATCGAGACCTTGGAGCGAGGGGGAAGACAAGCTGTCGCCATCACAATGGGCTCGGCACAGCTGGGGATCTTGCTCATCCATGGTGCCCGCCATCGCGTGGCAATCGGGCATGGAGGGCATGCCGACGGCATCTTCCATCGCCATGCCCGCTTTTTGCATCAACGCCGCATGGGCTGCGGAGTCCAGCTTGGGACAGGCATAGGCGGCCAACGCGAACTGCATCAGAAGCAACGCCGCAATCAGAACGCTGGCTATCCAGCGTCCTTGGCGCGATACGGTGCTTCTAGCGAAGGTCATGGTGCGCATGGTATCCCCAGCGGTGGCCACGGACTTAACCTAGATCAAATCCGGGCCTGCCGAGCCATCTCAGCCCTTGCGAAGCCGCAGGGCATTGGCGATCACGGACGCCGAACTCAGGCTCATCGCCAAGGCAGCGATCATCGGCGACAGCAGCCAGCCGGTGAAGGGATACAGCAGCCCTGCGGCAATCGGTATGCCCAGCGCGTTGTAGAGGAAGGCGAACATCAGGTTCTGCTTCATGTTGCCCACCGTTGCGTCCGACAGCTCCCGCGCTGTGGAAATCCCCCGCAGATCGCCCTTGACCAAGGTGACCTGGGCACTGTTCATCGCCACATCGGTGCCTGTGCCCATCGCAATGCCCACATCCGCTTTGGCCAGAGCGGGCGCGTCGTTGATCCCGTCCCCTGCCATGGCAACGACACGGCCTTCGGCTTGTAGTCGGGACACCAAGGCTAGTTTGTCCGCAGGCTTGACCTCGCCATGGACCTCATCAATCCCCAACTTAGCACCTACCGCCTTGGCAGTGGTCATGCCGTCACCCGTGGCCATGACGATGCGAAGCCCCGCCGCGTGCAAGGTAGCCAGAGCTTCGGGCGTGCTCGCCTTGACGGCATCCGAGACTGCCAACAGTCCTTGCAGTTGCCCGTCAGCAGCCAGATACATCACGCTGGCCCCTGTGGCACGCAAGGCCTCCGCCTGCGCAAGCAGTGGATTGGCAGAAACGCCGACCTGCTCCATGAGGACTGTGTTGCCCAGGGCGAGCTGGCGACCAGCGACCTGTCCGCGCACACCGATGCCCGATCCGGACTCGAAGTCCTCGGGCTTGTCCAGCACCAGGCCCTTGGAACGAGCCGCCTGCACAATGGCATCGGCCAGCGGATGCTCGCTGCCTTGGTCCAGACTGGCTGCCAGGCGCAGCACTTCGTCCTCGGACAGACCAGGCATGGCCACCACACATTCAAAGGAAGGCTTACCCTCGGTGAGCGTGCCTGTCTTGTCAACGATCAGCGTGTCCACCTTGCGCAGGTTCTCGATGGCAGCCGCGTCTCTGAACAGCACGCCGCTGGTCGCCCCCCGGCCTGTGGCCACCATGATGGACATGGGCGTTGCCAGGCCCAACGCACAAGGGCACGCGATGATCAGCACCGCAACTGCATTGACCAGGCCGTAGACCCAGCGTGGCTCTGGACCGAACAGGCCCCACGCGAACAGCGTGAGCAATGCGATACCCACCACGGCCATGACAAAGTACCCCGCCACTTGGTCAGCCATGCGCTGCATGGGGGCCCGTGAGCGCTGTGCCTGCGCAACCATCTGAACGATCTGCGACAGCATGGTGGCGGAGCCCACCCGCTCGGACCGGATCACCAGTGCCCCGTTGGTATTGAGCGTGGCACCGATGACGGCATCACCAGGCCCTTTGACGATGGGCACCGGCTCGCCAGTGAGCATGGCTTCGTCCACCGCGCTGCTCCCCTCGACCACCACACCATCCACAGGAACCTTCTCGCCAGGCCGCACGCGCAAGAGGTCTCCCACATGGACATGGGACAAGGGAACATCACTCTCCTGACCGTTGGCGTCAATACGCCGCGCGGTCTTGGGGGCCAGGCCCAGCAGCGACTTGATGGCGGCCGAAGTCTGCGAGCGCGCCTTCAGCTCCAGCATCTGACCCAGCAGCGTGAGAGAGATGATGACGGCTGCAGCCTCGAAGTACACCGCCACGCGGCCCATGGCCTGGAACGATGCTGGAAACACCCCAGGCGCCACAGTGGCGACCACGCTGTAGACGAAAGCTGCCCCCGTGCCCAGGCTGATCAGCGTCCACATGTTGGGACTGCGGTTCACGACCGACTGCGCTCCGCGCACAAAGAAGGGCCAACCCGCCCACAGCACGATCGGAACCGTGAGGACCAGCTCGATCCAACTCTGGGTCGCCATCTCGAACCACTGCAACCGGTGCCCCACCATGGCCAGGACAGTGACCACCACGGTGAGGGGCAAGGTCCACCAGAAGCGATGTCGGAAATCCACGAGCTCGGCGTTTTCTCCCTCATCCAGCTTGGGGAGCATGGGCTCCAGCGTCATGCCGCACTTGGGGCAGTTTCCGGGGTGGTCCTGTTGCACCTCAGGGTGCATGGGGCAGGTATAGGTTGTGCCCTGTTGCGCCGCTTCGGGCTCAGGCTGAGGCGCGCGCTCGCTGATGGGAGTCGAGAGAAACTTTTGCGGCGCTTCCATGAAGCGTGCTTTGCATTTGGCGCTGCAAAAGTAGTAAGGACGCCCTTCGTGCTCTGTCGAGTGATGCGATTGTTCCGTCACATCCATACCGCAGACAGGATCCTTTAGTCCCGTCGTGGGCAACGACACATGCGTGTGATGCCCTTCATGATGCTGGTGGTCATGATGGACGTGTTCGTGCGGTTGCGCATTCGACATGGATAGCCTCCCTGGGTGTTTTGGCCGTGCAAGATTACTTCTTGCTCGAATCGACGTTGTGGGAGCCGTGCCCCCCGTGTCCGTGGAAAAGGTGCATCAGGGGGCAAGCCAGCAAGAGCAGATACGGCCAGTAGCCCGCGACATGCGACCAGTGCTCTTTGAGAAGAAAAAACATGCCAATGAAAGCGAGCATGACGACTGCGCCAATCAGTCTCTTTCTGCCCATTGACGCGCTGGCCTTATCCGATTGTCCTGTACTGTGATCGTGGTTCATGGTTTTCTCGATATGAGGTCGTCGAGACAGTGACGAGCCGTATGGAAACAATAAGGCTTAACACGGTGGTAATGTCAAACTGATGACAAGCCCTCTTGACGTGGATCATGTGCCTGCTCAGCCCCCATGCGCACTGCAAACGGCGTCTGAGTAACGCTGCCCTGATTCCCCGACAGCGGTCCAAGGGTCAGGGCAGCGATCGGTGAGTACAGAGAACTATTTCGTGGGTGCTGTGCGTTGATTGCCATTGCGAACGAGAAACGCATCCAGCACAGCGATTTCCTTTTTTTGCGCGGTAATATTGTCCCGGGCCATGCTGAGTAGTTGGGGATCTTTTCCATCGCGCAATTGGCTCTGCGCCATGTCGATGGCACCTTGATGGTGGATGCGCATCATTTGCGCGAAATCCACATCGGGATTGCCTGCCATCTTCACGGACGCCATCTTGTCGTTGTTCTCTTTCATCATGGACTTCATGTCCATCTTGCCTGCAGGCATCGTCTGATCCATGGCAGCGCCTTTCATGCCAGCGTGTGGGGCAGCCTGGGCGTGCAACGACAAGGGAACCACCAACGCGCATGCAAGAAAGGCGGTTGCCGAGACGGTTTTCGAGGGTGGGTGCAGAACTCTCATGGTGGGCTCCTTGAACAGCGTCAATCTGCGTGGGCCATGGCGGCACATTCTTGAGCGCATTTGTGGCAAGCGGCGGCACATGCCTTGCAATGCTCGGCTTCGTGCCTAGCGCACTCGTCTCCGCAGGCCTTGCAGATCTGCGCGCACAGCGCACAAATCGCCTCGGCGTATTCGCTTCGGCGCGCCATCACATCGGCAGCTAAGCTGCAAGCGGCCGCACAGTCCGCGTCCAGCGCAATGCAGCGGGCCATCATCTTGACGTCCTCTTCCTTGAGGCACTCTGCGAAACACTGATGGCAAGCCGTCGCGCACGACCGGCAAGCATTGATGCAAGACATGTAGGGGTTCGGGGTGTGATTCATCTGGATCTCCTGATAGGTTTGGATGGCTCAAAAAGTTGAACTTGATCCTACGCAGCGGGCTGCAAGGAGCATCCATCTTCCGCCGCGAGAAGCATTCGGTTCTGTAGGCTCGCGCCGACGATTGACTCAGCCTTCGAGCAATTTGCCGCAATTTCGGTGCAAGATGACGAAGAGGTTTCAGGGTCGTAATCTAGATGTCACATTCGACCAAGTAGTCTTCGCCAAGGCTCTTTGTTACGCCTATTCGCACGGCTGCCGTCCAATCACAGCCCTTCAAAGCTGACGTAACCACCATGCAGCGCACTACGGGCCTAGCTGTGGTACCTCTCACGCCACAAGGCGTCAGCGCACACGCGACGATCGGATGCCAGAAAGAACGCCAGATGGTTCGGCTTCCCCAGTGTTTGATCGCGCAGCGAGCATGCGGCCTGCGGCATCGACTTTGATCATGCCCAATCTTGGATGGCTCCAGTAGCGCGTTTTTCCATCCTCCGTCGCAACTTTGGTGGCCGACGCCTCAACGCGCACCTCATTGTCGGTAGGTGCGGCAAACGTGGTCGCAGACGCCAGCGACGCTGCTGCGACCAACATAGACACAATCATCTTTGTGTACATGGTCTTACTTTCCTCATCAGTCATTAAAACGTCAGCTGGGCCGACGGCTACACGCGGATACAAGACATCAATGGGCGGCGTGTGGAAGAGGATTTTGGGCTACGGGGACGAACGAGAAGCTGTAGTGCGGATGACGTTTTCGAAATATACGGAACATGCAATGTTCATCGGGTGCTTCATCCCGGTGAGGAGGCATAGACCGTATCTCGAACCAGATCCCTCTGCACTTTTCACCTCGCCCCAAACCTGTCAAAAGCGTAATCGGGAGGTCACCGCTTCGTAGGGGTGCGGGTTCTAGACTTCTCTCCGTGGCGCAGAAAAACGCCACCTGGATGGACCATATCGGGCATCCGGCGCCACAGGAGACCATCATGAAAATTCGTACTGCCATCCTCGTCGCCAGTCTCGCTGCATTCGCTACAGCGTCCTTCGCTACTTCGGTCTACCACGCAAGCCCAAGTCAGGAAGAAGGCGTGAGTCTGGCCCCCGACCACCTGGGCAACGCAGTCAGCCGTCAAGCTGTCGAAAGCACCGTACTGGCCGCGCAAAAGGACGGTTCTCTGTACTGGATCAGCCGTGGTTACCCGGCTACTTATCCGCTCGTCCCTGGCCCCAAGCTGACAAAGACCCGCCAGCAAGTCTTGGATGAGTTGCAGGCCGCCAAGCGCAATCCCGTGACCAGCGATGGCATGCGCGATCTCGGAGGCGAGGCAGGTTGGGTCAACGCCAGCCAACTGCCCTGAACCCCGAACCATCCCCACTCCCGCGAATCTCCAAGACCGGCCTGCGGCTGCACTCAAACCATCTCCATTTATCAAGAAGGAAATCCCATCATGAAACTCAAGTCCACCCTCATCGTCCTCTCTCTTATCGCAGCCCCTGCATTTGCTTCGGACCAAGTGGTCAGTAAGACGCGCGAGCAAGTCCGTGCTGAATTGGCGCAGGCTCAGCAGAGCGGCGACATGCTCGCCTTTGGCGAATCGGGTCTTACGCTCAAGCAGATCAATCCTGGCGCCTATCCCGTGGCTACTTCGACTCAGGTCGGCAAATCCCGAGAGCAAGTGCGGGACGAGCTGGAGCAGGCTATCCGTACAGGCGACATCATGGTGGCCGGTGAATTCGGCGTCAAACGCAATGAACTGATGTCAGGCCGCTATCCCATCGTGACAGGCAAATCGCTGAAGACACGTGACCAGGTAAAGAGCGAGCTGGCACGCGCCATCCGCGAAGGCGAAGTCGTCGCTGTGGGCGAAGACGGCCGCAAGCTCAACGAAATCTATCCGGACCGCTATCACGCAGCGCAGCATGCGGCCATGGCCACCACCTCGGACGAATCCTCCAAGGCGCCACGGTTTCAGTGAGTTTTCCCAGGGGGTCAGCGGCTGAGCTGGAGGAGCCTTGCCAAAAAAGGGCCGCCTCCAGCTTGAATGCAAAGCATGCCCACGGCCCCGACAGCAGGTGCGCACGACCGTTGTCTTACAACTCGCTCAGGATCAGACCTGCATGTTCATCACATCGGTGTAGGCCTGGACAATTCGATTGCGGCTTTGCAAGGTCGCCTGGAACGCAATATTCGACTTGACTCCAGCGAGCATGGTCCCTTCCAAGCTGACCGTGGGGTTGCCAAGTGTGACCTCTCGACTCAGCCGACCCGATTCACCTTGCAATTGGCTTGTGATTGTCAGCGCCTGCTTCATGGCGTCTAGAAAACCGCCCCCTTGGATGCTCGGTGCTGTGGACACAGAGTTTCCCAACAAACCGACTGGCGACAGACCATCCAATGGCTTGGTAGTGACGTTCATGTCGAGGACCTCATGGTTGGACGAAGAATTTGCGAAGTGCCGCCTTGGAGATCTCTACCAAGGTGATGGTCCATAGTAGTTACTGGCGCCAGACCTGGATCGTTTTTGGGCGCAGGGTTTCAGCCGCTAGTCCCTCCGTTCGGGATAACAGGAAATTCATCTTGCCGACATCGCCGAGAATCGAACCCGAGGCTCAAGGAGCGAAACCCAGGCGAACCGCACTATGCAAAAAAACCGGGTCTCACAGCTGCTGCGAAATCTCCAGCAGCGGCTTGATACTGGAACCAAAACGGCTCATCAAAGCGTGGTTCTGCTCCAGTTGGCTATACGGCAGGTACCGGATTCCCAACTCCGAAACGCGGGAGAATGCAGGCCTTTGAAGTTGTTCAGCGACCTTGTCTCTGCGATTGTCTGGAGCCACAAGAAACAATGCACAGTTGACTGCAACCGACGTGCCCAAGGCCAGGTCGAGCATTCGCACGATCCCCGAATAGATGGACGTGGTGTGCTCGACTTCAAATGCGGCCGCGACCTGCGATGTCTGAGTGTCAATCCATACGACATCAATTAGTCGAATCGACTCCAGTCCCCTGTCCACGCTGGCAGGCAACTGCGCCAGACATCCGTCTCCCAAAAGGCCGCTGCCGTAGGAGCGACCCCGGTCGTTGGACGCTATCCAGACATCAAACCCGAGAGACTTGCCCAGATCTCGCAACGAAGCCTGAATACCCGTGTGGGTCGCATCGCTTTCGGTCGCCTGGGACAGCTCCCGTTGCAATGCGGTGGATTCCTGCCGCACACGTTCAAGGTCTTCTTGCCAGAGCTTCGCCGTCGCCGCATCCATTGCTTGTGGCGGCGCTGCATATCGGCCACTGCCAATGTCAAACATGAGTCCCGCAATCGCACCGAGATCATTCGATAGTTTCAGCCGGTACTGCGCGTTCAAGCGCAGCAAGCCCTCCCGCATAGAGAGATAGTGGTCCCAACGTCCGAGCTTCACGCGCCCGCCAGTCACTGCGTTGAAACCATTGACAATGGCAGTGTTAAAGGGAGAGAGCAGCGTTGGGTGGATGAAATACAGCAAGTTGGCGACTGCTGGGCCCAAGCCTTTGATGCCGATTGCATCGATGCGCTGTATGGCGGCAACGACGTCTTCTGCGCAATCGCAGTGATCGCAGGTGTGAAGGAGATCTGCGAAGGCGAGCTGGTTACTCGTGTTCTCGTAGATGTCCGGAATCCTCAGCTTGGGTTTCCAGAGGAACGCGTGGTCCGCACCTTTGAAAATTTGGCGCTGCTCTGCCACGGAACCCACGATCGTCTCCAGCGAGGAGCCTCGGTAGGCGTTGCCAAACGTTCCTCCCCGGATGTCCTCCACCACCTGTGCAATGCCTCTGCGTATGGAGCGGAAGTTCTTGATCCTCTGATCCCACAGGAACCAGCTGTTGTAGGTGCTGCTCGGATCCGCCTTCCAGCAGTCAATAAGGGTTGCAAAGGGGTCATGCATTTGTCGTGAAGTGCTTGCCAATGGTCTGTGCACTGGGGAAATACATCGAAAAACAGGTCCTGCCATCGGCCGAACTCACTGAGATGCGGCCCCGGTGTGCATGAACAATCGCCTGGGTGATGGACAAGCCCAAGCCTGCACCGTCGGAATCCAGTTGCTTGCGCGACTTGTCTGCCCGAAAGAAACGGTCAAACAGGCGGGGGATCATCTGCGCATCGATAGAAGGTCCAGTGTTGACTACATCCACGGTGGTTCCGTGAACGTCCCCTTGAATGTCAACGACCACCTGTTCTCCAGGGGGGGTGTAGCGAACGGCGTTGGACAGGAGATTGCTCAGCGCCCGGCGAAGCATCAACCGGTCGCCAGTGATCTCCGCCGTTCCGATCAGTTGCAGCCGGACCCGCTTTTCTTCGGCAAGTGCCTCGTAGAAATCAAACAAGGCCTGTGCTTCATCATGAACTGCGATTCTCTCCGTGCTGGGAAGAATAAGCCCGTGGTCAGCCTTGGCCAGGAACAACATGTCAGCCACCATGCGGGCCAAACGCTGGTACTCCTCGGCGTTGGAGGCCAGTATGTCCTGGTACTCCTCGGAGGAGCGAGCTTGGCTAAGCGTGACCTGGGTCTGCGTCATCAGATTGTTGATGGGCGTTCGCAGCTCGTGAGCCAGGTCCGAAGAAAACTCGGACAGCCGGTCGAACTCCTCCTTGAGCCGCCGGAGCATCTCGTTGAGAGTGGTCGCCAAGTCTGCCATTTCCACTGGAAACTCCTGGGTTGGCATCCGCTCGTCCAGTCGCTGTGCCGTGATGGCCATGGCGCGAGATCTCATGGCCCGAAGGGGGGCCAAGCCATTCTTTGCGGCCCACCAGCCCAGGACCCCGGCCACTAGAGTGGCCAACGCCACATAGCCCACAAGCACCCAAATCAATTCGTACATGAAGTGCTTGTGGTGGGCAATGTCTACAGCTACCCAGACCTGCAGCGGCGGCTCGGCGGAACCCGGCAACGTCACGAGTGCCGACATCCCTCGGTATTCCCGCCCCTTCGTTATCCAGGAGGCAACCCCCAGGCGGGCCCTCTGAGCCAGGGCATGGAGATCATCTGGAAACTGGAAATCCGTGGTCGCGTAAAGCGTGGCCCTGTCACGGAAAACGCTGACAAAAAGGCCCTCATGGCTGTGCAAGACGTCGTCCAGACGCATTTTGAGGTCTTCAGGTGACGTGGATTTTCCTATCACCTCACGTGTGAGGTGGATCTTGTCGCGCAGGGCATCGCGATCCAGTTCCACAAAATGGCGATCGATAGAAATGGCGACGATGGTCCCCAAGCCAACGAGCACAAGCCCAGAAGCCAGCGTAAAAAAGGCCGTCAGCCGTGTCGTCAGCGAGTGCCGGGCTCTCACGGACTCTCCTGTGGCGCTTCAAGCACATACCCCATGCCTCGCACCGTCTGGATCAGTTTGGCGTTATAGGCATCGTCAATTTTGGCCCGAAGCCTACGCATTGCCACCTCGACCACGTTGGAGTCGCTGTCGAAATTCATATCCCACACCTGCGACGCGATCAGAGAGCGAGGCAAAACCTCTCCTTGGCGACGCATCAGCAGTTCCAGCAGACCGAATTCCTTGGGCGTGAGGTCGATGCGTTTGCCGGACCTGCTGACTCTCCGCCGCAGAAGATCCAGTTCAAGATCGGCCACCTGCAGAATGGTCACCTCGGCGCCACTACGGCCGCGCCGCAGTATGGTCCGGGCCCTTGCCAGCAATTCGGCAAAAGAAAACGGCTTGACCAGATAGTCGTCTGCGCCTAATTCCAGCCCCTTGATCCGGTCTTGCACCTGATCCTTGGCCGTGAGAAATAGCACGGGCATCTCAAGGCCACGGCGACGCATATTGGTGAGGACCTGCCAGCCGTCCATCCGAGGAAGCATCACATCCAGGATTACCAGATCGTAGTCTTCCTCTTGAACCATACGCAGACCATCGACACCGTTGTGGACTAGATCAGCGTTGAATCCCGCTTCCCGCAAGCCTTGGCGCAGGTACTCCCCGGTTTTGATTTCGTCCTCAACGATCAGTATCTTCACGAGACCTCCTTGGCGCTGCGAGTGGCCGCCAGTGTGCCCGCAGATTTGCGCCTTTCTTGAACATGACAAAGATGTAATTGAGGCGTTATCTATTTGGAAGCCATTGACTCACACAATGCGTTGCATCAAAACGCATGGTGAATCTATGAGAAATTCCTGGCTTTCACGACTTAACTCAATCCCCTGGCTGGCCGCTGCACTGCTGGCGCCTTCGCTAGCCTTTGCTCAGATGCCAGACGGTGCACCCCCGAAAGTGGACTACCAACTTTCGTACCGATCAGCTCTGACAGGCTATGAGGTCTACAAAGAGCAATCCGTCCAGCCCTGGAAGGCTGCCAACGACAAGGTAGGCGAAATTGGAGGATGGCGCGCCTATGCCAAGGAAATGCGCCAGCCCGCACCCGCAGCGGACCAGGGCCAACCAGCCCAAGGCCATGACGCACACCACGGGGGCAAACAATGATCCGTACCCTTCGCATGCCCCGCGCCAAACTAGTGATCGCTGTTGCCGCAGTGGCGGTCTTGTCTGGCTGCGCCAGCGTGAATCTGGAGCAAAACCTCTCCAGCGCCAACGCGGCGACAAGCGGTTTCACGGACGGCGGACTTACTCTGGCCCGGGACCGGAATGAGCAAGATGCCTTGCGCCAACGCGCCTCGGACTTGTTGGCCAAACCGCTCAGTCAACAAGATGCCGTTCAACTCGCTCTGGTCAATAGCCCGTCCCTGCAAGCCATCGTGGCTCAAAACTGGGCGGACGCTTCCACGGCGGCCCAGTCCGGCCGCATCGCCAACCCTATTCTGAGCCTGGAGCGCGTTCGGCTAGGCAGCGAGACGGAGATCGGACGCCTCCTTTCCTTCGGTCTGCTTGACCTGCTGACCTTGCCCATGCGCAAAGGTATCGCCGAGCAGCGTGTCAAACAGACTCAGCTGCGCCTCAGCAGCGATGTAGTGGACCAGGTGACCCAAGTGCGCCAAGCCTGGGTCCGCGCTGTTGCCGCGCAACAGACGTTGACTTACACCCAACAGGTTGTCGCAAGCGCCCAAGCCAGCGCCGAGTTGGCCAAGCGCATGCAGGCAGTCGGTAATTTCAACAAGCTTGACCGTGCACGCCAGCAAGCGTTCTATGCCGACACAGCGACCCAGCTGGCCACCGCCCAGCACGGGGTCACAGCGGCCCGTGAAGAGCTGGTGCGGATGCTGGGCCTTGATGACAACCAAGCCCAGCAGCTCAAGTTGCCTGAGCGCCTGCCGACGCTGCCCAAGGAGCCGCTGTCCCCAGCAGATGCGGGCCGTCAGGCGTCCAAGGGGCGGCTGGATCTTCAGATCGCGAAGGCCGACTATGACGCAGCCGCACGCGCGCAAGGCTGGAACACGATCACGACCTTCACGGACATTGAACTGGGTGTACGGCGCGACTCTGTCTTCGATGCAGCCGAGAACACCCACTCGACGCGGCGCGGCTTCGAGATCAGTCTGCAGCTGCCGATCTTCGATTGGGGGGGCATGCGACGCGATTCCATGAACGCGCAAACCCTGGCCGCTGCCAACCGCCTGGAGGCCACAGCCCGCGCGGCGGGCTCGAACTTGCGCGAGAGCTATTCCGCGTACCGCACGGCGTATGACATCGCGCGCCACCACCGCGACGAGGTGATCCCTCTGCGAAAAACCATTTCTGAAGAAAACCAGCTTCGCTACAACGGGATGCTGATCAGCGTCTTTGAGTTGCTTGCCGACTCCCGCGACCAGGTGAACTCAGTGATGGCGGCTCTGAACGCCGAACAGCAGTTTTGGCTAGCGGACGCAGCCCTTCAAGCCTCCCTCATCGGCAAACCCACCAGCGCAGGTGTCTCGGGCGGTGGCGCAGCCGCAGCCGAAGCTGGTGCAGGTCACTGATCCCTCAAGGAAACCAACATGAATTCAAGAAGAGATTTTTTCCGATTTGCTGGCATTGCTGGGGGGGCTGTGGCCGCAGCGAGTGTGAGCCGGGTGGCGATGGCCGCTCTGCCAGAGCCAGTGTTCCAGACGAGTGCAGACACCATGGCGCCGCTGGTGCCCAATTCGGGGCGCCCCTACAACCCCGTGGTCACGCTCAACGGCTGGACGCTGCCGTGGCGCATGAACCAGGGGGTCAAAGAGTTCCACTTGGTGGCAGAACCCGTGGTGCGCGAAATGGCGCCCGGTTTCAAGGCCCACCTGTGGGGATACAACGGCCAGAGCCCAGGTCCCACCATCGAGGTGGTGGAAGGCGACCGCGTCCGCATTTTTGTGACCAACAAGCTGCCCGAGCACACCAGCATCCACTGGCATGGACAGCGTTTGCCCAATGGCATGGACGGTGTGGCGGGATTGAACCAGCCCGCAATCCAGTCGGGCAAGACCTTCGTCTACGAGTTCGTGGCGCGCCGCCCGGGCACCTTCATGTACCACCCGCATGCCGATGAAATGACCCAGATGGCCATGGGCATGATGGGCTTCTGGATCACGCACCCCAAGGCCAAGCATCCGCTGATCGACGAAGTGCACCGTGATTTCTGCTTCCTGCTCAGTGCTTATGACATTGAGCCAGGGGCCGCGACGCCCAAGGTTGCAGAGATGACGAACTTCAATCTGTGGACATGGAACAGCCGCATCTTTCCTGGCATCGACTCCTTGAACGTCCGGCTCAACGACAAGGTGCGTATTCGCATCGGCAACCTCACCATGACCAACCACCCGATGCACTTGCACGGTCACGAGTTTCTGGTAACGGGCACGGACGGCGGTCCCACGCCCAAGAGCACCCGTCTCTATGAAGTGACAACCGACGTGGCCGTGGGCCAGATGCGCCAGATCGAGTTCCTCGCGGACGAAGAAGGTGACTGGGCATTCCACTGCCACAAGAGCCACCACACCATGAACGCAATGGGTCATGACATTCCCACCATGATTGGCGTGGACCACCGGGGCGTGGCCAAGAAGATCAACAACCTGATCCCCGACTACATGGTCATGGGCGAACGGGGCATGGCGGACATGACCGAGATGGAGATGCCCATTCCGGACAACACCGTCCCCATGATGACCGGGGAAGGCCCCTTCGGCTCGGTGGAGATGGGTGGCATGTTCAGTGTCCTGAAGGTGCGCCGCGACCAGAAGCCAGGCGACTACAAGAACCCGGGTTGGTACAAAAACCCGGAGGGCACGGTGGCGTATGAGTACACCGGTCCGATGGCGGAGCCTGCCCGCTTCAAAGCCGAGGGCGGCCAGTCCATGCCCCGCAAAGAGAAGTCCAGTTCGGACACTGTCGTCAAGGTCAAAAAGCCGTCTTCGCACAGCGGCCACTGATCGCCTCCTTTCCTCATCCACAACCCAAGGTAACTATGAAACGCACTCTTTCCCTGATCGCGGCCTCCACCCTGGTGGCCCTGTCCTTCAACAGCATTGCAGGCGGCAATCACGGCGGCGGCCATGACGGCGGTGGCGCCCACGGCCATGGCAGCGCTGAATCAGCAATTGGTCAGCCCGGCAAGGCCGCGAAGGTGACCCGCACAATCAACGTGGACATGGCTGACACCATGCGCTTCACGCCCGCCGCGATTTCCGTCAAACAGGGGGAAACGGTCAAGTTCGTGATCAAGAACAGTGGCCAGGTCAAACACGAGTTCAGCATGGGCACCGATGCCGAACTCAAGGAACACTACGAGACCATGAAGAAGTTCCCGGATATGGAGCATGACGAACCCAGCAAGGTGTCGCTGGCCCCAGGCAAGCAAGGCGAAATCATCTGGCAGTTCACAAAGGCTGGTGAAGTCAAGTTTGCCTGCCTGTACCCAGGCCATTACGACGCTGGCATGAAGGGGCAGGTCACGGTGGTGAAGAAGTAAGCGGAAAAGTCCTCCACGCCATTGAACAAGGAGTTCACATGAAAAACGCAAACAGTCTTTTGATCGGCGCGATGTTGTCGCTGGCCGCACTCATGCCGTTGTCAGCCACGGCGCAAGCCTCTGGAGACGCCGGAAGAGCCGCAACCACGGCCGCAGCCTCCATGACCGATGGAGAGGTGCGCAAGATCGACAAGGACGCCGGAAAAATCACCATCAAGCATGGCGACATCAAGCACTTGGAGATGCCGGGGATGACCATGGTGTTCACAGCCAAGGACAAGGCCCTGCTCGACAAGGCGCAGGCCGGCGACAAGATCCGCTTCATGGTGATCAACGAGGGCGGAAAGATGGTCGTCACTGCCATCGAGCCTGCCAAGTAAGCGCAAAAAGTGTCTCGCTACGCCCTCAAGAAAAGGGGGCGTTCTTCTGTTCGCACGTCAACCCACCAAGGAAAAATCATGAAAACGCTCCTTATTGCCCTCGCCATGACAGCAGCATCGTCCGCATTCGCCGCTGGCGACACCCAGGAAGCCACGCCCTATACCAACTCCAAGGCGCAAGCGCATGGCGAAGACCACAAGAAAGCCCGTCCTGCAACCGGTGTGAAGCAGATCAAGGATGGCGGTACAGCGCGAGGTGAAGGCTCTGGCCTTGCGGACACCAGCAAGGCCGAAGCCCGTGGTCAGGAAAAGGCCAATGCGCGTGAAGCCATGCCGCACAAGGAAGCCACTCCGGGCTCCACGCCTAAGTAATGCAAACGGGTGGGCCACAAGCGTGGCCCACCCAAGTACGGGCGGGCCGCAATCGTGGTGCAAGGTGATGGCTTCGCAAGCCCCCTCAGGGCCTAGTTCAGTGCCCGCTCCGATGTGCGTGGACTCCGCGCATCCACGTCATGAGGTCTAGATGGCTGTTCGTTGGCGTGTCGGTCACACCAGAGTGCGCTCTGGAAACCTTGGCTCCGCGCCGAGTCGGTTTGACGAAACTTGCGTTGTGGTTGGGCTTCGAGGGGCTGTCCGCCGCCAGGTTGTCAAGAATTGCGCAGTTCGAGTGGTCGTCGCCAGCCCACACAGAAACCAACTGCTCCAAGGCTGATTTCATCTCGATAATCTCCCGCAGCTTCTCCTCCAGATCCGCCAGATGGCGCTCCGCAATCGCCTTTACCTGCCGACTGGTGCGGTGCGTGTCACCCCATTGGCCGATCAACTCCGCAATCTGGGGCATTGAGAACCCGAGGCGGCGCGACTGGCGGATGAAACGCAGTACCGAAACTTCGCGCTCACCGTATTTTCGATAGCCAGACTCACTGCGCTCAGCTTCTGGCAACAAACCTGTTTGCTCGTAGTGGCGGATCATCTTGGCCGATACACCTGCCGCTTTGGCCGCTTCGCCGATGTTCATGAGTGTGGTCATGGATGCTCCTGTGCAATGGAATAACACGGTAGCAAGGACTTTGGCCCTTACCACCGTGTCAATGTCAAGCGCTCCGAATACTACGTTTTGTAAAGCCTAGATCAGGCGGGCGGATATCCAGCCTCGGTCAGCGCCTCGACCAGTGTCTTGCGATCTTCCGCGCTTTGCACAGTGACCATGCGTTTGGACATATCCACCTGCACTTTGCATTCAGGGTCTGTCATCTGAAGCGTCTGGCTCACCATACCAGCGCAGTGTCCGCAGGTCATGTCGGGGAGTTGGAATTCATGCATTTTTCACCTCTTGGAAAAAGTTAAGAGGCTTTCAGTCTCCGGTTTGCCACTGGGGCAAGGTCAAGTGGCCAGATAGATATCCAAACAAGGAGCGCCGACTCGCTTGCGTCTCCCATCGTGTCAACCCTGAAAGTTCGAACTCTGCCGGTTAACGCCGGAGTTGAACACCACATGGAGATTGCTATGAATACCTCTGCCCATGAAGCGGGGCCGTCCGCCTCACTATCCATCGCACACCTGAATCTTCCGATACTTGGCATGACCTGCGGCTCTTGCGTTGGACGGGTTGAAAAGGCCCTCAAAGCCGTCCCTGGGGTCCGTGAGGTGACCGTGAATATTGCTACTGAGCGCGCCTCCGTGGTTGCCGCCTCCACGGTGCCGGTCCCGGCCTTGGCTGCGGCTGTCGAAAAGGCTGGATACGCAATAGCGGAAGAGTCCGTGGAGCTGTTGATCGGTGGGATGACCTGCGCGTCGTGCGTGGGACGTGTCGAAAAAGCGCTGAAGGGTGTACCAGGCGTCAAGCACGCGGAAGTCAATCTAGCCACGGAGCGTGCGCAGGTTCGTTTCGATGCAGGATTGCCTCCCGAACGCCTGGTAGCCGCCGTTGTTAAGGCGGGCTATGAGGCACAGGTTGCGGATACGAGCACTTCCACTGAACACGACAAGCCGTCGGCGCCCTGGTGGCCTGTCGCTCTAGCCGCTGGTCTGTCCTTCCCCCTGGTATTGCCCATGCTTGGCATGCTGTTCGGTCAAGACTGGACACTCAACGGCTGGATTCAACTGGCCCTGGCCACCCCTGTGCAGTTCTGGCTGGGCGCGAGGTTCTACCGCGCTGGCTGGAAGGCTCTTCGTGCAGGCGCAGGCAACATGGATCTGCTGGTCGCATTGGGTACGTCGGCCGGGTACGGCTTGAGCCTGTACCTGCTGTTCAAGCACGCTGAACACGGCACGCCCCATCTGTACTTTGAAGCCTCTGCTGTGATCGTCACGCTTGTCCTTCTCGGGAAGTGGCTGGAAGCCCGAGCCAAGCGACAAACCACCGAAGCGATCCGGGCGCTGCATGCGCTGCGCCCAGAAATTGCACGTGTGCGCACTGATGCCGGTGACATTGATCTACCACTCTCACGCGTGAAAGTAGGTGATACGGTGGTTGTCCGCCCAGGGGAGAGAGTCCCGGTAGACGGCTCGGTGATCGAAGGCGCAAGCCAGGTGGATGAGTCATTGATCACCGGGGAGAGCCTGCCTGTGGCGAAGCACGTCGGTGACAAGGTGACGGGAGGCTCCGTGAACGCGGAGGGCTTGTTGTTGGTACGGACGACTGCGATAGGCGCAGAGTCAACTCTGTCGCGCATCGTGCGGATGGTTGAGTCGGCGCAGGCGAAGAAGGCTCCCATCCAGCGGATTGTGGATGAAGTGAGTGCGGTCTTTGTGCCCGTGGTGCTCGGCCTTGCTGCCATCACACTGATGGGCTGGGGCTTTGCCACTGGCAACTGGGAACAGGCGATCCTCAATGCTGTCGCGGTACTTGTGATTGCGTGCCCTTGTGCGCTGGGTTTGGCTACTCCCACCGCGATCATGGCGGGCACCGGCGTTGCAGCACGCCACGGTATTCTGATCAAGGATGCAGAAGCACTGGAGGTTGCCCACCACATCGACACCGTGGCGTTCGACAAGACCGGCACCCTGACCGAGGGGAAGCCCACTTTGACGGCTGCGATGCCTGCCGAAGGCCTCCAGGATCAGTTACTGCCGTTTGCTGCGGCCATTCAGAACGGCAGCGAGCATCCACTGGCCAAGGCCGTGATGGACGCTGCACGCACCCAGGGTGTGACCGTTCCTCGTGCCACTGAGGTCACAGCGGTAGCTGGCAGAGGCATGTCTGCTGTCATCAAAGGACGCCAGATCCGCCTCGGGAGTACACGTTACATGGAGGAGCTGGATGTCAACATGGCCAGTCTGACCGGGGCTGCAGTACAGATGCAACAAGAGGGCCGCACAGTATCCTGGTTGGCTGACGTGACCGATGCGCCAGAAGTGATGGGTTTATTGGCATTTGGAGACACAGTGAAGCCCAGCTCACAACAGGCCATTGCCCAACTGCATGCTCTGGGCATCCAGACCGTCTTGGTCACCGGGGACAACAAGGGAAGCGCAAGCGCAGTAGCCAGCGCGTTGGGCATCGATCAGGTTCGTGCTGATGTGCTGCCGGAAGGCAAGGCGGATATCGTGGCGCAGCTCAAGTCAGGTGGCAGGCACGTTGCGATGGTGGGTGACGGCATCAACGACGCGCCCGCTCTGGCTGCGGCGAATGTGGGAATTGCCATGTCCACGGGCACCGACGTGGCCATGCATGCTGCGGGGATCACGCTGATGCATGGTGACCCCGCGTTGATCGCAGATGCCATCGACATCTCTCGGCGCACGTACGCAAAGATCCGTCAGAACCTTTTCTGGGCATTCGCGTACAACGTGGTCGGGATCCCCTTGGCTGCATTTGGCTTGTTGAATCCCATGGTGGCGGGAGCAGCTATGGCCCTCAGCAGCGTGAGTGTGGTGACCAATGCGTTGCTGCTGCGTTCTTGGAAGAGGTAAGGACTAGCGCCAGATCCGACAACGGATCCTGTCAGATGTAGACCGCGTATGTCCATCGCTATCCGGTCGAACTCAAGAGGTTCTGTGAACGTGCTGATGGTGCACATCTGGTGCGTGGGGGTGAGCGTGGGTCATAGGCTCATGGGTGTGCTCGTGACCATGGCTTTCCGCCAAACGCAGCACCACTCCCGCCAGCATCACAACTCCGCCCAGCAGCATCAACAATCCCGCAGCACGCTCCCAGAATACTGCTAGGCAGAGACGCACAACTGGCCTCCCAGCATGGAGGCATGACGGCGGGCACTTTCGCGGTGCCCCCGCTGCTTTAGCGGGGGCTGCGTATATTTTCTGGGCGGGATACTGGCGCCCATGGCCTTCGCAGCGCCCCCGAAACCAAGCTAAACACGGCGCAGATCCGTTAAGCGGCGGGCGGGCACCATGTCACCGACGGACGCCATTGGGGGCATGACTACTTCCTGGATGTCCGCCTAGAGCGTTCAGAAAACGGCCGCACACGCGCCGGACGCTGGAGCACGCAGAACAACCAACTCTGCCTGCTGCTGCCCGAGGTCAGCAAGGTCTCGCCCGTCTGCTTTGACGTGGTG
>NZ_JBKBXG010000082.1:0-23181 GCF_046314175.1 Acidovorax sp. | reverse complement strand
CCCCCGGCCCCTCTCCCGCGAGGGGAGAGGGGAGTTGGTGCAGGGTTCAGTTCGCGAACGCGGCGATGCCAGTCTGCGCGCGGCCCAGAATCAGCGCATGCACATCGTGCGTGCCTTCGTAGGTGTTCACCACTTCCAGGTTCACCAGATGGCGGGCCACACCGAACTCGTCGCTGATGCCGTTGCCGCCCATCATGTCGCGCGCCAGTCGGGCGATGTCCAGGGCCTTGCCGCAGCTGTTGCGCTTGATGATGGAGGTGCCTTCCAGGCTGGCGGTGCCTGCGTCCTTCATGCGGCCAAACTGCATGCAGGCCTGCAGGCCAATCGCGATCTCGGTCTGCATGTCGGCCAGCTTCTTCTGGATGAGCTGGTTGGCCGCCAGGGGGCGGCCAAACTGCTTGCGGTCCAGCGTGTACTGGCGGGCGGTGTGCCAGCAGAACTCGGCCGCGCCCAGGGCGCCCCAGGCGATGCCGTAGCGCGCGCTGTTCAGGCACGTGAAGGGGCCCTTCAGACCCTGCACTTCAGGAAACGCGTTTTCTTCGGGCACGAACACATCGTCCATCACGATCTCGCCGGTGATGGAGGCGCGCAGGCCCACCTTGCCGTGGATGGCGGGGGCCGTCAGGCCCTTCATGCCCTTTTCCAGCACAAAGCCGCGGATGGGGCCCACGGCGCCGCCTTCGGACACTTCCTTGGCCCAGACTACGAACACGTCAGCCACGGGGCTGTTGGTGATCCACATCTTGCTGCCCTTGAGCTTGTAGCCGCCATCGACCTTGTAGGCGCGCGTGGCCATGCTGCCGGGGTCGGAGCCATGGTCGGGCTCGGTCAGGCCAAAGCAGCCGATCCACTCGCCGGTGGCGAGCTTGGGCAGGTACTTCTGCTTCTGCGCTTCGGTGCCGAACTCATGGATGGGCACCATCACCAGCGACGACTGCACGCTGGCCATCGAGCGGTAGCCCGAATCCACGCGCTCCACTTCGCGGGCGATCAGGCCATAGGCCACGTAGCTCAGGCCGGGGCCGCCGTACTGCTCGGGGATGGTGGGGCCGAGCAGGCCCACTTCGCCCATCTCGCGGAAGATACTCACGTCCATCTTTTCGTGGCGGAAGGCGTCCCGCACGCGGGGGGCCAGCTTGTCCTGGCAGTAGGCCGCGGCTGCATCGCGGATGGCGCGCTCGTCGTCGGTCAGTTGCTGGCTCAGAAGGAAGGGGTCATCCCATTGAAAAGCGGCGTGGGCCATGTGTGTGTCTCCGGTCGAAAAGAAAGGGAAAGAAACGGGTCTGGGGCGCATCGTAGGCCTTGGGGTGGCAGCCCGCAAGCGACTTCTTATCATCCAGATATGCGCCAATGGAATGTATGGAATACTTGCTGTTAGCTATTTAAGGGCATTGCTGCCCTGCCACAAGTTCCTCTTCATCATGCGCCGTAACATTCCATCGACCCAGGCCCTTGCCTGTTTTGAAGTCGCCGCCCGCCACGAGAGCTACACCCGCGCCGCGCAGGAGCTGTCGCTCACCCAAAGCGCTGTGTCGCGCCAGATCCAGGCATTGGAAGAATTTTTGGGCGTGCAGCTGTTTCGCCGCACGCGCCACGGCGTGGTGCTGACGCCCGCTGGCGCGCACTATGGCCGCCAGGTGGCGCGCTGGCTACAGGGGCTGGAGCGCGACACGCTGGACGTGATGGCGCACCAGGGTGAGGGCGGCACCCTCTCGCTGGCCGCAGTGCCCACCTTTGCTACCCGCTGGCTCATCCCGCGCCTGCCCCAGCTGGCGCAGCTGCACCCTGACATCGTGGTGCACATCGACACCCAAACGCGCCCGTTTCTGTTTGCCGACACCACCTTCGATGCCGCGCTGTACGCGGGTACTCCCGATCAGGTTGCCAACTGGCCCGGCGTGCAGGCGCAACTGCTGATGCACGAAGACGTGGTGCCCGTGTGCAGCCCGCGCCTGCTCGAATCCGCCGCGCCCCGGGGTCGGGGCCGCGCCCACCAGTCCGTGGCGGCCGAGGCGCTGGCCGACCTGCCCCTGCTGCAGCAAAGCACGCGCCCCTATGGCTGGCGCCAGTGGTTTGATGCGATGGGTGTGGATGCCCCGCACGCGCTGGATGGCCCGCGCTACGAGCTGTTCTCCATGCTGGCCGTGGCCGCCACCCACGGTATGGGCGTGGCGCTGATCCCGCCCCTGCTCATCGAGGCCGAACTGGCCAGCGGCGAACTGGTGGTGGCCTGCAACCGCCCCCTGCGCGGCGAGCGCGCCTACTACCTCATTAGCCCGGCGCAGGCGCAGCCACCGGTGCTGGCGGCGTTTGCGCGCTGGCTGCAGGGCATGGCGCATTTGGGAGCTTCCGTGGGCCCGTCGCCGGGGATGGCGGGGGGCGAGGCGCTGTCCGACACTCCAACGGGCGTTTAGGACTGAACCAAGCCTGTGCGGCAGCGCTCTATATGAGGTCCATACCAAGGAGATGCGCCATGAACATGACTTCGACCTATCACGCACCCACGTTTGACCCCACCGTGGATGAGCTGGAAACCCTCAAGCGTCTGGAGATGGGAGACAGCATCACGGTGACCGAAGCCATCAAGGACCATGTCTCCGCCCGCCTGCTTGAATGGGGCTTCATCACCAAAAGCACAGCGGGCCAACTCGCCATCACAGCCACCGGGCTACACCTGATCCGCCGACAGGGCAACTGAGCCGGCTGCAATCAGCGGACAGCGTCAAACCTGCCGCTGGTCTCACAAAATCCTCGCCCCTGCGGCGGGGTATTGGGCCCCGTATAAGGCTCGGTGCTGTATTCGAGCCTATCCTGCCCCACTCGCCATCCTTCACACCCAAGGAGCCCCCGTGCGCGCCTCGTCCTCTGTTCGCAAAGCACTCTGTGCTGTCACCGTGGCGGCATCTGGTGTGCTGTTGCTGGGCTGCAGCACCGTCAAGCTGGCTTACAACCAGGTGCCGCATCTTGCGCACTGGCAGTTGAACAACTACATCGGCCTGACAGAAGCCCAGACTGACCGCGTGCGCGATGAGCTGGGGGGGCTGCACCAGTGGCACCGGGACACCATGCTGCCTGCGCATGCCGAGCTGCTGCAGAAGGTGCAGCAACAGCTGCCGTCTGCCATCTCGCCTGACCAGGCCTGCCGCACCTATGAGGCGGTGCGCACGCAGATCGACAAGGTCATCACCCAGGCCGAACCCAAGCTGGCATGGCTGGCCGCCCAACTGACCGACGCCCAGATCCGCAATCTGCAGCAGAAGCAGGCCGACAGCAACGCCGACTGGAAGAAGGAGTGGGTGGACGTGAAGCCCGAAAAACTGCGCGAGCAGCGGTTCAAGCAGCTGTCTTCCCGCGCCGAAACCTTTTATGGGTCCTTGGACGAACCGCAAAGAGCCGCGCTGCGCGCCTTCATCGCCCAGTCGTCTTTTGACCCCCTGCGCACCTATGCCGAGCGGCTGCGGCGTCAGAAGGACCTGGTCCAGGTGCTGCAGAAAATCGCCGAAGACCGCGCCGACACCGCGCAGGCACAAACGCTGCTGCGCGGCTACATTGCCCGCTTCAACACATCGCCCGACGCGACCTACCAGCGATATGCGCGCGCCTTGGTTGATGAAGGCTGCGAAGGCTTTGCCAAGGTGCACAACGCCATGACGTCGGCGCAGCGCCTGAAGGCGGTGCAGTCGCTCAAAGGGTACGAACAGGACTTTCTGGTGCTGGCGGCGCAGTGACCGCAGGGGCACGCAAAGCGCCCCGCGCAACCGACGCGACGCGGCACAGGAGCCGATGCCCACGCGCCCCGTGGTGTGAAACGCCGCCAGGCATGAATAGCTGTCATGCTCAGGCCTCGTCTCCTCTTCTGCCCCTTTTCTTGCCCTTTATTTGGTACCTACTCGCATGCACGTCGGATGTGGCCGCACCCTGATTCTCGCAACAGCGTTCGCAGTATCTGCCATCGTGCAGGTGGCGAGCGCTGCCGACGACGCTACCGGTTTATGCAACGCCGACAAGGCGGCCATCGAAACCCGCATGGAAATCGCCCGGTCCAAGGGCCAAATGCTGCTGCGGCGGCAACTGGCTGAGCAACTCGCCGCATTGCAAGCGGGCTGCCAGCCACCGCCCGCCGACCGCAGCCGCGCTGTGCAAATTGAAAAGCTGGAAAAAGAAATCCGCGCGCTCAGGACGGAGCTTGAGGCGGCTGAGGGGCAACTGCGCAGCTTGAAAAGCGAGCCTAGCCGCTGACGCTATGTCGCTTGTAGCGCGTTGAGGTGATGGGCGATGGGCGATGCAGGTCGCCATCTGAAAACTGTTCAGCAGGTGCCCGCGGTTCTCTCCGAAAATCGCCCGTTTGACATACAGAAGGCCTCCGTGAACCAACACCTTCCCCATGCGGACCTGATCAGCACTTTCAGACGAGCGCAGGCAGACGCTGCCCACAAGCAGGCGCTGATCAAAGCGGTTGCAGCCAAGGGCCCAAAAGTCATCCAGGCGGCTGTTGACGCAGCTGCCAAAGCAGCGAAGCGCAGAGATTCGTATGCAGCCAAGCTCGCGGCGCTCGGGGTCGCGCTCAAGGATTGAATGGGGCAGAGCAAAGCCATCCGCCTCGACTGCACAAGGAGCGCGGTGCAGCACGGCGCTTCCGGTAAGTTGATCCCAGCAGAAAAAAGGGCAGCGCGTACCCATGCGCTAGCAGCAACCGACAACCTGGGTTTTGGCATTGCTCTGCAATGCGCGGGCCTCCTTTTAGGCCCCTCTCCTACGGCGTCAGCAGACGACGCAAGGCTCAATCGAGTCTTTCAACAAGGAGCGCACCATGGCCACCGACCCGAACGAACATCCCGCCCACCGAGTCCCCGAGCAATACCCGCTGCCCCCGGGTGACCTGCCGCCCAGCACAGAGCAGCCGACGCTGCCCCAGCAACCACAGCTTCCCCAGTCCACTGCGGCAGATAGCCTGAGTGACGTAGAAGATGAAAGCGGAGATCCCGTGGGATTGCCGCCCAAGATGTGACCGCTTGGGGTGCTCACAGAAGCCTGCAGCTTGGGGCTTTTCGCCGGGGTCATAGCTATCTGTCCACTCGGCACTGTGCCGTTAGCTCCCAGGTCGTGGGCACCACCCTCACGAGTAGTAAGGCGCCGTTTCTCCGGCGCCAATAAAAAAAGTCCGTAAGAGTTTTGACTCTTACGGACTCGTTCGTGGTGCCCGGGGCCGGAATCGAACCGGCACGCCTTGCGGCGGGGGATTTTGAGTCCCCTGCGTCTACCAATTTCACCACCCGGGCGGAATATGTGAAGCCCTGAATTATGGCACAGTAGGGCGCATGAAATATCCGACGATTGAAGACGCAGTAGGCAATACGCCGCTGGTGGCGCTGCAGCGCATTGGGGTCCAAGACAACGCGGCGCGCGGCAATGTGGTGCTGGGCAAGCTGGAGGGCAACAACCCGGCCGGTTCGGTGAAAGACCGACCCGCGCTGTCGATGATCCGCCGGGCGGAGGAGCGGGGCGACATCCGGCCCGGTGACACGCTGATCGAGGCCACGTCGGGCAATACCGGGATTGCCCTGGCGATGGCGGCGGCCATCAAGGGCTACCGCATGGTGCTGGTGATGCCCGAGGATTTGTCGATTGAACGTGCGCAGACCATGAAGGCCTTTGGCGCCGAGCTGGTGCTCACGCCCAAGAGCGGTGGCATGGAGCATGCGCGTGACTTGGCCGAGGCGATGCAAACGCGGGGCGAGGGCAAGGTGCTCGACCAGTTCGGCAACCCCGACAACCCGCGCGTCCACTACGAAACCACGGGCCCCGAGATCTGGGAGCAGACCGCAGGGCGCGTCACGCATTTTGTGAGCGCGATGGGCACCACGGGCACCATCACGGGGGTGTCGCGGTTCCTGAAAGAGAAGAACCCCGCGATCCAGATCATTGGTGCGCAGCCCCAAGAGGGCTCGCGCATTCCGGGCATTCGCAAGTGGCCGCAGGAATATCTGCCCAAGATTTATGACGCGAGCACGGTGGACGAGCTGGTGTACGTGAGCCAGGACAACGCCGAAGAAATGTGCCGGCGTCTCGCGCGCGAAGAGGGCGTTTTTGCGGGCATCTCGGCCGCAGGTGCGTGCTGGGTGGCGCAGCAGATCGCGGCGCGCGACAGCAATGCCACCATCGTGTTCATCGTGTGCGACCGGGGCGACCGGTATCTGTCTACCGGCGTGTTCCCGGCGTGACGGGCATCAGCAGGCCGTTAGACACGAAAATTTGAATCAAATTGGCCTCTAGCGCTTGATGGATAAGCGCTAGTAGCTATAAAAATAATAGTATTGAAGTTATGCATTACGAAGTCCGCCACTGCTCGCACTGCGGTACCGCGCTGCAGCCCATCACCCTGGCCGAAGACGGCGGCGACAAAGAGCGGCTGCGCTGCCCCGCCTGTGGCTGGACACACTGGAACAACCCCACGCCCGTGCTGGCCGCGATTGTCGAGATTGATGGCAAGGTGCTGCTGGCGCGCAACGCAGCCTGGCCGGGCAAGATGTTCGCGCTGATTACCGGCTTCATGGAGGCGGGCGAGTCGCCGCAAGAAGGCATTGCGCGCGAGGTGAAGGAAGAGACCAACCTCGACGTGCAGTCCACCACGCTGGTGGGCGCCTACGAGTTCCTGCGCATGAACCAGATCATCATTGCCTACCACGTGGTGGCAACAGGGCAGGTGAAGCTGTCGCCCGAACTGGTGGACTACCGGCTGTACGATCTGCCAGACCTGAAATGCTGGCCTGCGGGCACGGGCTACGCGCTGGCCGACTGGCTGCGCACGCGGGGGCACGAGCCGGTGTTTTTTACCGCCGAAGAAAATGCAGAGCGCCGCCGCGGGCTTGACGCGCCGCAACCGCCAAAGGATTGAGCAAACACCATGGACATTCACAAAGAAATCGACACCCGGGGCCTCAACTGCCCCTTGCCCATCCTCAAGGCCAAAAAGGCGCTCTCGGACATGGCCAGCGGCCAGTTGCTGAAGGTGGTGGCTACCGATGGCGGGTCGCTGCGGGACTTTCAGGCGTTTGCCAAGCAGACAGGTAACGAGCTGGTGGAGCAGCAGACGGTGGGCGAGGAGTTCATCCACATTCTGCGCCGCAGATAACAAGTAAAAATAGCTGCTGGCGCTTATTCAGTAAGCGCTAGCAGCTATCAATATTGAAGCGTTGCAGGGCCTGCGGTTACAGCGCCAATGTCTTCAGGTATTCGCGGAAATGCTTGCCCACCTGCGGGTGCTGCAAGGCCAGTTCCACCGTTGCTTCCAAAAATCCTTCCTTGCTGCCGCAGTCGTAGCGTTTGCCTTCGTACTGAAACGCGTACACCGCCTCGTGGTTCATCAGGCGGGCGATGCCATCGGTGAGCTGGATCTCGCCACCCACGCCGCGCGGCTGGTTGCGGATCTCGTCGAACACGCCGGGCGTAAGGATGTAGCGGCCGGCCACGCCCATGCGCGATGGTGCGTCAGCGGCCTTGGGCTTTTCAACAATACGGTCAATGCGGATCAGCGGGCCTCCTGCGGGCTCGCCCGCCACGATGCCGTATTTGTGCACCTGGTCTTCCGGCACCTCCTGCACGGCGATCACTGAGCGGCCTTGTTGGCGGAAGGCCGCAGCCATCTGCTTGAGCACGGGCTCGCCATCTTTCGGGCCCACCATCAGGTCGTCGGCCAGCAGCACGGCAAACGGCTCTTTGCCCACCAGGGGCTCGGCGCACAACACGGCGTGGCCCAGGCCCAGCGAGCGGGGCTGGCGCACAAAGGCGCAGTCCATGTCGTCGGGCTGCACCGACCGCACCAAATTCAGCAGCTCCAGCTTGCCAGCGGCTTCCAGTTCGTTTTCCAGCTCGTACGCGGTGTCAAAGTGGTCTTCGATGGCGCGCTTGCTGCGGCCTGTGACAAAGATCATGTGGCGAATGCCTGCGGCGTAGGCTTCTTCCACTGCGTACTGGATCAGCGGCTTGTCAACCACGGGCAGCATCTCTTTGGGCGATGCCTTGGTGGCCGGTAAAAAGCGTGTGCCCAGGCCAGCAACAGGGAAAACGGCTTTACGGACGGTGGTGGCGGTCGTCATGGGACTCCTTGAATGCAATGGGATGGTCGTCAACCGGGTGGCCTGCCGCAAAGGCAGAAGAAGCAGGCCGCTCGGTTGAGTATCGGGGCGTCTTCAGCCCAGCCGTGTCAGCTGATCGCGCAATCTGCCCAGCGTGGTCCCAAATTCAGCCACCCGTTTCTTCTCTTGGTCGATGACGGCGGGCGGTGCCTTGGCCACAAAGGCCTCGTTGCCCAGTTTGGCGTTGGCCTTGGTGATTTCGCCGTCAATGCGGGCGATTTCCTTGGACAAGCGGGCCTTTTCGGCGGCCACGTCGATCTCCATGTGCAGGCACATGCGCGCCTCGCCCACCATGGCCACGGGGGCGGCTTGCGCAGCCGTGGCCCAGGCGGCCTCGTCGTCAAACACCTTGACCTCGCTGAGCTTGGCCAGCGCCTGCAGCACTGGCGCCACGCCGCGCATGAAGTCGGTGTCGCCCACGGTAAACAGCGGCAGGCGGGTCGAAGGCGACACATTCATCTCGCCGCGCAGGGTGCGGCAGGCGTCCACCAGGCCCTTGACGCGGTCCATGTGGGCAATCGCGGCCTCGTCGATTTTGCTCGGTTGTGCCTCGGGGTAGCGGGCGATGGCAACGGACTCGCCCTTCAATCCCGCCACGGGGGCGACGGTCTGCCACAGGGCTTCGGTGATGAATGGGATGATCGGGTGGGCCAGGCGCAGGATGGCTTCGAGCGTGCGGATCAGCGTGCGGCGTGTGGCGCGCTGCTCGGCTTCTGTGCCGTTCTGGATCTGCACCTTGGCAATCTCCAGGTACCAGTCGCAGAACTCGTTCCACACAAAGTCATAGATCGTGTTGGCCACGTTGTCCAGGCGGTACTCGGCAAAGCCCTTGGCCACTTCGGCCTCGGTCTTTTGTAGCAGCGACGCGATCCAGCGGTCCGCCTGGCTGAACGCCATGTAGCCGTGGGCGGGGCCGCCGGGCTGGCATTCTTCCTTGGTGTGCTCTTTCAGGCCGCAGTCCTGGCCCTCGCAGTTCATCAGCACAAAGCGGCTGGCGTTCCAGAGCTTGTTGCAGAAGTTGCGGTAGCCCTCGCAGCGCTTGCTGTCGAAGTTGATGCTGCGGCCCAGGCTGGCCAGCGCCGCAAAGGTGAAGCGCAGCGCATCGGCGCCGTAGGCCGGGATGCCCTCAGGGAATTCCTTTTGCGTGTTCTTGCGCACCGTGGGCGCGGTCTCGGGCTTGCGCAGGCCGGTGGTGCGCTTGTCGAGCAGCGGGTCCAGCGCGATGCCGTCGATCAGGTCCACCGGGTCGAGCACGTTGCCTTCGGACTTGGACATCTTCTTGCCCTGCGCATCGCGCACCAGGCCGTGGATGTACACATGCTTGAACGGCACGCGGCCCGTGAAGTGCGTGGTCATCATGATCATCCGGGCCACCCAGAAGAAGATGATGTCGTAGCCCGTGACCAGCACGGTGCTGGGCAGGTACAGGTTGAAGTCGTCCGTGGGCGCATCGCCTTGGTTGGGCCAGCCCATGGTGCTGAAGGGCACCAGAGCGGACGAGTACCAGGTGTCCAGCACGTCCTCGTCGCGGCGCAGCTTCTTGCCCGGGGCCTTGGCCTGGGCTTCGGCTTCGTCGCGGGCCACGATCACGTTGCCGTCTTCGTCGTACCAGGCCGGAATCTGGTGGCCCCACCACAGCTGGCGGCTGATGCACCAGTCCTGGATGTTGTTCATCCACTGGTTGTAGGTGTTGACCCAGTTCTCGGGCACAAAGGTCACCTCGCCCGTGGCCACTGCGTCGATGGCCTTTTGCGCAATGCTCTTGCCGGTGGGGTCCTGGTCGCTCACCTTGCTCATGGCGACGAACCACTGGTCGGTCAGCATGGGCTCGATGACCTGGCCGGTGCGGGTGCAAATGGGCACCATGAGCTTGTGCTTCTTCACCTCGACCAGCGCGCCAGACGCTTCCAATTTCGCAACGATTAACTTGCGCGCCACGAATCGATCCAGGCCCTGAAGATCCTTAGGAATGCCAAGATCAGAAGCTGTCGGTTGTGAGCCCGAGGGGTTCTTTTCGTGGTGCGTGCCGAGTCCAGCGCTAGAGATTCCGTCAGTGATCACGCGCGCTTCCAGATCAAGAACTTGAATCATCGGCAGCTTGTGGCGCTGGCCCACGGCGTAGTCGTTCTGGTCGTGCGCGGGGGTGACCTTGACCACGCCCGTGCCGAATTCCTTGTCCACGTAATCGTCCGCAATGATGGGAATCTGGCGGTCGCACAGCGGCAGGTTCACCATCTTGCCGATCAGGTGCGTGTAGCGCGCATCCTCAGGGTGCACCATCAGCGCCACGTCGCCCAGCATGGTTTCAGGGCGGGTGGTGGCCACGGTCAGGCTGCCCGATCCATCGACCAGCGGGTAGGCGATGTGCCACAGCGAGCCGTCTTTTTCCTCGCTCTCGACTTCCAGGTCGGACACGGCGGACTGCAGCTTCGGGTCCCAGTTCACCAGGCGCTTGCCGCGGTAGATCAGGCCCTGCTCGTACAGCTTCACGAAGGTGTCGGTGACCACCTTGGACAGCTTGTCGTCCATGGTGAAGTATTCACGGCTCCAGTCCACGCTGTCGCCCATGCGGCGCATCTGCGTGGTGATTGTGTTGCCGGACTTTTCCTTCCACTCCCACACTTTGGAGACGAAATTCTTGCGCGCCTCGGGCGGGGTGGGGCCCATGTCGTAGCGGCTGATGCCTTGCTCCTGCAACTGGCGCTCCACCACGATCTGCGTGGCGATGCCCGCGTGGTCGGTGCCCGGCACCCACACCGTGTTGAAGCCGCGCATGCGGTGGTAGCGCGTGAGGCTGTCCATGATCGTCTGGTTGAACGCATGGCCCATGTGCAGCGTGCCAGTGACGTTGGGCGGTGGCAGCTGGATGGAGAACGCGGGCTCGCCTGCCTGGGGTGCGCCCGTGCCACGGTGGCCTGCGGTGCCATAGCCGCGCTTTTCCCATTCGGGCCCCCAGTGGGCTTCCAGCGCAGCGGGTTCAAAGGACTTGGACAGGCTTTCGAGGCCGGGTTGTTGCACGGGCATGTTCATGGGGTGTGGCTATGGAAGAGGCGGCCGCTGGGGCGCCTCGACAGACGGACAAGAGGGTGAACCGAGCATTTTAAGGGAGGGCGTCTTTCTGTTGACGCCGGGTCGCTCTGCTTCGGCAGCCCCAGGTCGGACGCCGCTATCCATTTGTTACCTTGATCCTTCAGCGGCAAGCACCGGTGTCTTGATAATCGCGCCGCACGGAGACTGAGGAGGGCGCGGCAACGCGAACCAGCTCTATGCGTGCTTGCCGGACTACACCATAAAACACACCGTCAGAACCATCCATGGCTTTTCAATCTGCTCTCAAAGTGGGCCTGCTCAAGGTCTTTGTCTATGCGCTGCTCGCGCTATTTTTGATTCCGGCGGTGACGTATGTCTTCACTGGCTACGCGCAGAGGGACCGGGACGAACGGTTTGTGGCGGGCATCAGCCAGCGAATCGATGCCGACAAGACCATGCCCGCAGCCGAGAAGCAGGCCCGCAAGGACTATTACCGCAGCAATCCTCCGTCCACCATCTGCAGCAGCACAGACCCGCAGGCGCAGGACTACCGCAGCGCCATGTGCGAGCGCTACGACGATGTGTGGCAATTCAGCATGGCGCGCTCGGCGGCGCTGTGGACCCTGGTAGCCAGTGCCCTGCTGCTGGTGGCGGTAGTGGGCCTGGGCGCACTGGCCTTTGTGGACCGCAAGATGCAATACACGAGCTTTGTGACCGGCTGGCAGCTGACCACCTGGGCCAGTGCAGCATCGTTGGTGGTGCAGGGCGCGCTGGCGGTGTGGCTGTCGTTCTGGGTCACCGCATTCTTCTTTCACAAGTATTCGCCCAAGCTCATCATCATCGTGGGGCTGGCCGTGGCGGTGGGTGTGTTTGTGGCTGTAGCGGGCATCTTCAAGCGCGTTCAGTCCAGCAACCACGCCGTGGGCGAGCTGGTGTCCGAAGCGGACGCGCCCTTGCTTTGGAAGCGCATTCGCCA
This sequence comes from Acidovorax sp., assembly GCF_046314175.1. Lineage (GTDB taxonomy): Bacteria > Pseudomonadota > Gammaproteobacteria > Burkholderiales > Burkholderiaceae_C > Acidovorax. Next base: position 11,040 of record NZ_JBKBXG010000082.1, on the reverse strand, counting down.
CATGGCCCAGCGCCTCAAGACTGAGCCACCGCAAAACATCGTGGCGGGCATTGACGCCAACTTTTTTGTCACCGAATCGCCGCTCGTGGTGGGTGACAAGACGCTGACGGGTCGCACCCTGTTTGTCAGCCTGCCCCTGCTGCGCATCCTCGACCAGTCCGAGGCCGACGCCGTGTTCGGCCACGAGCTGGCCCATCTGCGTGGGGGCGACACGCACAGCAGCGCCCGGCTGGGCCCGAAACTGGTGCAGTTTGACCACTACCGCCACGCCATCCGCACGGGTGGCCTGTCGGCCGTGGTGTCGCCCGTTCTGGACCTGTACCGCACCATCTTCGAAATCGCCCTGGCGCGCGACAGCCGCGAGCGCGAGTTCAAGGCCGACCGCATCGCCGCCAAGCTGGTGTCGCCCGCCGCCATTGCGCAGTCGCTGGTCAAGATCGCCGCGTATGCGCAATACCGCTACAAGATCGAAGACGAACTGTTTGGCCAGAACCAGCGGCACGACACCCAGCTGGGCATCGCCCGCTTTGTGGCCAAGGGCCTGGCGCCCTATGCCGCGTCGGATGATTTTCTGGACGCCATGAAGACGGCCAACGTGCCGCATCCTTTTGATTCACACCCCGCCATGCCCGAGCGCATGCGCAACGTGGGCATGAACCTGCCCGAGCGCGACTACGGCGCCATCGCCGTGCGCGCGCCCGCTGCCACCTGGGTGCAGGAGATATTGACGGCCGAAGGTATCGAACAGGGCCTGTGGAGCGAGTACGAGCAGCAGTTTGCGCAAGACCACGAACGCAGCCTGGCCTACCGCTATGAGCCCGCCACCGACCAGGAACGCGCCCTGGTGCTGCAGTACTTCCCACCCGTGGTGTTCGCGCTGAAAGGGGACGACACGGTGGAGGTCAGCATCGATGGCATCCGCACCTCTGCCGACGAAACCACGGTGTTCTGGGACGCCGTGAAGGCCCTCGAATTCAAGGAAAGCAGCTTTGGGAGCGCCTTGGTCGTGACCCACCCCGAGAAAAACGCCTTGGGCCTGGGCGCCAAGACCAGCAAGATCAAGCTGCCGGGTCTGAAGAAAGACAAAGATCAGTTCAACGCGGTGGTGGGAGCGTACTGGCAGCGGCACCAGATCATGCGGGCGCATCAGCTGGAAGGCTGATTTTGCTATAAATTAGATAGCTATCAGTGCTTTATGGTTAAGCGCAAGATGCTGTTTCTCTTGTATTTTTGCGGCGCAGAGTCTTCACATCGCTCAGGGGGCGTAGCGTCAGGTTACAGCTTGTCCGCAGACGTTCCTGCGGTGCGCTGGGCCTTCAACACCGCGTTGCCTGCGGAATCCCATTCGGTGCTGACCACCAGCCAGCGGCCCAGGCCATCTCTCAGCACCTTCTGCGGCTCGGCGTTGGTCGGCCCCTGAATCGCAATGCCTTGCTCTCCAAAGCGCTTGTCGGGTGTGCCATCGGCCTTCAACCCCACCCAGACCGCGCGGTAGCGTGAGCTTGGCCCGCCTGGTGCGGCGCCCTCAGCCACGGCGCCATAGGCCACCATGGTGCCGTCGGGCTGGGTGAAGAACGACTTGAGGGAGAAGTTTGTCGGCACCCCCACGCGCACGATGCCCTTGTCGCCAAACGATGCGTTCACTGTTCCATCGGCCTGAAACCTGGCAATACTGAGGCGGCAAGTGTCCACGCCACAGGTGCGGGCCCCAATGGCAAAGCCGCCATCTGCATGCGGCTGGAGCTGGTATTCCTTGAGTGTTTCGCCAAACGAGAACCAGCCCCCTTTGGTCTGCGCCTGCGAACCACCGGCATGCGCCGCAATACACAGGCCGGGGTCTGACGCAGGCGTGTCGTAGACGCGCCCGCCGAGTCCTCCCGCGGTGATGACCGCTCCATTTGGCAAGGCCAACAGCGCCTCGCCGCTAGCTTCGCAAGGGGATGCTGGTTGCCCGGCAACATCTTGGTTAAACGCTGCGTCGGGCGAGCCGTCTGCCAACAGGCGACGCAGTCTGCGTCCGTACATCTGCATGGGCACATTGTCCGCAGAGGTGAGCAGCAATGGCTTCTGGTCGGCCTGGATGGCCAGCGTCAGCCGGTTCATCAGGGCCGAGCCAAAACCTTCTGCAATGCCTTGCGTGCCAAAAGTGGTGTCCAGGCCCCCTGACGCAGTGAGCCCTGCCACCGTGTTGTGCCAAGACCCGGTAGAGCCTGAATCAGTAAAGCACCGCTCCTGAAAGGATGTGATGGCGCAAGGTTCATGGGCCATGACGGCCACCAGAATTCTTCCGTTGGCCTGGGACTGGATGTCTACGGCGTTGTCGGAGCCCTTGACGAAAATGCGGGCCTCCCCGTCCTGGCCAAAGCCCCTGTCGACGGAGCCGTTGGTGCCCAGTCGCATGACAACAGGCCGCTGCGCCTGCAAGCCTCCGGCGTTTGGTGACGGCACCGGCGCTATCACCCGTGTGTTCGCAATCAGCAGTTTTCCATCTGGCTGAATTCCCAGCGCTGCAGACCAAGGGGTGCCCAAGGCCAATGAGGCGGTGCCAGATTCACCGTAGGTGGAGTCCACCTTGAGCGGGTCAGCACTTGCTTCATTTGCCGAGCCATTGCCCCCACCGCAACCCATCAGCCCAAAGGTCACCAGGGCTGCCGTTGCCCCCAGTAGGTAGTTGACATTCCGAACGCCGGGGAAGGTTCTTGCTGGGGGCATTACTCAAGCTCCTGATCGTGGGTTACCAAAGATCAGGCATTGTGCATTGGCCCTCGGTGCGCTTTGCCTGCAGCCCCCGATGACTGGCAGCAGTCAGTTTGCGTTCTTGACAAACTCTGGCCGGTCGTTTTGCTGAGGCTTGAGCGGCTCGGCTGCCTTGCCCTCCGCCCGTTCCTTGCGCCACTGCTCCTTGCGGGCCGTCCATTCGTTCAGGCGGGTGTGGGCCACGGTGCTGTCCTTGACCATGGATTCTTCGTTGGCCAGTTGTGCGGTCAGCTCCAGGCGGATGCCGTTGGGGTCGAAGAAATAGATGCTCTTGAAGATGTGGTGATCGGTCACGCCCAGGACCTCGATGCCAAAGGCCTCCAGCCGTGCCTTGGTGTTCTCCAGCTCCTGCACTGTGTCTACGCGGAACGAGATGTGGTTGACCCACAGCGGCGTGTTGGGTGATGGTTCGGCCTTGACGTCATCGCCCAGGTCAAAGAACGCAATGAACGAGCCGTCCTTCAGGCGAAAGAAGAAGTGCGTGTAGGGGCAGTATTCGCCCGTGCTGGGCACATAGTCGCTCTGGATGATGTGGTACAGCGGCAGGCCCAGAATGTCTTCATAAAACTGGCGCGTTTCCTCGGCGTCGCGCGCCTTGTAGGCGTAATGGTGCAGCTGCTGGATGGCGGCGGGCGCGGGCAGGGTGGCCAGGTCGGGCTTCGGGACGGCGTTCATGCAGTGTCTCCTTACATTGATTTTTGCGATTCTACTATTCGTAATTAATTTACGTTAAGTTAATTTATTGGGGTGTTTGCGCAAGGGGCTTGCAACGAAAAAAGCCACCCCACGCATGGCTGCGAGGGGTGGCCTTTGCAAGGCATTGGGTGCCTTGACCTGTCGGAAGTGATTACTGCTTCACAGCTTCGATCTGCACCACCAGGCGCACGTTCTTGGGGAAGCCCCATTCCACGCCGTAGTTCATGCCCCACTGGGTGCGGTCGATGGTGGTTTCAAAGTCGCCACCGCACACTTCGCGCTTGAGCATGGGGCTGTCGTAGCAGTTGAACTGGGTGGCCTTGAGCGTGACGGGTGCGGTCTTGCCCAGCAGCGTGAGTTGGCCGGTCACTTCGCTGACCTTGTCGCCATTGAAGCTGAACTTGTCGGACACGAACTTGATGGTGGGGTGCTTGGCAGCGTCAAACAGATCGGCGTTTTGCAGGTGCTTGTCAAAGGCGGGCGTGCCTGTGTTCACCGAGGTGGTGTCGATGGTGATGTCGACCTTGCCGGTCTTGGCGGCGCGGTCAAACGCGACAGAGCCTTGCTTCTTGTCGAAGCGGCCACGGTTAGTGGATGCGCCAAAGTGGCCGATCTCGAACGTCACGAAGGTGTGCGTGGGGTCAATGGCGTAGGTGGCGGCCTGGGCTGCACCAGCGGTCATGACCGTGGCAGCAGCCACTGCGAACAGGGAAACAAGGGATTTGCGCATGGGTGAATACTCCTGAAGAAAGAGACAAGGAAGGGGAAACGGGAGATGCTGCGAGAAGGGGACGTGAGGGACTTCAGAGCTTGCCGACGCCCGTCAGCGCCAGCTTGAACTTGACGGTCACGTCGTCGGCCACCATGGAGGTGTCGGCCCACTCGTTCTCGCCGATCTTGAAGGCCAAGCGCTTGATGGGCAGGGTGCCGGTGGCCGTGGTGGTGGGACCGCTTTGGGTCAGTGTCACAGGCACCACCACGTTTTGGGCGTTGCCTTTGATGGTGAGCTTGCCGGCGACTTCAAACTTGCCCGCGCCGAGCGCCTTGATGGCGGACGACTCGAACTGCGCCTGCGGAAACTTGGGCACGTTGAACCAGGTGGGCTTGGGCAATTCGGCATCGGTTTCGCGCGATCCCAGGGTGGCGCTGCCGGTGTCCACGGTGAAGTTGATCTTGCTGGTTGCCAGCTTGGCGGGGTCAAACGCCACCTGGGCGCTGAACTTCTTGAAGTGACCCTCTAGCGGTACGCCCATCTGGCGTGCAGTGAACTGCACCTCGCTCTGCGCGGGCACCAGTTGCTGCTGGGCGAGCACAGCCTGAGCACTCACTGCCAAGACTGCGCCCAGCACGATGCGGGACAGGGTGGAAGACAGATTCATGGAAGCTCCGTAAAAACAGGGGGGATCAGAAAGATTAAAAAAATGGGGTGGCCTGCACCAGGCTCAGCGCTTGCCGGGCAGCATGCGGGACAGGAGGCCATCACGGTCGATGAGTTGGTGCTTGAGTGCCGCAGCCACATGCAGCACCACCAGGCCCGCCATGGCAAATGCGGTGTACTGGTGCCATGGCTTGATGGCCTCGGCCAGGTCTTTGCTGACGGGCACAAAGTCGGGCAGCTGCCACAGGCCCAGAAACACGATGGGAAACCCTGCGGCAGAGCTGTAGGCCCACCCAATCAGCGGCACCGCGAAGAACAGCCCGTAGAGCAGAAAGTGGGTGCCGTGGTGCGCCAGCTTTTGCCAGGCGGGCATGGCGGCTTCTATCGCTGCGGGCAGTGCCGGTGGGCGGTGTGTGGCGCGCCAAATGAGGCGCAGCGCCGACAGCACCAGCAGCGTGACGCCCGCCCATTTGTGCCAGTTGTACAGCTTGAGCCGCTGGGGCGAGAAAGGCAGCCCGGTCATGTAGATGCCCACGCCAAACAGGCCAATCAATGCCAAGCCCAGCACCCAGTGCATGAGCATGGCGGTGCGTGTGTAGCGGCGGGGCGGTGCAGAGGTGGCAGAAGCGGTCATCGGAATACGGTGGCAAATAAGGGCATAGGCCGCTGGAGGACGACGGACGTCAGTCAAGCGTTGGGGCAGTGTAGGAAGCCCAAGCTACCCACGGCTTCAGGCAGATTGATGCTTCAGTTCAAAAAAACTGAATTGATAAGGCCTGAGCAATCAAAGTTCCCCAATGCTGTGCAAAACATGGGGAGGTTGCAGCATGCTGGTGCAAGCCAAGCGGGGGCCCGGTCAGCAGAGACAGTGCGGAAGGCCCTGGTGGCTTCATGCGGTGGCTGCGTGTTCGCGCCAGGGAGGGCATGGTGCCTGCGATTGCGCCGCAGGCTGCGCTTGCCAGGCCCGGTGGTCCTAACGGCCGAGCGCGGCTTTTTTCCAGGCCTCGGCGGCGGCGCTCTCGTCGCCGCGCTGCTCTGCCAACTCAGCCAGGTGCCTCCAGGCACTCGCGCGCAGGCTGGTGTCGGCCAGTTGCTGAGCCGCCTGTGTCAGCAGTTGCTGGGCCTTGCCCCAAAGCTGGCGCTTGAGGCAGGCCATACCTGCCAGGTACGAAAGGCGCGCATCGCGCGGGTTGGCTTGCTGGGCCGTTTCAATGCGTGCCAGCCATGGCGCGTCGAGTGAGTCCAGCCCGGCCTCCAGCGCGCGCACCAGCTTGAGCGCGTGGTGCTCGGCCAGCGCATCGGGCAGGTCTACCAGGCGTTCCCACACGGGCAGCAGCCAGGAGCGGACCTGCGCGGCATCGCCTCCCAGAATGGCCAGCCGCTGCGCAGCGTGGATGGCCAGCTCGGGCATTTTGCGCTCGGCGGGCTCGAGCGACATCCAGATCTGTTGCAGCTGTGCGGTGTCGTGTGCGCTGTTGATGAGTTCGGTGGCAAGGCCTCGCACGATGCTCTGGGCGGCGGCGGGCGAGAACGCGCGGTGTTTGCCCAGCAGGCGGGCCGTGTCCAGCGCTTCCTGCGTATGTCGCGCCAGGCGCGTGGCCTTGAGTTTGATGCGCAGGGCCAGCGTGCGCCGGGCAGCGCCGGTGGGCAGTGCGGCCAGGCGTTCCAGGGCGGCGTTGGCATCTCGATCGTCCAGCGACCAGCGGGCAGCGCGCATCTGTGCGCCCTCGCGCATTTCCTGTTCGTTCACCGTGCCACGCAACGGAGCTTCCTGCAGGGCGTCCTGCAGATGGCTTTCACGCGTGGCGCTGTCTTGCAAGGCGTGGGACGACTCGGCCGCAATCATGTGCGCCAGCGCGCGCAACTGCCGGCCATGGGGCACGGCCTCACCGGCAGTGGCCAGTGCGTTTTCTTGTGACAAAGCGGCCACTGCGGCCTTGCGTGAGCGAATGAAGCGGCCGCCCAGCATGTGGGTCAATGCGTCGAGCAACGCCGCGTGCATGGCGCGTTCCTTTTGCTGCACGCGCCAGCGGCGGGCCTGGTGCGGCAGCTCCAGCAGTGCAGCCAGGGCGCGCAGGGCGGCGTAGATGGTGACAAAGCTGCCCACCAGCAGCAGCACCACCATGTTCAGTGACAGGTCGATGCGGTAGGGTGGCCAATAAAGGGTGACGGTACCCTGGTTGTTGCCCGCAAACAGCGCGGCGGCCACGGCCACGCCAAACAATGCCAAAAGCCAAAGTGCAGCGCGCATGTTGTTAACGCCCTGCAGCGGCAGTGGCCAGCGCAGAAAGGGTTTCGTCCAGGCGCGGCAGCTCGGCCGCCTTCATGCTGGCCTGTGCGGTTTGCAGGGTGCTGGCGGCGTTTTGCGTGCGGCGTGATGCCGGGTCAAAGTACTTGTTCAATGCCGCCGTGGCTGCGGCCAGGTCGGCCCGGGCCGATTCGTACTGGCGCGCCAGCACGCCCAGGCGCGCGTTGAGCAGCTTGAGCTTGAGGTTTTCGCGCAAAAAGAATGTCTGCTCCGGGGCCAGCAAAATCGCCTCGGGCTGGTCGATGCGGCTCACGCGTACCAGGCCGCGAGCCTCGTCACGCACTACTTCCCAGCTGCGCTGCAGGGCGGCCTGCCACCAGGCCAGATCGCCTTGGTTCAGCGGCGGCGTGGCCTGCGGTGCCGGGGCAGCTGCCAGGCGGCGGGTGGCGGCTGCCTGGGCCACGGCGTTCAGTACCGGAAGGTCGTCGACTTGGCGCACCAGGTCGTCCAGCCGGGCCAGCAGGCCAGCGGTGTCAGTGACTGCTGCGCGGGTCAGGCGGTCCAGGTCGCGGCCAATGGCGCGTTGCACAGGGGTCAGGCGGGGCTGCGCTGCGCGCTCAATGCGCTGGTCGGCGCTTTTGAGGGCAGCCACCAGGGGGTCGAGGCTGCCCGTGAGCTGCGCCTGTTGCTGCGCCAGGCGAATGGCCGATTCAATGTCGACCACCAGGTTTTCGTCACGCGAGCGCGACAGGCTTTGCATGAGCTCTTCGAGCTGGCTGCGCTGCAACGCCACTTCGCTGACCCGGGCTTCTGCCACAGACAGGCGGGCGGCCGTCTCGCGCACCAGCTCTTCGGCCTGACGGGCCATGGTGCGGGCCTCGATGGCCAGTGCGCCAGAGTCGGCAGACTGTCGTGCCAGTTGTTCCTGTATGGCGCTGAGTTTTTGCCACAGCAGGCCACTGCTTGCCAGCGCCGTAACGGCCGCCGCGGCCAGCAGCCCTGTCACCACGCCGCCCCGCCCTGGGGCAGGGCTTGTGGCCACCGCGGGTGCTGCCTGCGGCGCCGCGGCGGGCGTGGGTGCAGGCGATGGCGCAGGGGCGGCGGGTCTCGCGGTGGGCAAGTCGTTGGGGGGCACGGAACTCATTCGGCCGATTCTATCGAGGCCACCACATCCGCCAGTGCCGGACGGCATTCCCGCACGGTGCCAAAGCCCGCTGCGCGGGCCGCTTCGGCGATGCGGGGGTGTGTGGCCAGGGCAATGGCTGCGCCCCAGTCCACCAGGGGCAAGGCCTGCCCGAGGTGTGCCACGGCCTCCGAACTGCTCAGCAACCAGACCGACCCGTCACCCGCCGCCTGGTGCGCCAGCGCCACCTCGGCATCGGTCAGCTGGGGGGCTCCACGTTGGTAGGCCACCACAAACTCCACCGTGCCGCCTGCAGCCTCGATCTGCCGCGCCAGCCAGTCCCGGCCGGAGCCCTGGGCAGATTCATGCGCGCCCTGCGGCGTGGCAGAGCGTCCACGAACAATCAGCACCCGATCTCCCGGCTGTATTTGTGCGGACACCTGCTGCCACAGTGCTTCGGAGTCGAACTGCGGCGCGTCGGGAGCTGGCCCGTCGATGCTGCTCGAAGGCACACCGGCTTGTTCCAGCGCACGTGCGGTGCCGGGACCAGGCGCCCATGCTCTTGTTTTTGTAGCTGCTAGCGCTTTACCATCAGGCGCTAACGGCCAATTTGACTCAAAAAAGTACGCTGCGGCGTTGCCGCTGACAAACATCAGTGCACGGTATTGATGGAGCTGTTGTCGGGCCTGGCCCAGCACCTGCTGCGCGGCGGGGGCGGTGTCCGGGCCAATGGCGATCAATGGCAGTGCGGCGGCTTCAATGCCTCGTGCGCGCAGTTGCTGAACCCAGTGCGCGGCCTCGCGGGAGGGCCGCGTGACGATCACCCGGGGCATGGCATGTGCAGTCAGGGATGGGATGCGGGGTCAACACCCCGTGCGCCACCGGCACGCAGGCGCTGCGCAATCGCATCGCCCAGCGCTTCGGCCTGCGCCAGCGTGGTGACGGCCGCGCTGGCTGCTGCGCGCACCAGGGGCGCTTGGCCGTCCACATCGCCCCAGGCGGCATCCAGTTGCAGCACGCCATCGGTGAACGTGCCATGCGCTGCCAGCGGCATGGAGCAGCTGCCGCCCATCGCGCGGCTCACGGCGCGCTCTGCGGCCACGGTCAGCCAGGTGGTCTGGTGCGCCAGCGGCGCCAGCGCGGCTATCAGGTCTTGCCGGTCGCTGCGCACTTCGATGCCCAGAGCGCCCTGGCCTGCGGCGGGTAGCATGGCAGTGGGCTCGAACGTGGTGCGGATGCGGCTTTCAAGGCCCAGACGCTTTAGCCCCGCCGCCGCCAGCACGATGGCGTCGTACTGGCCTTCGTCCAGCTTGCGCAGGCGGGTGTCGAGGTTGCCGCGCAGGGGTTCGATCTTGAGGTCGGGCCGCAGGGCCTGCAGCAGAACCTGGCGGCGCAGGCTCGACGTGCCCACCACCGCGCCCTGGGGCAGGGCATCAATACTGGCGTAGTTGGGAGACACAAACGCATCGCGCGGGTCTTCGCGCTCCATCACGCAGGCCAGGGCAAAACCCACGGGCAGCTCCATGGGCACATCCTTGAGCGAATGCACGGCAATGTGCGCGCGGCCTTCTTCCAGCGCCACTTCCAGCTCTTTCACAAACAGGCCCTTGCCGCCCACCTTGCTGAGCGAGCGGTCCAGGATCTGGTCGCCCTTGGTGGTCATGCCCAGCAGCTCTACGGTGTGGCCCCGCGCCTCCAGCAAGGCCTTCACGTGTTCGGCCTGCCACAAGGCCAGGCGGCTTTCGCGGGTGGCAATGACGATGGGAGGGGGTGTCTGGGGCATGCTCAAGTTCGTAACCTGTTTGTAATCATTCAGGGGCGGGCGATGCTAGCATGCGCCCGCACTGGGGCCGGTGCGCCCCGGGGGACGCGGGGGGGCAGGCGGCGCCAGGTCACCTACCCACCTCCGGAGACCCACGCACCATGAAACGATCCGACAAGGACCAGCCCCTCATCGACGACATCCGCCTGCTGGGGCGCATTCTGGGCGATGTGATCCGCGACCAGGAGGGCGTGGCCGCCTACGAACTGGTCGAGCAGGTGCGCAAGCTTTCGGTGGCCTTCCGCCGCGATGCCGACCAGGAGGCCGACCGCGCGCTCAAGAAGCTGCTCAAGTCCCTGTCGGGCGACCAGACGGTGAGCGTGATCCGCGCCTTCACCTACTTCAGTCACCTGGCCAACCTGGCCGAAGACCGCCACCACATCCGCCGCCGCGCCGTGCACGAACGCGCGGGCGACACGCAAGAGGGCAGCATCGAAGTGGCCCTGTCGCGCCTGCGCTGGGCCGGCATCGCCCCCAAAACCATCTCGCAGACGCTGGCGGGCAGCTACGTGGCCCCCGTGCTCACCGCCCACCCCACCGAGGTGCAGCGCAAGAGCATTCTGGATGCCGAACGCGACATCGCCCAGCTGCTGGCCACGCGCGACGACATCCAGGTGCGCGCCCAGCTCTACAACAGCGCCAAAGACGCGCTCACCCCCCGCGAGCTGGCCGCCAACGAAGCCCTGCTGCGCGCCCGCGTGGCCCAGCTGTGGCAAACCCGTCTGCTGCGCTACAGCAAGCTCACCGTGGCCGACGAGATCGAGAACGCGCTCTCTTATTACGAAGCCACCTTCCTGCGCGAGATCCCCAAGATCTATGCGGACCTGGAGAACGAGCTGGGCCAGTACCCCGTGCACAGCTTTCTGCGCATGGGCCAGTGGATCGGCGGCGACCGCGACGGCAACCCCAATGTGACGGCGCAAACCCTGCAATACGCGCTGGGCCGCCAGGCCGAGGTGGCCCTGCGCCACTACCTGACCGAAGTGCACTACCTGGGTGGCGAGCTGTCGCTGTCC
>NZ_JBKBXG010000081.1:0-23188 GCF_046314175.1 Acidovorax sp. | reverse complement strand
ACCGAGCCCAGCGTGGCCTTGATGGTGCCCTTGCTGCTGATGGCGCGGCTCCACACGGGGAAGTTCATTTCCTGCAGCGTCTTCACGTCGCGCACACCGGCGTCGATGATGAGCGCGCGGGCGCCGCGCGACTGGAAGGATGTGGCCAGCAAGTCGCCGAAGTAACCATCGGTGCATTCGGAGGTGACCGCCGCCACCACGATGTCGCCGGGCTGGATCTGCTCGGCGGCCACATGCATCATCCAGTTGTCGCCCGGCTGCAGCAGCACGGTGACTGCGGTGCCGCTGACCTGCTGGCCGCTGTAGATGGGGCGCATGTAGGGCTTGAGCAGGCCCACGCGGCCCATGGCCTCGTGCACGGTGGCTGAGCCCAATGCTGCCAGGCCATCGGCGGCTGCGCGGTCGGCGCGGGTGATGTTGCGGTAGACAACGCCTAGTTGAAACATGTCAGAGCCCCTTTGCCTTCAGGCGTGAATCGAGTCGGGAGAACACCCGGCGCACGTTGCCTTCATAAACCTGGTGCTTGTCTTCTGCACTCAGGATCTTGCTGGCTTCGATGTAGCGCTTGGTGTCGTCGTAGTAGTTGCCGGTGGTGGGGTCGATGCCGCGCACCGCGCCAATCATTTCGCTGGCGAACAGCACGTTCTTGACCGGGATCACGGTGTTGAGCAAATCGATGCCGGGCTGGTGGTACACGCAGGTGTCAAAAAACACGTTGTTCATCAGGTGGTCGTCGAGCAGCGGCTTTTTCATCTCCTGCGCCAGGCCACGGAACCGGCCCCAGTGGTAGGGCACGGCACCACCGCCGTGCGGGATCAAAAACTTGAGCGTGGGGAAGTCCTTGAACAGGTCGCCCTGGATCAGCTGCATGAAGGCCGTGGTGTCGGCGTTCAGGTAGTGCGCGCCCGTGGTGTGAAAGCACGCGTTGCAGCTGGTGCTCACGTGGATCATGGCGGGCAAGTCGTACTCCACCATCTTTTCGTAGATGGGGTACCAGTGCTTGTCGGTCAGCGGCGGGCTGGTCCAGTGGCCGCCCGATGGATCGGGGTTGAGGTTGATGCCCACGGCGCCGTATTCATGCACGCACTTTTCCAGCTCGGGGATGCAGGTGGCTGGATCAACACCGGGCGACTGCGGCAGCATGGCCACGGGCACGAAGTGGTCGGGGAACAGCGTGGAGACGCGGTAGCACAGCTCGTTGCAGATGGCGGCCCAGGTGCTGGACACGTTGAAGTCGCCGATGTGGTGGGCCATGAAGCTCGCGCGCGGGCTGAACAGCGTGATGTCGCTGCCGCGCTCTTTCATCAGCTTGAGCTGGTTGGTCTCAATGGACTCGCGCAGCTCGTCGTCGCTGATGTGCAGATCTGCCACCTTGGGCATGGCCGCCGGGTCTTTGATGCCGGCGATCTGCGCATTGCGCCAGTTCTCCAGCGCCTTAGGGGCCGTGGTGTAGTGACCGTGGCAGTCGATGATGAGGCTCATGGGTTGATGCTCCTGGAAGGTGTTCTTGTGATCGGTCAGGCGGGCTCCATGCCCTGCTTGCGTTTGGCTTCTTCTGCGGCTGGGGAGGCCAGGTAGGCCAGCAACGCACGCGCTGCATCCGCCTGTTGCGACAACGCGCTGATGCCTGCTGAAAACGTGGTGGTGATCTGGATGGCGGGCGGCAGCGGGCCCACGATCTGGATGCCCTGCACATGCAACAGCTCGCTCAGCTGTTGAAAGCCCAGGGCCACTTCGCCCTTGGCCACCAGCGAGCCCACCGGTACGCCGGGAGGCGCCTGCACCATGCGCGGGGCAATCTGCTCGGCAATGCCCCAGCGCTCGAACAATTTGGCCAGCGCCACACCGCTGGGGCCGGTGGACAGGCTGATGCTGGGCGCGGCCAGCACGGCCTGGCGCACCGCGTCTTCTGTGCTGATGTCGGGCAGCCGCGCGCCCGCAGGCACAGCCACGGCCACGCCGGAGTGCACCCAGTCCACCTTGCTGCCGGGCAGCAGGTGGCCTGCGGCAAGCAGCTTGTCAATGGCATCCGACGCAAGGATGACCACGTCGAAGACCTCACCCGCCGCCACGCGCTTGGCAGCGTCCACACCGCCCACCGATTCGATGGCGGCCAGCGTGCCCGATTGCTGCGCAAACCCGGCCACCAGATCGGCCAGCACCTGGCGCGTGGCCATCGACGAGATGCCGCGAATTTCTGGCGGGGTCATGTTTTGGTGTCTCCATCAGGGCTCTGCGTGGCCCCGTCAGTGCTTACGGTGAAATCCATTGCACTGATTGTGGGCAGCGCGGGCCCAAACAAGAAGTCGGCACCGGCACTACCAGATATATCATTCCGTGATCGTTGACTTGGAGCTATTGCAAATAGCAGAGAACATTCCCCATGGACCTCAAGCAGATCGAATACTTTGTGCGCGTGGCCGAGCTGGGTAGTTTTACCCGCGCCTCGGTGGTGCTGGACATTGCCCAGCCCGCCCTGAGCCGCCAGGTGCGCCTGCTGGAGGTGGAGCTGCGCCAGAACCTGCTGGTGCGCAACGGCCGGGGTGCCACGCCCACCGAAGCGGGCAAGCTGCTGCTGGAGCATGGGCGCGGCATCCTGCACCAGGTGGAGCGCGCGCGCGAGGAGCTGGGCCGCGTGCGCGGCGGGCTCGCCGGGCGTGTGGCCATTGGCCTTCCGCCCAGCATTGCCAAGGTGCTGACAGTGCCACTGACCCGCGCGTTCCGCGTCAAGTTGCCCGACGCAGCGCTGGCCATCAGCGAGGGGTTATCGGTGGCCATGCGCGAGTCGCTGACCACCGGCCTGCTGGACATTGCGCTGCTGTACAACACCGCCCCAGCGCCGGGCATCGAGATCACGGCGCTGCTGGAAGAAGACCTGTTTCTGGTGCAGCGCCGCCCCGCAGGCCAGACGGATGCCGAAGCCGATGCGCTGGCGCGCGAGCCCGTGTCGCTGGACGAGCTGACACGATTTCCGCTGGTGATCCCCACCCGTCCCAACTCGATCCGCATGCTGGTGGAATCCGAACTGGCGGCCCGCGGCAAGCGTCCGCAGATCAGCCTGGAGATCGATGGCGTGGCCGCCATCCTGGACCTGGTGGCCGATGGCGCGGGCTGCGCCGTGTTGCCCATGAATGCCGTCACCACGTCGGGCAAGCCCGAAGTGTTCAGCACCCGGCCTTTGCAAGGCGTCAACAGCGGTGAGGATGACGGCAGCACCCGGTTGCGCAGCAAGCTGTTTCTGGCGGTAAGTTCGCAGCGCCCGGCCACACTCACGCAGCAAGCCATGGCGGAGCTGATCCGCACCACGCTGCAGGCGCTGTATTGAAGCCCCTGCAGCACCGACTGACGACTGCAGAGCCCCAACGCCCGCCCAGTCACTGCGTCAGAATGCCCGCGCGCTCGATCACGGCGCGCCAGCGGTCGATGTCGGTCTTGAGCAGCGCTGCCGCCTGCTGAGGTGTTGATGCGCGCGGCTCCACGTTGAGTGCCCGCAATTGCTGCTGCACGGCAGGTGTCGCCAGCACGGCCACCAGCTCGCGCTGCAGACGGTCGACCACCGCGCGCGGCGTGCGCGCGGGCACGGCTAGCGCGTTCCACGATGACGCTACAAACCCCTGAACACCCGATTCCACCGCCGTGGGCACATCGGGCAACACCGCAGAACGCCGCTCGCCCGTCACCGCAAGCACCCGCAACGCCCCGGCGCGCACCTGGGGCAATGCAGAGCCCAAAATTTCGACACCCGCATCGACCTGGCGGCCCCGCAGCGCCGTGATGAGTGCGGGCGTGCCGTTGAACGGCACCACCTGCGCGTCGATACCAGCACTGCTTTTGAACAGCTCCGCCGCGAGGTGCTGTGTGCTGCCCATGTTGATGCTGCCGACATTGAGCTGGCCTGGGTGGGCACGCGCATGCGCCAGAAACTGGGCCAGCGTGCGGTGGGGCGAATCGGCAGGCACCAGTACGGCGATGTCGAAAGTGCCCAGCGTGCTGACGGGCGTGAAGTCGGCCACGGTGTCGTAAGGCAGCGTTTTGAAAAGACTCGCCGTGACCGCCGTGCCGTTGGACATGAGGAGCAGCGTGTGCCCGTCTGGCTCGGCACGCGCTACGGTATCTGCGGCCACCACACCACCCGCACCCGGCCGGTTGTCGATGACCACCGGCTGGCCCAGACGCCCGGCCAGCCCCGCCGCCACCGCGCGCGCCGTGAGGTCGCCGACGCCACCGGCGGCAAAGGGCACGACGACGCGCAGTACCCTGTTTGGAAACGCGGGCTGCGCGTGGCCTCGCAGCGAAGTCAGCGCCCAGGATGCCGCCGCCGCAGTGACCAAGACGCTGCGGCGGTGCATGTCAAAAGCGCAAGACGAAGACCACGATGCTCGGGAACGCCACCAGGATCGCGGTGCGAATGAAGTCGCTGGCCACAAACGGCATGATGGCGCGGTAGGTAGCAGTGATGGGCACGTCCTTGGCCATGCTGTTGATCACGAAAAGGTTCATGCCCACGGGCGGCGTGATGAGGCCTACCTCGACCACGATGAGCACCAAGATGCCGAACCAGATGGCGAACTCTTCGGGCGTGAGGCCAAAGTCCAGCGCCGTGACGATGGGGAAGAACACCGGAATGGTCAGCAAGATCATGGACAGCGAGTCCATGAAGCAGCCGAGCACCACATAGATCACCAGGATGGAAACGAGCACCACCATCGGGCTCAGGCCCGAACCAGCCACCATCTGCGCGGCCTCTTGCGGCAATTGCGATAGCGCCAGGAAGGTGTTGTAGACGCCTGCACCCAGCACGATCATGAAGATCATGCCGGTAGCCACAGCGGTGCCCATCACGGCGCCCACCAGTGTCTTGCGGTTCAGCCCGCCCGACATCCAGGCGGCCACGCCCGTGCCAAACGCGCCTACGGCAGCGCCTTCGGTGGGTGTGAAGAAGCCGAGGTAGATACCGCCCACCACCGCCACAAAGATCA
Organism: Acidovorax sp.; assembly: GCF_046314175.1. Classification (GTDB taxonomy): domain Bacteria; phylum Pseudomonadota; class Gammaproteobacteria; order Burkholderiales; family Burkholderiaceae_C; genus Acidovorax. The sequence continues at coordinate 18,209 of NZ_JBKBXG010000081.1, read as the reverse complement.
GCATCACGGGCCAGACCTTGGCTGTGGCCTTCCAGCGCTCGGCCATGGGCATCGGGGGCTTGGAGCCCATCTCCTTGGGACGCAGCCGGGCATACAGCGCGATCACGATGACGTAGCCAATCGCGGCCATGATGCCCGGCACAAACGCGGCCAAAAAGAGCTTGGCAATGTTCTGCTCGGTCAGGATGGCGTAGATCACCAGCACCACCGACGGCGGAATCAGGATGCCCAACGTGCCACCGGCGGCCAGCGTGGCTGTGGAGATGCCGCCTGCGTAACCCGCCTTTTTCAGTTCTGGCAAGGCCACCTGCCCCATGGTGGCAGCAGTGGCCAGCGACGAGCCGCAGATGGCGCCAAAGCCCGCGCAGGCACCCACGGCTGCCATGGCCACGCCACCTTTGCGGTGGCCAATCCATGCCTCGGCCGCCTTGAACAGCGCCTGCGACAAACCGCCCAGCGCCGCAAACTGCCCCATCAGCAGAAACAGCGGAATGACCGACAACGAGTAGCTGGAGAACGTGCTGTACGTGACCTGCTTGAGCTGGTTGAGCACGGGCGCTGTGGTGCCGTACACCAGCCACGCACCCACTAGGCCGCAGACCAGCATGGCCAGGCCAATGGGGATGCGGACAAAAATCAGAAACAGCAGGATCGGGAACGACCAGGCCGCAAGTTCAACGCCGCTCATCAGTGCACTCCCGCTTCGGTGGTCCAGCCTTCTGGCTCTTTGCCCAGGCCAAACAGGGTGGCGGTGCGCGCAATGTAGGCCAGGCAGCCGATGACCGCGCCCACCAGGCAGGCGGCATAGGCCCACCACAGGGGCATGGCCAGAATGAAGGTGGTTTCCATGTATTGTTTTTTCTCGACCATGCCCTCGTAGAGCTTCCAGGTCAGGATGAGCCAGACCGCCAGCATCAGCAGGTCGCTGACCATGACCACCGCACGTTTCGCCCACGCGGGCAGGTGCATGTACAAAAGGTCTACCGTGGCGTGGCCGCCTTTGAGGTACGTCCAGGGCAGAAAGAAAAGCACCGCCACAGCCGTCCCCATCTCTACCAGTTCAAAGTCGCCGGGCACCGGGCCCAGACCGAGGCCAATCAATGCCCGACCCGAGATGCTGGCCACGATCATAACGGTGAGCGCGACCAGCACGATGCCGCCCACAATGGCCGACCAGCGGGCCAGCCGGTAGATGAATGCAATCATGCGAAATTCTTCCTGCAGGGAGCCGAGGTGAGGGAGATTTTCCGTCAATCCCTGCACCGTCGGCGCAATAAAAAGCCGCCCCTGAAACCATGTTCACAAGGACGGCCGGGGGCCACAAGGGCCGATTTACTTGCTGTGTTTGGCGATCAGCGCACGGGCTTCGGCAGCCAGCTTGGCACCATCGATGCCCTTGGCTTTGACTTCGTTGATCCAGTCGGTTTCCACCGTGGCGGCCGTACGGCGCCAGCGTTGTGTCTCGACCAGGTCCAGCGCCACGATGTTGTTCTTGGCGCGCTCGGCGATGCCCCGGCCTACCTTGTCGCCCTCGTCCATGACGCGGCCAAACATGGCGGCGGCTTCCACGCCAGAGTTCTTGTCGATCACGGCCTTGAGGTCGGCGGGCAGCTTGTCATAGCTGGCCTTGTTCATCGAGAACGCAAAGGTCTGCGTATACAGGCCCTCGTTGCCTGCAAAGGTGGTGTGGTTCTTCACCAGTTCGGTCACCTTGAGCGACGGCGTGACTTCCCATGGGATGGTGGTGCCGTCGATCACACCCTTGGACAGCGCTTCGGTCACGGCTGGCACGGGCATGCCCACCGGCGTGGCGCCCAGCTTGGTCAACATGTTGTTGATGATGCGCGAGCCGCCGCGCACCTTCATGCCGCGCAGGCTTTCGAGACCCGTCACCGGAGTCTTGGTGTGGAACAGGCCAGGGCCGTGGGTGTGCACCGCAATCAGCTTGACATCCTTGAACTCTTCGGGGGCAAACTTCTCGACGTATTCGTGAATGGCGCGCGAGGAGGCTTCGGCGTTGCCGCTCATGAAGGGCAGCTCAAACACTTCGGTCTTGGGAAAACGGCCGGGCGTGTAGCCGAGCACCGTCCAGGTGAAGTCGACCACGCCATCGCGGGCCTGGTCAAACAGCTGTGGCGGTGCGCCACCCAGCTGCATGGCATGGAACAGTTGCACCTTGATCTTGCCGCCCGAATCGGCTTCGACCTTCTGGGCCCAGGGCACCAGCGCCTTGGCGGGAATGGTGGCCTGCGGCGGCAGCATCTGGTGCAGCCGCAGCGTCACGGTCTGGGCCGTAGCGGTGGTGGCCATGGTGGCCAGGGCTACCGCCCCCATCGCCGCGAGGGCTGTGCGTCGCTTCAGGAAGGTCATTGTCTTGTCTCCGGTCTGTCTGTAGGTATCCGTGCCGCGGTTCGCGGGGTGCCTGCGGGCACGGCTTGCGGGATCGTCAGGCCCCCAAACTGTGCATGGGGTGGCGCCCACATGCCAGTTCTATGGCGGACTTTCAGCTATGCCGTAATGTTATGAAACCGGTGAAACCCTCAGAATCGGATGCGTCGGCATGCGCCGACAGCGATGCGACAGGTTTTGAGAGCAGCCCAGACGCCGTTCAGCCGCGCCGAATCAGCGTGAGCGCGGGCATGTCGGCATGCACCCGCCCGCTGGCATAGCCTGACAGCGCGGCGCGCAGGTTGCGCTGCGCCAGGCGGGAATGCTCGCGCATGATGGCCTCGGCCCGCGCGCCTTCGTGGTGCTCGATGGCGTCCAGCAGCTGGTGGTGCTGGTCTTGCGCCACCACCAGCAGGTCGCGCGCCTGGGGGGAATGGGTCTGCACCATCACAAACGCCGACGGCGATGCAAACGGCAGGCCCTTGACGCGCTCCAGCTCGCGCGCCACCACTTCGCTGCCCACCATGCGGCCCAGCAGCACATGAAACTGCGCGTTCAGTGCCACATAGCGTGAAAAGCCCTCGTCATCCAGCGCAGGGGGCGCCAGCGTGGCGTCGATGGCCGCAAGGCATGCGTGGGCTTCTGCCATCACCTCCGGGGCCACACCCCGCTCTGCCGCAAGCCGTGCGGCCAGCCCCTCCAGCGTGCCGCGCAGCGCGATGGCGTCGGCCACATCGGTCTCTGAAAACGTGCGCACCGCGTAGCCCCCGCCTGCCAGGCGCTGCAGCAACCCCTCCTGCTCCAGCAGCATCAGCGCAGCGCGGATGGGCGTGCGCGACACCCCCAGCTTCTCGACGATGGTCAGCTCGGCAATGCGGGCACCGCCAGGCAGTTCGCCCGCCAGGATCATTTCGCGCAGGCGCAGTTGTGCCTTGACGGACTGCGACGCGCCAGCTTCCGCGGCGTCGCCTGGGTTGGCGTCTGCCAGTGTGGGTTCGGTGGGCATGGCCGGAATGTATACAGGAAACCCAACCAACGCCATATCATCCGTTTAAAAATGAATACAAAACAGCAACTTACGCGCTATGCCGCCATGCGATAGCTGATTTGTCCGAATTTTCTGTATACATCGATGGGCGCTTTTAGCAAAATGCGTGCAGCACACGATTGTGAGCCGCTACGCCAGCGAGCCTGCAACGACCTTCCACCCCACGGAGAGAGACACCGCCATGTATCCCAAGAACACCTGGTACGTCGCCTGCACGCCCGACGAGATTGCCGACAAGCCCCTGGGCCGCACCATCTGCGGCGAGAAGATCGTCTTCTACCGCCCCGCGCCTGACCAGGTCGCCGCGCTGGACGACTTCTGCCCGCACCGGGGCGCCCCGCTGTCGCTGGGCACAGTCTGCGAAGGCCACCTGCAGTGCGGCTACCACGGCCTGCGGGTGGAATGCACCGGCAAGTCGATGTCCATGCCCGGGCAGCGCGTGCAAGGCTTCCCCAAGACGCGCAGCTTTCCGGTGGTGGAGCGCTACGGCTTCATCTGGGTGTGGCCCGGCGATGCCGCGCAGGCCGATCCCGCCACCATCCACCACCTGCCCTGGGCCAACAACCCCGAATGGGCCTACGGCGGCGGTCTGTACCACATTGCCTGCGACTACCGCCTGATGATCGACAACCTGATGGACCTGACGCACGAGACCTACGTGCACTCCACCAGCATCGGCCAAAAGGAAATCGACGAGGTGCCCTGCAAGACCCGCGTGGAAGGCGACGAGGTCATCACCAGCCGCTTCATGGAAGGCATCGAGGCACCGCCGTTCTGGAAGATGGCGCTGCGCATGAACGGCCTGCCCGACGACCAGCCGGTGGACCGCTGGCAGATCTGCCACTTCACGCCCCCGAGCCATGTGCTGATCGAAGTGGGCGTGGCGCTGGCGGGCAACGGCGGCTACGACGCGCCGGCCGACAAGAAGGCATCGAGCATCGTGGTGGACTTCATCACGCCGGAGACGGACACATCCATCCACTACTTCTGGGGCATGGCGCGCAACTTTAAGCCGCAAGACCCCTCTCTGACCACGCAGATCCGAGACGGCCAGGGCAACATCTTTGCCGAAGACCAGGACATACTGGAACAGCAGCAGCAGAACCTGCTGCGTTACCCCGACCGCAAGCTGCTCATGCTGAACATCGACGCAGGCGGCGTGCAGTCGCGCAAGATCCTGGACCGCATCATCGCGGCCGAGCAGGCCGCCACTGCACCCCAGGCGGTGGCTGCATGACCGCGCAGGAAACGATCCAGGTCCGCGTCGTCAAAAAACAGGCCGAGGCCGAGGGAATCGCCAGCTTTGAGCTGGCACGCGTGGACGGCGCCGCGCTGCCCCCGTTCAGCGCCGGCTCGCACATCGACGTGCACCTGCCCGGTGGACTGACCCGCCAATACTCACTGTGCAACGCCTCGCACGAATCACACCGCTACCGCATCGCCGTACTGCGCGACCCTGCCTCACGCGGCGGTTCGGTGGCCATGCACGACAGCGTGCACGAAGGCGACGTGATCACCATCAGCACGCCGCGCAACCACTTTGCGCTGCACCCGGCGCGACGCACCGTGCTGCTGGCGGGCGGCATTGGCGTCACGCCGCTGCTGTGCATGGCCGACCGGCTGGCGCGCACCGGTGCCGACTTTGCGCTGCACTACTGCACACGCTCTGCCGAACGCACGGCGTTTGCTGCCGAGATCGCCGCATCGGCCATGGCACCCCACACGCACTTCCACTTTGATGCAGGCGCGCCCGAACAGAAACTCGACCTGGCCGCCGTGCTGGCGGCGCCGGGCCCAGACCAACGCGTGTACGTGTGTGGCCCTGCAGGCTTCATCGACCATGTGGTGACCACCGCCAAAGCCATGGGCTGGGCGCCGGACCACATTCACCTCGAATATTTCGGTGCGCCTGCGCAGGACACCTCGGGCGACCAAGGCTTTGAAGTGCGCATTGCCAGCACCGGCAAGGTGTATGCGATTGCGCCGGATGTGTCGGTGGTGGAGGCCCTGCGCAGTGAGGGCATCGACATCCTCACCTCGTGCGAGCAAGGCGTGTGTGGCACCTGCCTTACCCGCGTGCTGGAGGGCGAGGTGGACCACCGCGACATGTACCTGACCGATGAGGAAAAGGCCGCCAACGAGCAGTTCATGCCCTGCTGCTCGCGTGCACGCAGCAAACTGCTTGTCCTGGATCTCTGAACAAAAAAAGGCCTTGCAGCCACCACGGCTACAAGGCCCTTTTTTTAACCAATACTATAGATTTAATAGCTGCCAGCGCATATCCATCAAGCGCTAGCAGCCAATTTGACTAAAAATTTATTCCTCCGCTGCCGTCGCCGTGCGGATGGTGTCGCGGCCATGGCGGTCTTTCACGCGGCCCAGGTCTGTGTCCAGCGCGCGGGCCAGTTTGTCGGCGGCGCCGATGAACGCGTTGGCCATCTTGTCGGCCTCATCGGTCACGGTGACAGGCTGGCGGCCGGTGACACGCGCCTCGATGCGGCAGCGTTTGTCGTTGGCGCCGGACTTGCCCGCATCCAGATCGGTCAGAAACACCTCCAGACGCGTGATGTGGTCCTGAAAGCGCGACAGGCGGCTCTTGGACTCGTCCGTGATCCATTGCGCCAGGGACTCGCCGCCGTGGATGTGGTCATCGGTGTTGACTTGTACTTGCATGGAGTTGCTCCTTGATGAGGGTTCCGAGAGGACCACCGCCCGCCCATGGGGCCGGTACGGCAGTCCCGCGAACCCCCATGGTCGCACCTTTGGCGCGCTGTCCGGTAAGAACCTGTTAGTTGCCGGGTCTTGCTGCAGCAGGGGTTGGTGGGGCCGAACCCCGTGCCACCAGCGCTGCACGGCCCCTTCCTACACGCGGGTTTACGGCGCGGTGCTACAAAGAGGCATCCCCCTGCATTGCAAATCAGGCGCATTCATTGCGCCCACGGAGCCCCTCACATGCCCGCAGCCCGCCGCCTCAAGATTGGTTTGTCCGCCTGTTTTCAGCACGCCGACCCCGCCCGCCCGCTTTTCACGGGCAAGACCCTGCAGTACGTGGAGCAGTCCATCGCGCACTGGATCATGTCGGCCGGTGCCATGGTGGTGATGGTGCCCTGCCCCACGGGCGAGACGGCACGTGGCGACGTGACGCTGGCGCACTACGCCGACTGGCTGGACGGCGTTGTGATGCACGGTGGCGCCGATGTATGGCCGGGCAACTACGGCGAAGAGCCGCTGCGCGAGGAATGGGTAGGTGACCGGGTGCGCGACCTGTACGACTTGGCCGTGGTCAAGGCCTTTGCCGAAGTGGGCAAGCCCATCTTTGGTGTGTGCCGAGGCCTGCAGCTGATCAACGTGGCGTTCGGCGGCGCGCTGTACCAGGACATCGAAACACAGCACCCCGGCGCGCAACAGCACCGCAACGCCAGCACCTACGACCAGCATTTCCACGACATCCAGATTGTTCCCGAATCGCACCTGGCCAAGCTGTACCCCGACACGCCGCGCGCGCGGGTCAACAGCATCCATCACCAGGGCATCAAGCGCGTGGCGCCGGATTTTGTGGTCGAGGCGCTGAGCGAACCCGACGGCGTACCCGAGGCCATCCGCCTGCAACCGGCCCCGGGGCGCGGCTACATCGCCGCCACGCAGTGGCACCCCGAGTTCCACAAAACCGGGTCCGACACGCTGGACGACACCGCCATCCTGGAAGATTTTCTGAACGCGTGTGAGCTGGCCAAAGCCAACCCGCGCGTACTCGCACGCCACCCGTCTTCGCCCCTGCGCGAGCGCGCATCGCGGCTGCTGCGCCGGGCGCTGGCCAGGCAGCCCTGAGCGATCAAACGTCTGGCACCGCGGCATCTGAATTTTTAGTATTTTTGGCCTCTAGCGCTTATCTATCAAGCGCTGATAGCTATCAAATGTGAATCACTGTCATCCCGTTGCTTGACCCCTGAAGGGTGTCGGGCATGCCATTTACTGTAAATTCATCCAGTGAATTTACAGTCCAAACTCGCCATCCTGGCCGACGCTGCCAAGTACGACGCCTCGTGTGCATCGAGCGGCGCCACGCAGCGCGACTCGGTGGGCGGGCGGGGCATGGGCTCTACCGAGGGCATGGGCATTTGCCACAGCTATGCGCCGGACGGGCGCTGCATCTCGCTGCTCAAGATTTTGCTCACCAACTTCTGCCAGTACGACTGCCTGTACTGCGTGAATCGCGTGAGTAGCAATGTTCAGCGCGCACGGTTTGCGGTGGACGAGGTGGTGCAACTCACGCTCGACTTTTACCGCCGCAACTGCATCGAGGGGCTGTTCTTGTCGAGCGGCATCATCCAGAGCCCCGACTACACGATGGAGCAGGTGGTGGAGGTGGCCCGCGTGCTGCGCGAGGAGCACGACTTTCGCGGCTATATCCACCTCAAGACCATTCCCGACGCATCGCCCGAACTGATGGAGAGCGCGGGCCGCTATGCCGACCGCCTGTCCATCAACATCGAGCTGCCAACCGCCGAGGGCCTCAAAGCGCTGGCGCCCGAGAAGGACAGCGCCGCCATCGACCGCTCCATGGCACGCATGGCCCTCCACATTGGCGAATCGCGCGCCGCGCGCAAGGAACAGGCCGCGCAGGCCATCGTATCCATGCCGCAGTCGCGAACCACCCGCCGCGCCAGCGTGCCGCACTTTGCGCCCGGCGGGCAGAGCACGCAGATGATCGTGGGCGCCGATGCCACCAGCGACCGCACCATCCTGGCCACCAGCGCGCGGCTGTATGGCGTGCACCGGCTGCGGCGCGTGTACTACTCGGCCTTCAGCCCCATCCCCGACGCGGCGCGCGCGCTGCCGCTCATTGCCCCGCCCACGGTGCGCGAGCATCGGCTGTACCAGGCCGACTGGCTGATGCGCTTTTACGGCTTTGCGCATGAAGAAATCGTGCCTCCCAGCCAAGGCGGCATGCTGGCGCTGGACATGGACCCCAAACTGGCCTGGGCCATTGCGCACCGCGAGCGTTTTCCCGTCAACCTGAACACCGCCCCGCGCGAGCTGCTGCTGCGCGTGCCCGGCTTTGGCGTGCAGACCGTGGACCGCCTGCTGGCCGCGCGCCGCGTACGCCGCCTGCGGCATGCCGACCTGGCGCGGCTGCATGTGCCGCTGAAGAAGGTGCTTCCGTTTGTGGAGGCCGCCGATTACCGCCCCGGGCGCGCGCTGGACGCCACCGATCTGGCTGCGCAGTTGGCGCCGCCACCGTTGCAGCGCGGGCTGTTCGACTGAAGCCGATGTCACACCCCGCGCCCCTCGACTCACCCCTCCTCGCACCCTACGCTGTGCAGCGCCAAAGCGTCACGCTGGCGCACCCCACCGACTGGCCCGGCTTTCGCCGTGCTGCCCGCGCGCTGGTGCAGGCCGGGGTGTTGCCCGAGCAGGTGGACTGGTTTACCGCTGGCGACGCAGCCGGCGACCTGTTTGCCAGCATCGACAGCGAACCCGCAGTGACGCCGTCGCCGCCCGGATGGGCCGCCCTGCCCGCCACACACCCCGCGCCCCAAGTGCCCCCCGACTTTGTGCGCCTGTGCGAGCAGCTCATCTTGCACCGCGACCCCGCGCGTTTTGCGTTGATGTACCGCCTGCTCTGGCGCATGACCCAGCACCCCGACCTGCGCCACGACCCGTTGGACGCCGACCGCATGCAGGCCCACCACATGGCCCGAGCGGTGGCGCGCGACAAACACAAGATGCATGCGTTTGTGCGCTTTCGCCCCGTGATGCAACCCGATGGGCAGACAGTGCACATGGCCTGGTTCGAGCCCGACCACTTCATCACAGAAGCCAATGCGGGCTTCTTCATTCGGCGCTTTACGCAGATGCACTGGGCCATCCTCACGCCCGATGCCTGTGTGCGCTGGGACGGCAAAGCGCTGCACACCAGCCCCGGCGCACAGCGCAGCGACGCGCCACCGCCCGACGCGGGCGAGGCGCTGTGGCTCACCTACTACCGCCACATCTTCAACCCCGCGCGTCTCAAGCTGAACATGATGAAAAAAGAGATGCCCACGCGCTACTGGCACAACCTGCCCGAGGCCGCGCTGATCAGCGAACTGACCCAGACCGCACATGAGCGCAGTGCGCGCATGGTGGAGGCCGACGCCACCGTGCCGCGCCGCCGCATCAACCCGGTGGCGCAGCGGCCCCGGGACGACGCAGCGCATTGAACTGCGGCGCTGCCACGGGCGGTGTCCACCGCCACGGCAACACACCGGGCCGCCACAGCGCGCGTTGCACCGTGAGCTGCAGCACCCGCTGCGCACCCGGCCAGGGCGCACGCGCCGCGTCGTCCCACAGCAGCTCGGCCCGCGCGGCAATGTGCAGCAGGCCGCCGCCTTCGTAGTCCACCACCAGCAGGCCCGCCAGCGGGTGCAGCGCCAGGTTGCCCAACGTGTTGAAGAACTGGTTGCCGGGGTAGTCGGGCAGGCGCAGCACCACACCGTGCACGGTGGGCTCGGCGTGCACAAAGCCGGGCTCGCCGCCCCGGTGCGAAACGTCCACGCCTTCGCTCTGCGCACCGCCCTGCTGCGCGGCCGAGGCGCTGGCGATGAACAGCGTGTCGGCCTGCTGGATGCGGGCCAGCGCCTGCGCATCCAGCGCCGGGCCCAGCAACTGCACGGGCCCGGGCGGCGTAACCGCAGCGCGCAGGCCCGGCTCGCGCGCCTGGATGTATTTGGGGCAGTTGCCAAAACTTTGCACCACGGCAATCGAAAAACCTGCATCACTGAAAGCAGCCACTTTCCCATTCATGCGGTTGCGGCGGCGGGTGTGGGGCTCCAGCCCCAGCACGCCCACCGGGGCGCCGGGCGACAACCGGCTCAACACGGGGTCCGCAACTTCGGGCACGGTGGCAATGTCCATCTGCTGCGCATCGGGCGTGTACACAAACCCGGGCGGACCAGCCAGCATGGTCGCCCAGGGCTGGCCCTGGTCGTCCAGCGCGCCCAGCAGCAAGGTGGGCAGCTTCTCGAACAGCTCACGGTGCTGGTCGGGCATGTGGTCGCGCATCACCAGCGGGCCGATGGCGGCCATGCGCTCGCGCAGGCCCACACGCTGCTGCAGCGCCTGCTCGCCTGTGTGGAAGGCGTCGGCGACCGCGGCGGTAGTCATGCGGCCACCGGGGTGGCTGGGGCCAGCGTGTCGGCCAGTGGCACATAGCCGGGCAGCGCCTGCAGCCGTGCCACCCAGGCGGCAATGCGCGGGTACGCCGCCAGCGGCAGCCCGGCGATGTGCGCCTGCGAGGTGTAGCTGACCATGGCGATGTCGGCCAGGCTGGGTTCTGCGCCGCCCAGCAGCCACACGCGGCCCTGCAGTTCGCTCTCCATGTAGTTCAGCAGGCGCTTGCCGGTGGCCTGCGCGGCCTCGCTGATGGGGCGGCCGCACAGGGCGGCAAACCGCGGCGCCGCAATGCCCGGCGCCAACCAGCCCGCCGCCAGGCTGAACCAGCGCTGCAACTGCGCCAGGCCCTCTGCGTCCTGCGGCATCCAGGCACTGCCGGGGGCATAGCGCTTCGCCAAGTACACCAGGATTGCGTTGCTGTCGCTGTGCACCAGGCCCGCATCCACCAGCACTGGCACCTGAGCGAGCGGATTGAGCGCCAGAAACTCTGCGCGCTGGTGTTCGCCCTGCAGCAGGTTCACGTTGATCAATTGGTATGGCAGCCCCAGCAGGGACAGCAGCAGTTCAACGCGGTGGCAGTGGCCCGAGATGGGCATGCGATACAGCTGAAGCGGGGTGGTCGGGGCCATGGCGAAAGTCCTTTTGAGCGTCTGAGGAAAGAAGACTCGACCTTATCTATTGCGCCACTTGGCGTTAATAGCCATAGTGCAGCTTTCAAAATTGCACGAGTCGAAACAATGGACCACCTCGACACCCTGCGTTGTTTTGTGGCCGTGGCCGATGCGAGTGGCTTTGCGGTAGCAGGGCGGCGCCTGGGCTGCTCGGCGGCGGCCGTCACGCGCGCCATTGCGGCGCTGGAGGCGCGGCTCGGTGTGCTGCTGTTTCAGCGCAGCACACGCATGGTGCGGCTGACCGAGGCGGGCGAGCGCTTTCTAGCCGATTGCCGCCCCATCCTTAGCGATCTGCACGAGGCGGAGCAGGCTGCGAGTGGCGCGCAGGCCGAGGCGCAGGGGCTGCTGTCCATCACCGCACCGCAGATGTTCGGCATCCAGCATGTGGCGCCCATCGTGCAAGGCTTTGTACAGGCGCAGCCACGGGTGCAGGTGCGCACGCTGTTCGTCAACCGGCTGGTGCATTTGCTGGACGAAGGCATGGACGTGGCCATCCGCATTGCGCACCTGCCGGATTCGGGCCTGACCGCCGTGCAGGTGGGCGCGCTGCGGCGGCTGGTGGTGGCCTCGCCCGCCTACCTGGCGAAACACGGAGAGCCCATGCACCCGGATGATTTGAGCGCGCACCGGGCCATTGGCTTCTCGTTCGACGCACGTGCGCCCACGCCGTGGAAGTTCAAGGACGGCGCCACGGGCCAGCCGCATTTTGCGTGGATCAGCAACAGCAACGAGGTGGACATCGCCGCCGCCGAAGCAGGCCTGGGCTTGACGCGTTGCCTGGCCTACCAGGCCGCCGCCAGCCTGCGCGCAGGGCGCCTGCGCATCGTGCTGGCCGACCACGAACTGCCGCCCGTGCCCGTGCACATCGTGTACCCGGCGGGGCGGCGGGCGCCCGCCAAAGTGCGCGCTTTTGTGGAATGGGCGAGCGTGCGGCTGGCGGCAGAACCCGTGCTGCGCGGGCGTGGGCTGGTGCGCGGCGGTAGGCGTTGACTGGCAATTTTTGAGTGTTTTTGGCCTCTAGCGCTTATCCAATAAGCGCTAGCAGCTATCAATTTTGAAAATCAAACCCCATTCCTGCCAGCAGAGTGTGCTCGCCTGCAGAACGACGCCTTCGGGCAGGAAAGCCGCATCTGGGATACTTGCACCCCGTTGAACGACGCCAGTAAGAAACGAGACAGCACCATGAGCATCTTCGACCGGCTTTTGGGCAGCATGCGCAGGCCGACGGACCGACCCGAAGCCACCCCGGCAGCGCCCGCTGCGCCCGTGGAGCGGCGCCAGCGCAAACGCGTCAACGCGCGCAAAGGCATCAAGGTGCTGATCATCGACGACTCGCCAACCGTCGTGGCCGTGCTGCGCAAGGCGCTGCGCTCGGCAGGCTATGACACCCGCGAAGCCCTGGACGCCGAGCAGGGGCTGGCGCTGATCGCCCAGGACCCGCCCGAACTGATATTCCTGGACATCATCCTGCCCGGCATGAACGGGTTCAACGCGCTGCGCGCCATCCGCAAAATGCCCGAATGGCAGCACATCCCGGTGATCATGATCAGCGGCAACGAGCACGCCACCGAGCAGTTCTATGCCAACCGCATCGGCGCGGACGATTTCATGAAGAAACCGTTCTCGCGCCATGAGATTTTTGCCCGCATCGAGATGCTGCTCGACGGGCAGTTGATCCCGCGGCGAAGGAGTGAAGCTGTGTCAACAGCCATGTCGACAAACCCTGGGGTTCCGCCAGCCGCGCCTTAGCGCACAAGTGGATTGCGACTACAGCAGATGCTGCGCGGGCTCACAGAGCGGACGCCGTGGCCTTCAAGATCGATGCGAAGAACAGGGGATGGCGACAGTGCTGGAGGCTCTGCAACGTGCTCTCTATGCAGCCGCTGCATCGCCAGGGCCGTAGAGCACATCAGACCGAAGCACGTACTTGGTGCCTTCGGTGACAGCAGTGCCTTCGTGCCAAGTGTCATGGATGAAAAGTAAGGCAGAACCCGTGCATGGCTCGACCGTGAATTCCCGAAAACTGGTGTCTCCGCCTGAAAACCCTTCATTGAGGTACACCAGCAATGTGAGCTGGCTGGTAAGACCCGCCTCGGTCCACGGGCCATCCTTGTGCATCTTGAATCGCTGACCCGGCGAGTATTTGTAGAACCGCAGATCTTTGGGCAGTCCCTTCGCCACCTCGGCCCCGATGGCCGGCAACGCTACCTGCGTCAACCGCTGCGAAAGCAGCGAGACCCAATGCGGTGACTCCACCAGCACGCGCTCGTTGTTGCGCACCCCGGGCATGGCCTTGGGACCGCCACTGGTACGCACGCCAGCGGTGCTGAAACCACCCGCCTCCGCCAACCCAATCAGCTCAGTGCACTCAGATGCCAAAAGAAAGTCATGCAGCGAGAACGCCCGGTCGGAATGCCTAATCAGTCGCATCAGTTTTACCCCTACATAGCTCGGTGCGGTGTGGCCCTGGTTTACGTACTGCGCAACTCAATGCTGGTGCCCATGCGCCCCATGCACATGCCGGTGAGCGATTTCTTCTGCGCTCGCAGCGCGCACTTCGGTGACCTTGCAGCTGAACTTCAGCGCCTGCCCTGCCAGCGGGTGGTTGCCGTCCAGGTGCACTTCGGGGCCCTTGATCTTGACGACGTTGAACACGGCGGGCTGGCCGTCGCTGCCCACGCCCTGCAGCTGGCCGCCGACCTTCACACCTGGGGGGAACTCGGACTTGGGGATGGTGCGCACCAGGCTTTCGTCACGGGCGCCGAACGCGTCTTCCACGGCCAGATCCAGCGCGGTGCTGAAGCCGACAGCCTGGCCTTCCAGCGCGGTTTCGACCTTGGCGAAGATGTTTTCGTAGCCGCCGTGCAGGTACGACAGGCTGCCGCCGTCCAGCGGCTTGCCTGCGGGCGTGGTGACTTTGTAGGTGATGGTGACGGCGGAGTCTTTGGTGATGGTGGCCATGGTGCTGCTTGCGTTTTCAGACGGTGAAAGAAACAGCGCAGTTTGACGGGCATTGCACCCGCTGCTGCGCGATCAAAACCCCGAATTGTCCACGAGGCGCGATGCGCCTGCCGCGCGCCCCGTGGACGGGTTATTCGCCAAAGGCAGCTTCTGCCGGGCGCTCTTCGTCCGTCTGCCCCGGATACCGCGCAAACCGCCGTGCCTCGGTGCCATGCACCGGGTCCTGCTCGGCCCAAGGCCAGCCGCCGAACTGGGTGCGGCGGTAGTCGTTCATAGCCTGCATGATCTCGGCCTGCGTGTTCATCACAAACGGGCCATACTGCGCCACTGGCTCGCCAATGGGTCGGCCCTGCAGCACCAGGCATTCGACGGCGGTGGGGCCAGTGTTGGTCAGCACCCAGTCCTCGGTGGCGCGCACCTCCAGCGCCGCATGGCGGTCCACGTCCTGCGGGCCCACGCGCAGGCTGTCGCCGACGAAGAAATACAGCATGCGCTGCGTGTTCTCCCCCTTTGCCGCGGGCAGTGTCCATTCGGCGCCTGGCTCCAGGTGCAGCGTCCAGATGGCCACGTCGCCTTCGGGCTGCGAGGCCCAGGACTCGGGCGGCGGCGCCAGCGGGTCGGGCGCGCCGGGCAGCCCACCGGCCACCACCGTCACCGTGGTGGCGCGGCCGGCGACGTCGTGGTGCACCAGGCGCGGGATGCGCTCGTTCCACAGCATGGTGAAGTGCGGCTCCACCATCTTGCTCTTGGCGGGCAGGTTCAGCCAGATCTGGAACAGCTCCAGCGGATTGGACTCGGTGGCATTGAGCAGCGGGAACATCTCGGAATGCACGATGCCCTTGCCGGCCGTGACCCACTGCACATCGCCGCCGCCAAAACGCGCGGCAGCGCCTAGCGAATCGGAATGGTCAATCAGCCCCTTGCGCACCAGCGTCACCGTCTCGAACCCCCGGTGCGGGTGGCCCGGAAAGCCTGGCACCGTGTCACCGTGGTACATGCTCCAGCCGTCCTTGCCGCTGAAGTCACTGCCGATCTGGCGGTCTTCAATAGGCACGGCCGGGCCGAACGCAGCATTGCCTGCGGGGTAGGCGTCGTCGTGGTGGGCGCAGAAGAGAAACGGGTCGAGCGTGGGCCACTGCGGTCCCAGCAACTGGGCCCGCACGATGGGCACCAGGGCGGTGGATGCAGTAGCAGCAGGTGTGGACGACGACATACGGGGGCTCCTCGTGTTGTGTACCGCCACTATCGGGTGGTATGCCAGTGGAATATGGTGCCAATGGTGCCTGAGCAAAAGTGCTGCCAGTGGAACAGTGCGGTGCGGCGGGCAGGACAGTGGGGGGGCTTTGGTATCTTGATAGCGCCCGGCCTTCATGCCACACAGTTATTAATCAAAAACCTGCGCGACGTGAATTTGAACCAGCAGGCAGGCCTCGGTAATCCACACCCCCGCCGACTAACGCCCGGCAATATGTAACGGCACTCAAAGTCCCCGGTCTGGAGCAGCTGTCGAAGTTGACCTACAGCGAACGCGCACCTCGCAAAAGACAATTCACATCTTGGTACATCGAGTAACAAACAGGCCAGCGGGTTTGTTTTGTGCCGGGCCAGATTGAAAACAGATTGTTAACTCCCTCCGGTGAGTCGCCAGTACCTTTTTGGCGCTCATCTCCCCACATGAACTTCCACCGTAAAACCGTCACCCAGAAACTGACGATCGCATTTTCCGTGCTCATCGCCATATTGATCGGAGTCTCCATCCTGTCCCTGCGCAGCCTTAGCGGCGCCCAGGACGAGTTCCAGAACCTAGTAAACAACGAGTTCCACCGGGGTGGCCTGGCGCGCGATATGCAAGAAGCCGCCAATGCGCGCGCCATCGCCGCCCGCAACCTGATCCTGCTTGCAAGCCCGGACGACATCCAGGCCGAAACAATCGCCGTCAATGCCGCACACGAGCGCGTTCAGGAGCGCATGGCGCTGCTCAAGCGCGCGCTGGCAGACTCCCAAACGGCTCAGGCGGCAGAGCGGGACCTGTTCCAGAAGCTCGAATCCATTGAAGGCCGCTACGGCCCAGTGGCACTCGATATCGTGGCGCTAGCACTGGCCGGCAAAAAAGACGACGCCACCGCCAAGATGAACGCCGAATGCCAGCCCTTGCTGAAACAGCTGATCGGGACCACGTCGCAGTACACGCAGTTCATCACCGCATCGGGCGAGCAGGAGATCCGCAGCGCCGCCGACAAATACCAGACCAAGCGACTCACACTCATCGCCTCGGCCATCGCGGCCATCCTGGCGGCCATCGGTCTGGCCACGTTGATCAACCGCAGCCTGATGCGGTCGCTGGGCGCCGACCCAGTGCAGCTCAGTGCCGCCGCGCGGCGAGTGGCGTCGGGTGACCTGGGCCCCGTGCCCGGCTGCACCGCAGCACCTGCCAACAGCGTGCTGGCCTCGCTGGGCGAGATGCAGACCGCCCTGGCCGACATCGTGGGCCGCGTACGTTTGTCCGCCACCGCGATCGAATCGGGTTCGCACGAGATCGCCACCGGCAACACCGACCTGTCGCATCGCACCGAGCAGCAAGCCCGCAGCCTGCAGCAAAGCGCGGCGTCAATGGAAGAGATGACGGCCACGGTGCAGCAAAACTCGGACACCGCGCAGCAGGCCAGCCAGCTCGCATCGGCTGCCCGTGCGGCCGCAGAACACGGCGGCACGGTGGTGGCCCAGGTGGTCACCACCATGAACGACATCACCACCAGCTCGCGCCGCATTGGCGACATCATCAGCGTGATCGACGGCATTGCCTTCCAGACCAACATCCTGGCGCTGAACGCTGCGGTGGAAGCCGCCCGCGCAGGCGAACAAGGGCGTGGTTTTGCGGTGGTGGCGGGAGAAGTGCGCACGCTGGCTCAGCGCAGCGCACAGTCGGCCAAAGAGATCAAGTCGCTCATCGAAGCCAGCGTGCACAAGGTAGAGACCGGCTCCACACTGGTGACTACCGCGGGCTCGGCCATGACCGAGATCGTGGGCGAGGTCAAACGCGTGGCCGACCTGATTGGCGAGATCAGCGCCGCCACGCGCGAGCAAAGCACCGGCATCGGCCACATCGGCAGCGCCGTGGCGCAACTGGACCAGTCCACGCAGCAGAACGCCGCACTGGTCGAGCAGATGGCGGCCGCCGCCAACACGCTCAATCAACAGGCCCACGGGCTGGTGGAGTCGGTGGCTGTGTTCCGGGTGGGCAACGGGGCGGGCGCACACTGGCATCCCGGCGGCGCGCTGCTGGGCGCGTGAGTGATGGGCGACGGGCGAGTCGCCTTGTGCAGCCCGGAATTTCAAGTGTTTTAGTGCTCTATCGCTTATGCAAAAAGCGCTGATCGCTATTGAATCAATAGCGATCGGAAAAGATAGTCGTCACGGCGCAGACACGCCATACAGGCGCGCAGTGGCCCGCACCCGCTCCACCAGCGCTCGGCGCAAGGCTGCAGGCCGCAGCACCGCCACCTGCGGCGACAACCGCATGAGTTGCCCACAGGCGTGTTCCACCGATTCGATGGGAATGGTCACGGCCACGCGCCCGTCCTTGCGGCGGGGCGGCGGGGCCGCAGCCACCGCGCGGGCCACGGCGCTGCTGAGCGCGCGCAGGCCCTTGAGCCCGGCCGGTGTGGCCAGCAGGGCCGCCTCGCCGGTGTAAATCCCTGATTCAAAGCGCTGGATGGACTGCGCCCAATAACCGGCCAGGTCAAACCGGGCCGGGCGGCGCGCGGCGGAGGCGAGCGCCGTGGCCGCCAGGATGCTGGACACGCGGTAGGTGCGCGGCCCACGACCCGGACCCACGGCACGACCCGCATCATCCGCCGCGCCTACCGGCCCTGCCACCAGGTACCAGACACCCGCCTTGAGCACCAGCCCCAGCGGGCTCACCGTACGCTCCACCGTGTCGGCCCAGCTCTCGTAGCGCATCGCGATCTGGTGACCGCTCCACACCG